>NZ_JBITSN010000012.1:0-186956 GCF_044540975.1 Streptomyces sp. NPDC085927
CCCGCTTCCGCACGCCTGCTGACATCGCGGTCTTCCTCACTCCAGACCTCACCCAAACGGAGATCAAAGAGACGAGTTAATGATCTGCGAGCCCTAAGAGGTCATCTCATTTGGCTCGGTAGGCTGTCGGCCATGGCAGGGATCGTTGAACGGCTGGTGCCGGACGAGCTGTGGGAACTGTTCCAGCGGGTGGTGCCGGAGGCGCCTTCGCGGCCCCAGGGCGGCGGCCGGCGCCGGCACGGCGACCGTGAGGTGCTGGCCGCGATCGTGTTCGTGGCGACCTCGGGATGCACCTGGCAGCAGCTGCCCGCCGCGTCGTTCGGGCCGTCCGGGGCCACGGCCCACCGCCGGTTTGCCGAGTGGACCAAGGCCCGGGTGTGGGCCAAGCTGCACCGCCTGGTCCTCGACGAACTCGGAGCCCGCGGCGAGCTGGACTGGTCCCGTTGTGCGATCGACTCGGTGAACATGCGGGCCCTGAAAAGGGGGACCTGACGGGCCCGAATCCTGTCGACCGGGGCAAGTACGGGTCAAAGATCCACCTGATCACCGAGCGGACCGGTCTGCCCATCTCCGTCGGGATCTCCGGCGCCAACCTCCACGACAGCCAAGCCCTGATCCCGCTGGTCAAGGGCATCCCGCCCATCCGCTCCCGCCGCGGTCGACGCCGGCGCAGGCCCGGCAAGCTGCACGCCGACAAGGGCTACGACTACCGCCACCTGCGGCAATGGCTCTCCCGGCGCGGCATCCGACACCGCATCGCCCGCAGGGGCGTCGAGACCTCGCAGCGGCTCGGTCGGCACCGGTGGACCATCGAACGCACCATGGCCTGGCTCGCCGGCTGCCGCCGTCTCCACCGCCGCTACGAGCGCAAGGCCGACCACTTCCTGGCCTTCACCAGCATCGCCTGCACCTTGATCTGCTACCGCAGACTCACCAAATGAGATGGCTTCTAAGCGGTGACGGGCACCGTGTCGTCGGCTGCGGCGGAGTACGCGTCGTCGAGGATGCGGTTGAACGTTCGGTCGATGCCGTCCATGGCCTCTTCCTCGCGGAAGGCCCCGAAGCGTGCCCAGTACGCGCGGGTCTCGCCTCGCGCCATGATTGATCGGGCTTGCACACGCAGTGCGGCTCTGTCCAACAGGCCCACGCGGAACTTCACCGAGAGGAAACTGATCAGCCGGTTGCAGTGCACCGACTTGCCGTACGCCTCGAGGGAGAGGCCGTCAGTCGCCCAGGCCGCTCGTTGTTCCGGGTCGGTCGCGATGTCGGCCAACAGCCTTTGATGGATCTCCGCCGCGTCCAGGGCGAGCTGCTGCCGGTGTCGGCGTTCGGCGAGCCAGATTCCTGCGGCGCCCACTGCGGTAGCGACGAGGATGGCTTGGGGGGTTCTCATCGGTGACCCTTCGTCGTGGCGTGCTGTTCGCACGCTCATCAGGCGGGAAGTGCTGAGTAGCGGGTGGTGCGGTGGCCGCGTCATGCCGCACCGGCCAGGGAGGCGAGGGGGACGGTGTCATCGGGCCTCGCCGGGTGGGCTGGGGATGGCGGCCAAGCGCTCACGCACTCCTGGCGCAGGAGAGGGTTCTTGGGCCCGGTGGAGGTCATCAGCCGCCTCCTGCCGATACTGCGGCCGAGTTCGGACCGAGCAGGTCCCAGCTGTGTCCGAGCACCATCATGTGGGCCTCGTCGGTGGCGCCAGTGGTCGCGATGAGGGCATCGACGCTGGCGCGGACATCGGCCGACGCGATGCCCGCTGCCCGAGCGATGTTGGGGATGCCGGTGTTCGCAGCCACTGCGCGGAGGAGCAGCACTTGCTGTTCGTTCAGGAACGGTGCCGTCCGTTCAGGCGTCGACACGGTGATCTGCTCAGTGGTGATCAGGGCGTGCAGCAGGACAGGCATGGCGCAGCGCGGGGGAAGGTGCAGCTTGATGCGCAACCCTCCGGCATAACTCTTGACCGTGTGCAGCGACAGTTCCAGATCGTCTGCGATCTGCGCCAGAGACATGCCGCGACCGAGGCGCTCGGCAACGCGCCGCTCGGTCGGCGTGAGCGGGGTGATCGGGTCGTAGCCGTCATTGTGAGCTTCCTTGATTGCTGCCCAGGAGCGGACACCGCGGCTGCGGAGTTGTGTTGATCAGAGCCATGTACGGATTGCCGGCCGGCTCAGGAGTCGGCCGGTGAGCCCAGCCGAACGGGAATGGACTGGTGGCCGTTGCTGATCAGCGACTCCAGAGGGCGCAAGTGGGCGCTGGGGATGGCGAGTTGCATGTGCGGGAAGCGCGTGAAGAGCTGCCGGAGGACCTCGGCGACTTCGAGGCGGGCCAGGGGTGCTCCGAGGCAGAAGTGGGCGCCGTGGCCGAAGGCGAGGTGGTCCTTGGAGGGGCGGGTGACGTCGAAGTCGTCCGCGGTGTGGCCATGCCAGTCGGGATGGCGGTTGGCGGCGGCGTAGGAGGCGAGGATGGCGTCGCCCTTGGGTATGGTCCGCCCGTCGGGGAGAGGGATGTCCTGCACGGCGTATCGCAGGGGCAGGTGGGCGACGGCGGGTTCGAGCCGGAGGGTTTCCTCGACCACGTCCTCCCAGTTGTAGTCGCCGGCGAGGATCCGGTCGAGCTGGCGGGGGTGGGCGAGCAGGTGCACGGCGGCCTGGTCGATGACGTTGACGGTGGTCTCATATCCGGCGCTGACCATCAGCAGGAGGGTGTCGCGCAGTTCCTGGTGGGCCAGGCCCGTTCCGTCTTCCTCGTCCCGGGCTTTGATCAGCAGTGACGTCATGTCGTCGCCCGGGGCCCCGCGCTTGGTGGCGATGAGCTGGTCGAGCTGCTCGTACAGCCGCTCCGTGTTGGCCTGGGCCTCTGCCGGGGTCAGAGTGGTGTTGAAGACGCCGTCCACGACCGAGCGGAATGCGTCGCGCTGATCCTCGGGGACGCCCATGAGATGGCTGATCACGCCGATGGGCAGCGGGTAGGCCAGGTGTTCGCGCAGGTCCACATCCTGGCCCTGGGGCAGACCGGCCAGATTGTCGATCAGGCTGGTCACCATCGCGGCGATGTTGTTCTTCATGGCGGCGACACGGCGGGCGCTGAAGGCCGGCGCGACCAGGCGGCGCAGCCTGCGGTGATCGGCACCGTACGCGGTGAACATGTTCTCTACCGCGATCCACAGGGCGAGCGGCCAGGTGGCCACGGTCTCTTCGAAGGCCGGCCAGTGGGCGCGGCCGTCCTTCGATACGGCCGGGCTGGTCAGTAATTCCTCGAGGAGGGCGGGGTCGGTGATGGCCCACGTGTGAATGCCAAGGATGTCCACGTGGGCGGCCGGGCCCTGGGCGCGCAGGGCCGTGTGCTCGGCGTGGCGGTTGAAGCCGGTGGGGTCGAGGACGATGGGCTGTTGCTCGGGCACGGTGGTCTCCTTCAACGAGCGGGTGGGAAGAATGCGGGCAGGGTTTCCAGTGCGCGATGGAACGGGCCGGGCCGCCAGCGCAGTTCGGTGGCGGGGACGGCGAGGTCTATTTCGGGCAGGGCGTCGAGGAGGTAGCTGATCGCGGTCTCTGCGATGAGGTAGGCGTGGGGGCGGGCCGGGCAGGCGTGCGGTCCGTTGCTCCAGGACAGGTGGGCGCGGTTGCCGGAGAAGTCGCCCAAGGTGCCCCGCAGGGCGGGGTCGTTGTTGCAGGCGGCCATGCTGATGAGCACGGGCTGGTGGGCCGGGAGGAGCACACCGTCGATGTCTGTCGGGTAGGGCGGGTAGGTGATGCAGTAGTTCGCCAGTGGCGGGTCGGTGTAGAGGACGATGTCGAGGGCGTCGCGCACCGTGGACTGGCCCGCGTGTACAGCGGCGGCGAAGTCGGCGTCCGAGAGAATCTTCAGCAGGGTATTGGCGATGAGGTTGGTCAGGGGTTCGATGCCGGCGCCGTAGAGAGTGACGAGCTGGTGGGCCATCTCCTCGTCGCTCAGGTGGGCGGGGTGGGCGAGGAGGCGGGAGGTGATGTCGTCCGCAGGATGGCCCTGGCGCAGGGTGACGAGTTCCGCGACGGCTTGGGCGAGGATCTGGTTGCCGCGATCGGCATCGGTTGCGTTGAAGATGCGGGCCATGCCGTCGGCGATACGGGACCCGGTTTCGTCGGGGCAGCCGAGCAGGGCGCTGAGCACTCGGAAGGCGATCGGCCAGGCGTACTGGGTGAGCAGGTCGGCACGGCCTGCCGTGCGGAAGTCTGCGGTGGCATCGGAGGCGATCTTCTCCACGACGGTGAGCAGCTGGTGCTGGTCGACGGCGTTGATCGCGCTGGTGTTGGCGGCCCGGTAGCGGGCGTGTTCAGCGCCGCTGCTGCGAAGAGCGTTGGGTCGCCACTCCATCATCGGTCGCACGGGGCAGGAGGCGGGCACTTGCTGCTGCCAGGTCCGCGGGTCGGCGGGGAACCGCATGGGGTCGGCCAGGATGCGTCGGGCCTGGTAGTAGCCGATCACCAAGGTGGCCGGGATGCCGGGGGACAGCTTGACGGGGACCAGGGGGCCGTGGGTGGTCCGCATCCGCTCGTAGGCGGCGTGCGGATCGGAGGCAAAGCCCGGCTCGTACAGCGGAACGGGGCTGTTGGGGGTCATCGCGTGGGCTCCAGGGGGATGGCCGCGCGGCGCGCGACTAGGTATTCGGTGAGCGCGATCAGGGAGTACAGGCTGGAGGTGCGCTCGCGTGCGTCGCATGTGGTCAGTGGTGTTTGGGGATCCAAGGCGAGGGCCTGGCGCAGTTCGTCGGACGCGTAGCCGGGGGCGTCGGGGAAGGCGTTGATCGTGACGGCGTACGGGATGGCCTGGGTCTCCAGCAGGCTGAGCGCGTCGTGGCTGGCGTCGAGGTTGCGGGTGTCGGCCAGGACGAGGCAGCCCAGCGCCCCGTCGGCGAGTTCCTCCCACAGCGACTGGAAACGGGTCTGGCCGGGGAGGCCGAACAGGTACAGGGCGAGCGTGCCGTTGGCCAGGTGAATGCGGCCGAAGTCCATGCCGACGGTGGTTGTGGTCTTGTCCGGGGTGCCGCGCAGGTCGTCGATGCCGACGCTGCCTTCGGTGATCGGCTCCTCCATCCGCAGCGGCCTTACCTCCGACACGCTGCCGATGAACGTCGTCTTGCCCACCCCGAACCCGCCGGCGACCACGATCTTCGCGACCTCGGCCACCGTGTGGGGCAGATAGGTGACGGCCGGGTCAGAGGGCCAGTTGGCGGAGTTCATGGAGCACCTTCATCAGAACGTCGGATTCGGGCTGGTCGGCGACAGCGGTCACCGGGCTGGCCAGGTGGCCGCTGTCGATGAGCGTGGAGACGAGGATCCGGACAGTGGACGGCGGCAGTTGGAGGGCTGCGGCGATGTCCGCCACAGCCAGCCTGTCCCGGCCGTCCGGAGCGAACAAGCTCATCACCCGCCGAGCTTCGGGCCCCAGTTCGAGCAGAGGGCCGGTCGCGGCGATGACCACGCTCTCCAGGCGCACGGGTCGTTCTGGTCGGACCTGTCCACCGGTGCGGACGTAGGGCCTGACCATGTCCGGGTCATGCCGCGGCCCGGTCATGCCGCGGAGTCCCCGTCCGGCTGAGGCAGGCGCGCGCGTTCCTCGGTGCCGAGGTGCTCGCGCAGACGCATCACCAGCCGTTCCATCTGCTGGCTGACCAGGCCAGGGTCGGCCTCGGCACCCGTGGCCACCGAGAGAACCGTGTTCTTCCCGGCCGCGGTCGTCAGACCGAAACCGTTCGCGCTCTCGATCAGCAGCGCACGCACGCCGCCGCTGCCGGTCTCCTCGTCCCAGACCTTGGCCGTGGCCCGGAAGGTGGAACTGATCGCGGCGAGCTTCTCGGCGTCGTCCTGACCGATGGTCTCCGTCCGGGCCATCAGCAGACCGTCACCGCTCAGCAGTACGGCGTACCGGACGCCCGGCACACTGCCAAGGTGCTCGTCCAGCAGCCACCCGAGGTTCGCGCGTGTGTCGGTCGTCATGGTCAACGTCCTTCTTCGGTCGTGGTGGGGGTTTCGTCGCGTCGGCCGCGTCGGCTGCCCGCAGCCCAGGCGGCAGCTGCTGCGGGGCTGCCCGGCTGCACCGGCTCGGCTGCTGAGCGCGCGGGAGCAGCGGGGCGGGGCATTCGCCGGCGGACCGTGAGCCCGCCGACAGTGGTGGCTGGAGCCGTCGGGGCCTGACCTGCGGGTGGGACGGGAGCCAGCCAGGTCGTAGGCTGGGAGGGCGGTTCGGGCCGCGTCGGTGTGGTCAGCAGGGTCTGCGGCAACACGATGACCGCACGGTTGCCGCCGTACACGTTGGGTGTCGTGAGGTCGATTCGGAAGCCGTATTCGCCTGCGAGGAGGGCGGCGATGCGCAGTCCGGTCTGCGGGTGGGCGCCCAGCTGGGTGATGTCGTCGCGCTGCTTGCCGGCGAGCACTTCGCGTGCCCACCGCAGCTTCTCGTCCTCCATGGGCAGCCCGGAGTCGTCCACGATCAGCAGCACGCCAGTGGCGCTCTGCTCCACGGAGACGTACACCTTGGCACTCGGCGGGGAGTATTGCAGCGCGTTGTTCAGCAGGTCCGCCAGACAGTGCACGACCGCTGCCACGGCGCGGCTCTGAACCGCGTAGGAGTCCAACTCGGTGTGCTGAACGCGCTGATAGTGCTCGACCTGGCCCATGGCACTGCGTACGACGTCCGTCACCGTGGCCGCCGGCCAGTGGCGCGACAGCTTGCCGCCGGCCAGCACGGTGTACCCGGACGCGACCCGAAGCATCTGCTGGCCCAGGTGGTCGATCTCCAGCAGCGTCGCGTACGCCTCGTCGGTGACATGGCGGCGTACGCCGTCGCTGATCCTGCTGCTCAGCTTCGCGGCGTGCTGTACGACGCCGGCTGAGAAGGCCCGCACCGCGGCCCGAGTGACGTTCACCGACTCCTCGCGCGCCTCGGCGATTTGCCGTCCGGCTTCCACCTTGCTCTGTGTGATTCGCGCCTGGGCCGCATCCTGGATCGACCGCACGGTCTCGAAGAGGGCGGAGTCGATCTGGCCGGTAAGCACACGGAGGGCCCCAGCGATCGGTGTGTTGACCAGTTGCTGCGGCAGCGCCATATCCGGCTGATGGGGCCGTCCGGCCTGCGCCGCCGCCGAGGCAGCCGGGACGACGGAGGCCGCGACGTGCCGGACAAGCTGCTCGGCTGCCACCAGTTGCTCCTGGAGCTGCGTGACGCGCTGGTTCAATCGGTCAGCGCGACGCTTCTGGGAACGGGCTGCCCGGCGGTAGTACACGGCCGAGCCGGTGGCACCGGCGGCCAGCAGCGTGGCTGCGATGATCAGTATCGGTTCCATGGTCAGGCCCTCGCGAGCATCTCGGAGACGCTTCCGGCCGCGATGGCGCCGGCGCCGAGTCCGCCAGCGAGGGGGATGCGTCCGGTCGTGGTCTGAGGGAGTGACGAGCGGGCGATCCGCTGCAGCAGCAGGGCAGTCTCGATCAGGCCCATATGGCTGAATGCCTGCGGGAAATTGCCGAGTTGACGTCTGGTCACCGGGTCGTATTCCTCGGCGAGCAGGCCGAGGTCGCTGCGCAGAGCCAGCAGCCGTTCGAACAGGGACTGCGCCTCGCCGTATCGGCCAGTGAGGGCCAGGGCGTCGACGAGCCAGAACGAGCAGAGGAGGAAAACGCCTTCGTGTCCGGACAGACCGTCCACCGTGGTGTCGTAGCCAGTGGTCGGATATCGATGCACGAGGCCGTCAGGCGTAGCCAGTTCGCGCTTGACGGCGTCTACGGTCCCGATGACCCGGGGATCGTCCGGTGGCAGGAAGCCGACCCGGGGAATCAGTAGCAGGGCGGCGTCCAGTTCTTGGGAGCCGTAGGACTGGGTGAAGGCGCCGCGCTCCCGGTCGAAGCCCTTGGTGCACACATCACGGTGGATGGTCTCGCGCAGGTTCGAGAGGGCGAGCACGTCGGCGTCCAGGGCACCGGCCTCGGCCAGCCGGATCGTCCGGTCCACTGCCACCCAGGCCATCACCTTGGAGTGCACGAAGTGCCGGCGCGGTCCGCGGATCTCCCAGATGCCCTCGTCCGGCTCTCGCCAGCGCTCGGCCAGCTGCCGCACGAGCTGCTGGTGCAGGGCCGTCGTGTCGCCGCATGGGGCGACTCCATTCTGGTGCGCGAGGTAAAGGGTCTCGATCACCTCGCCGTACACGTCGAGCTGCAGCTGATCTGCCGCCCCGTTCCCGATTCTTACCGGGGCCGAGTCCTCGTACCCGGGCAGCCACGGCAGCTCGCGCTCGGCCAGGTCGCGCTCTCCGGCAATCCCGTACATGATCTGCAGGTTCTCCGGGTCGCCGGCCACCGCCCGCAACAGCCATCGACGCCATGCTTCGGCCTCCCACCGGTATCCGGTCCCCAGCAGGGCACCCAGAGTCGTGGAGGCATCGCGTAACCAGGTGTAGCGGTAGTCCCAGTTCCGGCCACCGCCGATCTCCTCAGGCAGCGACGTCGTCGGTGCCGCGACGATCCCGCCGCTGGGGGCGTAGGTCATCGCTTTCAGTGTGATCAGGGACCGGACGACGGCCTCCCGGTACGGCCCGGCGTAGGTGCACTGGCGAGACCAGTCCTGCCAGAACTCGAGCGTGGTGGCGAGCGCGGCGCGTGGGTCGGGAATCTCCGGCGGGGCGCCATGGGAGGGGCACCAACTCAACACGAACGTCACGTTCTCTCCGGCGCTGACGGTGAAGGAGCTGACGACCGCACCGTCCTTCTCCACCTGCTGGGTGGAGGTGTCGAGCCAGAGGGCGTCCGCACCGGCCTCGGAGACCATGCGTCCGCCCACCTCGTGGATCCAGGGACTGACGCGGCCGTATCCGGGCCGTGGACGGAGGATGGAGAACATCGGCACCTCGCCGGCCACGCCTTCGACGATGCGGATCACCTGGGGCGCCCCGTCACGGGGCGGCATGAAGTCGGTGACCCGGACGGTGCCCCTGGGCGTGCGCCACATCGATTCCAGGACGAGCGAGTCATCCCGGTAACGCCGCTCGGCTCTCATAGCTGGGCCGGGTGCGGCGGCGTCCGGGGCCGGAGCGATGCGCCAAGCGCCGTGCTTCTGCGTGCCGAGTAGGGCCGCGAAGACAGCGGCCGAGTCAAAACGGGGCAGGCACAGCCAGTCCAGCGAGCCGTCATCGCAGACATGCGCACTGGTCTGCATGTCGCCGATCAGGCCGTACTGCTCGATGTGATTCATCGTGTCTGTACTCCGTAGGGCCCGGGGCTTCCGGGGTCGGATGGCCGCCTCGGCGGCCTGCGGGTGGGAAAAAGGGGCGTTCACTGGTTGGGGTTTATGAGTCCGTCGGGTAGACGGCTGAGGATTCGTCGTCTTCGACGGCCGGTGCGGGTGGCTCAGGGGACTGGGGCGTTCCGAGGAGCACGAGCCCGGCCATCGCTCCGACGATCCCTGTGATCAGCGCGGCTCCTGTGGCAGTCACGTCTGCGGCTCCACGTCCTTTGCGGGCGAAAGCTTCAGAGGGCACTCGGGCATCACGTTCGGGGCAAGGAAGCGGCGAGGACCACGGTGATCAGCGCGACGGTCAAGACCAGCACCCGCCACGTGTTCCGACTGAGCCTCCTCGACCGTCTCCCGGACGGCGGGGTTGCGGGCAGCCCTGCGCGGTCGATTCGCTGGGCGGCACTGACGAGGCCGAGCGTGGCCTTGGCCAGCTGGACGAGGTGAACCCTGCTGGGCAGATAGCCGTCGGGCGGGTCGGCCGAGCTGAGCCGCTGTGCTCTGATCAAGGCGAGGTCGTCGGCCGGCACCACGACACCGAGCTGGCTGATGTGGCCACGCAAGCGTGCGACGAGACACTCCACGTCCTCAGGCGTCTCGGGGAGCGGCGAGTTGTCGTCGAGGACCAGGGCAACAGTCTCCCTCGCCGCTGTGGTGAGATGACGCGCTGTCCCGCCCGCCGAGCTCGCGAGGCGGGGCCGAGCTACACCGAAGGAAGCCCTCGGGAGGCGCGGAGCCGGCGAGGAAGGCATGACGGAACTCCTAGACGGAAGCAGCCAAGTTGTACGCGTAGCCGCGTGCTCAACGGGTGGTCGGAGTGCGAAGTGCGTGATGGAACAGCTACGTTGAGCGAACCGTGAATCTTCGTCGGGGGAAATCCCCGCACGGCCGGCAAGGCCGTCAAAGGCGTCAAAGATCATCCCGGAACCGAGGGGCAGATCATGGCCCGTGAACGCAACGCTGCCCTCGCCGCGCTCTTGAAGGAAGCAGGCTGGTCGCAACCTCAGGCAGCCGCCGCAGTTGCCCGCGTTGCCGCAGAGAGCGGGGTACGCGAGCTGCAGGCGATCTCCCGCTCGCACATCGCCATGTGGATCCAGGGCACACGCCCGAGCGGGCAGGCGCCCCATATCCTCTGCGAGACGCTGCCCCGCAGGCTCGGCCGACGCCTCACCATGGCCAAGATCGGGCTGGAAGGGGAACCAACGGGGCGAGACGACTCCGCTTCCCACTGGAGCGTCGCCCCTCTGACCGCGCTGGCCGAGCTGGGAAGCGACGATCTCGACATGCACCGACGTAAAATGCTGGTCACCGCCGCTTACTCCGCGGCCGGTCTCGCGCTGCCCGCCGCCTCGTGGTGGGTAGCCGCACCCGCCGAAGCGGCGAAACGGCCCGCGGTCTCCTTCCGACAGGTCACATCGACCGACATCGACGATGTCCGGGAGCTGACCAGGTTCTTCTCGGCCCGCGACCAGCAGCGCGGTGGAGCCTCGGGACGCTCGGCACTTGCCGGCCACCTTCGCGACGAAGCGGTGTCGCTGCTGGGCAGCAGGTTCGCCACCGAACGGATACGCCGGGACCTCTACTCCGCTGTAGCGGAAATGACCTACCTGGCCGGATGAATGGCCTTCGACGCCTCGCAACACCGCACCGCGCAGCGCTACCTCACCCTCGCGGCCAGGATCGCCGCCGAGGCAGGCGACGGACCACTCGGCGGCCACATTCTCCGGGCCCTGGCGCACCAGGCCGTAGACCTCGGACACCCTCGCAACGCACTCGACCTGGCGGGCGCCTCCATGTCCCGCGACCGCTACGGCCAGGCCGGCTACAGGGAAAAGGCCCTTCTCGCGATCGTCCACGCGCGAGCCCTGGCGGCAGGCGGTGACCGCGCCGGCACCCTGGCCGCCATCAGCCGCGCCGAACGGGACCTCGCCCACGGCGACAACGACGACGCCCCCAGCCGCGTGGGCTTCTTTCAGGAAGCCTCGCTCGCTCACGAGACAGCCTGCGCCTTGCGCGACCTCGGCCGGCCGCGCGACGCGGAGATCCACTTTCAACGCAGCGTCGCCACCCGCCGGCGCCAGCTCTACGCCCGCACCCACAGCGTGACCCTCGGATACCTCGGCGCTGTCAAAGTGCAGCAAGGTCGCCTCGACGAGGCATGCGCCACCTGGAACGAAGCCCTCGATGCGATGTCCGGCATCCAATCCGGCCGAGCCTGAGACGTCATCGTCCGTATGCAGACCGACCTCTCGTCCGTTCGCCACCGCGGCGGCCGACACGTCGTGGAGTTGGACCGCCGCGCACGCGACATGCTCCGCGCCATAGGCTGAACACCGAACAGGGCAGTGGTGCCCACACCCCCGGGGCGCCGCCCTACGCACCCTGCCGAGCGAGAGGAACGAACGGTGGTCTCCACGTACGAGGTCAGGCCGATCGCCACGGTTGTCGGGGGACACACCCGCGTCCTGGACGACTACCAGGGCGGAGTCCGGTCGATCATCCGTCTCCACGAGGAGTACCCACTCGAAACCCTGAAAGGGATCGAGGAGTTCTCGCACCTGACGGTGACGTGGCGTTTCCACCTGGCCCGCCCGGGGGATGTGCAGCTTCACGCCCGCAGCCCTCGAGGGAACACGCGCTGGCCGGCCACAGGAACCTTCGTGCACCGCAACCATCGCAGGCCGAACCAGCTCGCGATCAGCTATCCGCGCCTGCTCAATGTGGACGGCCACGACCTGCACGTCACCGACCTCGACGGAACCCCTGTGATCGACCTGGCGCCCTACTTCCAGCAGATGGGCCCCCGAGGAGGGGTGCGTCAGCCGGCCTGGCCCGGTGAGATGCTGGACGCCGAGCACTGGAGGGATGCAGCCGAACGCCCGTAATGCCGGAATCTGAAGGCGCCCGTGGCACTTGGCTTTGAGATTGCTTGTCATCAGCTGACCGCCAATGCCAGTTCGCACCACGTGCTGGCGCCGTCGTTGCTGATACCCCAGGCGCCCCGTCGGTCGTCTGCGACCGTTTGAACCAACAGCAAACCGCGGCCGTGCTCGTCTTCGTCGCAGGGGTTCTCTGGAGTGGGCCAACGGCTGGGGACTCCGTCATGGACGTTGATCCGTAAGTAGCCGTTGTGGAGAGTGAGCGTCAGGGTGACCTCGCGACCGTGGCTGTGCTGGACCGCGTTCGTCACCAGCTCGGAAACGACGAGCACGGCGTCGTCTGCGTAACAAGACAGTCCCTCTTCGACCAGGTGAGTCCGGGTCAGCCTGCGCATCTCTGCGACCTGCAATGCGTCAGTGCGTGCGAGGGGTTGACCTGGACTGCGCTCAGCGATCTGAAAGGAATGACTCAACAGGCCAGCATCGGCCTTGGGGGAGCGCAGCGGTCGTGCGCCATTCGTTGTCATCACGTCCTCTTGGGGGTGCGGAGAACCGACCGGGCGGTGGGGGTCGCCCTACGCAGGCAGGTCTGCTCCCTGCAGGGACGAAGACGGGGCAGACAGGGGCAGTGCAGAGTCGTTGTGATGCCGCGCACGTCCTTCCCCTCTCCGTAGCGGCAACGTGATCACCGCATCCGACCGAGTGGTCACTGCAGTGGGCATGAGTGTGGGACCAGGACGCCCTCGTGCTGATCTCTGCGGCGATATCTCTGTAGAGATATGGATCCCCGCATATCGTGTGGACGGTTGGGGAGTTCGACTCAGGGGGCTGCGCCATGAGACCGCCGAGCCGCGTATGCGAGCGGTGTGCCACCGAGCTGAGCCAGTACAACCCTGGCGCCTTGTGCGCCCTGTGTTCCAAGGCAGGAACGGCGCCGGGAGTTCCCGATCGAGCCTGGCGCGACGAAGCCGTTTACCGGGCCTTGACCGCATGGGACTTCGGTGAGTTGCTGCGCCTCGTGCGTAGGCGGGCCGGCTTGTCCCAGATGGCCGTACGCGAGTTGACGGCGTTACCTCAGTCCTTCATTTCCGGGCTCGAACGCGGTCAGAAACAGATCGGCAGCCCCGCCACCCTTCTCGACCTTCTCAACGGCCTCGGTCTGCCCTCCGACCTGCAGCCTTTGCTCCTGACACCCCTGCGCGGCGATGCGCCGAAGCCTGGCTGCAGCCGATCGACGGAGGTCGTACTGCCCTGGACGGCGGATCGTATGGTGACGTCACTTGAAGTGGCTATCGGAGGTACCGCCATGAAGCGCCGCCGCGTGCTGACCGCCCTGAGCGGAGCCGCACTTACTCAGTACGTCTTGCAGTCCGCCATCGCCCCCACAGAGGCCGTGGCCGCTTCTTCCGGTACCACGACCGTCACCGACGCCCTGATCGGCTCCCTCCAAAGCACCACCGACGCACTCCGCCAGGTTGACGCGACCAGCGGGAGCGGAAGCCTTGCCCACACGGCGAAGACTCATCTGCAGATGCTCCTGCACCTGCTCAAGCATGGTTCCTACAGCGAGCGTCATGGGCGTCGTCTGGCTGCCGTCGCCGCCGACACGGCAGCCCAGACCGGCTGGTACACCTTCGACGGCGGCGATCACGACGCCGCCCAACACCTCTTCCTCGGCGCTCTGCGCGCAGCCCACGCCTCAGGCGACTCCCGTCTGCGCGCCGGTGCTCTCGGTTTCCTCGCCATCCACGGCTACTCCGTGGGCGACCCGCGTGACGCCATCACCGCCGCCCGCACAGCGCGCCAGACGATCACGGAGCATGACGCCCCCGCCCTGAACGCCATGCTGCTCACCCGTCAGGCTCGCGGCCACGCCCGACTCCGTGAAGAGCATTACGCCCTGGCCGCGCTTGCTGAAGCCGAAGAACTCTGCGCCCGCGGCCGAGGCGAGGACGATCCTCACTGGCTGTACTGGGTCAATACGGGGGAGATCCTCGGACAGACCGGGAGTTGCTACCTCGACCTAGGTCAGCCGGACCGGGCAGCGCAATCATTCGCCGCAGCCCGCGATGTGCTCAGTCGAGATGAGGTCCGGACCACTGCCCAATTCCTCTCCCGAGCCGCCACCGCACAGATGCGCGCCGGCGACGCCGACGCCGGGTGCGCCACCGCTCATGACGTCCTGACCCTCGCCGAAGGCATTGCCTCCGCCCGCCTCGACGATCACCTGCGCAACATGCTCAACGAGGCGCGTTCCTACAGTGCTTCCTCGCCCACCAGGGACCTGTTGGAGCGCGGGGAAAGCATCATGCGTCAGCGAGCTACCGCATGATCCTCGTTCTCTGGGACGTCGACCGCACTCTTCTCTACGTCGGCGACATCGACAGGCGGGTCTATCGGGAGCTTTTCGAGGAGATAGTGGGCCAGCCTGCTCAGAGTTTGCCCGCTCGGGGGACCGGAGTGACGATGCCCCTCGCTGTACGGGAGCTGCTGAGGGTGAACGGAGTGGAGCCTGAACGAACCGAGGAGCTTGCGCAGCGCATCGTGCAGCGCATGCCCTCGCAGCTAGAGCGTCACCATGAGGAAATCCGTCGCACGGGGCAGGTCATGCCTGGTGCACCCGCCGCTCTTGCCGCCGTGCAGCAAGAGCCCGGGCTGGTTCCCACAGTGGTCACCGGCAATCTGCGAGGCAGCGCGGAGAGCAAACTCAAGGCTCTGGGCCTGGACGAGTATCTCGACCTCGGCATCGGCGGGTACGCCTCCGACGACTCCTACCGCCCTGCCCTCGTGCGTGTGGCGCAGCAGCGAGCCGGCGCATGCCACGGGCGTACCTTCACACGGGATACGACCGTCATCATCGGCGACTCGCTCGAAGACGTCCGCACTGGCCGAGAAGGCGGCGCCCAGGTGATCGGCGTCGCTTCCGGTACTACCTCAGCCGAGGCACTTGCTGCAGCCGGCGCTTGCCACGTTGTGCCGGATCTAACCGACGCACAACGCGTAATTCGACTGATCAACCAATGTGCAGTGTCGGACGTCGACCAGGCTGACCTGAATCACCGTCGTTGGTGAGTAGGTTCGGCGGACTGGGTGGAAGCCTGAGTCCCAAGTCGATCGTGCGTTGGGCAGGCCAGGTAGGAATTCTCCGGCCGGAGCGGTTTGATGTGCCCTGGGTTACTGGATTCTAGGTGATTGAGGTTGCTCTCAGTTCGAACTCGATGGGTGTGAGTATGCCGAGCGCGGAGTGCCGGCGCTGTCGGTTGTGGAAGATCTCGAGGACCTTGCGTCGGGACTCGGCCGGGTAACTGCGGGGCACTGAAGTCTCCTTGAAGGCTGTGGAGCATCATCTGTCCGGCAAGGTGACTCCATCAGGCCTAGAGCACATCAGAGCCTCCACCGATCCCAGAGCGGTTCAGTTCGCCGACGGCAGACTAATTCGGGGCGGATGGGGCTGGAACTGTCCGTTCGAGGCATGTCAACCTTGATCATGTTGTTCCGGTGGGCTGTTGGCCGCATGTAGGAGGGACTCGATATCTTCCGCGGTCATCCTGTGATGGGTCGTCATACCGCTTACCTGTGCTTCCTGAAGCCAGGCGGCTACTGCGTACCTGGCTTTTTTCGAGGGGGTGATTAGGGCTCGTCGTCGGCTTATAGCATGCAATCGCCGGTTGGCCAAACCGGCCATTCTCTCAATCATTGAATGCGTTCGTCGGTAGATCTGTCGCGAACGTCTTGTCGTACGGCAAGTGCCTTTCTAGTGAGAGGAGTTCCGGCCTGTGGCTGCTGCCATTGTCGATGAAACCTTGGTGAGTGGCGAGAGCCCGGCTCTCCATACACCTGGCCCCCGCAACTCACAGAGACCCTTTCGTGCCGTGCCTACACAACCACTACTTGCCGCATCCGTTGCTGTCTCATCTGAGCACGTCGCCCGCACAGCTTTCCTGACCGTCAAGGACGCCGCTGAGTACCTCGGCCTCTCGCCTCACACGCTCTACGTCTGGCGGCACCGACGGCAGGGGCCGCCCAGCTTCCGTATGGGATCTCGCGGTCGCGTCATGTACCGACGGGAAGCGCTTGATGCCTGGGTCCGTGAACAGGAGCAGGCCGACTCCCGCTCCAACCCGGCTTTGAGTCCCCTGGCCGTAGCCCCGCAGCACCGTTCCGAACGCATCTCCGACGCCTGATATGCCGCGCGTTGTAGGACGCCGTTCCCTCTCCCGCCGATAAGGAGAATCACCTGCCCGGCTACATAGAAGACCGCTGGATCAAGAAGAAAAAGGACCCGGTCACCGGGAAGAGAGAAAGAACCGCTCGCTACGGGAAGGGGAAGCGATACAAGGTCGCCGGCATCCCCGGGATCCGGGACCGCTCCTTCGAGACCCTGGAGGACGCCAAAGCGTGGCTTCGGCGGTCGGCCACGGACGAGGAGCGCGGGGAGTTCGTGGACCCGCGTGACGGATCCATCACGCTGGCCGACTACATCACGATGCATTGGGCCCCGGGCAGAGGAGGCGCTCCGAAGACTCAGCAGAACCAGGAGCGGAAAGCCCGGCTTCACATCGTTCCGCATCTGGGTCACCTCCCGCTCAGGAGCATCACGGCGGCAGAGCTGCGTGCGTACACCGCGAAGTTGGAGACCACCGTCTCCTCGGTCGACTACCGGCGCGGCATTCTGTCCGAGCTGTCCAGCATTCTGGAGGCGGCCGTCGACGACAAGCGTCTCGCCAGGAACCCGATGCGCGCGAAGTCCGTGCGCTGGCCCAAGGCATCGCGGGAACGTCGAGAGGCATGGTCGCTGAAGACGGCGCTGCGGATCCGTGACGTGATCAGCCCCCGGAACCGCATAGCCGTCGTGCTCGGTCTGGGGTGCGGGCTTCGGCAGGGCGAAGTGTTCGGGCTGAGTCCGGAGGACATCGACTACGCGAGGGGTGTGCTGCATGTCCGCCGCCAGGTCCAGGCGATCAGCGGGAAGCTGTACTTCACCCTGCCGAAGGGCGCGAAGACGCGTACCGTCGACATGCCCTCATCGGTGGCAGATGAACTGAAGCGTCATGCTGAGATGTTCCCACCGGTGGAGGTGGAGCTTCCATGGGAGAAGCCGGGGCCGGACAGACCGACAAGGAAGTTCTCCCTCGTGCTCACCACGCGCTTCAGCAACGCCATCGCCGTGAACACGTGGAACACCTACACCTGGAAGCCCGCGCTCGCCGAGGCCGGGATTATTCCACTGCGCGCCAAGGATGCGAAGCAGTGGCAGTGGGAGGCGGCGCCGAAGGACGGCTTCCACGTACTGCGGCACACCTATGCCTCGATCATGTTGGAGGCGGGGGAGTCCGTGGTGACGTTGGCGCGATGGCTAGGGCACTCCTCGCCGGCCATCACGCTCGGTTACTACGCTCACTTCATGCCGGAGGCCGGGAGCAAGGGGCGCACGATGATCGACGGACTGCTCGGGGAGCCGGGCGATTAGGGTCCGTCTTCAAAGAAGATCAGGTGTTGGATCATGGTGGGGTGATACGCCGTCATGAACTGACCGACCACGAGTGGGAGTTGCTTGCTCCGTCGATACCGCGGGCTGCCACGGGACGTCCGCGTGTGCCGGACCGGCAGGTCGTCAACGGGATGGTCTACAAGATCCGGACCGGGATCTCCTGGCGTGACCTGCCTGAACGCTACGGGCCGTGGCAGACGGTCTACACCCGCTTCCGCCGCTACGCGATCGACGGCGTGTTCGCTCGGGCTCTGCAGCAGATCCAGGCCCGCGCGGACGCTGCCGGGGACATCGACTGGCTGGTCCAGATCGACTCCACCATCGTCCGTGCCCACCAACACGCCGCCGCCACCGGCCGAAAAGGGGGACCCGCCGGCCGGACGAACCGGATGATCACGCCCTCGGCCGATCCCGAGGAGGGCTGACCACCAAAATCCACCTCGCCAGCGACGGCCGCGGCCGCCCCCTCGCCATCCTGCTGACACCCGGCCAACGCCACGACAGCATCTGCGCACGTCCCCTCCTCGAACGCATCCGCGTCCCACGCACCGGCCCTGGCCGGCCGCGCCGCAGGCCCGACCGGGTCATCGCCGACAAGGCCTACAGCTCCCGCGGGTTCCGCGCCTACCTGCGCAAACGCGGCATCGCCCACACCATCCCGGAGAAGGCCGACCAGCAGCGCCACCGGCTGAACCGGGGCCGCCGAGGCGGCCGACCACCCGGGTTCGACCGGGAGGCCTACCGCCGGCGCAACGTCGTCGAGCGCTGCTTCAACCGGCTCAAGGGCTTCCGCGGGATCGCCACCAGATACGAAAAGACCGCCACCTCATACGAGTCAGCGGTCAGTCTCGCGTCATTCCTGCTCTGGGCAAGATCCGTTTGAAGACGGACCCTAGTGCGCCGGCCGAAACTCCCCAGATTCTCCCCAGGGCTGATCGTGGCCGATTCTCCGGAACACGGGGGTCTTGGGAAGGTTATGGATTGCAAGGCCAAGGGATCGCGTAGCCTGGGGAAATGCTGACCGAGGTCACCGCTACCCGCTACCTCACACCCCTGCGGTCCGGCGGGTCCGTGCCCGGTGTGTTCGAGGCCGACGACCTGGGCACCTACGTCGTCAAGTTCACGGGGTCCGCGCAGGGGTGCAAGGCGCTGGTCGCCGAGGTGATCGTCGGGGAGCTGGCCCGTGCCCTGGGGCTGCGGTTCCCGGAGCTGGTCCTGGTGGACTTCGATCCCGCGATCGCCGGCAGCGAGCCGCATCAGGAGGTGCGCGAGCTGCACGCCGCCAGTGCCGGGATCAACCTCGGCATGGACTTCCTCCCGGGGGCGCGGGACTTCACGCCCGAGGTCGCCGAGGTCTTTCCCGTCGACCCGGTGGAGGCCGGGCGGATCGTCTGGCTCGACGCGCTCACGGTGAACGTGGACCGGACCGTCCACAGCTCCAATCTGATGGTCTGGCCGACGCTCGGCGTCGCGCCGCCCCGGCTGTGGCTCATCGACCACGGGGCCGCGCTCGTCTTCCACCACCGCTGGGACACGTCCGACCCGGCCAAGGCGTACGACTTCCGCCATCACGCCCTCGGCGGCCACGGCCCCGACGTCCGCGCCGCCGACGCCGAACTCGCGCCGAAGGTGACCGAGGAGCTGCTGCGGAGCATCACGGCCGAGGTGCCCGACGCATGGCTCGCCGGGGAGCCGGACTTCGCGACGCCCGACGCGGCCCGCGAGGCGTACGTGACGTATCTGTACGCGCGGGTGCGGGCCTCGGCCCAGTGGCTGCCGACCGACTTCCCCGACGCTGCGGAACTGGCCGCGGAGAACGCCCGCCGGGCGGCGCGGACCCGGCAGGGGCGCCCGGCCTGGCTCAAGAACGTTCCCGATCTGCACGGCAGGCCCGCGGCGGAGCAGGACTGGTCGGTGCACCTGGGGTGACCCGGGGCCGCAGGCCCGCCCCGCCGTGGCGGGCCTGCGGAGGCGGGCGTCAGCCCTCGAGCTGCTCGTAGGCCGGCAGGGTGAGGAAGTCGGCGTAGTCCTCGTCGAGGGCGACCGTCAGCAGCAGATCGTGGGCCTGCTGCCAGTGGCCCGCCGCGAAGGCCTCCTCGCCCAGCTCGCCGCGGATGTTCGACAGCTCCTCCGCGGCGACCCGCCGGGCCAGCTCCGCGGTGACCGGCTCGCCGTTGTCGAGGACGACGCCCGCGTTGATCCACTGCCAGATCTGGGAGCGGGAGATCTCGGCGGTGGCCGCATCCTCCATCAGGTTGAAGATGGCCACCGCGCCGAGGCCGCGCAGCCACGCCTCGATGTAGCGGATGCCCACCTGGACCGCGTTGACCAGGCCCGCGTACGTCGGAGTGGCCTCCAGGGAGTCGATCGCGAGCAGGTCGGCGGCACTGACGTCGACGTCCTCGCGCAGCCGGTCCTTCTGGTGCGGCCTGCCGCCGAGCACCCGGTCGAAGGATTCCATGGCGATCGGGACCAGGTCCGGGTGGGCGACCCAGGAACCGTCGAAACCGTCGTTCGCCTCACGGTCCTTGTCGGCGCGCACCTTCTCGAACGCGACCTTGTTGACCTCCGGGTCCCGGCGGGACGGGATGAAGGCCGCCATGCCGCCGATCGCGTGCGCGCCCCGCTTGTGGCAGGTGCGCACCAGGAGTTCGGTGTACGCGCGCATGAACGGAGCCGTCATCGTGACCGCGTTGCGGTCCGGCAGGACGAACTTCTCCCCGCCGTCACGGAAGTTCTTGACGATGGAGAACAGGTAGTCCCAGCGCCCGGCGTTCAGCCCCGAGGCGTGCTCGCGCAGTTCGTAGAGGATCTCCTCCATCTCGTACGCGGCGGTGATCGTCTCGATGAGGACGGTGGCGCGCACGGTGCCCCGGGGGATGCCCACATAGTCCTGGGCGAAGACGAACACGTCGTTCCACAGGCGGGCTTCGAGGTGGGACTCCGTCTTCGGGAGGTAGAAGTACGGACCCTTGCCGAGGTCCAGGAGACGCTGGGCGTTGTGGAAGAAGTACAGCCCGAAGTCGACCAGGGCGCCGGGCACCTGGGTGCCGTCGGCGTCGGTGAGGTGGCGCTCGTTCAGGTGCCAGCCGCGCGGGCGCGTGACGACCGTCGCCAGCTCCCCGTCCGGGCGCAGGGCGTACGACTTGCCGGACACCGGGTCGGTGAAGTCGATGGTCCGGGTGTAGGCGTTGATCAGGTTGAGCTGGCCGAGGACCACGTTCTCCCAGGTGGGCGCGGAGGCGTCCTCGAAGTCCGCGAGCCACACCTTCGCACCCGAGTTGAGGGCGTTGATGGTCATCTTGCGGTCGGTGGGGCCGGTGATCTCGACCCGGCGGTCGTTCAGGGCCTCGGGGGCCGGGGCCACCCGCCAGGAGTCGTCCGCGCGGACGGCGGCCGTCTCGGGAAGGAAGTCGAGCGTGGAGGTGCGGGCGATCTCGGCACGGCGCTCCGCGCGGCGGGCGAGGAGTTCGTCGCGGCGGGGCGTGAACCGCCGGTGCAGCTCGGCCACGAAGGCGAGGGCCGCCTCGGTGAGGACCTCCTCCTGCCGGGGCAGGGGCTCGGCGTCGACGATGGCCAGCGGGTGCGGCGCTGGTGCGGACATCAGCTGTCACTTCCTTCGGCGGGCACGGCACCGGGGGGCCGGTCGGCCCGGGGACGGCGGAGAGCGCCCGGGGCGGGCCGGAGGGGCGCTCCGGGCTGTGGATAGTAGTTTCCTTATCGTGGAAGTTCAATGGTCTGTTGATGTCGGGGCGCCTCGGGTCGGGCGGGGGGCGCCCGCTCACCCGAGGCGGCTCAGGTCCTCCTCGGTGTCGATGTCGTAGGCCTCGGCCACGTCCCCGCACTCGACGAGGGCGATGTCGTCCGCGTGCTCCTTCAGGTAGGCGCGTGCTCCCTGGTCGCCGGTCGCGGCCGCGGCGACACCGGCCCAGTGCGTGGCCCCGAACAGGACGGGGTGACCGCGTACGCCGGCGTAGGTGGCCGAGACGAGGAGGTCCTGCGCCTCCCCTCCCTCTCGCGCGTCCTGCGGGTACCCCGTCTCACGTGCCGCGTACGCGGCGAGTACCCGCGCGACCGCCCGCGGGCCGATTCCGGGCTGGTCGACCAGCAGGACCAGGGCGGCCCGCGCTTCCGTACCGGCCAGCGAGGCGAGCCCGGCCCGCAGGGACGAGCCCATGCCCCGCTCCCAGTCCGGGTTGTCGACGAGCACGCAGTCCGGCAGCTCGGCGCGCGCGCGGACGTCGTCCGCCCGCGCGCCGAGCACCACGTGCACGCGCGCGCAGCCGCCCGCGCGCAACGCCCCTACCGCGTGCTCCACCAGCGGTCGCCCCCGGTGGGTCAGCAGCGCCTTGGGCCGGCCGCCCAGCCGCCGTCCACCGCCCGCCGCGAGCAGCAGCCCCGCCACCTCTCCAGTGGCCCGTCCCGAGTCCGGGCCCGTCCGACGTGTCGTCATGCGTTCTGCATACCTCAATACCCCGCGGGCCGCCGGGCGCCGGAGGAACCCGGCGGGTGGCGCCGGGGTGGCGCGACGGATGACGGGACGGACGGCGCGGAAGGCGCGGAAGGGGCGGAAGGGGCGGGAACGGGCGGAGACAGGGAGCGCGAAGGGGCGCATCCGGCCTGCGATGTCACGCTGTGGAGCAAGCCGATAACGCAGCGGGCTGGCGCGGAGGGGGTGGGGTGGCGTTTACTGGCGCGCACCGGCCGACGGGGCGGCGGGGCCGGTGGGGAGGCGCACCACCGCGTGCGAGGGGGAGGACTGTGTTGCGGAGCGTAGAGCAGCGGCATGCGACCGGCAGTCGAGAGGGCGATCCACGGGTGACGGAGCTGCGCTCCGCCGTGGCCCGGCTGCGCCGTCAACTGGCGGCCCATCCCGCGGAGTTCCCCGATCGGGGCATCGCGGAGGACGAACTCGCCGCACTGGACGCCCACGCGGCCTGCGGCAATCCCGAGATTCCCCGGTTACGCCGTTCCCTGCTGCTGATCGCCGGCGCGATCGGCTCGGTGAGCGCACTGGGCCGGGGGCTGGGCGAAGTGCGGGACGCGGTGGATCTGTTCGGACCGTCACCGAGGGTTTGACGCACATCTGTTCGCACGCCTCTCGAAAGGGGGGCGTGCGCGGGCGCTGTGGCCGCGATGGGTGACCGGGATGAACCGGGCGGGCCGCGTCAGACCGTCGGGCCGCCGCCCGGGGTGGTGAGCACTTCGGAGAGTTCCGCCGCCACCTGCTGGAGCACCGGCACGATCCGCTCCGTCGCCGCCTCGGTGACCCGCCCCGCGGGGCCGGAGATGGAGAGGGCGGCCGGGGTGGGGGCGTCGGGCACGGGGACGGCGAGGCACCGCACGCCGATCTCCTGCTCGTTGTCGTCGATGGCGTAGCCCTGGCGGCGCACCTCGTCGAGCGCGGCCAGGAAACCCTCCGGCGTGGTGATGGTCCTGTCCGTCGCCGCGGGCATTCCGGTGCGGGCGAGCAGGGCCCGTACGTCCTGCGGGGGGAAGCCGGCCAGCAGGGCCTTGCCCACACCGGTGGAGTGCGGCAGGACCCGGCGGCCGACCTCGGTGAACATCCGCATGGAGTGCTTGGACGGCACCTGTGCGACGTACACGATCTCGTCCCCGTCGAGCAGTGCCATGTTGGCCGTCTCGCCGGTCTCCTCCACCAGGCGGGCCAGATACGGGCGCGCCCAGGTGCCCAGCAGCCGGGAGGAGGACTCGCCGAGCCGGATCAGGCGCGGGCCGAGCGCGTACCGGCGGTTGGGCTGCTGGCGTACGTAACCGCACGCGACCAGGGTGCGCATCAGGCGGTGGATCGTCGGCAGGGGCAGCCCGCTGCTCGCCGACAGTTCGCTGAGGCCGACCTCGCCGCCCGCGTCCGCCATTCGCTCGAGCAGGTCGAAGGCGCGCTCGAGGGACTGCACTCCGCCGCCCGGGGTGGATCGGACGGAGCCGTTGGTGCTGGCGCTGGACGTCGGCACGGCACGTTCCTTTCGGACTGGCGGGAAGGAGGAAGCCTACCCGGCGGCCGGGTCGACTGACTGTCTGCGCATTCACGCATTCTGCTTCCCGGAAGTTTAATTCCGCTTCATGGAATCGTCCAGGGATCGGCCGCCGGTGCCCGTGCGGGCAGGGTGCCTCTTGACGGCATCGGGGCGGGAGTGAAGACTCCTTCAACAGAACGTTGAAATCGGGTGAGGGGGGTGCGGGTGTCCGACGCCGAACTGGTGCTGCGCTCGACGCGCGTCATCACTCCCGAGGGGACACGCGCCGCGTCGGTCGCCGTCACCGACGGCACGATCACGGCCGTCCTGCCGCACGAGGCGCCGGTCCCCCGGACGGCCCGCCTGACGGACCTCGGCGACGACGTCCTGCTGCCCGGCCTGGTCGACACCCACGTGCACGTCAACGACCCGGGCCGCAGCGAGTGGGAGGGCTTCTGGACCGCCACCCGCGCGGCGGCGGCCGGCGGCATCACCACGCTCGTCGACATGCCGCTCAACTCCCTCCCGCCGACCACGACGACCGCCCACCTGCGCACCAAGCAGCGGGCCGCCGCCGGCCGGACCCATGTCGACGTCGGCTTCTGGGGCGGCGCACTGCCCGGAAACGCCGAGGACCTGCGACCGCTGCACGAGGCCGGAGTCTTCGGCTTCAAGGCATTCCTGTCGCCGTCCGGCGTCGACGAGTTCCCGCACCTCGGACAGGACCGGCTCGCCCGGACCCTGGAGGAGATCGCCGCCTTCGACGGGCTGCTGATCGTGCACGCCGAGGACCCGGACCGCCTCGCCGCCGCCCCGCAGCACGGCGGCCCCAGATACGCCGACTTCCTCGCCTCCCGCCCGCGCGACGCCGAGGACACCGCCGTCGCCCGGCTCCTCGCACAGGCGAAACGCCTCGACGCGCGCGTGCACATCCTGCACCTGTCCTCCAGCGACGCGCTGCCGCTGATCGCCGGGGCCAGGTCCGACGGGGTACGCGTCACCGTCGAGACCTGCCCCCACTACCTGACCCTCACCGCCGAGGAAGTCCCGGACGGCGCCAGCGAGTTCAAGTGCTGCCCGCCCATCCGTGAAGCCGCCAACCAGGGCCCGCTCTGGCAGGCGCTGGCGGACGGCGTCATCGACTGCGTGGTCACCGACCACTCCCCGTCCACCGCCGACCTCAAGACGGCCGACTTCGCCACCGCCTGGGGCGGCATCTCCGGCCTCCAGCTCAGCCTGCCCGCCGTCTGGACCGAGGCCCGCGAACGGGGACACGGCCTGGAGGACGTCGTGCGCTGGATGTCGGCGCGGACGGCGGAAATCGTCGGCCTCGACGACCGCAAGGGCGCCATCGCGCCCGGCCGGGACGCCGACTTCGCCGTCCTGGCCCCCGACGACACCTTCACCGTCGACCCGGCGGGGCTCCAGCACCGCAACCGTGTGACGGCGTACGCCGGCAGGACCCTGTACGGCGTCGTGAAGTCCACCTGGCTGCGCGGCCGGCGCATCATGGCCGACGGCGAGTTCACCGCACCACAGGGCCGGCTGCTGACCCGCGTCTCCTGACGGGGCGAGGAAGGAACAGCGGCAGACGTCCGGCGCCCGCCGGCCAGGAACGCGCCCGCCCACTGCCCCGACCACCGAAAGGCAGGACCGGATTCCCGTGACCGCGCAGCACGCCCACCCGGCGTCCCGCTTCACCGGCGCCGCGCGTCCCTACGGCGGCGGTGACCCGTACGCGGACTACCGCACCGCAGACTTCCCCTTCACCCGGCTCATCGACCTCGCCGACCGCCGGCTCGGCGCCGGTGTCGTCGCCGCCAACGACGAGTTCTTCGCCGAGCGCGAGAACCTGCTGCTGCCCGGTCGTGCCGTGTTCGACCCCGAGCGCTTCGGCCACAAGGGCAAGATCATGGACGGCTGGGAGACCCGGAGGCGCCGCGGCCCCTCCGCCGGGCACCCCTGGCCGACGGCGGAGGACCACGACTGGGCACTCATCCGCCTCGGCGTGCCCGGAGTCGTCCACGGCATCGTCGTCGACACCGCCCACTTCCGCGGCAACCACCCCCGGGCCGTGTCGGTCGAGGGCGCCTCGGTGCCCGGCTCCCCGGGGCCGGAGGAACTGCTGTCGGGCGAGGTGACGTGGACGACGCTGCTCCCGCGCACCCCGGTGGGCGGCCACGCGGCCAACGGCTTCGCCGTACCGGCCGACCGGCGCTTCACCCACCTGCGCCTGTCCCAGCACCCCGACGGAGGCATCGCGCGCCTGCGGGTGCACGGCGAGGTCGTCCCGGACCCGGTGTGGCTGGAGGCCCTGGGCACCTTCGACGTCGTCGCCCTGGAGAACGGCGGCCGGGTCGAGGACGCGTCCGACCGCTTCTACTCACCGCCCGCGAACACCATCCGGCCCGGCCGCTCCCGACAGATGGACGACGGCTGGGAGACCCGGCGCCGCCGTGACCAGGGGCACGACTGGATCCGCTACCGGCTCGCGGCCCAGGCGGAGATCCGCGCCCTCGAGATCGACACCGCGTACCTGAAGGGCAACAGCGCCGGCTGGGCCTCGGTGTCGGTGCGCGACGGCGAGGACGCGGGGACGGATGAGGGCGGGGGAGCCGGTGACTGGCGGGAGATCCTGCCGCGCACCCGTCTCCAGCCCGACACCAACCACCGTTTCGTCCTCCCCGCCCCGGCGGTCGGCACCCACGCGCGCGTGGACGTCTTCCCCGACGGCGGCATCTCCCGCCTGCGCCTGTTCGGCTCGCTCACCGAGCAGGGCTCGGCCGCCCTGGCCGCACGCCACCGGGAGCTGGGCGGCTGACCCGCCGACGACCCGTGCGGCGCACCGGTGCTGTGCGGCTGGTGCGCCGCGCGGGTCCCGGTGTCCTACGGCACGGTCACGCCGCGTGCCCCCCGTCCACCGCGAACTCCGCACCGGTGACATAGGAGGCGCCGGCCAGGTGGGCGATCGTGGCGGCCACCTCGTCGGCCGTGCCGAAGCGCCCCAGGGCGGTCATCGCCGCCTGACCGGGGCCGTGGGGGCCGTCCGCCGGATTCATGCCGGTGTCGATCGGGCCCGGGTGCACGACGTTCGCCGTGATGCCCCGCCCGCCCAGCTCCCTCGCCAGCGCCTTGGTCAGCCCGACCAGGGCCGCCTTGCTCATCGCGTAGAGCGTGCCGCCGGGCCCCGGGACGCGCTGGGTCATGCAGGTGCCGAGCGTGATGATCCGCCCTCCCGCCGTCATGTGCGCGGCGGCCGCGCGGGAGGCCAGGAAGACGCCGCGTACGTTCACGGCGAGGACCCGGTCGACGTCGGAGACGGTCAGGGTGTCCAGCGGGCCGAGTACACCGATGCCCGCGTTGTTCACCAGGACATCGAGGCGGCCCAGTGACCGCACCGCGGCGGCCACGGCCCCGGCGGCCTCGTCCGCGTCGGCGGCGTCGGCGCGCAGTGCCACCGCCCGGCGCCCCAGCGCCCGGACGGTCCGTACGACGTCCTCGGCGGCCTCCTTGCCGTTGACGTAGGTGACGGCCACGTCCGCGCCCTCGCGGGCCAGACGCAGGGCCGTCGCGGCACCGATGCCCCGGCTGCCGCCGGTGACCAGCGCCACCTTGCCGAGAAGGGCGCCTTCCGGGTGGGGAAGCGTGTTGTCGGAGGTGTGAGCCGTGCTGTCGGCGAGAGGAGAAGTCATGCGTCCATCCCAGCGGCCGGCGCGGGAAGGCGCTGGCGGCGAACGGACGTCGAGGTCGTCGGCCCAGTGCGGTCCGGCCGGCCTCGCCCCGCGGTGGAGTGGGGGTCCCGCGGGGCGAGGGGCTCCCTGGGGAGAGGCCCCGGACGCGCATTGCCGGTCAGGCTCCGGCAGGCGTACCGGACAGGCTCCGGCTGCCGTACGGACAGGCTCTAGCAGTCGTGGTCGACGAGGTCGAACGACGTGTAGTGGTCGGCCGTGTAGTAGTCCTCCTCGTACTCCTCACCGGTCACGACGCGGCGGGCACCGCGGGTGTCGGAGCCGGGAGTGATCACGGTGTACTCGTGGTAATAGCCGGTGGACTGGCCGGGCAGGAGGCCCTCGCGGTTCTGGAAGACGGTGCCGTCCTGCTCGAACGGGAAGGGGCCGCCCTGCTCGATCAGGTCCAGCGTGTCGTGGGCCTGGGAGGGCAGATCTCCGTAGCAGATGCTGCCGACCGCCGTGGGGGCGGCGCCCGCCGGGGCGGCGGAGACGGCGCCGCCGACGAGGAGGGCGGACAGCAGGGCGGCCGAGGTACCGACGCGTGTGATCCGTGGGGGGAATCTCATTCCCTCATGATGACGCGCGTAGAAGGTGGCATGTCAATGACAAGCTGGAGATTTTCCCGGCCGCGTGCGATCCGTTCCCGGAACCTTCACGGGTCGTCCTCAGCCGGACTTCGGGTTCTCCGCCGCGGCCAGCAGGGCGATGCCCAGGACGAGCAGACTGATACCGGCGTAGATCTCGAAGCCGTCCAGGAATCCCAGTCGCTGCACCACGCCCACCTTCCAGTCGGTGAACTCGTGCACCAGGCTCGCGACGCCCTGCAACAAGGCGATGAATCCGAGAATCTCCAGCAGCTTCTTCATGCGGAAGACGATGGCCGCGCGCCCCCGGGGCGTACATCGGCCGCCGGGCGGTTCTCCCGTGAGGAAAGTCTCCGTCCTCTCGGGGCGGGCACGCCGAAAGTCTGCGCTCCCACGACTTTGGTGGGCGATGCCGTCCGCCCCGCGGTGGGACGGGCGGGCCCTGCGTAGATTCGTCGACTGTGATGAGTAGTGACAAGGTGGCGCGGGCCGCCCCGGTGTTCCTGGGGCGCAGATGGTTCTTCCCGTCCGCCCTCGTCCAGGAACTCGACCCCGATGCCGCCCGGTTCGGGCGCCGGCCCCGGCGCACCGCGCGCGACTGGGTCGTCGACTTCACCTGTTTCATGCTGGCCGTCGGCGTGGGTCTGCTGGGCGCCGACACGGTCACCGCCAACCCCGCCGTCCCGCATTCGCTGGCCGTCGTCGACCAGGTGATCGGGGCGCTGTCCTGCGCCGCGATCTGGCTGCGCCGCCGCTGGCCGCTCGGACTGGCCGCGGTGATGACCCCCGTCAGTTTCGTCTCGGAGACCTCCGGCGGCGTGGCCGTGATCGCCCTGTTCTCCCTCGCCGTGCACCGTCCCTTCCGGTACGTGGCCTGGGTGGGAGGCGTGCACGCGCTGCTCGTCCCGCTGTACTTCTGGTGGCGGCCGGACCCCGAACTGCCCTATCTCGCCTCGCTCGTCCTGTTCACGGTGCTGATGGTCGCGGTCGTCGGCTGGGGCATGTTCGTCCGGTCCAAGCGGCAGCTGATGGCGCACGCGGCGGGCACCACCGCCGACGCGCGGCGCGCGAGCGCACGCGCGCGCCTGGCCGCCCTCAACGACCGTGAACGCGAGGTCGCCGTGGCGGTCGGCCGGGGGCACTCCAACGCCGGGATCGCCGCCGAGCTCTACCTGAGCGTGGCCACCGTCAAAACCCACGTCTCCCGCATCCTGGCCAAGCTGGACCTCAACAACCGCGTGCAGATCGCCCTGCTCGCCCACGACGCCGGGTTCCTGGACGGCACCGAGGAGCGTTAGCGTCGCCGGTGCCCGTCCGATCCGCCGCCCGAAGGAGCCCCGTCCCCATGACCGCGTCCCCCGGACTCGACCTGACCACGGCCCAGCAGGCGCTGGACAGCCAGCCCTTCAGCCGGCTGCTCGGCGCGCGCGTGACCGCCTTCGGGGAGGGCGCGGCCACCCTCGAGATCGACGTCCGCGCGGAACTCCACCAGCAGAACGGCTTCCTGCACGGCGGCGTCCTCTCCTACGCCGCCGACAACGCCCTCACCTTCGCGGGCGGCACCGCGCTCGGCCCGTACGTCCTCACCGGCGGCTTCTCCATCCAGTACCTCCGTCCGGCCACCGGGCGCACCCTGCGCGCCCGTGCCGAGGTCGTGCACGCCGGCCGCCGCCAGGCCGTCGTCCGCTGCGACCTGCACACCCTCGACGACGACGGCACCGCGACCCTGTGCGCGGTCGCCCAGGGCACGGTCCTGCCGGTCTCCGTGCCCTGAGCACCTGACGCCCGTCGCCCGAGCGCCCCGCGCCCGGGGGCGGCGCTCACCCGTAGGCCGCCACCGCCCCGCCCGCGATCTCCATCAGCCGTACCGGCCTGCGCTCCCGCCGGGACAGCTCGCACGCCTCCGCGACGCGCAGCGCCTGGAGGGCCTCGCGCCCGTCGCAGGGATTGGCCCGCTCGCCCCGCACCACCTCGACGAACCCGGTCAGTTCCGCCTCGTACGCGGGCCCGAAGCGCTCCAGGAAGCCCGTCCACGGCTTGTCCGCGGCCGGGGGCCCGGTCGGCTCGGTGGACGCGATCGGCGTACGGTCGTCCAGGCCGACCACGATCTGGTCCCGCTCCCCGGCGAGCTCCATCCGCACGTCGTAGCCCGCGCCGTTCATCCGCGTCGCGGTGAGGACGGCGAGCGTGCCGTCCTCGAGGGTGAGGAGCGCCGCGCCGGTGTCCACGTCGTCCGCCTCGCGGAACATCGCGGGCCCCGCGTCGGACCCGGCGGCGTAGACGTCCACGATCTCCCGGCCGGTCACCCAGCGCACGATGTCGAAGTCATGGATCAGCGTGTCCCGGTACAGCCCGCCGGACTGGGGCAGATATCCGGCCGGCGGCGGCTCGGGATCACTGCTCATGGCCCGTACGGTGTGCAGCCGGCCGAGCCGGCCCGAACGCACCGCCTCCCGCGCGCCGGTGTAGCCGGGGTCGAACCGGCGCTGGAAGCCCATCTGCAGGACGGTTCCGGCCGCCTCGACCTCCGAGACCGCCTGTAACGTGCCCGCGAGGTCGAGGGCGATGGGCTTCTCGCAGAACACCGGCAGCCCCGCACGGGCCGCCCGGCCGATGAGTTCGGCGTGGGCGGACGTGGCCGTGGTGATCACCAGGGCGTCCACCCCCCAGGTGTAGATCTCGTCCACCCCGGGCGCCGCCGTCTCACCGAGCCGGTGAGCGAGGGCCTGTGCCCTGGCAGGGTCGGCATCCGTGAGGATCAAGGATCCGACGTCGCGATGCCTGCTGAGTGTGTGGGCGTGAATGGTGCCGATACGGCCCGTACCGATGACCCCGATGCGCATGGGAACAAACTGCGGCCCGCGCCCCTCCCTGTCAATCCGTATGTCCGGACAATCGAACTACGCCACTTCCCGTCCACCGCGCACGGGACTACGCTCGGGCCGTGCCCAAACCAGGAGTGGACCCGACCGTGCAGCTGGAGCTGAGCGTGGACCGCGGCTCTCCCGTGCCGCTGTACTTCCAGCTGTCCCAGCAGTTGGAGGCGGCCATCGAGCACGGCAGGCTGACCCCCGGGAGCCTGCTGGGCAACGAGATCGAGCTGGCCGGGCGCCTCGGCCTGTCCCGGCCGACCGTCCGCCAGGCCATCCAGTCCCTCGTCGACAAAGGCCTGCTCGTGCGGCGGCGCGGAGTCGGCACCCAGGTGGTGCACAGCCAGGTCAAGCGGCCCCTGGAGCTCAGCAGCCTCTATGACGACCTGGAGTCCGCCGGTCATCGCCCCGCCACGAAAGTCCTGGTCAACACGGTCGTCCCGGTCTCTCCCGAGATCGCCGCCGCCCTCGGGGTGGCCGAGGGGAGCGACGTGCACCGCATCGAGCGGCTGCGGCTCGCGCACGGGGAGCCGATGGCGTACATGATCAACTACCTGCCCCTCGGGCTGCTCGACCTGGACACCCGGCAACTGGAGGCCACCGGCCTGTACCGGCTGATGCGGGCGGCCGGGATCACCCTGCACAGCGCCCGCCAGACCATCGGAGCCCGCGCCGCCGGGGCCGCCGAGGCCGAGCGGCTCGGCGAGGAGCGGGGCGCCCCGCTGCTCACCATGCAGCGCGTGACCTTCGACGACACCGGCCGCACCGTGGAGTTCGGCACCCACACCTACCGGCCCGACCGCTACTCGTTCGAGTTCCAGCTGCTCGTACGGTCGTGACGCCCCCGCACCCCGGCCTCCTTTCCCGGCCCTGAAGTCCCGGTGAACCCCAGGTGACCCGAGGCACTTGAGGCGGTCTCCGTCGCTTTGTCCGGACAATGTGACCAGATCGCGGGACGGAGTGCCGAAATGTCAGGGATGCCCCCTCGGGAGGAGTCGCACCGGAACGTACGGGGAAAACTGCCAGGAAGCCGTTCGAGAGCAACCGGGAAGCCGCCGGGAAGCGGCCGGAAGTGCCCCGGAGGCGTCACGCGTCACGTGCTCCCCTCGCTCCCGAGTACGCCACCCAGGGTCACCGTGAGGCAGAATCGGCGACGATGAGCACCTACCGCGACCTCACACTCCCCAGGGCGCTGAGTTCCGCCCGGGCGGGCGCCGCCCCCATCGGCTCCCGCCGTGCTCCCGTGCTCCGCACGGTCGGCACCCGGGAACGCCGCTCGCACCTGACGGCACCGCGCGTGCCGACCGTCGGCATCGACATCGGCGGCACGAAAGTGATGGCGGGCGTCGTCGACGCCGACGGCAACATCCTGGAACGGCTCCGCACGGAGACCCCGGACAAGTCCAAGAGCCCCAAAGTCGTCGAGGACACCATCGTCGAACTGGTGCTTGACCTGTCCGACCGGCACGACGTGCACGCGGTCGGCATCGGAGCGGCCGGCTGGGTCGACGCCGACCGCAACCGCGTGCTGTTCGCCCCCCACCTGTCGTGGCGCAACGAACCGCTGCGCGACCGGCTCGCCGGCCGGCTCGCCGTTCCCGTCCTGGTCGACAACGACGCCAACTCCGCCGCCTGGGCCGAGTGGCGCTTCGGCGCGGGACGCGGCGAGGACCACCTCGTCATGATCACGCTGGGCACCGGCATCGGCGGCGCGATCCTCGAGGACGGCCAGGTCAAGCGCGGCAAGTACGGCGTCGCCGGCGAGTTCGGCCACATGCAGGTCGTCCCCGGCGGCCACCGCTGCCCCTGCGGCAACCGCGGCTGCTGGGAGCAGTACAGCTCCGGCAACGCACTGGTCCGCGAGGCACGCGAACTGGCCGCCGCCGACTCGCCGGTCGCCTACGGGATCATCGAGCACGTCAAAGGGAACATCGCCGAGATCAGCGGCCCGATGATCACCGAGCTGGCCCGTGAGGGCGATGCCATGTGCATCGAGCTCCTCCAGGACATCGGCCAGTGGCTCGGCGTCGGCATCGCCAACCTCGCCGCCGCCCTCGACCCCTCCTGCTTCGTCATCGGCGGCGGGGTCTCGGCCGCCGACGACCTGCTGATCGGCCCCGCGCGGGACGCGTTCAAGCGGCACCTCACCGGCCGCGGCTACCGCCCCGAGGCCCACATCGTCCGCGCCCAGCTCGGCCCCGAGGCCGGCATGGTCGGCGCCGCCGACCTCGCCCGCCTGGTCGCCCGCCGCTTCCGCCGTGCCAAGCGCCGCCGGGTCGAGCGGTACGAGCGCTACGAGCGGTACGCGGAGGCCGGCCGAGCCACCCAGGAGACGCTGTGACGGGCGACGTCCCCCACCGGACCGGCCGTCCCGGCGGGCCCCGGCCGCCCGAGGGCCGCGGGCGCATGATCCGCCGCAGGGCGCTCACCCTGCTGATCATCGTGCTGCTCATCGGTGTCCCGGCCGGGTATCTGATGATCTCCGCCAACCAGAGCCGGGCCAGCGGCAAGGACAAGGAGGCCAGGTACTCGGCGAACAGCCTGACCCAGGGCTGGCCGTCGAAGGTGCAGCGCCGCCTCTACCAGGTGCCGATCCCGCACCCCGCCTGGTGGGTGGCCACCTACGAGACGAACAACTGGAAGACCAGCCGCCTCTACGTCGAGTTCGAGACCACCGACGCCGGCCTGAGCGCCTTTCTCACCAGCATGGGCGTGCAGCAGGACGACCTGAAGCGGGACGACATCACCATCAGTGAGCGCGACCGGGAAGTCACCGGCTGGAAGTTCGACCGGCCCGGCATCTGGTCCGGTCTCGTCAACGAACAGAAGAACCCCGCGCCCACCCACGACGTCGTCGTCAACGAGGGCAAGCCGGGCTTCCCCAGGGTGTACGTCGTCTCCCGGACGGTCCCCTGATCCGCACCGCCGCTCCCCGCCCGTGAACCGGGGGTGCCCGGTCCGCCCGGATCCGGGCGCGGAACCGGTTGTCAGTGCCCGCCCGTAGAGTCGAAGGCGAACGGTCCGACGACACGCGTGGGCATGCACGGGGACGGGCGGGAGGTGACAGGGCGCATGAGCGAGGGGACCGTGACGGCCGAACGGCACACGGCCGGTACGGGCACGGGGGAGACCGGCCCGGCGGATGCGGCGATCGCGGACGCCGCCGCGGAGATCCCCGTCGGTCTCGCCGCCGTCTTCCTGCCGTCGGCCCTGCCGCGCGACGGACGCATCGCCTTCTACGACCCCGGGAGCGGCCCCGCCGAAGCCGCGCCGGAGCACGCTCCGCGCACGCGGCTCACCGTCACCCGCCCGCACGGCGACGGGGTCCGGCGGCGGACGGTCACCGCGTTCTCCCTCCCTCTCGACGAGGCCCTGCCGCTGCTGGTCCGCGCCCGGCACGACCCCGCGGCGCACCCCGCCACCGCCTGCTGGGGCGCCGCCGCCCTGCACGCCCTGCGGCTCACGGCGCGCGGCCGGCTGCTGCCCGGCCTGACGGCCACCGGCCATGACGCCTGGCGGGCAGGGCCCCTCGACCCGGACGACGTGGCACACCTGCGCGCGGTGGCCGCGGCCCTGCCCTTCGAGGGGCACGCCGTCCCGCTGCCCGGCCCCGGCCCGCTCCGGCTGCCGCAGCCGGAAGCCCTGGTCCGCGCCTTCCTGGACGCGGTCGCGGACACCCTGCCCCGTACCCCGGCCGCGCCGTACGCCTCGGGGCCGGCGTTCGCCGCCCGCAAGGCCCAGCGGTTGCCCGGTGCCCAGGACTGGGCCGCCGAGGTCGCCGCCGGCATGGACGCCGGCGTGCGCGTCTCGCTCCGCCTCGACCTCTCCGCGTACGACCTGTTCGACGGCGCCGACGAGGGGGCGGGAGGCACCGGCGCGCGCGGTGCGGGTGCGGCGGTCGTCCAGGTGCACAGCCTCGCCGACCCCACCCTCGTCGCCGACGCGGCAGCCCTGTGGGCGGGGACGGCGGACCACGCGTTCGGCCCCCGCGCGCGCGTGGACGCCGCCCTCGCCGTCCGCCGGGCCGCCCGCGTCTGGCCCCCACTGGACCGGCTCTCCGACCAGGACGTACCCGACGTCCTGGCCCTGTCCGAGGACGAGCTGAACGACCTGCTCGGCGTCGCCGCCACCCGCCTCGCCGCGGCCGGTGTCGCCGTGCACTGGCCCCGGGACCTGGCCCAGGACCTGACCGCGACGGCGGTGGTCCGGCCGGCCCCCGGATCGGCGACCGACGGGAGCGGCTTCTTCGAGAGCGAGGACCTGCTGCGCTTCGGCTGGCAGATCGCGCTCGGCGGCGACCCGCTCACCGAGGCCGAGATGGACGCCCTGGCCGAGGCCCACCGCCCCGTCGTCCGGCTGCGCGACCAGTGGGTGCTGGTCGACCCGGCCCTCGTCCGCAAGGCCCGCAAACGGGAGCTGGGCCTGCTCGATCCCGTCGACGCGCTGTCCGTCGCCCTCACCGGTACCGCGGAGGCCGACGGCGAGACCGTCGAGGCGGTCCCCGTCGGCGCCCTCGCCGTCCTCCGGGACCGCCTCACCGCGGGCGTCCGGCCCGCCGACCCGCCGCCCGGACTCGACGCCACCCTGCGCGACTACCAACTGCGGGGCCTGGCCTGGCTCGACCTCATGACCTCCCTCGGCCTCGGCGGCTGCCTCGCCGACGACATGGGCCTCGGCAAGACGATCACCCTCATCGCGCTGCATCTGAAACGGGACCGCGCCGAGCCGACCCTGGTCGTCTGCCCCGCCTCCCTGCTCGGCAACTGGCAGCGGGAGATCACCCGGTTCGCCCCCGGCGTCCCCGTGCGCCGCTTCCACGGCCCGGACCGGACCCTGGAGGACCTGACCGGCGGCTTCGTCCTCACCACCTACGGCACCATGCGCTCGGCCGCCCCGACACTGGCCGCACAGCGCTGGGGCATGGTCGTCGCCGACGAGGCGCAGCACGTCAAGAACCCGCACTCGGCCACGGCGAAGGCACTGCGCACCATCCCGACCCCCGCGCGCGTGGCCCTCACCGGCACCCCCGTCGAGAACAACCTCTCCGAGCTGTGGGCCCTCCTCGACTGGACGACCCCCGGACTCCTCGGCCCCCTCACGTCCTTCCGCGCCCGGCACGCCCGCGCGGTGGAGGCCGGCGAGGACGACGAGGCCGTCGAACGGCTCTCCCGCCTGGTGCGGCCCTTCCTCCTGCGACGCAAGAAGTCCGACCCGGGCATCGTCCCCGAACTGCCGCCCAAGACCGAGACGGACCACCCCGTCCCGCTCACCCGCGAACAGGCCGCGCTCTACGAGGCGGTGGTGCGCGAGTCGATGCTCGCCATCGAGACAGCCCAGGGCATGGGCCGCCGGGGCCTGGTGCTGAAGCTGCTGACCGCGCTGAAACAGATCTGCGACCACCCGGCGCTCTACCTCAAGGACGAGCAGGCCCGGGCCGGCGGCGGCCGCCTCGCGGCCCGCTCGGGCAAACTCGCCCTGCTGGACGAACTGCTGGACACCCTCCTCGCCGAGGACGGATCGGCCCTGGTCTTCACGCAGTACGTCGGCATGGCCCGGCTGATCACCGCGCATCTGACCGAGCGCGCGGTGCCGGTCGACTTCCTCCACGGCGGTACGCCGGTACCGGAGCGGGAGCGCATGGTGGACCGCTTCCAGAGCGGCGCGACCCCCGTCCTGGTCCTGTCCCTGAAGGCGGCGGGCACCGGCCTGAACCTCACCCGCGCGGGCCATGTCGTCCACTTCGACCGCTGGTGGAACCCGGCGGTCGAGGAGCAGGCCACCGACCGCGCCTACCGCATCGGCCAGACCCAGCCGGTCCAGGTCCACCGCCTGATCACCGAGGGCACGATCGAGGACCGCATCGCCGAGATGCTCGAGGCCAAGCGGGCCCTCGCCGACGCGATCCTCGGCTCCGGCGAGTCGGCCCTCACGGAACTGACCGACCGCGAACTGTCCGACCTGGTCTCCCTGCGGAGGACGTCATGACCCCCCGCCCCTCCGACGAGGCCCGGGAAGCCCTGCGGGCGGCCCGCAGGCGTGCGGGCACCGATCCGGTGCCGGACGCGGGGGAGGACGGGAAACCCGCGGGGGCCCGGGAACAACGCCCCGGAGACGTGGCCCGCGACGCCCTGCGCAGGGCCGTACGGGCCCGGCGCGCGACGGACACGGGGAGCCCGGGGACGGAGGACGGAGAGGGCGACGGGGACGGGCACAGGGCTGCCGGGGACGTGAAGGCCGACCCGGGCCCGGAGACGGAGGGGGAGACGGCGACGGGTCACCAGGGCCCGGCGACCGCATCGGCGCACGGTGACGCCGCTGCCGGCACCGGGGTACAGGCGGAGCGGCGCGCAGGGGAGCCGGACGGCGCCGTCCCGCCGCCCGCCGCCGACGGCATCCGGAGCCGTGCGGACCACCCGGACCGACCGGACCCGGAGCCTCAGCCCGCCCGGCGTCCCGGAGACATCGCGCGGGAGGCCTTGCGCTCGGCCCGTCAGGAAGCGCTGCGCGCGCGAACGGAGACCGACGACCGGCCCTCCCCCGAGCGGCCCTCCCCCGAGGGGCCCTTCCCCGAGCGGTCCTCCGACGAGCGGTCCTCCCACGACCGGCCTTCCCCCGGCCGATCCTCCGCCGCCCGGGCAACCGGCGACTGGAGGAGCGACGACCGGGAGAGCACCGCCGGCCCACGCACCGGCCGTGTCCCGTCGGACACCGCCCCCCGCGTTCCTCGCCTTCCCCGCACCACCCGAGGCGACCGAGCCACCGGTGTCCGGGCCGCCGATGCCCGGTCGGGCGAGGAACAGGTCCCGGAGGCGGGAACACCCGCGGTACGGGACCTGCTCACCGGCGCCGTCCCCTCACTCCCGCTCCCGCCCGCGCCCTCCGACGCGGCCGAACCGTCCCCGAAGCCCGACGGCCCCCCTCACAAGCCGCCGACCGCCCACGAATCCTCGGAGCCCCCGACGCCCCTGGCCGCTCAGGGGCTCCCGTTCCCCGAGGCGCCCCCCGCCACTCCCCGGACGCCCCGCTCCATGGCCGCCCCCACCCGGGACGGCGAGCTGCGCCGTACCTTCCCCGCCTTCCCGCCCCGCACCGAGGGCGGCACGGGGTTCGCCGACACATGGTGGGGCGACGCGTGGGTCACGGCGCTGGAGGAGGGGGCGCTGGACGCCGCGCGGCTCGCGCGCGGACGCGGCTACGCGGAGCGGGGGCACGTCGACGCCATCACCGTCACCCCCGGCCTCGTCCTCGCCTACGTCCAGGGAAGCCGGCCCCGCCCGTACCGCGTGCAGGTACGGCTGCGCACCTTCGCGGACGCCGAGTGGGAGCGGTTCCTGGACGCGGCCGCCGACCGGCCCGGCCACATCGCGGCCCTGCTGGACAAGGAGATGCCCCAGTCCCTCGCCGACTGCGGGGCCCCGCTGCTGCCCGGCCCCGGCGACCTCGACCCGCGGTGCAGCTGCCCCGATTCCGGCCATCCCTGCAAGCACGCCGCCGCCCTCTGCTACCAGACCGCCCGGCTGCTCGACGCCGACCCGTTCGTGCTGCTCCTGCTGCGCGGCCGGGGCGAGCGCGACGTGATCGACGCCCTGTCCCGGCTCAGCGCCGCCCGCACGGCCCGTGCCGCCCGGGACAGGGAACCGGAGCCCCTCCCCGCAATGCGGGCGGGTGAGGCCGTCGCGCCGCGCGCCCTCCCGCCGCTTCCGGCACCGCTGCCCCCGCCCCCGCACCCGGAGCAGCCCCCGGCGTACCCGGCGGCCCCGGGCGGCCCCGACCCGTTCGCGCTCGACCAGCTCGCCACCGACGCCGCCGCCCGCGCGCACGCCCTGCTCACCACCGGCCGCGACCCCGTCGCCCGGCTCACGCTGTGGCAGGACGCCGTGCGGCTCGCCGCCGCCCGCCCCGGCTCCGGACTCACCGCCGCCACCCGCGCGCTGTACTCCTCCCTCGCCCGCGCGACCGGGCGCACCCCCGCCGAGCTGGCCCGCGCGGTCGCCGCCTGGCGCCAGGGCGGCCCGGCCGGGCTCGAGGCCCTGGAGGACCCCTGGGACCCGCCGGCCGGCCGTTTCGACCGCGCCCGCCCCCTCCTCCTCGCCGCGGACCTGCCCGCCTTCCGCCCCTGGCACAACCACCTCACCCACCCCCGGGGGCACCTCCAGCTCCGCCTCGGCCGCGACCACCTCTGGTACGCGTACGAGTCCGAGCCCGGCCAGGACGACTGGTGGCCCCGCGGCACCCCCGACCCGGACCCCGTCGGAGCCCTCACCGGCCTGGACACCCCGGGTACTCCGTGATGCGCCGGGTGCCCGGGGCGGCACACGAACGTGGTCCGTCGGTGGGTCTCAGGAACGACCTGCCGCAGATCCCGCGCCTCGTGGACGACTTCGACTTCGCCGTCAACGAGGAGTGCGCACAGTACGGCGAGTGCGCCGAGCTCACTCCGTTCATCGAGGCGGGCAGGGCGGCCTTTCACGTGGAGTACGCGGAGCCGACCGGAGAGTTCTGTGCCGAGTCCCGCGATCTGAGGCTGTCGTCCATGCGGAAGAAGCCGGAACTGGGGGTGCGGCGGCACCCGTGCCGGCCCGAGCGTGAGAGGTGAGAACGTGCAGAGCGTGAGTGAGACACCACCGAACACCTGCAATACCGCTGAGACGGGCCGGAGGAGGCCCCGGTCCTGATTCCGGGCCCCTCGCTCGGCACGACGTGGCACAGGTGGTAACGGCCGTCCGGGGGCGTCCAGTCGATCCACGACAGGTGCATAATGCCAGGTCGGAGAGTCGAGGCCCGGAGGCGTCCGCACAGTCGGTGAGACCTGTGCGAGAGCGTGTGGGACGACGGAGTCCCGCCGGGGCACTTCGGATCCGGTGGTCGTCGCGGCACCCCGCCCCAAGGGGCGGGACGGACTTCGGGATCCGCAGGGAGCGGAAGCCACGGAGGCCCGGGAAGCTCCGGCTCGTGCGGCAGGAATGCTTCCGGCTCGTGCGGACGGGACTGAACGGCCCGAGTGGCGAACGGCTGGGTCGTTGTTGCTGTGGCCGGATCGCACAGCGGAAAGCCGCAGGTGTGGTCGCAGGCGCTACAGCGGCCGGCCGTGAGGCCGGTGAGCCCGGGCATGTGCCTTTTCGCCGGGCCTGGTCGCGAGCCACACTCTGCTCCGCCGGAAGGTGTCGGAAGCAGCCATACCGGTCGGCTGTCGTGCGTCCTTAAGGTCGTCGCGTTGCGGGAAAGGCCATGGCGCACAGGTCGGACGATGTGCGCGCCTGGGCCGTTCGGGGCGTACACGCCCCTTGACGGAGAGGGGCAGTATGGGGCTGGACAAGACGGTCGACAGCATGGACGAGGCGGTGGCGGACATCCCCGAGGGGACGTCACTGGCCGTCGGCGGGTTCGGATTGTGCGGCATACCGAGTGCGTTGATCGCCGCGCTGCTGGAGCAGGGTGCGGGTGGTCTCAAGGTCGTCTCCAACAACTGCGGAGTGGACGACTGGGGGCTGGGGCTCCTGCTACGGGCCGGCCGGATCGCGCGCATGACCAGTTCGTACGTGGGTGAGAACAAGGAGTTCGCCCGCCAGTACCTGAGCGGCGAGCTGGAGGTGGAGCTGGTGCCGCAGGGGACGCTGGCGGAACGGCTGCGCGCCGGCGGGGCGGGCATCCCGGCGTTCTACACGCCGGCCGGGGCCGGGACGCAGATCGGAGACGGCGGGCTGCCCTGGCGGTACGCCCCGGACGGGCAGGTCGCGGTGGCGTCGCCGCCGAAGGAGACACGGACGTTCGACGGCCGTGAGTACCTGCTGGAGGAGGGCATCAGGACCGATTACGCCCTGGTGCGGGCCACCATCGGGGACCGTCACGGCAACCTGGTGTTCCGCTCCTCGGCCCGCAACTTCAACCCGCTGGCCGCGATGGCCGGTCGCGTCACCGTCGCCGAGGTCGAGCATCTGGTGGAGCCGGGTGAACTGGATCCGGACGAGGTGCACTTGCCGGGGGTGTTCGTACAGCGGGTGGTCCGGGTCCTTCCCGACGATCCGGCCGCCGAGCGGCGGATCGAACGACGGTGTGTGCGTGCCGAGCAGGAAGGCAGTGCCTGACATGGCGCTCACTCGCGAGCAGATGGCGGCCCGGGCCGCCCGCGAACTGGTGGACGGCACGTACGTCAACCTCGGCATCGGCCTGCCCACTCTCATCCCGAATCACCTGCCGCCGGGCGTCGAGGTGGTGTTGCAGTCCGAGAACGGCATCCTCGGCGTCGGCCCGTACCCGCTCGAGGAAGAGATCGACTCGGACCTGATCAACGCGGGCAAGGAGACGGTGACGGTGCTGCCCGGGGCATCCTTCTTCGACTCCGCGCTGTCCTTCGGCATGATCCGCGGCGGCCACATCGACACCGCCGTGCTGGGGGCCATGCAGGTGGCGTCCTCCGGGGATCTGGCGAACTGGATGATCCCGGGAAAGATGGTCAAGGGCATGGGCGGTGCCATGGACCTGGTCCACGGGGCCCGCCGGGTCATCGTGCTGATGGAGCACACCGCCAAGGACGGCAGCCCCAAGCTCGTCGCGAAGTGCGATCTGCCCCTGACCGGCACGGGTGTCGTGCAGCGCGTCATCACTGATCTCGCCGTCATCGACATCACCCCCGACGGGTTCTCACTGGCCGAACTCGCCCCCGGGGTCGGCGTCGGCGACGTGCGCACCGCGACAGGCGCCGACCTGCTCGTGCCCGCACATCTGGAAGCGCCTGCGGGTGTCTGACTAACAGATCCATGCCGGTGGCACAATCCCCGCGCGTTCCTGTCGTGGCAAGCGGGCTGTGGGGATCCCTGCCATACCGTGGCTCGTCAGCCACGCCCTACGGTGCCGGACACCGGGCCACTTCGGCTGAATCAAGCCAGGAGTGCGCCCGGTGTCCCCCCATGACACCGAGGGAGCCGCCATGCAGTCGCCGTTCCGGGGAACCACCGCCCCGCTGTCCCGTATCCCGTCCGTACCGCCCCCGGTTGCGTTGCCGCGCCCGTCGGGGCGTGGGCGGCGCGGATTGCTGTCCCGCCTCGTGGCAGTCATGGTCTTCGCCCTCGCCGCTGCCCTGGTCGGTCCGGCGCCTACGGCCCATGCCGCGGTCGGCCTGACCAAGGTCACCGACTTCGGCGCCAACCCGGGCCAGTTGAACATGTACGTCTACCGGCCCGCGTCCCTGCCCGACCAGCCGGCGGTGGTGTTCGCGCTGCACGGCTGCAGCCAGGACGCCCAGACGTACGCCGACAACTCCGGCCTGCCCGAACTCGCCGACCGGCACAAGTTCCTGGTGGTGTTCGCCGAGACCACCTTCGCGAACAACATGGGCAAGTGCTTCAACTGGTTCCAGCCCGCCGACAACCGCAGAGGCCAGGGCGAAGCCGCGTCGATCCGGCAGATGGCCGCGCACACGGTCTCCGCCTACGGCGCGGACGCCCGGCGGACCTACGTCACCGGTCTGTCCGCCGGCGGCGCCATGACGTCGGCGATGCTCGCCACGTATCCGGACGTCTTCCGGGCCGGCGCGGTCGTCGCGGGTCTGCCCTACGGCTGTGCCGACGACCTCATAACCGCAGGCACGTGCATGAGCCCCGGAACCGACCTGACCCCGGCCCAATGGGCACAGCGGGTTCGCGACGCCCATCCCTCGTGGTCCGGCCCCTGGCCCCGCGTGGCCGTCTGGCACGGTGACAAGGACACCAAGGTCGTCCCCCGCAACGCCGACGAACTGCGCGACCAGTGGACCGCACTGCACGGCCTGTCCCAGAAGCCGACCCGCACGTCCGTGATCGGCCCGAACTCCACCCGGCACGAGGAGTACGCCGCGGCGGACGGCTCGGTGGCCGTCGAGGTGAACCGCGTCCCGGACATCGGGCACGCCACGCCGGTCGATCCCGGTAGCGGGGCTCAGCAGTGCGGCAGCACCGGCACCGCCAACTTCCAGGACTCCATCTGCTCCAGCCACTGGATCAGCCAGTTCTTCGGCCTGTCGGAACCCTTCGAGGACAATGAACTGCCCGCCCCGACCGGTCTGACCGTGAGCGATGCCACCGACACCACCATCCGCCTGAGCTGGGACCCCGTCGACGGCGCCGACGGCTACCTCGTCCACCGCGACGGTGCCCTGCTCGCCACGGCAGACGCCACGTCCTACGCCGACACCGGCCTGGCCGCGGGCTCCTCCCACACCTACGCGGTCGCCGCCCGTGACGCCGACGGCGAGCCGGGACGGTTCTCCGGCGCGATCAGCGCGCGGACCACCGGCGGCGTGACCGCCTGCTGGACCGCCACCAACTACGCCCACGTTCAGGCAGGACGCGCCACAACCAGCGGCGGCCACACCTACGCCAAGGGCTCGGAACAGAACATGGGTCTGTACAACATATTCGTCACCCACACCCTGAAGGAGTCACCCGCCGGCCACTTCACCGTCGCGGACGGAACCTGTACCTGACCCGGGGCCGGTCATGGCCGTGGACGCCTCCCCACAGCACCCACGGCCCTGTGCCCGTCATGGTGGCGGTCCACCTGAGAGAAGCCGCCGTCATGGCGGGCACACACATGTTCCCGTGCCGGATGCGCCGCCTAGCCTCCAGCCCGTCCATCCACCGCCGTCCACTGGAGGCTCTCCATGGCTTTGCCCATCGGCGTCAGTTCGAGCCGGAGAGGGCGCACCGCACTCGGTGCTCTCGCCCTGGCCACTGCCGTAGCCCTGCTTCCCTCATCGGCCTCGGCCCGGCCGGCCCCCGACCGCGCCGCCGGCCACTGCGCCAACCAGTCCCATCTCCGCGTCCCGGGTGCCGCTCATCAGCAGGCCGACTGTCTGAACGAGCTGACCACGGCGGGAACCGTGGCATCCGGCCACACCGACCCGGCCGACTGGGCCGGCCTCACCCCGAAGGACCTCACCGTCCCCGAGGGTGTGCCGGGTATTCAGATCGACGGCTACTTCCCCGACTCCTCGACCACCAACACCAACCACGGTTGGAACCACGACTCGCAGTTCGTCATCCGGCTGCCCGACCGCTGGAACGGCGGGCTGATCGTGGCCGGCACCCCCGGCAACCGTGAGCAGTACGCCAACGACCGGGCCATCGCCGACTGGGTGCTCGCCCGCGGCTACGCCTACGCGGCCATCGACAAGGGCAACACCGGTATCACCTTCTACCGTGACGGCTCCCGGCCCGGAGACGCCGTCGCCGAATGGAACACCCGGCTCACCCAGCTGACCCGCGCCGCCCGCGCGGTGGTCGCCCAGCGGTACCACCGGCCGCCCGTGCGCACTCTGGCCACGGGAATGTCCAACGGAGGCTACCTCGTGCGGTGGCAGTTGGAGAACCACCCCGAGCTCTACGACGGCGGCGTCGACTGGGAAGGCGCCCTCTGGCACGCGAAGGGCCCCAACCTGTTCACCTTCCTGCCGCCCGCCCTGCGCCACTACCCCGCCTACGCGGCGGGCGGCCCCGGCGCCGAACCGGCACGCAAGGAACTGCACCGCGCGGGCTTCCCGGCCGGCTCGGAGTTCCTGTGGCCCTTCCACCACCAGGTCTACTGGGACCTGACCCAGCGCATCTACCGCGAGGAGTTCGACCCCTCCTTCGACGGTGCGACGGAAGCCGGCACACCGTACTGCGCCTCCAAGACACTCGGTTGCGACGCCGACTACGACTACGCCACCCGTCCGGCCAAGGTCCACAAGGCCGTGCAACGCGTCGCGCTGACCGGCCGCATCGGCAAGCCGCTGATCACCGTCCACGGCACGCTGGACGTCCTGCTGCCCAGCAGTGAGAACTCCGACGTCTACTCCCGCATGATCCGTGAATCGGGCCGCGGCCACCTGCACCGCTACTACCGCATCGAGGACGGCACGCACACCGATTCCCTCGTCGACAGCTTCCCCGACCGGCTCCGGCCCCTGCTGCCCTGCCACCGCTCGGCCTTCACCGCTCTGGAGAGCTGGCTCACCACCGGGCATCGTCCGCCCGCGAGCCACACCGTCGTCCGGCCCGAAGGCGCCGCCCCGGCGAGCCTGCTCACCAGCTGCCGTCTCGACGGGTGACCACCCGGCGGCCGCGGCCCTCCGCCACGGCCGCCGCATGCTCTGCCCGGCCGAACGCCTCGGTCTGTGGTGGTACCCGCTACAGACCGAGGTCTCATTGTGTCTGTCGAATACATAGGTGTGATGTGACGGTGTCCCTACTGTTTCCGGCCATGACAAGCGAATTCCGTCCACCCACCGTCCGCTCGGCGTCCACGGGTGCCGGCGTGGACCTGACGTCCCGGGCCGCCCTGGTCACCGGCGGCGGCAGCGGTATCGGCAAGGCGTGCGCCGCGGCGCTGGCAGCGGCGGGCGCCAGGGTGTACGTGGTCGACCGGGACACCGAGGCGGCCAAGGCGGTCGCCGCCGAGATCGGCGGCGAGGCGCACATCGCCGATCTGGCCGACCCGGCCGCGATCGACGCGCTGCCGGCCGAGGTCGACATCCTGGTCAACAACGCCGGCCTGCAGCACGTGGCGCCTGTGACGGAGTTCCCGCCGGAGCGGTTCGCCCTCATCCAGCAGGTCATGGTGACCGCCCCGTTCCTGCTGATGCGCCGCAGCCTGCCCCACATGTACGCGCAGGGCTGGGGACGGGTGGTCAACATCTCCAGCGTCCACGGACTGCGGGCCAGCGCCTACAAGTCGGCCTACGTCGCCGCCAAACACGCGTTGGAGGGCCTGAGCAAGGTGGTCGCGATCGAGGGCGCCCCCCACGGCGTGACCAGTAACTGCATCAACCCCGGCTACGTCCGCACCCCCCTGGTGGAGAACCAGATCCGCGACCAGGCCACTGCTCACGGGATCAGCCCCGAAGACGTCCTGACCGATGTGCTGCTCACCCGCTCACCCATCAAGCGCCTGCTGGAGGCGGAGGAGGTCGCCGCGGCCGCGCTGTGGCTGTGCGCCGACCACAGCAGCTACATCACCGGCACCTCACTACCCCTCGACGGCGGCTGGGGAGCCAACTGACCAGCCGCCTCGGGCGCCGCCCCTGCGCCGCCCCCGTCCCCACGACTGCCCCCCACGCCTGTCCCCGCACCCGCACCCGAGAATCGGTGAACCCATGACCGAGACCACAACCGCCAAGCCGGGCGAGCCCCGCTCCGGCGGCATCGCCCGTATCGTCGGTGCGAGCCTGATCGGCACCACCGTCGAGTGGTACGACTTCTTCCTCTACGGCTCCGCCGCCGCGCTGGTGTTCAACACCCTCTTCTTCCCCAGCAGTGACCCGCTGGTGGGCACGCTGCTCGCCTTCATGACCTACGCGATCGGGTTCCTGGCCCGGCCGATCGGCGGCATGGTCTTCGGACACTACGGCGACAAGATCGGCCGTAAGAAGCTGCTCGTGCTCAGCCTGCTGCTGATGGGCGGCGCCACCTTCGCCATGGGCCTGCTGCCCACCTACGGCACCATCGGCGTCGGCGCCCCGATCCTGCTCACCGTCCTGCGCCTGATCCAGGGCTTCGCCCTGGGCGGCGAATGGGGCGGCGCCGTGCTGATCGTCTCCGAGCACGGGGGCGAAAAGCACCGCGGCTTCTGGGCCTCCTGGCCGCAGTGCGGCGTCCCCGCCGGCAACCTGCTGGCCACCGCCGTCCTCGCGCTGCTGGCCTCCGTCCAGTCCGAAGCGGCATTCCTGTCCTGGGGCTGGCGCATCCCCTTCCTGCTCTCCGGCGTCCTGGTCGTGGTCGGACTGTGGATCCGCATCTCGGTAACCGAATCGCCGGTCTTCCTCGCCGCCCAGGCCAAGGCCGAAGCGGACGCCGCCAAGGGGGTCAAGGGCGAGGCGCCCGTCATCGAGGTCTTCCGCCGCAGCTGGCGTGAGGTGCTCGGGGCCATCGGCGTCCGGTTCGGCGAGAACATCTCCTACTACGTCGTGACCTCCTTCCTGCTGGTCTATGTCACCACCCACCTGGAACTGCCGAAGAGCACCGCGCTGAACGCCGTCCTGATCGCCTCCGCCGTCCACTTCGTCACCATCCCGCTGTGGGGAGCACTCTCCGACCGCATCGGCCGCAGGCCCGTGACGCTGATCGGCGCCATCGGCATGGCAGTCTGGGCGTTCTTCTTCTTCTCCCTGGTCGACACGGAGTCCTTCACCGTGATCACCCTGTCGGTCACCGCGGGCCTGCTGCTCCACGGAGCGATGTACGGTCCCCAGGCCGCCTTCATCTCCGAGATGTTCGACACCAAGGTCCGCTACTCCGGGGCCTCCGTGGGCTCACAGCTCGCGTCCATCGTCGCCGGCGCCCTCGCCCCCCTCATCGCCGTCGAGCTCCTCAGGCGTTACGGATCGTCGACTCCCATCGCCGTGTACCTCTCTGCCGCCGCGGTGATCACCGCCATCACCGTCCTCGTCATCAAGGAGACCCGTGGCCGTGACCTGACCGTCTCGACCACGGAGGCGCCGCCGAAGCAGCAGCAGGAGGCACCGGTAGCCAGTACCGACCGGGTCTGAGAAATCACTGTGCCGCGGTCCGCTCGGTCAAGGAGGAAAGGGGCGGACCGCGGCACGTCCGCTTCGGGCGCAGCGCCCTTCGGACCAGCCACCACAGCCCATCCACGCACCAGCCGCGGCGCCGGAGGGAAGACTGCCGTCATGACCACCAAGAACGACGCCTCCACCGCGGCGACGGCAGCACTCCGGCAGTTGCTCGCCCTGCTCGCCGCGGACGCTCCGGCCGAGCAACTGGCCCAGCCCGCGGCACGGGCACGCGCCGCCGGTGCCGACCCGCACGACCAGGACGTCATCGACGAGGCCACCCGGACCGCGCTGGACATCCACCGGACCCTGGCCCAGCGCCGGCGACGGGAGGCCGAGCTCGCCGCCCTGTTCGACACCGCGGGCGACTTGGCGGCGCTGCGCGACCTGGACTCCGTACTGCGCGCCATCGTGCACCGGGCGCGCACCCTGCTGGGCACCGACGTCGCCTACCTCACCCTGAACGACCCCGCCGCGGGCGACACGTTCATGCGGGTGACCGCCGGCTCGGTCTCCGCCAAGTTCCAGCAACTGCGCCTCGGCATGGGAGAAGGGCTCGGCGGTCTGGTCGCGCAGACCGCCCGCCCCTACGCGAGCCCCGACTACCGCACCGACCACCGCTTCAAGCACACCGGAGCCATTGACGAAGGAGTCGACGAAGAGGGCCTGCGCGGCATCCTCGGCGTGCCGCTGCGCGTCGGCCGACGTGTGATCGGCGTCCTGTTCGCCGCGGACCGCACTCCGCGCGACTTCACCCCCGAGGCCATCGCCCTGCTCTCCTCCCTGGCCGACCACGCCGCCGTGGCCATCGACAGCGCACGTCTGCTGGAAGAGACCCGCTCCGCTCTTGTCGAACTGAACGCCGCCAACGGAACGGCCCGCGCCCACAGCGACGCCCTGCACCGGGCGGCCGACGCCCACGACCGGCTCACCGACCTGGTCCTCAGAGGCGGCGACGTCGACGACGTCGCCCGTGAGATCGCGGCCCTCCTCGGCGGAGGCCTGGCCGTCCACGACGCGGACGGCACCGAACTCGCCCGCCTGAAGACCGGTCCCGTCATCCTGCCCCAGCAGGGAATCGAAGCTTCCCGCAGAGGCGGGCGGGCCGTCCCCGTCGACGGCAGCTGGGTGTGCGCCGTCCTGGCGGGCCCGGAACTCCTCGGCAGTCTCGTCCTCACCGGCCGGGCCGATCTCACGGACGCCGACCGGCGCCTGTTCGAACGAGCCGGTCTGGTCGCCGCCCTGCTGCTCCTCCTGCGCCGGTCGGTGGCCGAAGCGGAGGACCGTGTCCGTGGTGAACTCCTCGACGACCTGCTCACCGCCCAACCACCGGGCGGCCATCGCAACACGGGCAGCCTGACGCTGCGCGCCAGAAAGCTGGACATCAATCTCGCCCGGCCCCACGCGGTCCTCGTCCTCACCTGTGACCCGGCCCTGCGCTCACGCCTGCTGACCGAGGCCGCGCGCCGTGCACGCGCGCTCGGCGGCCTGGCCGGCACCCGCAGCGGGCACACCATCCTGCTCGCACCCACCTCGCATCCGGGCGCACTCGCCCAGGAACTCGCCCACGAACTGACCCGCGGCCTCGGCACCCCCATCACGATCGGAGCCGCAGGCCCCGCCACGGGCCCAGAACACCTTCCCCACACCCACGACGAGGCACACCGCTGCCTCCAGGCACTCGAAACACTCGGCCGCACCGGCGACGGCGCCGCCCTGACCGACCTCGGCTTCCTCGGGGTCCTCCTCGGCGACCGGACGGACATCACCGGGTACGTGGACCGCGTCCTCGGCCCCGTTCTCACCTACGACACCCAGCGCGGCACGGAACTCGCCCGCACCCTCACCGCCTACTTCAACCACGGTGCCAGCCTCGCCCGGGCCAAGGACGCCCTCCACGTCCACGTCAACACCGTGGTCCAGCGTCTCGACCGCGTCGCACAACTCCTCGGCCCCGACTGGAACACCCCCGGCAAAGCCCTCGAAATCCAAGTCGCCCTGCGGCTGTACCGCCTCGCCCAACAAGGCAGGGTCGGCTCCGTCCCGTAATCGGCGGTAGCGCCGTGTGGTGATCACCGGAGGGGGACGCGGTGGCGGAGCAGGGGAACCCGGCCCGGCCGTACATCTGCCTCATGGTTCTCCCGGTTCGCGTGCTGACGCCTTCCGGCGCCCTCACCGGCCCGGACACCCCGGACGCCCTGTGACACCCCGCGCCCGCGTGACGTTCGTGGCCGAAAACCGGGCTGGTCCACGAGACTCACGGACAGGACGCGCCGGGACCCGCAGAATATGACCCGCAGACAGTAACGGCCGCGCGTGCGCAGGACACCGCGGCCAGGCGGGAACGGACACCGGGCAGGGGCCATGGAACGCTGGGATCGCTGTGATGTGAAGCCGGACGCCGCGGATCTCCGCGAAGTCAGCACAATGTGCGGAGCTCCGCAAGGCCGCCGGACCCCTTCATGTGAGAAATCGTGAGATGTGAGAACGTGGCCCGCGTGAGTGACGCGACGACCCCGACCCTGCAGTACCGCTGTGACGGGCCAGAAGAAGCGCCCGTGCTGATCCTGGGCCCCTCGCTCGGCACGACATGGCACATGTGGGACCGACAGATCCCCGAACTGACGAAGCAATGGCGTGTGTTCCGGTTCGACCTGCCCGGACACGGAGGCGCCCCCGCGTACCCGGGGGGCTCGGTCGGCGATCTCACCGTACGGCTGCTCGCCACCCTCGAAGGCATCGGCGTGCAGCGCTTCGGCTACGCGGGCTGCGCGCTCGGCGGCGCGATCGGCCTCGAACTGGCCCTGCGCCACCCCGAACGCCTCGCCTCCCTCGCCCTGATCGCCGCCTCGCCCCGGTTCGGCACCGCCGACGAGTTCCGCCAGCGCGGGGTGATCGTCCGCACGAACGGGCTCGACCCGATCGCCCGCACCGCGCCCGACCGCTGGTTCACCAGTGGTTTCGCGGCCGCGCAGCCCGCGATCACCGAGTGGGCCGTGCAGATGGTGCGCACCACCGACCCGGGCTGCTACATCGCCGCCTGCGAGGCCCTCGCCTCGTTCGACGTACGGGCCGACCTCGGCAGCGTCGGTGTGCCGACGCTGGTGCTGGTCGGCTCGGACGACCAGGTCACCGGCCCCGCCGAGGCCCGCACGCTGGTCGCCGGAGTGCCGGACGCCCGGCTGGCCGTCGTGCCCGGCGCCTCCCACCTCGTACCGGTGGAGCAGCCCGCCGCCGTCACCGACCTTCTGGTCCGGCACTTCTCCACCGCCTGGCAGCCCGCCTTCGAGGCCGCCACCGGACACATCGCCCTGCCCGCCGTCCAGGTCCAGGCGGGGCAGGTGGTCGTACCGCAGCAGACCGGGCCCGTCGCCGAGATCGCCGCCGCTGTCCCGCCGCAGTCCCAGGGGAGCGGCCCCGACCCGTACGAGGCCGGGATCAAGGTCCGCCGTGAGGTGCTGGGCGACGCGCACGTCGACCAGGTGCTGGCGCAGACCGACGACTTCTCGGGCGACTTCCAGGAGTACGTCACCCGGTCCGTCTGGGGCGGGGTCTGGGACCGGCCCGGCCTGGACCGGCGCACCCGCAGCTGCGTCACCCTCACCGCCCTGGTCGCCGGCGGCCACCTGGAGGACCTCGCCGTCCACACCCGGGCCGCCCTGCGCAACGGCCTCACTCCCGGGGAGATCAAGGAGGTCCTGCTCCAGGCGGCCGCCTACTGCGGTGTCCCCGCGGCGAACAAAGCGTTCCGGGTGGCCCAGCAGGTGGTCCGCGAGGAGACCACACCTCAGGAGTGAGGCCCGGAGCGAGGCCCGGGAACGAGTCCTGAGAGGCAGGATGGACGTATGAGGCTCACGAAGAAGTCGCACTCCTGCGTCCGCCTGGAGAAGGACGGCCGCACCCTCGTCGTCGACCCCGGAGGGTTCAGCGAGGAGGACGCCGCGCTCGGCGCGGACGCCATCCTCGTCACGCACGAACACCCGGACCACTTCGACGAGGGGAGGCTCAGGGCCGCGCTGGACGCCGACCCGGCCACCGGGATCTGGACCCTGAAGTCCGTCGCGGACCAGCTCTCGGCCGCGTTCCCGGGCCGGGTGCACACCGTCGGCCACGGCGACACGTTCACCGCCGCGGGCTTCGAGGTGCAGGTGCACGGCGAACTGCACGCCGTGATCCACCCGGACATCCCGCGGGTCACCAACGTCGGCTACCTCGTCGACGACGGCGCCCTCTTCCACCCCGGCGACGCCCTCACCGTCCCCGGCCACCCGGTCCGGACGCTGATGCTCCCCGTCATGGCCCCCTGGAACAAGATCTCGGAGGTCATCGACTACGTCCGCGAGGTCCGGCCGGAGCGCGCCTACGACATCCACGACGCCCTGCTCACCGATCTGGCCCGCCCGATCTACGACCGCCAGATCGGGGCCCTCGGCGGCGCCGAGCACCTGCGACTGGCCCCGGGGGCGACGGCCGAGCTGTGAGTCAGGCCTTTGGCCCCCGGCGGCCGGGCATTGTCACAGGCGCCGGGTAGGTTGTGGGACATGCGCATCGCGACCTGGAACGTGAACTCGATCACCGCCCGCCTGCCGAGGCTCCTGGCCTGGCTGGAGAGCAGCGGCACGGACGTGCTCTGCCTCCAGGAGGCCAAGGTCGCCGAGGAGCAGTTCCCGGTGGAGCAACTGCGCGAACTGGGCTACGAGTCGGCGGTGCACGCCACCGGCCGGTGGAACGGCGTGGCGGTGCTCTCCCGCGTGGGCCTCCAGGACGTCGCCAAGGGCCTGCCCGGCGACCCGGGCTACGACGGTTCGCTGGAACCCCGGGCCGTCTCCGCGACCTGCGGTCCGGTCCGCGTCTGGTCGGTGTACGTGCCCAACGGGCGTGAGGTGGACCACGCGCACTACGCGTACAAGCTCCAGTGGTTCGAGGCGCTGAAGGCCGCCGTGGCCGGCGACGCGGCGGGCAGCCGCCCGTTCGCGGTCCTCGGCGACTACAACGTGGCGCCGACCGACGACGACGTGCACGACATCACCCTCTTCGAGGGCTCCACCCATGTCACCCCGGCCGAGCGCGCCGCCCTCGCCGCCCTGCGCGAGACCGGTCTGACCGACGTCGTCCCGCGCCCGCTGAAGTACGACCACCCGTTCACGTACTGGGACTACCGCCAGCTCGGCTTCCCCAAGAACCGCGGCATGCGCATCGACCTGGTGTACGGCAACGAGCCGTTCGCCAAGGCCGTTTCCGACGCCTACGTCGACCGCGAGGAGCGCAAGGGCAAGGGCGCCTCCGACCACGCGCCGGTCGTGGTCGACCTGGACGTGTGATCACCGGCCACCGGTGATCAGTAACCGGCCACCCGACGGCAGTTGTCCGCGCGCCCTGTGGTGCGGACGGCGGTACGAATGTCACGCTGGAGGGATGAACATCCCTTTCCTGGGCAACCGGCGCCAGAAGCCCGGAGTCCGCGATCCCGAAGGCCTCGCGGAACTCCTCGCCGAGTGCGAGCTGCTGCGCTCCCAGGCGTCCCGGGCCGGTGTCCGACTGGACGACTCCCCGGCCTCGTTGGAAGCGCTGGACCAGATGGTCCCGGGAAGCTGGCGGGACGACGAGGACACCCTGACCTGGCTGGGCAACGACGCCGGGCTGTATCTGGGCACGGTCATCGTGCGCACCGTGCCGGGAGCCGTATGGGAGATCCGCTCCGACGGGCAGCCCGTCGTACGGCTCGCCTCCGGGCGGGAGTTCGACGTCGTGGAATCCGGGCACGCCTGGGCCGCCGGCGGCGTGCCCGAACTGTCCCAGCTGTACGCCGAGGTCGCGGAGGCGTGAGGCGCCGGAGGCGCCGGACGGCGCTCCGGTCTCGCCCGGCCCGCGCCCCGGGGCCGGGCGGCTCGGTCCTGTACCGGGCGGGCAACCGGCCGGAGACCCTCGGAGCCGGCATGGTCGACGAGGTCCCGGACGTCATGCGGCACCTGGCCGAAGCGGACCTGACCGTGATCATCGTCACGTACGGGAGGGCTTCGCCCGCTCTGCCGTCGGCCGGTCGTCTTCACGGTCCGCGGCTTCATGGTCAACGGCCTTGTCACCGAGGGCTGTAGGCCGGCGGATTCCTCACGGACCCGAACGGGAACCGGGCCGAGAACTTCGTCTTCGGGACCCTCGAACAGCGAGCGGGGGTGACGCGGGGACGTCCGCCCCGCCCGGCCTCGACTACGATGTTTTCTCCGTCCCGGTGGGGAGGGGGACTTCGCGGTCGGAGCGGGGGACGCCGCCGCCGGGAGGGGCCCACCGCCCCGCATCCGCGGGGGCGGCGGTTCACATCGGCCAGTCCCGTCCGGCGGCAGTCGGAGATCACTGTCCGCGCGGCGAAGACGGCCCGTACCACGGGCTGTTCGCCGGCGAGCAGAAGGTCAGCTGCGCGTCGGGCGGGTTGTGCCCGGTCGCCCGCCCGTGCACTTCCCCGGGCGGTTCAGGACTTCTGCTGCCTCTTGCGTGAGGCGGGCGCCGGAGCGGGTGCCGGGACGGCGGGGGATTCGGCGGCGGGGGCCGGCAGGGGGGTCTGCGCGGCGCGCGTCACGTCCCCGACCACCTCGACGACATCGGGGCCGTACGCCTGCGAGTTGACGACCTTCAGCAGCAGGACGAAGGAATGGGAACCGTGCTTGCGGGCCAGACGCTCGTGATGGCGGGCGAGATAGCGGGTGGCTGCCTGGTTGGTGATCGCGCGCTGGCCGCAGAACAGGAACACCGGCCGGGTGTCGCGCTGTTCACCGGCGGTGAGCCGGGCGAGCAGGACGTACTCCGTGACACCCGGCTCCATCCGGTAGAGCTCGGTACCGATCCGGAAGGCGCCCCGGTCCGGGCCCGGCTCCGGATCTATGTTGACGCGCACCCCGGGCAGCATCGCCGCCATGTGGGCCACCATCCGCCGGTTCGACGCGGGTCCCCCCACGCAGAACTCCGTGCGCTCACCGAAACCCTGGTGGGCCGCGTCCTGCGTGACCACCTGGACGTGCGCCCCGCAGTCCTTGATCAGTGCCGAGAGCTCGAGCAGCGAGAACACATCGAAACGATGCACGGCCGGTTCCGCCGTGGCAGGATCGCGGTTGACGACGAGGAGCGACTCGGAGTTGTCCGGCAGTCCGAAGAAGGCCTGCTTGCGTCTGAGCTTGCGCTTCCACAGGTAGGTACGGGCGATCCAGCCCAGCGCGGCGAAGAGGCCGGAGGCGACCACACCCAGAACAATGTTGCGTACGTCGTCACTCATGGGCGCGCATGCTAGCGGGCTTGAGCAAACCCGTGTTCGAGACGTCCGGGAAAAGGGCGTCCGGGAGGCCGCGACGGCACGCCCCGCGAGGTTCCTGACGCGAGCATGGCAATGAACTAGGCTGCGTGAACGGCCCTTCAACGGAGGTGCGGATGCGTCATCGTGTCGGACGGAAGCTGACGGTTCTGGCGGTCACCGCCGTCGTGGTCTCCTCGGGAGCGGCAGCGCCGTCATCGGCCGCCATGCCACAGGGCGGCGGGCCGCAGGGCGGCGGACCCGGCCGGGCCCCCGCCAAGACCCCGGTGGCCGTCGGCCACGGCGGAGCGGTCTCCAGCGTCGACGCCGACGCCTCCGCCGCCGGCATCGAGGTCCTCAGGAACGGCGGCAACGCCGTCGACGCGGCCGTCGCCACCGCCGCCGCGCTCGGCGTCACCGAGCCCTACTCGGCCGGCATCGGCGGAGGCGGTTACTTCGTCCACTACGACGCCGGGTCCCGCACCGTGCAGACGATCGACGGACGCGAGACCGCCCCGCTGACCGCCGACTCCGGCCTCTTCCTGGAGAACGGCACCCCCGTCCCCTTCGCCGAAGCCGTCAGCAGCGGCCTCGCCGTCGGTACCCCGGGCACGCCGGCCACCTGGCAGCGGGCGCTCGACAAGTGGGGCAGCAAGTCCCTGCGGACGGTCCTGAGACCCGCCGAGAAGCTCGCCCGCGACGGATTCACCGTCGACAGCACCTTCCGCGACCAGACCGCCGCCAACGAGACCCGCTTCCGCCACTTCCCCGACACCGCCGAGCTGTTCCTGCCGGGCGGTGAACTCCCGGCCGTCGGCACCACCTTCAAGAACCCCGATCTCGCCCGCACCTACGCGGAGCTGAGCAGGAAGGGCGTCGACGCGCTGTACCGGGGCGGCATCGGCCGGGACATCGTGAACACGGTCAACGAACCGCCCGTGGACCCGGACTCCGGCTGGAACGCCCGCCCCGGCGAGCTGTCCACCCGGGACCTCACGGCGTACCGGGCCAAGCTCCAGGCGCCCACCAGGACGTCGTACCGCGGCCTCGACGTCTACGCCATGGCGCCCTCCTCCTCGGGCGGCACCACCGTGGGCGAGGCCCTCAACATCCTGGAGCGGACCGACCTCTCCCGGGCCGACGACACCCGCTACCTGCACCGCCTCATCGAAGCCAGCCGCATCGCGTTCGCCGACCGGGGCCGCTGGCTCGGGGACCCCGCCTTCGAGGACGTACCGACGAAGGAACTGCTCTCCCAGCGGTACGCCGACTCCCGTGAGTGCCTCATCCAGGACGACGCCGTCCTCACCAGCCCGCTCGCCCCCGGTGACCCGCGCGACCCCGCGGCCTGCGCGACCGGCGGCACCGCGGCCCCGACGACGTACGAGGGCGAGAGCACCACGCACCTCACCACCGCCGACCGGTGGGGCAACGTGGTCTCCTACACCCTCACCATCGAGCAGACCGGCGGCAGCGGCATCACCGTGCCGGGCCGCGGGTTCCTGCTCAACAACGAGCTGACGGACTTCTCCTTCGCCCCGGCGAACCCGGCCGTGCACGACCCGAACCTGCCGGGCCCCGGCAAGCGGCCCCGGTCCTCGATGGCCCCGACGATCGTGCTCGACCGGCACGACCGGCCGGTGGTGGCACTCGGTTCGCCCGGCGGTTCGACCATCATCACCACCGTGCTGCAGACCCTCACCGGTTTCCTCGACCGCGGTCTGCCGCTGGTCGACGCGATCGCCGCGCCGCGTGCCAGCCAGCGCAACACGGCCCGCACGGACCTCGAACCCGGCCTGTACGACAGCGCGACGCGGCAGAAGCTGGAGGCCATCGGGCACTCCTTCCAGGCCAACCCGGAGATCGGCGCCACCACCGCCGTACAGCGGCTGCCGGACGGCCGATGGGTCGCCGCGGCGGAGAAGACCCGCCGGGGCGGCGGCTCGGCGATGGTGGTGCGCCCGGCGGGGTAGGCCCGTTCGGCGGGAAGGCGCCCGTGCCCCTCGGCGGGAACGGGCGCCCGCCCGTTCACCGCCCGGGCGGTTCGGGCGCCGGAGGCTCCTCGCGGCCGGTGGCTGAGGCGGTGCCGGGGTCGTCGGCGCCGGCCGTCGGACCGTCACCGGCGCCGGTCCCGGCCGTTGAGCCGGTCCTGGCCCCTGCACTGGTCCGGAACGTGAGGCTCCCGTCCGCCGCGTCCACCGTCACCTGGTCACCGCTGCGGACACTGCCGTCCAGCAGCAGCCGGGAGAGCTGGTTGTCGACCTCCCGCTGGATGGTGCGGCGCAGCGGCCGTGCCCCGTACTCGGGCTCATGCCCGCGCCGTGCCAGCCAGTCCACGGCCGCCTCGGTGAACTCGACCGTGACGCCCTGCCCCCGCAGCCCGCGCCGCGTCGCCTCCAGCAGCAGACCGGTGATCTGCCGCAGCTCCTGGGCGGTCAGCTGACGGAACACCACCACCTCGTCGATCCGGTTGAGGAACTCGGGCCGGAAGTGCTCCCGCAGCGGCCGCAGGATCTGCTCCCGCCGTGCCTCCTCGTCCGCCTCCGCGCCGCCCGTCGCGAAGCCCAGCGTCCCGCCGCGCCGGGTGATGGCCTCCGAACCGAGGTTGCTCGTCATCACGATCACGGTGTTGCTGAAGTCCACCGTCCGGCCCTGGGAGTCGGTCAGCCGGCCGTCGTCGAGGACCTGGAGCAGGATGTTGAAGACGTCCGGATGCGCCTTCTCCACCTCGTCGAGCAGGAGCAGCGAGTACGGATGCCTGCGTACCACCTCGGTCAGCTGCCCCGCCTCCTCGTGGCCGACGTACCCGGGCGGGGCGCCGACCAGCCGGCTGACGGTGTGCCGCTCCTGGTACTCGCTCATGTCGAGGCGGACCATGCGCTCCTCGCTGCCGAACAGGGCCTCGGCCAGCGCCCGCGCCAGCTCCGTCTTGCCGACGCCGGTCGGCCCGAGGAACAGGAAACTGCCGATCGGCCGGTCGGGACTGGCGAGCCCGGCCCGGGAGCGCAGCACCGCGTCCGCGACCACCCGCACCGCCTCGTCCTGACCGACGACACGCTGGTGCAGATGCTCCTCGAGGCCCAGCAGCCGGTCCTTCTCCTCCTCGGTGAGACGGCTGACCGGGATGCCGGTCTGCCGGGACACCACCTCCGCGATCGCCTCGGCGTCCACCACCAGACTCTGGCCCTCGTCGACCCGGCCCTCGCCACCGACCTCGGCGATACGTTCCTTCAGCTCGCCGATGCGGTCCCGCAGCCGGCTCGCCTGCTCGTACCTCTCGTCGGCGACCGCCTGGTCCTTGTCACAGGTCAGCTGCTCCAGCTCCTGCTCCAGGGCGCGTACGTCCGTGCCCTTGGTCCGGGACCTCAGCCGCACCCGGGCGCCGGCCTGGTCGATCAGGTCGATCGCCTTGTCCGGCAGATGGCGGTCGCTGAGATAGCGGTCGGACAGCTCCACGGCCGCCACCAGCGCCTCGTCGGTGTAGCGGACCTGGTGGTGGGCCTCGTACCGGTCCCGCAGACCGCGCAGGATCTCGATCGCGTCGAACGGTGTGGGCTCCGGAACCATGATCGGCTGGAAGCGGCGGGCCAGCGCCGCGTCCTTCTCGATCCGGCGGTACTCCTCCAGCGTGGTCGCGCCCACGATGTGCAGCTCGCCGCGGGCCAGCGCCGGCTTGAGGATGTTGCCGGCGTCCATCGAACCGCCCTCGCCGCCGCCCCCGGCGCCCACGACGGTGTGCAGCTCGTCGATGAAGACGATCAGCCGGTCCGAGTGGGCGCGGATCTCGTCGACGATGGTGGTCATCCGCTCCTCGAAGTCGCCCCGGTAGCGGGTCCCGGCGACCACGGCCGTCAGGTCCAGCGCGACCACCCGCCGGGCCATCAGCACGTCGGGCACGTCCCCGTCGACGATCTGCTGTGCCAGCCCCTCCACCACGGCGGTCTTGCCGACGCCCGCGTCACCGATCAGCACCGGGTTGTTCTTGCCGCGCCGGGAGAGCACCTCGACGGTCTGCTCGATCTCCTTCTCCCGCCCGATCACCGGGTCGACGCGGCCCTCGCGGGCCAGCTCGGTGAGGTCACGGCCGTACTTGTCCAGCGTCGGCGTGCCCGTCGCGGTGCGGGGCCGCTCGGTGCGGGGCTGCGCGGAGTCCGGTGCGTCGGACGGCATTCCTGCGGCGGCGTACCGGGCCGCGTCCAGGATGTGCCCGGCGGCCGAGTCGGGGTTGGCGGCCAGGGCACTGAGCACATGCTCCGGACCGATGTATCCGGCCCCGGTCGACCGGGCCATCTCGTGCGCGTCCAGCAGGGCCCGCTTCACGGCGGGGGTGAGGGAGAGCGCCGTCGGCGGCGGGGCGTCGTCCGGCCCGTACTGGACGGGCCCGGACCGTTCGTCGATCTCCGACGCCATCGAGTCGGGGTCCGCGCCCGCCCGGCTGAGCAGGCCACGGGTCGGCTCGGTGGCCAGCGCGGCGCGCAGCAGGTGCTGGGTGTCCAGGTCCCGGCTGCCGTGCTCGGCGGCGTACTGCGCGGCACCGCGCACCAGCTCCCTGGCCGGCTGGCTCAGCAGCCGGCCGATGTCGACCTGCCGGGGGCGTGGCCCGCCGAAGAAACGTGCGAAGAACTCTTCGAAGGGGTCCGAGCCGTAGCCCTCCGGACCCGTGAACCCGCTGCTCATGGACATCCGTTCCGGCGCCCCCGCGGGGTCCCCCTGGGCCGGGCGGAACCGGGAACCTGAAGGAGGCCCGGGGCGCACTCACTGCTCGACGTACGGTCCGGACGCGGGTGCCCGGCCGTTTCCCGGTTACACACATGCGTGTCCCCGCGGTGCGGGTGCCGCCTGCGGCGCGATCGAGAACACCCTCGCACGATCGCCCCGGGGCAGCACCTCGGAACCGCGCCACCGGGCGGGGCGCGTTCAGCGGGCGGTGAGGATGCGCGGGCCCGCGGTGGTGATGGCCACGGTGTGTTCGGCGTGGGCGGCCCGGGAGCCGTCGTCGGTGCGCAGGGTCCAGCCGTCGGAGGCGGCGTGGAAGCCGTCCGTGCCACCGCCCACGAGCATGGGTTCGATCGCGAGGACCATGCCGTGCCGCAAGGGCATGCCCCGGCCCGGCCGGCCCTCGTTCGGGACCGACGGGTCCTCGTGCATACGGCGGCCGATGCCGTGGCCGCCGAAGCCGTCCGGGATGCCGTACCCCGCCGCGCGGCACACCGTGCCGATCGCGTGGGCGATGTCCCCGATGCGGTTGCCGACCACGGCGGCCCCGATGCCCGCCGCCAGGGCCCGCTCGGCGGTCTCGACCAGCCGCACGTCGTCCGCTCGGGGCGTGCCCACGATGAAACTGATCGCCGAGTCACCGGCCCAGCCGCCCAGCTCCGCACCGAAGTCCACGGAGACCAGGTCACCGTCGCGCAGCCGGTAACCGTCGGGGATGCCGTGCACGATCGCGTCGTTGACCGACGCGCAGATGACGGCGGGGAACGGGGTCGGCGCGAAGGAGGGCAGGTAGCCCAGGAAGGGTGAGGTCGCGCCCGCCCCGCGCAGTACCTCCCGGGCCACCTCGTCCAGCTCCAGCAGGGACACGCCCACCCCGGCGGCCTTCCGCACGGCCTTCAGGGCCTCCGCGACGACCTGGCCCGTCTCGTACATCGCGTCGATCGCCGTGTCGTTCTTCAGTTCCACCATGCCAATTACTATACCGGTATTAGAATGGCGACATGGTGCGCACCCCTCTCACCCCCGAAGAGCGCGAACGCGGCGAGCGGCTCGGCCGGCTGCTGCGCGAGGCGCGCGGCGACCGCAGCATGACGCGGATCGCGGCGAGCGCCGGCATTTCCCCGGAGACCCTCCGCAAGATCGAGACCGGACGGGCACCCACCCCGGCGTTCTTCACGGTGGCCGCCCTCGCCCGCGCGCTCGACCTGTCGATGGACGAACTGGTGGGCCGCTGCGCGCCGGCCGTGCCACCGCTCGTACCACCGGTCGCACCGGTCGCCGCCTGAGCCGAAGACCCCGGGCCGGGCGCCTTCCGGGCGCCGCCGCGCCCGGCGGGCGCACCTTGCCCGCCGCCGGAAAACTCCCCGTAGCGCCCCCGTAACACGACGGGTGTTGCCTACGGGACGGAGTGCTCCGGTTGTGGCGGGAGTTGGCGCGATGGCAGTGGAGATGCACCCGGTCCGGATCCGGGAGTTCACGGACTACCTGCACGGGCTGCTGGCCCGGCTGGACCCGTCCGGAGGCTGGTGCGCGGTGTTCTGGCACCGGGACCCCGACGGTATGCGGGCCTGTCTCGACGGGCGTGAGGTGCCGCCCTGGGACGTGATGGAAGCGCTGCTCCAGGACCTGCGTACCGTCCACGGCCCCGGGGCCGACGAGTCCGAGACGCCGAAGGCCCGTGGCCTGCACGCCGCCGCCCTCGCCGCCCACGACGCCCGGCCCGGCGCCCGGGAGGATCTCGCCGACCGGCTCTACGTGATGCTCCGCGAACAGAAGTACGCGGCGGAGCGGCACGCGCACCTGAGCGAGGCCCTCGCCCGCGCCACCGGCCGGGCGGAGGCCGACGCGCTCGGCGTCGACCTCGCCTGGGCCCGCGACGACCACGGCCGGGCCGCCGCGCGGTGTGCGGAACTCCGTGACCGCGCGGACGCCCTGGACCGACGGGCACGGCGGACGACGGCCCCCGCTCCGGCACCCGTACCGGGCACGGTGCCCGGACCCGCCACGGTGCCCGGATCCGCCCCGGCGCCCGGACCCGACGCGGTGCCCGACCGGGAGGCCGTCCGCCGCGACGCTCCCGCCGGCCGGCCCGCCCCCGTGCCCAAGCAGCGCACACGGCGCCGTGGCAGCGCCCGCTTCGCCGGCGTGACGGACGAGGCGGCGGCCCCCGTCGTCGTACCGCCCGCCGCCGTCACCTCGCCCGGGTCCTTACCCGCGCCCGCACCCGGGCCCGGTTCCGGCCCTGCCCCTTCCCCGGCGGCCGTCCCCGTCACCCGCACCGCCCGCACCCCGCGCGGCGCGCGCTTCGCAGGGGCCGTCGACGGCGCGGGGGAGGGACGGGTGGGGCCGGGTTCCGGCGCGCACGGCGAGTCGTGGGCGGCCGGAGAGCCCGTCGGCGCGGCGGAGCGGCAGGAGGTCGCCCGGCTCGTCGGCACCCTCGCGCGGCTGCGCCGCGACGGGCGCAGCGGCGAGGCGCACGCCCTGCTCGCCGAGGCCGCGTCATGGCCCGTCGCCCGGCTCCCGCTGCTCGCGGACGGGATGCGGAGCGCGGGACTGGGCGCCGACTGGACGACGCTCCTGTGGGAGGCCGCCTCCCTTCCCGCGGATCGGCTCGTCGCCGCGGCCGACGCGCTGACCGCGGCGGGGCAGACGGGCGACGCCGAGCAGATCCTGCGCCAGGGCGTCGTACGGCCCGCCGAGGAAACCGGCCGGGCGGTCCTCGCACTGGCGGCCGAGGACCGCCACCGCGAGGTGCGCACGCTGCTCGACGCCTACGTGAGGACGCGCACCCCCGAGGAGGCGGCCCGCAGCGCCGCCCCCGGCCCCGAACGGCTCGTCCCGCTGCTGCTCGGAGCCGCCCGGGGAGTCTCCGAGGAGCGCTACTGGGACCTGCTGCACGCCCTGCGCGTCGCGGGATTCACCGCCTGAACGGGCCCCGCCGGAGAGGTCCTGACCGGCGGGGCCCGGAACTCACCCACCGGAGTGCGAAACACGATCGACTCCGCGGCTTCACGACGATGGTCTTGGCAAGGCCGCCCGAGAGGCTTACGTTCGTCCCTCTACGACCGCTTCTACGGGCGTAGAGGCGCTGACGTCGCGTCGAAGGAGCAGCTCATGGCCAACGTCGTACGTGCCGCCCTGGTCCAGGCCACCTGGACCGGCGACACCGAGTCCATGCTGGCGAAACACGAGGAGCACGCGCGCGAGGCGGCCCGGCGGGGCGCGAAGATCATCGGGTTCCAGGAGGTCTTCAACTCGCCCTACTTCTGTCAGGTGCAGGACGCCGAGCACTACCGCTGGGCCGAGCCCGTGCCCGACGGGGCGACCGTCACCCGGATGCGGGAACTGGCCCGGGAGACCGGCATGGTGATCGTCGTGCCGGTGTTCGAGGTCGAGCAGTCGGGGTTCTACTACAACACCGCGGCCGTGATCGACGCCGACGGCACCGTCCTCGGCAAGTACCGCAAGCACCACATCCCGCAGGTCAAGGGCTTCTGGGAGAAGTTCTACTTCAAGCCCGGCAACCTCGGCTGGCCCGTCTTCGACACCGCCGTCGGCAAGGTCGGCGTCTACATCTGCTACGACCGCCACTTCCCGGAGGGGTGGCGCCAGCTCGGACTCAACGGAGCCCAGCTGGTCTACAACCCGTCCGCCACGCACCGCGGCCTCTCGTCCCACCTGTGGCAGCTGGAACAGCCGGCCGCGGCCGTCGCGAACGAGTACTTCGTCGCCGCGATCAACCGCGTGGGCCAGGAGGAGTACGGGGACAACGACTTCTACGGCACCTCGTACTTCGTCGACCCCCGCGGACAGTTCGTCGGCGACGTCGCCAGCGACAGCAAGGAGGAGCTCGTGGTCCGGGACCTCGACCTCGGCCTCATCGAGGAAGTGCGGCAGCAGTGGGCGTTCTACCGCGACCGCCGCCCCGACGCCTACGAAGGGCTGGTGCGGCCGTGACCGACGACCTCCTGGGCCGCCACCGTTCCGTGCTGCCCGACTGGCTCGCCCTCTACTACGAGGAACCCCTCGAGATCACCCACGGCGAGGGCCGCCACGTCTGGGACTCCGAGGGCAACCGGTACCTCGACTTCTTCGGCGGCATCCTCACCACCATGACCGCCCACGCCCTGCCCGAGGTGACCAAGGCGGTCGCCGAGCAGGCCGGGCGGATCATCCACTCCTCCACCCTCTACCTCAACCGGCAGATGGTGGAACTCGCCACCCGTATCGCCCAGTTGAGCGGCATCCCGGACGCCCGGGTCTTCTTCACCACGTCCGGCACCGAGGCCAACGACACCGCCCTGCTGCTCGCCACCACCCACCGGCGCAGCAACACGGTCCTGGCGATGCGCAACAGCTACCACGGACGCTCCTTCGGCGCCGTCGGCATCACCGGCAACCGCGGCTGGTCCCCGACCTCGCTGTCCCCGCTGCAGACCCTGTACGTGCACGGCGGCGTGCGCACCCGCGGCCCGTACGCCCCGCTCGGCGACGCCGAGTTCATCGCGGCCTGCGTCGACGACCTCAAGGACCTGCTCGGCCACACGCGCCCGCCCGCGGCGCTGATCGCCGAGCCGATCCAGGGCGTCGGCGGCTTCACCTCACCGCCCGACGGACTGTACGCGGCGTTCCGCGAAGTCCTGAACGCCCACGGCGTCCTGTGGATCTCCGACGAGGTGCAGACCGGCTGGGGCCGCACCGGCGACCACTTCTGGGGCTGGCAGGCGCACGGCCGAGGCGGACCGCCCGACATCGTGACCTTCGCCAAGGGCATCGGCAACGGCATGTCCATCGGCGGCGTCGTCGCCCGTGCCGAGATCATGAACTGCCTGGACTCCCACAGCATTTCGACGTTCGGCGGCACCCAGGTCACCATGGCCGCCGGCCTGGCCAACCTCACCTACCTCCTCGAACACGACCTCCAGGGCAACGCCCGGCGGGTCGGCGGCCTGCTCATCGAACGCCTGCGGGCCGTCGCCGCCCAGGTGCCCGCCGTACGGGAGGTCCGCGGGCGCGGACTGATGATCGGCATCGAGCTGACGAAGCCGGGCACCGACGAGGCCGATCCGCAGGCCGCCTCCGCCGTACTGGAGGCGGCCCGCCGGGGCGGACTGCTCATCGGCAAGGGCGGCGGCCACAACACCAGTGCCCTGCGCATCGCCCCGCCCCTGTCCCTCACCGTCGCGGAGGCCGAGGAGGGCGCAGCCATCCTCGAACAGGCTCTGCAAAGCCTCCGGTAGCGGCCCGGCGCCCACCCCCGGTCGCCCGCGTCCCCGTGCGGGGCGAAGCCCTCGAGGGGCGCGGGGACCATGCGGCCGGCCACCAACGACCCGCACCTTTCGACCACGACCCAGCGGAGCGTGCACGCATGATCCGTACCGTCATCCGGGGTGGCCTCGTCATCACCGCCTCCGACGAACTCCACGCCGACGTCCTGATCGAGGACGGCCGCGTCGCCGCCCTCGCCGCCTCGGGCACCCCGGCCGCCCGGGCGTTCACCGCCGACCGGACCATCGACGCCACCGGGAAGTACGTCCTGCCGGGCGGCGTCGACGCGCACACCCACATGGAGCTGCCGTTCGGCGGCACCTTCGCCTCCGACACCTTCGAGACCGGCACCCGGGCCGCCGCCTGGGGCGGCACGACGACGGTCGTCGACTTCGCCGTGCAGAGCGTCGGCCACTCCCTGCGCGAGGGACTGGACACCTGGCACGCCAAGGCCGAGGGCAACTGCGCCATCGACTACGGCTTCCACATGATCGTCTCCGACGTGAACCCGGACACCCTCAAGGAGATGGACCTGCTGGTCGAGGAGGGCGTCACCTCCTTCAAGCAGTTCATGGCCTACCCCGGCGTCTTCTACAGCGACGACGGACAGATCCTGCGCGCCATGCAGCGCTCCGCCGAGAACGGCGGCCTGATCATGATGCACGCCGAGAACGGCATCGCGATCGACGTGCTCGTCGAACAGGCCCTGGCCCGCGGCGAGACCGACCCCCGCTACCACGGCGAGGTCCGCAAGGCCCTGCTCGAGGCCGAGGCCACCCACCGCGCCATCCGCCTCGCGCAGGTCGCCGGTGCCCCGCTGTACGTCGTCCACGTCTCCGCGACGGAGGCGGTCGCCGAACTGGCACGGGCCCGCGACGAGGGACTGAACGTCTTCGGCGAAACCTGCCCGCAGTACCTGTTCCTGTCCGCCGACAACCTCGCCGAGCCGGACTTCGAGGGCGCCAAGTACGTGTGCAGCACGCCCCTGAGGCCGAAGGAGCACCAGGCCGCGCTGTGGCGGGGCCTGCGCACCAACGACCTCCAGGTGGTCTCCACCGACCACTGCCCGTTCTGCTTCACCGGCCAGAAGGACCTCGGCCGCGGCGACTTCTCGAAGATCCCCAACGGTCTGCCGGGCGTCGAGAACCGCATGGACCTGCTCCACCAGGCAGTCGTCGACGGGCACCTCACCCGCCGCCGCTGGATCGAGATCGCCTGCGCCACCCCGGCCCGCATGTTCGGCCTGTACCCGAAGAAGGGCACGCTCGCGCCGGGCGCCGACGCCGACGTCGTGATCTACGACCCGCACGCCGAGCAGGTCATCTCCGCCAGGACCCACCACATGAACGTCGACTACTCGGCCTACGAGGGCAAGCGCGTCACCGGCCGCGTCGAGACCGTCCTCTCGCGCGGCGAACCCGTCATCACCGAGCGGGAGTACACCGGACGCGCCGGACACGGCGTCTACACCCCGCGGTCCACCTGTCAGTACCTCACCTAGGAGCGGTGCGCATGGACTTCGGACTCGTTCTGCAGACCGACCCGCCGGCCTCGCGGGTCGTCGGCCTGATGAAGCGCGCCGAACAGGCCGGCTTCACCCACGGCTGGACCTTCGACTCCGCCGTGCTCTGGCAGGAACCGTTCGTCATCCACAGCCAGATCCTGGCCCACACGACGACGCTGACCGTCGGCCCGATGGTCACCAACCCGGGCACCCGCACCTGGGAGGTCACCGCCTCCACCTTCGCCACCCTCAACGACATGTTCGGCAACCGCACCGTCTGCGGCATCGGCCGGGGCGACTCCGCGATGCGGGTCGCCGGCCGTGCCCCCAACACCCTGGCCCGCATGAGCGAGGCCATGAAGGTCATCCGTACCCTCGCCGAGGGCGGGGAGGCCGACCTCGGCGGCGGCACCGTCGTCCGCTTCCCCTGGATCAAGGAGGACTCCCGGCTCCCCGTGTGGATGGCCGCGTACGGGCCGAAGGCACTGCGGATGGCGGGGGAGGAGGCCGACGGCTTCATCCTCCAGCTCGCCGACCCCTACCTCACCGAGACCATGGTCAAGGCGGTCAAGGACGCCGCCGTCGCCGCCGGGCGCGACCCCGCCGAGGTGACCGTCTGCGTCGCCGCCCCGGCCTACGTCACCGAGGACGACTCACCGGAAGCACTCGCCCACGCGCGCGAACAGTGCCGCTGGTTCGGCGGGATGGTCGGCAACCACGTCGCCGACCTGGTGGCCCGGTACGGCGCCGAGAGCGGCGTCGTACCGCACGAACTGACCGACTACATCGCCTCCCGCCAGGACTACGACTACGCCCACCACGGCCGCAGCGGCAACCCCGACACCGCGTTCGTGCCCGACCGGATCGTCGACCGGTTCTGCCTGATCGGCACGGCGGAGCAGCACGTCGGGAAACTGAAGGCGCTCCGCGCGCTGGGCGTCGACCAGTTCGCCGTCTACGACATGCACGACGCCCCGGAGACCGTGATCGACGTGTACGGGACGCACGTGATCCCGGCGGTCAACGGCTGACCCGCGCCCCCAAGGCCGGTGTCCCGGCTGCCGAGGCGCACCCCCTGCCCCGGTCCGTCGTACCCGCCGGACTCAGGCCTTGCCCGCCAGCAGGGCCGCCACCGCTTCCTTGGCGGCCTTGATGGCGCCCTTGTTGATCTCGTCCGTGGAGGGGGCCTTCTTCGACTCGAAGTCGCTGCCGTTGTACGTCACGACCACCAGCGCGTTGGAGGCGCGGGCCACCACCACGCCCTCCCGGGTCTGCTGCTTGTCCTCGGTGGCGAGGTCCACGACCGAGTACGCGGCGTCACCGAGCCCGGGGACCGCGCCCCCGCCGCTCCTGTCCTTCAGTCGCCCCTGGTACGACTTCTCGGCCGCGTCGTCCGACTGCAGGACCTCGAAGGACACGTCGAGCCAGCGGTACTCGTAGCCGTCGAGCGCGTTCCACGAACAGGTCCGGCGCAGCTCGGAGTCGGTGGACTTGATCTCCTTGCCGGCCGCCTTCGCCCCGGGCACAAGGGACTTGACGGTCTTCTCGGCGATGCTGCCGCAGGGCGCGGGAGCGGCGGTGTACGTCTTCGGCACGGCCGTCGTCGACGGGGCGGAGGCGGACTGCGACGCCGTCGTCTCCGGCGGCTTCTTCTCGGCGGCCTGCGGCTCGGAGGAGGACCCGGACGACAGTGCCCAGCCCGCCGCGGCGAGGACGACCACCGGGGACAGGCGCGCGGTCAGGGCTATCGGCAGAGGAAAGGAACGCACGGCGCACTTCTCGTGGGGGTCGGTGCGGAAGGGTGCCCGCACTGCGGACGGGACGCCAGTCTCACACGCTTCCCGGTGGGGCGGAAGTGCGAACTCGCTCCGTAGGCGCGGGGTGACGGGGGAGCAACACGAGGGGGCGGTGCTTTGCCGTACTTCCCCTGGATTCAGGCGATTTGAGACGTCGTGACGGCGTCGCGGAGGCATCACGACGCCGGTCGACGGGTGGGCGCGGAGCGGGCCGGCGGGCGGGCCACCCGGTGGGTCAGGGCACGCGCGCGGTCCACTGAGGGGTCGTGAACTTGGTCCGTGCCAACTCCCGGGCGCGGGCCAGCTCCTCGTCGGTCACCTTGCCGCCGGACACGCCGTACCGGGCGCGGAAGGAGCCGATCATGTTCTCGATGACCGTCTCGCGGGGCAGGCCCGTCTGCCGGCGGAGCGGGTCGACGCGCTTCTTGGCGCTCCTGGTGCCCTTGTCGGACATCTTCTCCTTGCCGATGCGCAGCACCTCGAGCATCTTGCCGGCGTCGATGTCGTACGCCATCGTCACGTGGTGCAGTACCGCACCCGGACCGCCGTCCGGGCCCACCATCCGCTTCTGGGCGGCGCCGGCGATCTTGCCCTGGTCGGTGGTGATGTCGTTCAGCGGCTGGTACCAGGCCCTGATCCCCATGTCACCGAGGGCGCCGAGCACCCAGTCGTCGAGGTAGGCGTAACTGTCCTGGAAGGACAGCCCCTGCACCAGGGACTCCGGCACGGACAGCGAGTACGTGATGGTGTTGCCGGGTTCGACGAACATCGCGCCGCCGCCGGAGATGCGGCGCACCACCTCGATGCCGTGCCGCTCGGCCCCCTCCGGGTCGACCTCGTTGCGCAGCGACTGGAAACTGCCGATGATCACCGCGGGACCGCCCCACTCCCACACCCGCAGCGTCGGCGGACGGCGTCCCGCGGCGACCTCCGCCGTCAGCACCTCGTCCAGCGCCATGTGCAGCGCCGGGGGCTGCGGACCCTCGTGGATCAGCTGCCAGTCGTAGTCCGACCAGTCGGTGGCGCGGGCGACCGCGCGGCGCACCGCGACGGCGACGCCCGCCGAGGTCAGCCCGTACATCACGGTCCCCTCGGGAAGCGCGGCGTCGATCCGCGCGGCGAGCCCGGCCGCGTCCAGGTCCGCCGGGGCACCGTCCAGAGCGTGGTTCACGGCGTCCAGCGCCTCGTCCGGTTCGAGGAAGAAATCGCCCGCGACCCGCGTGTTCCGCAGTACGCCGTCCGTCACCTCGACGTCCACGACGACCAGCTTGCCGCCGGGAACCTTGTACTCACCGTGCACCGTCTCCGCCTTTCGTCCCGTCGCACGGGATCAACACCGGAGGCGGTCGCGGTGTTCCCGCCGGCACGCGGGCGGGCCGGCGGGGACGCGCGGGGCCAGGTCCGGGCCACGGGCCGCAGAAGCCCGTGGCCCGTCAGGGCGTCACGGCTTGCGGGCGAGACCGCCGTGCTCGGCGATGACCGGCGCGTCGGACGCGTCGGCGTCCGGGCGCCACCGGGTGACCGAGACCACGCCGGGCTCCAGGAGCTCCAGGCCGTCGAAGAACGAGGTGATCTCCTCGACGGTACGCAGGTTGTACGGGACGGCACCGCTCTTGTTGTAGCCGTCCTGGGCCTGCTCGAACCCCGGGTCGAAGCCCCGGGAACCGTCGTTGACGGACAGGTAGCTGCCGGACGGCAGCGCGTCCATCAGCCGCGTCACGATGGAACGCGCCTCGTCGTAGTCGGAGATGTGGCCCAGGATGTTGCTGAGGATGAGGGCGGTGGGGCGGGAGAAGTCCAGGGTCTCGGCGGCGGCGGCCAGGACACGCTCCGGGTTCAGCACGTTCGAGTCGACGTAGGCGGTCGCTCCCTCGGAGGTGGAGTAGAGCAGGGCGCGGGCGTGCGCCAGGACCATCGGGTCGTTGTCGACGTAGACGATCCTGCTCTCCGGGGCGATGCGCTGGGCGACCTCGTGGGTGTTGTCGGCGGTCGGCAGGCCCGTCCCGATGTCCAGGAACTGCCGGATGCCGGCCTCGGACACCAGATACGTGATGTTGCGCCGCAGGAAGGCCCGGCTGCTGCGGGCGATGGTCACGATGCCGGGGAAGACACCGGTGTACGCGTCGCCGGCCTCCTCGTCGACCGGGTAGTTGTCCTTGCCGCCCAGCCAGTAGTTCCAGATCCGGGCCGAATGCGGCACCGAGGTGTCGATCTTCTGGTGTGCGGCGGTTCCGGGCGTCGTCTCGGGGTCGCTCATGGGTACGGTCCGTCTCTCAGCCGAGGCAGGCGTGTTCAGCCAGCGGGTGTGTTGCCCCACAACTTACGTCTCAACAGTGTTGTTGCGCACTTCAGTTCGTCACTCCCGCGGGGCATGGACGGATTCCGCTTGACGCCGTCGGTGGCGCCGGTCGGTGGCACCGACGGACGGTGCGCGGTCGACCGCGCACCGTCCGTCGGCTGTTACGTGGCGCTTGCCGCGTTTTCCGGCAGGGACGCCGCGGCGGCGTCCGCACCGGGGGTCTGCGGGTGTACGCAGTGCCACCGGTGGCCGTCGGGCGTGTCGGCCACCGTGGGGAAGGTGGTGGCGCACGCGTCGTCCGCCTTCCAGCAGCGGGTGCGGAACGGGCAGCCGGACGGCGGGTTGGTCGCCGAGGGAACCGGTCCGTGCAGGACGATGCGCTCGGGGCGCTCCAGCAGACTCGGCGTGGCGGAGAGCAGGGCCTCGGTGTACGGGTGGCGTGAGGCGCCGGAGACCTGTGCGGCCCCGCCCTCCTCCACCACGCGGCCCAGGTACAGCACCGCGATGCGGTCCGCCAGATAGCGCACCGTCTGCACGTCGTGGGAGATGAACACCATGCCGAGGCCGAGACGGGCCCGCAGATCGACCAGCAGATTGAGGATCTGGGCGCGCACCGACACGTCCAGGGCGCTGGTGGGCTCGTCGGCGACGATCAGCTCCGGTTCCAGGGCCAGCGCGCGGGCGATGGCCACACGCTGGCGCTGGCCGCCGGACAACTGGCCGGGCAGCGCCTCCAGGGTGTGGCCGGGCAGGCCGACCAGGTCGAGGAGTTCCTCGACCCGCCGTTCCCGCTCCACGCCCGTACCGCGCTTGTGCACGTCCAGCGGATCGCGCAGGATCCGGCGCACGGGAAGCCGCGGGTTCAGCGCGGTGGAGGCGTCCTGGAAGACCACGCCGACGGCGGAACCGAACGTGTTGCGGCGCTCGGCGGCGCTCATCGTCCACAGGTCCTGGCCCCGGAAGTAGACCTGTCCCTCGGTGGGACGCTGCAGTCCGGTGACCACGCGGGCCAGGGTGGACTTGCCGCAGCCCGACTCGCCGACCAGGCCGAGGATCTCGCCGCGCCGGACCTCCAGGGAGGCGTCGGTCAGGGCGTGCACCGAGTCCCGGCGCAGGATGCCCCCGCTGCGGGCCCTGTGCCGTACGTGGATGTGGTCGAGCCGGATGAGAGGGTCCATGGCGGTGTCCTTCGGGGCGGTCATCGGGCGCTCTCCAGCGACTTCGCCGACCGGTTCGCGGGTGCGGGGTGGTGGCAGGCGAAGAGATGGTCCCCCCGGGCCTCGCGGTCGGCGGCGGGCGGCGGGGTGGTGGCGCACAGGTCGGTGGCGGCGGGACAGCGGGACGCGAACCGGCAGCCGGCTCCGAACGCCTTAGGGGCCGGCACGACACCGCGGATCTGGTGCAGCCGCTGCGCCCCCGACTCCAGCGAGACGACCGAGCCGAGCAGCCCCCGGCTGTAGTGGTGCGCCGGGTCGGTCAGCAGCGAGCGGGTGTCGCCGGCCTCGGCGACCTGACCGGCGTACATCACCGCGACCCGGTGGGCGAGGTCGCCGACCAGGGCCAGGTCGTGCGAGACGAGGACCATCGCGAAGCCGAGCTCGTCACGCAGCTCGATCAGCAGTTCGACGACCTGGGCCTGCACGGTGACGTCGAGCGCGGTGGTCGGTTCGTCGGCGATGAGCAGCCGCGGACTGCGGGAGAGCGCCATGGCGATCAGCACGCGCTGGCGCTGGCCGCCGGAGAGTTCGTGGGGGTAGCTGCGCAGCGTGCGTTCGGGGGACAGGCCGACCAGTTCGAGCAGTTCGGTGGGGGTGCGGGTGCCGCCGCGGGAGGTGAGCCACCCCAGCTGGGTGCCGATCAGCACGGACGGGTTCAGGGACGACATGGCGTCCTGGTAGACCATGGCGATCTCCGGGCCCATGAGCGCCCGGCGCTCCTTCGGCGACAGCGTCAGCAGGTCGCGGCCGCGGTACAGGATCTCGCCCTCGGCCTCGGCGTTGCGGGCCAGCAGCCCCATGATCGCGAGGCTGGTGATCGACTTGCCGCAGCCGGACTCGCCGACCAGTCCGAGGGTCTCGCCCTCGCGGACGGTGAAGGAGATGCCGTCGACGACGCGGGTGTCGCCGTAGCGGTCGGGGAACCGGATGGACAGGTCGCGTACGACGAGCAGTTCGGGCGCGTCCTCGCGCAGCGGCGGAACAGCGGGCTCCATGGCCGCGAGCCGGGTCGCGAGTTCGGCGAGCGCGGCGTCCACCGTCTTCTCGTCGGCCGCGGGTGCGGCGGCCGCGGCGAGGTTCTCGTCGGAGTCGCCGCCACCGGTGCGGGCCTTGTCCGGCGAGGCGGCGGCGTCCGTCATGCCCTCGGACAGCACGTTCAGCGCGAGCACCGTGACCAGCACGCACAGGCCGGGGAAGAGGGTCGCCCACCAGCCGCCCGACAGCAGGATCTGCCGGCCGTAGGCCAGGACGCTGCCCCAGCTGGGGTCCGGGTCCTGCACGCCGGCGCCGATGAAGGACAGGCTCGCCTCGAAGATGATGGAGTCGGCCACCATGACGGTCGCGAACACCATGACCGGCGCAGCACAGTTGATGGCGACGTGCCGGGCCACGATGTAGCCGCGGCGGGCGCCGATGACCTGCTCCGCGGCGACGTAGTCCTCGCCGTACTGCTCCAGCACGTTGGCCCGCACCACCCGGGCGAGCGAGGGCGAGTAGACGAAGGCGATGGTGAAGATGATGACCGGGACGCTGGGCCCGAAGACGGCGACGAGCACGGCGGCCAGCGCGATCGGCGGGAACGACATCACGACGTCGAGCGTGCGCATCACCGACTCGTCGGCGAACTTGCGCGAGGTGGCCGCCAGGGCGCCCAGGGCCGAACCGATGACCAGGGCGAGGAAGGTCGCGCCGAGACCGATGACGAGAGAGTAGCGCGCACCGTGCACCACCCGGGCGAACACGTCCCGGCCGGCCCGGTCGGTGCCGAACCAGTGGTCGGCGCCCGGCGCCTGGGCGGGGATGCCGGTGGCCAGGGGGTCCTGCGTGAGCAGCGGGGCGAACACCGCGCCCAGCACCACCACCAGCAGGACTCCGAGGGCGATCCGGGAGGGCACGGGCAGGCGGCGCAGGCGGGCGCCGGGGGCCAGCCGCTCGGCGAGGGAGCGTGGAGCGAACATCACACCGTCCTGATGCGCGGGTTGACGAGCAGGTAGAGCAGGTCGACGACGACGTTGACCACGAGGAAGGCGACCGCGATGGTGAGCACGGTGCCCTGGACCAGGCCGACGTCGCCTCCGTTGACGCCCTCGAGGATCAGCTTGCCCATGCCGGGCAGGTCGAAGATCGCCTCGATGACGACGGCGCCGCTGAGCATGTAGCCGACCTTGACGCCGAGCACGGTCAGCGGGGTGACCAGGGCGTTGCGGAGCACCGAGCGGATGATCAGGAAGGGCGGCAGGCCGCTGCCCCGGGCGGTGCGCACGTAGTCGCGGTCGAGTTCGGAGACCATCGAGGTGCGCACCAGGCGGGCCAGCGACGAGGCGACGGGCACCGCGAGGGACAGCGCGGGCAGCGTCATGCTCTCGAGCCATCCGGAGAACGAGTCGGCCGGATTGACGTAGCCGCCCGTCGGGAAGAGCGGCATGTTCAGCGAGAACTGCTGGATGAGCAGCACACCGAGCCAGAACGAGGGCAGGGCGATCCCGGCCATCGACAGCACCCGGAAGACCTGGTCCGGCCAGCGGTCCCGGTAGACGGCGCTGGTGACGCCGAAGACCAGCGCCAGCACGACGGCCAGCGTGAGGCCGAGCAGGGTCAGCTGCAGCGTGAGCGGGAACGCGTTGGCGATCCGGTCGATGATGGGCTGGCTGGGGGACATGGTGACACCCAGGTCCCCCTGCAGCAGATCGCCCAGGAAGGCGAAGTAGCGCACCGGCAAGGGGTCGTTCAGTCCGTTGGCCTCGGCGAACGCGGCCCGTGCCTCGGGGCTCGCCGAGTCGCCGAGCGCGTTGTAGGCGGGGTCGGCCGGCGAGAACTGCAGGACGACGAAGACCAGCAGCGCGATGCCGAGGACCATCACCGGCATCATCGCGACGCGGCGCAGCGCGAGCCGGAGAAATGCAACCATCGTGAGGTTCCTAGAGATTGGGGGCCGGGCCGCCGCCCCCGTGGCGTTGCGGCGGCCCGGCGGTCCGGACGGACGAGGCTCAGGCGCGGCCGACGTCGATGAACGACAGCCCGGTGGTGGGCAGCGGCTTGAACCCCGTCAGCGTTCCCTCCCGCCATGCGGTGGGCAGCTTGCGGTGCAGCACCGGATACAGGGCCGCCTCCTCGGCGACCAGGTCGGTGACCTGGCCCCACAGCTCCTTGCGCTTGGCCTCGTCGGCCTCCGTCGCGGCCTTGTCGAGCAGCGACTTGGTCTTCTTGTAGGCCGCGGAGCCCTTCCATCCGTAGCGGTTCTCCGGCCAGAAGCCGTAGTAGAACCAGCGCAGCAGCAGGTCGGCGTCGTTGCCGAAGACGGACGGGTCGCCCGGGGCGGCCAGGGCTTCGAAGTCACCCTTGTCGATCTTGGCGTACTGGGCCGGGGACTGCTGGATGTCGAGCTTGACCTCGACACCGACGGCCGCCCAGCTCTCCTTGATCAGGGGCGCGATGTCCTTGACCCAGCCGTTGTCGGTGAGCAGCAGGGTGAAGGAGAGCTTGCCCGCGCCCGCCTCGGCGAGCAGCTTCTTCGCCTTGGCCGGGTCGTGGCGGTAGACGGTGGCGGCCTTGTGGTACTCGGGGTGCGTGGCCGGCACGTAACCGGTGGCGGCCTCGGCGTTGCCCAGCAGCGCCGTCGAGATGATCTTCTCGGTGTCGAGCGCGTAGTGCAGGGCCTGCCGCACCCGCTTGTCCTCGAAACGCTTGTCGGCGCAGTTGAACATGAGGAAGAGCAGTCCGAAGGACTGGACCGACTCCACCTTGTCCTTGCCGGTAAAGCCCTTGACGTCGATGTAGGGCACGTCCTCGATGGCCTGGACCCGTCCGGACTTGAGCGCGCTGACCCGCGCGGACGGGTCGGACATGAGGCGCCAGACCATCTTCTTGGCCTTGGCCGGGTGCGGGCCGTTGTACTTGTCGTACGCCTCCATGACGATCTTGTCCTCGCGGACCGCCGACACGAAACGGTACGGGCCCGAGCCGACGGGCTTGGCGTCGAAGGCCTTGGGGTCGGCGCCGGCGATCTTCTTCGGCACGATGCGCACCACGGATATGCGGGACGGGAAGAGCGCGAAGGCGTACTTCAGCTTGAACTCGACCGTCGACGCGTCGACGGCGGTGACCTTGTCGATGAACGGGACGAACTGCGCCATCAGGGAGGCGTTCTTCTCGTCCAGGACACGCTCGAAGCTGAACACCACGTCGTCCGCGGTGACCGCGGAACCGTCGTGGAAGGTCGCGCCTTTGCGCAGGGTGGCCCGGTAGGTGGTCGCGTTGACCTTCTTGGGCATCTCGGTGGCCAGCGCCGGACGCGCCGCGAGGGTGGCCGGGTCGAGGTCCACCAGGCCCTCGAAGATGTGCATGTTGGCGGCGTACGGGGTCGCACCCGAGGTGATCATCGGGTCGAAGCCCGTCGAGAGCGGGTAGGAGAGACCGGCTTCGATGGTGTCGCTGCCGCTGCCCGAGTCGCCGGTACCGTCTCCGCTGGAGGCCGGGCCTCCGCAGGCCGTCAGGCCCGCGGTGACCGCGGTCGCCACACCGATGGCACTGGTGTATCTCATGAAGGTGCGGCGATCGACGCCGGCTGTACTGCGCGCGGACAAGGGGTCCTCCATGCGGGAGATGGGAGAGGGCGAGCTGAAAGGGGGCGGATGTGGTCGGAACCTCACCGACTGCGCATCAGACGTCTGATGTCTGATGCTTGATAACGTGGGAACGTAGCCGGGCAAGGGAGAGGGGTCAAGAGGTGGCGGTGGGGAAAGGGGCGATTCGGCACACGGTGCCGGAGCCCAAGACGGTACGACAGCCGTTGAGACAGGAGGTCGTCGACGGCATCAAGTCCTATATTCTGCGCAACGCGCTGCGTCCGGGAGATCCTTTGCCGACCGAGCCCGCCCTGTGCGAGGCGCTCGGCGCGAGCCGGTCCAGTGTGCGGGAGGCCATCAGGATCCTGACCGCGCTCGACATCGTCGAGGTGCGGCACGGGCACGGCACCTATGTCGGACGGCTGAGCCTGTCCGCCCTGGTGGAGAGCCTGACCTTCCGCGGCCTGCTCAGTCCCGACGACGACTTCCAGGTGCTGAGCGACCTCATCGAGGTGCGCGAACTGTTCGAACGGGGTATGGCCGACCGGCTCGTCACCTCCCTCCGTGACGAGCAGATCGACCGTCTCGACGGCCTCGTCGACGAGATGCGCAAGGCCGGCGCGGGGGAGGGGCACGGCTTCGTCGAGGCCGACCGGGCCTTCCACACCCTCCTCCTCGCCCCGCTGGGCAACGACCTCGTCGGCCAGCTGTCCACGGCGTTCTGGGACGTCTACGTCATCGTCGCGCCGCACCTCGACGTCTTCACGCACGAGCACGAGGCCGCCACCATCGCCAACCACCAGCGCATCGTGGACGCCGTCCGGGATCGCGACCCCGCCGAGTTCGCGGCGGCGCTGACCGAACACTACGCGCCGGTACGGCGGCGGATCGCGGAGGCCCGCGCCCGCCGCTGACCGGTCTGCGGCGACGACGGAGGCGTCCCTTCCGCAGGGGCGCCTCCGTCGTGTCGTGCGGGCGAGGGGGCCCCGGAGCGCGAGGCCGGCGCACTTGACGGCCGTCGCCCGGGTCTCTAGGGTCCCAGGACAACAGACATCAGACGTCTGCTCTTGATGCGGGGGCCGGCCCGGCCGGTTCCCTTCCGTACCTCCGCGCTGCGCCGCGCGCACGCCTCACCCACCGGGGCCCCCTCATGCCACTGACGGACCTCACCCTCGCCCAGTGCCTGACGCTGCGGCCCGACCTCGACGAACCCGCCGACCTCGACGCCTTCTGGGACCGGACCCTCGCTCAGGCCCGGGCGGCCGGCGGACCCGCCCGCTTCGTGCCCGTGGAGACCGGGCTGACCCAGGTGACGACCTGCGACGTGACGGTGCCGGGCTTCGCCGGCGAGCCGGTCCGCGGCTGGCTGCACCTGCCCGTCGGGGCCGAGGGCCCGCTGGGCTGCGTGGTGGAGTTCCTCGGCTACGGACGCGGACGCGGACTGGCGCACGAGCAGGTGCTCTGGGCGAACGCCGGCTACGCGCACTTCATCATGGACACCCGCGGCCAGGGCTGGTCCACCGCCGGCGGCGACACCCCCGACACCGCGGACGTGGGCGGTACCGTGCCCGGGTTCCTCACCCGCGGCGTCGAAAGCCCCCACGACCACTACTACCGCCGTGTGTTCACCGACGCCGTCCGCTTCGTCGAGGCGGCCCGCGCGCACCCGGCCGTCGACCCCGCCCGGACCGTCGTGACCGGCATCAGCCAGGGCGGCGGCATCGCGCTCGCGGCGGCCGCCCTCGTGCCGGGTCTCGCCGGCGTGATGCCCGACGTCCCGTTCCTGTGCGACATCCGGCGCGGGGCGAACATCGCGGCCCAACCGCCCTACACCGAGGTCGCGGAGTACCTGCGCCTGCACCGCGAGCGCACCGAGACCGTCTTCACCACCCTGTCCTACGTCGACGCGGCACTGCTCGCCTCGCGCGCGACGGCACCGGCCCTCTTCTCCATCGCCATGATGGACGAGATCTGCCCGCCCTCCACCTGCTTCGCCGCCTACCACCGCTACGGCGGCGACAAGGACCTGCGCGTCTACGAGTTCAACGGCCACGAGGGCGGCGGCGGCCACCACCGGCGCGAACAGCTCGCCTGGCTGCGGGAACGGCTCGCCCCGCCCCGCCCCAAGAACCCGGTGGACTCCGCGGACCCCGTGGGCTCCACCGTTCTCTCCGCACTGCACGATCCCCAACTCGCCTGACCCCTCACCAGAGAAGAGGCCTGTCCATGCAGCGAAGAGTCCCCCTCGGCATCACCGCCACCGCCGCCGCGGCACTGACGGTCCTGGCCGTCACCACCCCCACCGCCCACGCCGCGGACCAGCCCGCCCCCGCAGCCGCAGCCGCCGGCACCTTCACCTCGCAGAACATCGCGACCGCGGGCACGGGTTCCCCCTACTACCGCATCCCCGCCCTGACCCGCACCACCAAGGGCACCCTGATCGCCTCGTACGACGCCCGCCCCACGCTGGCCGACCTGCCCGGCAACCTCGGCGTCGTGCTCCGCCGCAGCACCGACGGCGGCGCCACCTGGCAGACGCAGCAGGTCGTGCGCAAGGAAGCCGCCCCCAAGGGCTACGGGGACCCCAGCCTCCTGGTCGACCGGGAGACCGGACGGATCTTCGTCTTCTACGCCGCCTCCGTGAACCAGGGCTTCTTCGGCTCCGGGACCGGCAACGACGAGAGCGACCCCAACGTCCTGCAGGCCGACTACAGTTACTCCGACGACGACGGCCTGACCTGGAAGCACGAGCGGATCACCGCGGAGATCAAGAACCCGGCCTGGGCCGGCATGTTCGCCGCCTCCGGCGAGGGCATCCAGCTGCGGCACGGCACCCACAAGGGCCGCCTGATCCAGCAGTACGCCATCCGCAACAACGGCGCCAACTACGCGGTCAGCGCCTACAGCGACGACCACGGCGCCACCTGGAAGATGGGCACCCCCGTCGGGCCGGGCGGCGACGAGAACAAGACCGTGGAGCTGTCCGACGGCCGCGTCATGCTCAACAACCGCTCCGCGCCCTACCGCACGGTCGCCTACTCCTCCGACGGCGGTGTCACCTACACCCCCTTCCAGCAGGACACCGAACTGCCCGACCCCGCCAACAACGGCTCCATCGCCCGCTTCGCGCCGGGCGTCGCCGCCTCCCACCCGCGGGCCTCCTGGCTGCTGTTCAGCAACACGGCGACCACCAACAGCCGCAGCAACCTCACCGTCCGCCTGTCCTGCGACAACGGGCAGAACTGGCCGATCCGCAAGACCGCCGAGGCCGGCTCGGCCGCCTACTCGACGCTCACCCCACTGGACGACGGCACGGGCTCCAACTCCCGCGTGGGCATGCTCTGGGAACGCAACAACTACCAGCACATCACCTACTCCTCCTTCGACCTCAAGTGGCTCGGCGGTGTCTGCGCACCGGTCACCGTCACCCCGCCCGCCTCCCTGCCCGCCGGGAAGACCACCGAGGTCACCGTCCGGGTCGTCAGCCAGAACGACGTCCTCCTCCCGGCCGGCAAGGTCTCCCTCAAGCTGCCGGCGGGCTACAGCGCCCCGGCCGTGGACATGCCCGCGCTCAACCCGGGCCAGGGAGCGAACGTCAAGATCCCCGTCACCGTGCCGGCGAACGCCACGGCGGGCACCGTGCAGGCCACCGCCACCTACACGGTCCGCGGCAGCCAGAATTCCTACGGAGACAGCAAGTTCACCGTCACGGCCCCCTGAGGTCCGCCCGGCCGATCACGCCGGGTTCTCGCGGGGCAGCGCCTGATCCATGACGACAGGCACTCCCCGTTCCACCCGGGCCGCCCGCCCACCACCCATCGGCGGGCGGCCCGTTTCCTTCCGTACCACCACCGCACAACCCAGGAGCACTCTCATGTCCCCGTCCCAGCCGCTGCGCGGCGTCGTGCCGCCCGTCTGCACCCCCCTGGACGCTTCGGGCGAGGTCGACACCGCCTCACTCACCCGGCACGTCGAGCACCTCGTGAGCGGGGGAGTGCACGGCCTGTTCGCGCTCGGTTCCAGCAGTGAGGTCGCCTTCCTCACCGACCGGCAGCGTGCGGTGGCGCTGCGGACCGTCGTGGACGCCGTCGCCGGACGCGTCCCCGTGCTCGCCGGCGTCATCGACACGACCACCCCCCGGGTGATCGACCACGCGGAGGCCGCGCGCGAGGCGGGCGCCGACGCCCTGGTCGCGACCGCGCCCTTCTACACCCGGACCCACCCCCGGGAGATCGCCCACCACTTCCGCACCCTCCGCGCCCGCGTCGACCTGCCCCTGTACGCCTACGACCTGCCGGTCTCCGTGCACAGCAAGCTCTCCACCTCCCTGGTACGCGAACTCGCCGAGGACGGCACGCTCGCCGGCCTCAAGGACAGCAGCGGCGACGAGGGCGGCCTGCGCCGGCTCATCGTCCAGCTCGGCGGGCGGCACGGCCGCGCCGACGGCCCGGCCCCCTCCTTCAGCATCCTCACCGGCTCCGAACTGACCGTGGACGCCGCCCTGCTGGCGGGTGCCGACGGCGTCGTCCCCGGCCTGGGCAACGTGGACCCCGCCGGATACGTGCGCCTCTACGACGCCGTGCGCGGCGGCGACCTGGACAGCGCCGTCAAGGAACAGGAGCGGCTCGTCGAGCTGTTCGGCATGGTCGACGCCGGGCCGGGGGACGAGATGGGCCCCAACTCCTCCGCCATCGGCGCCTTCAAGCACGCGCTGCGGCTGCTCGGGGTGTTCACGCACGGCACCACCGCGACCCCGCAGATCCAGCTGGGCGAGGCGTCGATCGCCTTCGTCGAGCAGCGGCTGCGCGGCGCCGGACTGCTTCCGGTCCGATGACGACGCAGCAACCGGACGCGAGCGTCATCGGCCTCGACCTGGGCGGTACGAAGATCGCCGCCGCCCTGGTCGGGGCCGACGGCGCCGTCCTGGACCGGCATTCCCTGCCCACACCGGCGACCGAGGGGGCCGAGGCGGTGCTCGACGCGCTGGCCGAGGCCGCCCGCGCGGTCCGGGCACCGGGCACGAGGGCGATCGGCGTCGCGGCCGCCGGAGTGATCGACCCCGCCACCGGAACCGTCACCAGCGCGACCGACACGATCCGCGGCTGGGCCGGCACCGCCCTGGCCACCGGCCTCGCCACCCGCACCGGGCTCCCGGTGGCCTGCGACAACGACGTACGCGCCGCTGCGGCCACGGAACTGGCCGCCCTCCAGAAGGGCGGCACCGGCCGCGGGAACGGCGCCGCGCACGGCGACGGCGGCACGGACGGCCCACGGCCCACGCTGATCTACGCGGCCGTCGGCACCGGCGTCGGCGGCGCCGTCGCCGCCGAGGGACGCATGCTGCACGGTGCGGCCGGCATCGCCGGACATCTCGGCCACCTGCCGAGTCCCGAGGCCGAGGGGCTGCCCTGCACCTGCGGCGCCACCGGCCATCTCGAGGCGATCGCGGCGGGCCCCGGCATCACCGCCCACTACACGCGGATGAGCGGAGTCCCGGCCGACCGCTTGGAGACCGTGGCCGCCCGCGCGGCCCAGGGTGACCCGCACGCCACCGCGGCCATCGTCCTGGGCGCCGAGGCCGTCGGCCGCGCCCTGGGCGGCCTCGCCAACACGCTGGGGGCCGACCACGTCGTCGTCGGCGGTGGCGTGCCCCGCATCGGAGCGCTGTACACGGACGCCCTGAGCGCCGCCTTCGCCGCCGAACTCATGCCCCCGCTGCGGGGCCTGCGCCCCGCCCCGCCGGGCGGCGGATCCGACGCCGCGGTGCACGGCGCCGCGGCGCTGACCCGCACCCTGCCCCTGCACAGTCCTCGAGCCACCGGAGTTCCTCGATGACCCTGACCCTGGCCGACGCCCTGAAGGGCCGACTGATCGTGTCCTGCCAGGCCCCGCCCGGCGACCCGATGCGCCAGACCGACACGCTGGTACGCCTGGCCCGCGCGGCCGAGGCCGGCGGCGCGGCGGCCGTGCGCGTCAACGAGCCGGAGGTCGTCGCGGCCACCGTCGCCGCCGTCGGCCTGCCCGTGATCGGGCTGTGGAAGGACGGCGACACCGGCGTCTACATCACCCCGACCGTGCGCCACGCCCTCGCCCTCGTCGAGGCCGGAGCCGCGGTCGTCGCCGCCGACGCCACCGCGCGCCCGCGGCCCGACGGCAGCACCTTCGCGGACCTGGTCGAGGCCGTTCACGCGGCGGGCGCCCTGGTCATGGCCGACGTGTCGACCTTCGACGAGGGCCGCGCAGCCGCCGCCCGGGGCGCCGACTTCGTGGGGACGACGCTGTCCGGGTACGTGCCGGGCACGCCCCGCCAGACCGCCCCCGACCTGGCCCTCGTCGCCGACCTCGCTGCCGCGGTCCCCGTCCCGGTGATCGCCGAGGGCCGGATCGCGACCCCGGAGCAGGCCGCCGAGGCCCTGTCGGTGGGCGCGCTGAGCGTCGTCGTGGGCACCGCCATCACCGCACCGACCGCGCTGACCCGCACCTTCGTGGCCGGACTCACCCCCTGAGCGTGCCGGCGGAACGCCGGGTCGTCGTCCGGCGACCGGGGTGACCCGGTCGCCGGCCTCCCCCTCCGCGAGGGACTCCACGCGACGAGGAACCGTCCGCTCCCGCCGGTGACGGCCGAGCAGGGGGCGCACGGGCGCAGCGGCCCTTCACAGGAGTGAGGACCGCTGCGCGGGGGAGAGGGGACGCCCGCCCCGCCGACGCGGATCACCGTGCCCCACCCTCCTGCCCGCACCGTGTCCTGCGGGTCGGGTGCGACGATCGTCGTCGGAGAGGTTCCCTGTCCGGGGACGCCGTGCCCGCCGACGGCCCGGCCTCCGTCACCGGCCGTGATGATGTCCGTCGAGGGAGAGCACGTGGAAGACCCGACGCAGCAGGAGGAACTGGCGAGCGCCGAGGTGCGGGAGCGGGTCCGGGACAGTTTCGACCGCCAGGGGCTGATGGCCCACCTCGGCGCGCGGGTCACCCACATCGGACCCGGCCGCGTGCACATCGAACTCCCGCGCCGGCCCGAAGTGACCCAGCAGCACGGTTACTTCCACGCCGGCGCCACCAGTGCCGTCGCGGACAGCGCCGGCGGCTACGCCGCCTTGACGCTGTTTCCCGAGAACACCGAAGTGCTCACCGTCGAGTACAAGATCAACCTCCTCGCGCCCGCCGTCGGCAGCCGCGTCGAGGCGATCGGGACGGTCCTGAAGTCCGGCCGTACCCTGACCGTGTGCCGGCTGGAGGTGTTCGGCGTCCGGGACGACGGTGAGCGGAAGCTCGTCGCCCACGGGCAGCAGACGCTGATCCGGGTGGACCGCCCCGAGGCGTGAGACCGGAGGCGTGAGCCCGCGGGACCGGTCCGCGGGAGCGGTCCGCGCGGCCGGCGCAGGTCTCACACCGGTTGCCACAGGTGGGCGAGTGCCGTCGGGGTGAGGAGCCGGTCCGGCGGTCCCTGGCCGGCCAGGCGGCCGTCGCGCAGCAGCAGGCACGTGTCCGCCGAGCGTGCCGCGTCCAGGTCGTGTGTGGCGTGGACGAGGGTCACCCCGTCGGCGACCAGCTCCGTCAGCAGCGTCGCCATGCGCTCCCTGCCCTCGGGGTCGAGGCCGGTGGCCGGCTCGTCCAGCAGGAGCAGGTCCGACTCCTGGGCGAGGCCCTGTGCCATGAGCGTGCGCTGCCTCTGCCCGCCGGAGAGCTCGCCGAGCTGACGGGCGGCGAGCGCAGCGATGCCGAGGCGCTCCATGACCTCGTCCACCACCGTCCGGTCGCGCCGCGTGAGCCGGCGCCATGGTCCCCGCTCGCCCCAGCGCCCCATCTCCACGGTCTGCCGGACCGTCAGGGGAAGCGCGTCACCGACGGCCCCGCGCTGCGGGACGAACGCCGGCGGCCGGGCTCCGTCGTGCCGGACCTCGCCCGCGGTGGGGCGGATCACGCCGGCCAGAACCCCGAGCAGCGTGGACTTCCCGCTGCCGTTCGGGCCGATCAGCGCTGTCACGGCCAACGCCGGTATCTCGCCGTCGAGTCGATCGAGCACGGGGCGGCCGGGGTGGCCCGCGGAGAGCCCGGTGAAGCGGACGCGGGGCGGCATCCGGTCCCCGGCGGCAGAGGAGGGGGTTTTATTGAACATGATTGTCATTGTAGTGTGCTCGCATGGAATGGTTGACAGGCCCTTTCGAGGTGACCTTCGTGCAAAGGGCCCTGTGGGGCGGGATGTTGGTGTCGGCGATCTGCGCCCTGGCGGGCACCTGGGTGGTGCTGAGGGGAATGGCCTTCCTCGGTGACGCCATGTCGCACGGACTGCTGCCCGGCGTCGCGCTCGCCGCGCTTCTGGGGGGCAACCTGCTGGCGGGAGCGCTGCTGAGCGCGGCCGTGATGACGGCCGGGGTCACCGCCCTCGGGCGTACCCCGAGGCTGTCCCAGGACACCGGGATCGGCCTGCTCTTCGTCGGGATGCTGTCCCTCGGCGTCATCATCGTCTCGCGCTCGCAGTCCTTCGCGGTCGACCTGACCGGGTTCCTCTTCGGCGACGTCCTCGCCGTCCGGGAACAGGACCTGCTCCTGCTGGGCGCGGCCCTGCTGCTGGCGCTGACCGTCTCGGTCCTCGGCCACCGCGCCTTCCTCGCCCTGGCGTTCGACCCGCGCAAGGCCCGCACCCTCGGTCTGCGTCCGCGCGTCGCCCACGCCGTCCTGCTGGGCCTGCTGACACTGGCCATCGTCGCCTCCTTCCACATCGTGGGGACGCTGCTGGTCCTGGGCCTGCTCATCGCCCCGCCGGCGGCCGCGCTGCCGTGGGCGCGCAGCGTGCGGACGGTGATGGCGATCGCGGCGCTGCTCGGCGCGGCCGCCACCTTCTTCGGCCTGCTGCTCTCCTGGCACCTGAGCACCGCCGCCGGCGCGACCGTCTCGGCCCTCGCGGTGGGCCTGTTCTTCCTCTCCCACCTGGCATCGGGCGTCCGCCACCGCCGCCGCGAGCGCCGGGAGGCCGGCCGCGCCGTGGCGACCGCCTGACGGGACCCGGCCGAAGAGGCCCGGCCCGAGAACCCGATCCCGATTCACGACCTGATCCAGAAACCTGATGGAGGCGATCCCCTTGCCCGTCCGAGGAAACGTCACTGCCGGGGCGCCCGCGCTCCTGGCCCTCGCGCTGCTCGCCACGGGCTGCGCGGACGGCCGGGACGACGCCGCCTCCACCCCGCCGGCGAGCCCGTCGGCCGCCGCCCCGCACGGATACGTCGAAGGGGCGCAGGAGAAGGCCGAGCAGCAGTCCAGGCTGCTCCTCAACGACCCGAGGACCGGAGACACCCGCGTCCTCGACCTGATCACCGGAGAGGCGCACGAGGTCTCCCGGACACCGGGCACCTCGGCCCTCACCACGGACGGCCGGTTCGGCTACCTCCACGGCGCGGACGGCACGCGCGTCCTCGACACCGGCGCCTGGACGGTGGACCACGGCGACCACGTGCACTACTACCGGGCGGCGATACGCGACGTGGGCCGCCTCTCCGACGGCTCCGGCGCCCCCGGCGACCCCGACGGCACCGGTACGCGCGTCCGCGGCGACGCCGCGGTGACCGTCGTGACCCACGGCGACGGACGGGCCGAGATCCACCGCCGGGCCGACCTGGAGGCAGGGGACCTCGGCACTCCCCGCCCGCTGCCCGGGACGCACGCGAGCGCCGTCGTGCCGTACGCGGAGCACCTGCTGACCCTCACCGACGACACGAAGGGCACCCCGAAGGCCGCGGTGTACGACCGCGAGGGCGAGCGCGTCCCGGCGCCGGACGCCGTGTGCGAGGAACCGCGGGGCGACGCCGTCACCCGGCGGGGAGTCGTCCTCGGCTGCGCCGACGGTGCCCTGCTGATCCGCGCGGAAGGCGGCACGTTCACCGCCGAGAAGATCCCGTACGGCACGCGCGTCCCCGAGGCGGAACGGGCCACGGACTTCCGCCACCGGGCCGGCAGCGACACGCTCACGGCGCCGGCCGGAGACCGGGCCGTATGGGTCCTGGACGTCACCGAACGCACCTGGACACGGGTGGAGACCGGCCCCGCCGTCACCGCCAACACCGCGGGCGAGGGCTCGCCCCTGCTCGTCCTTCGCACCGACGGGACCCTGCACGGCTACGACATCGCCACCGGTGAGCGGGTGGCCCGGACGAAGCCGCTGCTGAAGGACGTACCCGGCACCGGGCCGGACGCGACGGCGCCCCGGCCCGTCATCGAGGTCGACCGCAGCCGCGCCTACCTCAACGACCCGGCGGGCGAGCGCGTGCACGAGATCGACTACAACGACGGCCTGCGCGTCGCGCGCACCTTCGACCTCGGCATCGAGCCGGCCCTGATGGCGGAGACAGGCCGGTGACGACGACACCGAAGCGCGCCGTGCTGCGGCTGCGCCGCCTGCTCCTCACCCTGATCGCCTTCGCCCTCGCCGGCACCGCCACCGCGTGCGCGACCGGTGACGACCGGCCCCGGGTCGTGGTGACGACGAACATCCTCGGCGACATCACCGGGGAGATCGTCGGCGACGAGGCCGACGTCACGGTGCTGATGAAACCGAACGCCGACCCGCACTCCTTCGGCCTGTCGGCCGTCCAGGCCGCCGAGCTGGAGCGGGCCGACCTCGTGATCGTCAACGGGCTGGGCCTGGAGGAGAACGTGCTGCGGCACGTGGAGGCCGCCCGGGAGGCCGGGACCGCCACGCTCGAGGTCGGCAGGGCGGTGGATCCACTCGTCTTCCGGGCACCCGCCGACGGAGGCCCCGAGGCGGAGGCCGGACAGCCCGACCCGCACTTCTGGACCGACCCCGACCGGGTGCGCACGGCCGCCCGCCTCATCGCCGACCGGGTCGTCGAGCACGTGGACGGCGTGGACGAGAAGGCGATCCGCGCCAACACCGACCGCTACGACGGACGACTCGCCGACCTGACCACCTGGATGGAACGCTCCTTCGACCGCATACCCGAGCAGCGACGCGCCCTGGTGACCAACCACCACGTCTTCGGCTACCTCGCCGAACGCTTCGGCCTCCGGACGGTCGGCGCGGTCGTCCCGAGCGGGACGACACTGGCCTCACCCAGCTCCTCGGACCTGCGCTCGCTCACCGGGGCCATGCGCGAGGCGGGGGTACGGACCGTCTTCGCGGACTCCTCCCAGCCCACCCGGCTGGCCGAGGTCCTGCGCACGGAACTGGGCGGCCGGGTACGGGTCGTCGCGCTGTACTCCGAGTCCCTGACCGAGCAGGGCGAGGGGGCCGGCACCTACCTGCAGATGATGCGCGCCAACACCACCGCCATGACGGACGGCCTGACCGGCGACTGAACCCCGAGCGCCGGCCCTCATTTTCGAACACCCCCTCCCGGAGCCGCGCCCGCGCGGCAGAAAAGGAACACGCACAGTGAACACGTCGATACGCAGCAGAGCCCTCACCGGTACGGCCCTCGCCCTGGCGGCCTCCGCCGTCCTGACCGCCTGCGGAGGGGGAGGCGGCACCTCCTCGTCCTCCTCGTCCGACGCGAAGGCGCAGAAGGAGCAGAAGGCGGCGAAGGGCACGCAGGACACCGGGACCACCGCGGTCGCGGAGCCGCTGGTCGCCACCTTCGACGGCGGCCTGTACATCCTGGACGGCAAGACCCTGAAGCTCGCCGGGACGATCGAGCTGCCCGGCTTCAACCGCGTCAACCCCGCCGGCGACGACGCCCACGTCTTCGTCTCCACCGACTCGGGCTTCCGGGTCCTCGACGCCGCGAGGCGGACCCTCACCGGCATCACGTACGAAGGAGCCAAGCCGGGGCACGTCGTACGGCACGCCGGCAGGACCGTCCTGTTCACCGACGGCACCGGCGAGGTCAACGTCCTCGACCCCGCCGCCCTCGCCGACGGCGAGAAGCCCGAGGGCCGTACCTACACCTCCGCCGAACCCCACCACGGCGTCGCCATCGAGCTGAGCAACGGTGAACTCCTCAGCACCGTGGGCACCGAGGAGAAGCGCACCGGCGCCCTCGTCCTCGACAGGAACGACAAGGAGATCGCACGCAACGAGAACTGCCCCGGAGTCCACGGCGAGGCCGCCGCCCGGGGCGAGGCCGTCGCCGTCGGCTGCGAGGACGGCATCCTGATCTACAAGGACGGCGAGTTCACCAAGGTCGACGCCCCCGACGACTACGGCCGCATCGGGAACCAGGCCGGCAGCGACGCGTCCCCGGTCCTCCTGGGCGACTACAAGACGGACCCGGACGCCGAGTTGGAGCGGCCGACGCGCGTGTCCCTGATCGACACCGAAACGGCGAAGCTGCGCCTGGTCGACCTCGGCACCAGCTACTCCTTCCGCTCACTGGGCCGCGGACCCCACGGCGAGGCACTCGTCCTCGGCACGGACGGCGCCCTGCGCGTCATCGACCCGGAGACGGGCAGGACCGAGAAGAAGATCCCCGTCGTGGACAAGTGGCAGGAGCCGCTCGACTGGCAGCAGCCCAGGCCCACCCTCTTCGTCCGCGACCACACCGCGTACGTCTCCGAACCGGGCACGCGCGAACTGCACGCCGTGGACATCGAATCGGGGGAAAAGGTCACGTCCGTGACCCTGCCGAAGAGCACCAACGAACTCTCCGGCGTCGTCGCGGGCCACTGACACACACCCCCGCCCGGGCCAGCGCTGCGCCGGCCCGGGCGGGGGTGAGCCCCGCGCGGGCACCGCCGGGAGGACACCGGCCGCTACGCCCCCGAACCCAGGGTCCCGGGGTCTTCCTCGGCGGAACCGGCGGAACCGGCGGAACCGGCGGACGGGGCGGACCGAGCGGACGGGGGAGCCTGCTGCGGCGTCGTCAGGTACTCGTAGGTACCGGTGATCCGGAGCAGACGCTCCAACCGCGGGCCCATGGTGTCCAGGTGGAAACCGGTCCCGTCCCCGGAGGTGTGGCGGTGGATCTGCAGCAGGACGGCCAGGCCCGCGGAGTCGACCGTTCCGAGACCCCGGCAGTCCAGACGGAGGTCCCGCACGTCCTCGCCCCCGCGCAGAGCGTGCAGGACCTGGTGGAGAACCTCGTCGCCGACTTCGTGGTCCAGGTCACCGACGAGGGCCAGGCACACGGTGTGCGGGGCGTCGGCGGCGAGGGGCAGGACGGGCGGTGCGAAGGGGAAGGCAGCCACAAATGATTCCAGCGTCTTGGGGTCGGGAGTGCCAGGCCGGGGCCTGTCGTTCGGATCAGGGGGCGGGGGCGGGGACGGGCCGGGTTCGGACGAAGGGCCCCAACGCCTCGCGCCCGTCGGCGATCAGGCCGCGGGCCCGCGGGAAGCCGCGCAGTTGCCCGTCCAGCAGGTCCAGGCCCGGCAGCACGGCGTGAGCCGGGACGCCGCGCGCGGTGAGGACCTCGGCGGTCCAGGCAAGGAAGTCCGTGAAGACGTCCGCGTCGTCCACGTAGAGGGCGGCGGCCAGGAACTCGACGATCTGGCCGAGGTCTTCGGCAGTGCGTCCCCGCTGTTCGTCGGTGTAGTCGCGCAGGGTGGGAAGGCGCTGCTCGAGGTCCTGGAAGGTCCGGCGTACCAGGCCGCGGGCCCAGCGGGTGACCATGGTGTATTCCCGGTCGGCCAGGTGAGGCAGGTCGTCGACGGCCTGGTGGGGCGGCCGCGGCACGGGCAGCGGGCCGGCGGCCAGCCGGTCCGCCGCGCCGCGCGCGTCGGACGCCCAGGCGTCGGCACCGAGCAGCCGGGCGTGGCGGCCGTCGACGCCGAAAGCGCGGCCGCCGACCATGACCGGTACGCCGGTGGCCTGGACGGCGGTGATGGCGGCGTGGGCCACGGGCAGCCGAGTGGACAGCGAGCCGGACAGGCAGACGACCGTCGACCCGGCGCGGTGGATCTGGCCGACCAGGTGAACGGTGGGGACCTGCGCTCCGAGGTAGTCCACCTGCCAGCCGCGCAGCCGCAGCACTTCGGCCAGAAGCCGTGCGGGCAGGGCGTGCCACTCCTTGTCCACGCACGCGACCGTCACCCTGCCGCGCGCGGGCGTGGGACGGTGGGCGGACAGAGTGGCGATGGCGCGGTCGTTGACGGCCGTGGCGGCGTGCTCGTCGGCCACGCTCATGCGGTTGGCCGCCCACTCGACGCCCACCTTGCGCTGGACGGCGCCGATGACGTCCAGCAGTACCGTCTCCGCGTCCAGCCCGGCCCGGAGCGCGTTGGTGACGAGGTCCGCGGCCGAGTACACGTCCGCGGCCCGGACCGCCGTCCAGAGTTTGTCCGCGTGTTCCCGGGCCCGGCCGTCGCCGTGCGGGGAGGCGGGACGGACACGGACGAGGAGGCGGCCGCGCCCGTGCTCGCGGTCCGGAGCGGGGACGGCCGTCACGCGGTGTACCTGCCTCGGGTGGTGCCGTCCACAGCGCTGAGGTGCGCACCGCGGGGTGCGGTGATGACCAGCACGGCGATGTCGTCGTGGACTCCTTCGCCGATCCACTCGTCGGCGAGCATCTGGACACGCTCGACGACCGCGGATGCGGGAAGGCCGGCACACTCCGCCAGGGCTCGCTTGAGGCGCTGCTCCCCGAACATGGTGTCGCCCATCGGCCCGCCCTTGGCCTCGGTGACGCCGTCGGTGTACAGCAGGCACGACTCACCCGGCGACAGCCGTACCAGGGCGGTGCGGGAACTGATCGTCGGCAGGACACCGACCAGGGAGCCGCCGGTGTCGGCTTCCTCCACGGTGCCGTCGCCGCGCACGATCAGCGGCGGGGGGTGCCCCGCGGAGGTCAGCCGCAGCACGACGTCGCGGTCCTCACGGCCGGCGGACACCAGCACCAGGGTGGCGAAGCGGGTGCTGTGGCTGTTGCGCATGGCGTTGTTCAGCAGCCGCAGCATTCTGCCGTGGTCGTCCGCCATCGGCAGCAGGGCGTGCAGCGTGTTGCGGATCTTGCCGGTGAGTACTGCGGCCTCCAGTCCCTTGCCGGCCACGTCCCCCAGGACGGCGAAGGTGTCGGGGGAGTCCTCGCCCGGCGGGTGGACGTCGTAGAAGTCCCCGCCGATGCGGTCGGTGTCGACGCTGGGCCGGTAGCCGCCGGCGAACTCCACCCCTTCCACCTGCTGAAGAGCGGGCGGAAGAAGTGCTCGCATGAGAATGTCGGAGACCGTGTTCTGCTCGGCGTAGAGACGCGCGGCGGACATCGCCGCCCCCGCACGGGCGGCGAACAGCCCGGCGAAGGCCTCCTCGGACTCACTGAAAGCGGTCTTCTGCGCCCGCCGGAACAGGATCAGCGCCCCGGCCGGCACGCCGTGGCCCGGAAGCGGGGTGATCACCAGCGAACCGACCTCACCGAAGCCCTCGGGAACCAGCCAGTCAGGAGCGGTGGCGGGGTCGATCCACCGGGACGGCACCGGTGGGAAGCCCCGCAGTGCCTCCGCCAGTCCGGGCACCGTCTCCGGCTCGCTGGAGACGGTGGCCCGGGTGAGGTGCCCCTGCCGGTCGCACATGACCACCGGCAGTTTCCGGGCCGTGGTGGGTGCGATGACCGCCGCCGCGTCGGCCAGGTACTCGGCGGCCAGACGCGCGGTGACCTCCATGCACCGTTCCAGGTTCAGCGACGAGAGCAGGGCGCTGGAGGCTTCGGAGAGGAACCGCGTGCGCTCGCGCTCCCCCTCCAGTTCCTTCAGTACGGAACGGTAGGCGGTCTCTTCCACCAGCCACCATGCCGCCCTGCCGCCGGGAAGAGGGGACGGGCGCGCCGAGAAGAAGCGATCGCCCACCGTGCCGGTCGCCGTGGTGGCGCCGGGGTCGCGCTGCGCGGCGGTGAGCCACTCCGGGGCCGGCAGGGGCCGCCCGGCGAGGGCGGACGGAAAGAGAGCGGTGGCCGGGTCATTGAGCTCCACGACACGCCCTTCCACGTCCACGATCACCACCGGGTAGGGGGCTGCGGCAGCACTCACCACACTGGTGGGGCCAGGACGGAGGCCGTCCGGGGAATACGTCATATGTCGGAGCCCTTGTGCTCGGGCTCTCACCTCAGATCAGACGACGAAACACTTGTCAGTCGACAACTGTCCCGTAATCGGGTCGCGTCTGCAACCGCCCCTCGCGCCGCGGGTGTCCGGCCTGACTGCTGAGCCGCGCTCTTCGCCGGGTGCCCCCATGAGTGAAGCGGATGTGTGGAGTTGGTGCGGGACCCCCGCCTCACCGGCGCGGATGCGCCGGACCGGCCGGTCCCCGGCCGCTGACCGGACGGCAGGAGCCGGCCCGTGTCGCACGCGGCGGCGGCCCGCCGCGCGGGGGCCGCCGGGTTCAGAAGGGCAGGCGGCCACGAGTGCGACGACCGGCGGAACCGCTGCGCCCCACGGCCTTCGAACTGCTGCGGAACGGCTTGCTGAACAGGCGCCCCAGGGGGCCGGGCGCCTTTCCTCCCGCGCGGGAGCCGAGACCCAGGGCCCGCTGAGTCCCACGTTCGGGTCCGTGGGACAAACGGGGCACGAGGAATGCCAGGACGGCGAGAACGACACAAAGGGCGACAATGCCGACGATGACCACGAATACCTCCAAGGACTGTGACGTAGCTGTCGTTTGCCCTCGCCCGCGGGGGTTAAAAGCGGTCCAGGGACCCGCTCGGCGAGCGGAAGGCCTGCCCGCTGACCGTCGTCCGGGCCGTGCCGTCCGCCGCCGTCGCCCCGCTGCGCCGACCTCCGCCGGACGAGGACGGGCAGTGCGGACTGCCTCGCGTGCCGGCCGGAGCATGGATGAACCTCGAGAACACGCCACAGCGCACCCAGTCCTCCCCGTCCGCCGACCGGTCCGCCGGTGAACGCGTGCTGCGGATGCGCCGCAGGCTGGAGCGGCTGATCGGCATCGCCGCGACCGAGGGGAACGCGCTGGTCGCCCTGCGCAACGGCGACGAGATCTTCCCCGCGATGCTGGAGAGCGTCCGGTCCGCCGAGCACACGGTGGACATGATGACGTTCGTGTACTGGAGGGGCGACATCGCCCGGGAGTTCGCCCGGGCCCTGGCGGAGCGGGCCCGCGCCGGCGTGCGGGTCCGACTGCTGCTGGACGGGTTCGGCAGCCGCACGATCGAGAAGGACCTGTTGGCGGACATGCGGGAGGCCGGCGTGCGCGTGGCCTGGTTCCGGCAGCCGGTGGCGCTCTCGCCGCTCAAGCAGAACCACCGCTGCCATCGCAAGGCGCTGCTGGTGGACGAGCGCGTGGCGTTCACCGGCGGAGTGGGCATAGCCGAGGAATGGTGCGGCGACGCCCGCGACGAGCACGAGTGGCGCGACACGCATGTCGAGGTACGCGGTCCGGCGGTGGACGGGATCGCCGCGGCGTTCGCGCAGAACTGGGCCGAGTGCTGCGGCGAACTCGTCGACGAGCGCGACCGCTTCGTCGAGCACCGGCCCGAGGGGGACGCGGTGGTGCAGGTGGTGCGCGGGTCGGCCAGCTTCGGCTGGCAGGACATGCAGACCCTGATCCAGGTGATGATCGAGTCGGCCGAGGAGCGGTTCCGGCTCACGACCGCCTACTTCTCCCCGGACGCCTACTTCGTCGAGCTCCTGTGCGAGGCGTCGCGACGCGGTGTGGAGGTGGAGATCCTCCTGCCGGGGCCGTACACCGACCAGCGGGTCTGCCAGCTGGCCGGACAGCATTTCTACGAGGACCTGCTGGCCTGCGGCGTGAAGATCTACCAGTACCAGCCGACGATGATGCACGCGAAGATCATCACGGTGGACGCGACGGCCGCGCTCATCGGATCGACCAACTTCAACCGCCGTTCCCTCGAGCACGACGAGGAGATCATGCTGGCCGTCCTCGACGAGGAGTTCACCGCCGTCCTCGACGCCCACTTCGACGAGGACGTGGCGGTCAGCGAACGGATCCGGGAAGGGCGGTGGGGGAGACGGTCGCTGCTGCAGCGGGCGCGCGAGACGGCCGTCCTGCCCATACGCCGTTTCCTGTGACGTCCGTGCGAGCGCGCCAGGGGCGGTGGGGCGCCAGGGGGGCCATGGTCCGGAGGCCGCCGGCGCCCGCTGCTCCCGGGACCGGCGAGCGGGGCCGCCGGGGGGATACTGTTGACCCGTGCCCCCGCGTTCCGGCGCCCCCGGCGCTGCGCCACGGATGAGTGGGAAGCGCCGAAGCGGGGACGGGACGCAACAGACGGAACCCGGAGAGCGGGCGAGGTCCAGCCTGTTCAACCCGTGACACGGGGACGACCATCCCATCGGAGTGCCGGAGTGCCCCACGTCGTGAACGCGCAGACCGCACCCCCCTCGTCCCGGCCCGTGCGAGCGGCCGAAGCGGCGTGCGAGGTCGTCGAACTCCTCGAGGTGCTGTGGGACCGGGGTCGCGACGCGGCCCCGGTCGCCCCCGTCTCCGCCTCGCAGTTGCGTGTGCTCTACAGCCTCGAACGGGAACAGGGGATCAACCTGCGCACGCTGGGTGAGATCCTCGGATCCTCCCCGCCCTCCGTCAGCCGCCTCTGCGACCGGCTCGAGGCGCTCGGCTTCGTGGAGCGGACCCCGAGTCCCGTCAGCAGGCGGGAACTGATGCTCAACCTGACCAGGAGCGGGGCGGCATATCTGGGTGAACTCCGGGTGCAGCGCGAGGAGGTGCTCCGCTCGGTGATCGAGAACATGCCCCCTGAATCCCGCGCGGCCCTGCGCGACGGGCTGGCCGCCTTCCGCGACGCGGTGGAACGGAACGCGCTGAGCCCCGGGACCCGGCGGGCGGACAGAACGGCCTGAGGGCGCCCGGGACGTACCCGGGCGCGGGCACCCGCTCCGCCGGGGGCCGGACGACGGAACCGTTTCACGAACCGGGTCGCGGTCCGTCCCCGGTACGCCCGTACCAGTCGAGGCAGACCACGAGGGCGTCGTCGTCGACCGGGGTCTCCCCCCGGTACGTCGCGAGCTCACGCAGCACCGCGCCCGGCACCTGCGCCGGCGGCAGCAGCCGGGTGGCCGTGAGCGACCGGGCGAGTGCCCGGTCGCTGTACTTCTCCCCGGTCGAGGAAGCCGCGTCGTAGACGCCGTCACTGCCGATCAGGAAGCGGTCGCCGGGACGCGCCTGGAAGTACTCGGACGTGTACGGGGTGTCCTCGAACATGCCGAGCGGCAGTTGGGCGTCGAAGGGCAGGGCGTCCACGTTCTTCCCGCGCAGCCGCCACATCCGCGGGGACCCCGCGTCCACGGCCTCGACCTCGCCGGTCGCGAGGTCGAACCGCAGCAGCAGGACCGAGACGTGGACGCTGCCGCGGTACTGCGCGTACACCGCCTGGTCGGCGAGGCGCGCCTGGTCGGACAGGCCGAGACCGGCGCGCCGGGCGTTGCGCATCGCGCTGACGGCGAGGTTGGTGAGCAGAGCGGCCTCGATGCCCTCCCCCATGCCGTTGGTGACGGTCAGTGTGAGGTGGTCCTCGGACACCGACCAGTCGAAGTTGTCCCCGAAGATCGTGTAAGCGGGTTCGAGATGCCCACCGAGGGAGAACTCGGGACGGGTGCAGGCCCGGCCCGGCAGCAACTGCCACTGCATCTCGGCCGCCAGGGTCAGGCGCGAGGCGCGGCGCGCCAGGACGTACAGGTCCGTGTCGCGTTCGGCCACGAGGATCTCGTGGCCGAGGACCTCGCAGATGTGCTGCATCTCGGGAAGGAGTGCCTGCGTGTAGCGGTCCTCCGGCACCGTGACGGACAGCACGCCTGTCCGGTCACCGCGAACGGTGACCGGGAGATGAATGTCCACCGCGTGCCCGTGAGGATCGGGAGCCACGTACGGTTCCTGGGATCCGAAGGCGCGGCCCTGAGGGCTGTCGTGGATCATGACCGGTTCCGTCGTGAACGGAACGGGTTCGACGGCCTGCAGTGACCTCATCGCGTAATCGGCCATGCGGAGTTCGACGCGTGTCGCGCCGTACTCCTCCGCGAGGGCCGCTGTGACGATGTCCAGCAGCGCGTGCGGTGACGCCTCCCGCAGGGCGCGCTCAACGGCGGCAAGTCTGTTCACGTCATTCCGCTTCCCTGCGTCCCGGACCCGGCCATGTGGCGACGGCTGTGGGCCGATGGGTTCGCTCAGCGGTGGACACGCTGCCCCGTGGGCCGACCTCAGTCTAACCCGACCGAAATATCGTCACGATTCCGGCCCGGATTCCATACGTCTTCCTGACTTACTCCCCCTATACCGCTAATTTTTCTGTGTGGTGGCGTACTCCGTCCTGCCGGATGCGCCGCGCAGCGAGCCGCGCGGACTCCGGCGTCCAGCCGAGCCGTGTCCCGCGACCACCGAGGACACCGGGAGCGAAGGGCTGAGCGGGGAAGGGGTGAGGGGGCCACGGGAGCCCGTGACCAGGCCTTTCTCGCCGCGGAGGCCCGCAGGCTCTTCCACCGACGGCGCCGGGGCCGGCCGCACATCGTCCGCGGCCGGATTCTCCCCGGCGTGGGCGGGGAGGATGGGCGAGGTCGTCGGCACGCGCACACACCGAGGTGAGAGATGCAGTTCACCACCCGTCCCACCCTTCAGGGCACCTTCGGCATGGTGTCGTCCACGCACTGGCTGGCGTCCCAGTCGGCCATGGCCGTCCTGGAGGGCGGAGGCAACGCGTACGACGCGGCCGTGGCGGGCGCCTTCGTGCTGCACGTCGTCGAGCCGCACCTCAACGGGCCGGCCGGCGAGGTGCCCATCCTGCTGGCGCCCGCCGGCGGCGAGGTGCGGGTGCTGTGCGGGCAGGGCGTCGCACCGGCCGGAGCGAGCGCCGCCCACTACCGGGCGCTCGGCCTGGACCTCGTCCCGGGCACCGGACCGCTCGCCGCCGCCGTGCCCGGCGCCTTCGACGCCTGGATGCTCCTGCTGCGCGACCACGGCACCCGCTCCCTCGCCGACGTCCTCCAGTACGCCGTCGGATACGCCGAGCACGGGCACGCGCCCGTGGAGAACGTCGGCGGGACCGTCGAGACCGTGCGGGAGCTGTTCGAGACGGAGTGGACCTCCTCGGCGCAGGTGTACCTGCCCGGCGGCAGGGCGCCCCGCCCCGGCGAGCTGCTGCGCAACCCCGCCCTCGCCGCCACCTGGCGACGGCTGCTGGACGAGGTCGCCGGCGCGGGCGGCCGGGAGGCGCAGATCGACGCCGCGCGGGAGGTGTGGCGCACCGGCTTCATCGCCGAGGCACTGGTCCGGCAGGCCGGGCGGCCCACCCTGGACACCAGTGGCGAGCACCGCACCGGCACGCTGACGGCCGCCGACCTCGCCGGCTGGTCGGCGACGTACGAGACCCCGGCGACGTACGACTGGAACGGCTGGACCGTGTGCAAGGCGGGCCCCTGGAGCCAGGGCCCCGTCCTGCTCCAGCAGCTCGCCCTGCTCCCGCCGGAACTGCCCCCGTACGGCTCCGCCGACTGCATGCACCTGCTGATCGAGGGCAGCAAGCTGGCCATGGCCGACCGGGAGGCCTGGTACGGGGACGCGGCCGAGGTGCCGCTGGACGACCTGCTGTCGGCGGAGTACAACGCCGAGCGGCGCACCCGGGTGGGGCTCCGGGCCTCACACGTGCTGCGGCCCGGCAGTCCCGGCGGGCGCACCCCGCGGCTGAGCGTGCGGGCACGCGCGGCGGCCGCCGGCACGGGCGGCCCGCACGAGGCGGGATTCCGGGGGAGGGGCACCGTCGTGCCGGGCGTCGGCGAGCCGACGGTCGCCAAGCACCCCACGTCCCCCGTGCCGGGCGAACCGGAGGTCTCCGGCGACGGGGCCACCCGGGGCGACACCTGCCACCTGGACATCGTCGACCGCTGGGGCAACATGGTCGCGGCCACCCCGAGCGGCGGCTGGCTCCAGTCCAACCCGGTGGTGCCCGAACTCGGCTTCCCCCTCGGCACCCGGCTCCAGATGACCTGGCTGGAGGACGGACTGCCCAACACGCTTACGCCGGGACGCCGCCCCCGGACCACCCTCACCCCGTCCGTCGCCCTGCGCGACGGGGTGCCGGTGATGGCGTTCGGCACGCCCGGCGGGGACCAGCAGGACCAGTGGCAGCTGCACTTCTTCCTCGCCGTCGCGCTGCGCGGCCCGGTACGCGGCGGGCTCGACCTGCAGGGTGCGATCGACGCCCCGAACTGGCACCACGACAGCTTCCCCGGCTCCTTCTACCCGCGGGGCACGCGCCCCGGCAGCGTTACCGTGGAGTCCCGGACGGACCCGGCGGTGGTGCGGGAGCTGCGGCGCCGGGGCCATGAGGTGACGGTCGGCGAGGCCTGGTCGGAGGGCAGGCTGTGCGCGGTCGCCCGGGACCCGGCCACGGGAGTGCTCTCGGCGGCGGCGAACCCGCGCGGCATGCAGGGCTACGCGGTGGGCCGCTGAGCCCATACCCGATCGGACCGAGGACCCATATTCATGCGGATACCACCTGGAGTGCACCGAACGGGTGGGGTTTGTCAGTGGGGCATGTTCTCATGGGAGGCATGATCAAGGACAACGAAACCATCGAAGAGTTTCTCGCACAGCACGCCGTCGACGTGGAGGACGCCGTCCGCAAGGCCGCCGCGCAGGAAATCATGCCGCGCTGGCGGCGGCTCGCCGACCACGAGGTCGACCGCAAGTCCGGCCCGCACGACCTGGTGACCGACGCCGACCGGCAGGCCGAGCTGTACCTCACCGAGGCGCTGCTCGCCCTGCTGCCCGGCTCGGTCGTGGTGGGCGAGGAGGCGGTGCACGCCAACCCCGCGTCGTACGAGGGGATACGCGGCGAGGCGCCGGTGTGGATCGTCGACCCGGTCGACGGCACCCGGCAGTTCGTGCACGGCGACACCGGATTCTGCACCCTGGTCGCCCTCGCGCTCGGCGGAGTCGTCCACGCCTCGTGGACGTTCGCCCCGGTCCGCGAAGAACTCGCCACCGCCGTACGGGGACAGGGCGCCTTCCTCGACGGGGTGCGGCTGCACGCCGGTTCCCCGGACCCCGGCCGCGACCTGCGCGTGGCCACCTCCCACCCGGACTTCACGACCGACGACCAGAAGCGCTCCCTCCTCGGCCTGTGGACGGACGGCGTGGCGCCCCGCTCCTGCGGTTCGGCCGGACTGGAGTACCTGGCCGTCGCCCGCGGTGAGTCGGACGCCACCGCCTTCTGCTGGGAAGCCGCCTGGGACCACGCGGCGGGCCTGCTCCTCGTCGAGGAGGCGGGCGGCGCCCACCTGACCCGTGCCGGCGAGCCCTTCCGCATCACGGGCGGCAACGACCTCCCGTTCACCGCGGCCCGCGACGAGGCCACGGCCCGCCGGGTGGCGGGACTGCTGTCGGCCGGAGTCTGACCTCCAGGTCCGCCGCGTCGGCCGAGGTGTCGATGCGCGCAGGCCGACGACCTCGAACCCGGTGACGGTGCCGACCGGCGGCCAGTCCCGCGGTCGGGCGGGCAGGCGGGCGAAGTCCACGAAGCCGCGGCCGGGCCCGCCGAAGTCCACGGCGAGACCGGTGCGCCCGGCTCCCCAGGGCAGTGCGACGACCGTGCCGGTGACGACCGCACCTTCCGGCAGGGGTCCGGTGCGGCACCGGGTGAAGTGCCGGTGCAGCCTCGCCGAGTCCCACGCCCGCGCGAACTCGGCCCCGGTGACGTCCTCGGCGTGCGCCGGCACCCGGACGGCGCCCTCGGTGAGCACCCCGTACACGGCCTCGTGGACCAGCACACCGGCCTGGCCGAAACTCCTTCGCACCCGCGCGAGACCGGCCCGGCAGGCGGCGACCGAGGCGCCGCCGTCCGGGGAACCGGCCACGTCCCGCAGCGGGCTTTTGGCCCGCGGCACCGGCAGCGACCGGTCGAAGACCGCCTGCCGCAGGGCACGCCCCTCGTCGTCGAGTTCGTACCAGTACCGGGCGCCCGTACCGGACGGGGAAAACCTCAGCCACCGAGTCACGCGGCGGAGGCTACCCGGGACCGGGAGGGTGTCGGCGCCCCCGGCATATCCTGGGTCTCCCGATCGCCCCCGGCCGCCTCCGGGTGCCGTCGGCCGACGAAGGAGTTCCGAAGGTGGTGCCGATGCTCGATGTGGTCGTGGTGGGAGCGGGGCCGAACGGACTGACCGCCGCCGTGGAACTGGCCCGGCGCGGTTTCTCCGTCGCGTTGTTCGAGGCGAGGGGCACCGTCGGGGGCGGCGCCCGCACCGAGGAACTGACCCTGCCCGGCTTCCGGCACGACCCGTGCTCCGCGGCCCACCCGCTGGGCATCAACTCGCCCGCCTTCCGGGCCCTCCCGCTGGAGCGTTACGGCCTGGAGTGGCTGCACGCGGACCTGCCCATGGCCCACCCCTTCCCCGACGGCACGGCGGCCGTGCTGTCCCGGTCGGTCGGCGAGACGGCCGCCTCCTTCGGCCCGCGCGACGCCGGAGCGTACCGACGGCTGGTCCAGCCCTTCCTGCCCCGGTGGGACACCCTGGCCCGCGACTTCATGTCCCTGCCGCTCACCGCGCTGCCCCGCGACCCGCTCGGCCTCGCCCGCTTCGGCCTCGCCGGACTCCAGCCCTCCACCTGGCTGATGCGCCGCTTCCGCGACGAGCGGGCCAAGGCCCTGTTCGCCGGACTCGTCGCCCATGTGATGGCGCCCCTCGGCGGCTTCGCCACCGGCGCCATCGGCCTGGTCTTCGCCCTCGCCGCGCACGCCCGCGGCTGGCCCGTCGCCCGCGGCGGTTCCCAGGCCATCTCGGATGCCCTCGCCGCCTACCTGAAGGAACTCGGCGGCGCCGTCCACACCGACTACGAGGTCAAGCGCCTCGACGACCTGCCGCCGGCCCGCGCGTACGTCTTCGACACCTCGCCCACCGCCCTCGCCCGCATCGCCGGCTTCGGCGACCACTACGCGAACTACCGCTACGGCCCCGGCGTATTCAAGATCGACTACGCGCTGGACGGCCCGGTGCCGTGGACCGCGCCGGAGGCCCGCAGGGCCTCCACCGTGCAGATCGGCGCGGACAGCGCCGAGATCGGCGCCGCCCTGCGCGCCGCGTCCCGGGAAGGCCGCGCCCCCGACCCGCCGTTCCTCATCACCGTGCAGCCCGGCGTCGCCGACCCCACCCGGGCACCGGCCGGCAAGCAGGTCTTCTGGGCCTACGGCCATGTCCCGAACGGCTGGACCGGCGACCTGACCGACGCCGTGGAACGCCAACTGGAGCGCTTCGCCCCGGGATTCCGCGACCGCGTCCTGGCCCGCGCCACCGCGGGCCCGCCCGAACTCGCCGCCCGCAACGCCAACTACGTCGGCGGCGACATCGGCTCCGGCGCCGCCAGCGGCCTCCAGCTCCTGCTGCGCCCCAAGCTCTCCCTGTTCCCGTACTCCACCCCGCACCCCGCCGTGTTCATCTGCTCGTCGGCCACCCCGCCCGGTCCCGGCGTCCACGGCATGTCCGGGCACAACGCGGCGAAGGCCGTCTGGAGGAGACTGCGGCAGACATGACCGCCCCGCCCCGCCTCCACCCCCGGCCCGGGGCGGCATCACCCGCGAGCACGCCGACGAGGGCACACCGCCGCCCGCGGCAGCCGTGGCCGGGCCGTCCGGACGCCGCTCACGGGGCCGGCCGGGGCGCCCGTCGCGCCCCGATCCGCCGGAACCGCGGGGGCCCCGCTCCCCTGACCGGCACGCTGCGCGAGTTGCCGTATACGCGTGGTCACCCACACCATGGAGGTCTCGTCCGGAGGCCGACCCGTCCGGCCTCGTCGCCGGGGACGGAAGGGGTGCCCCACATGACCAGGTACTTCGAGAACGGCACCGGTGAACTCGTCCCCGACGCGCTGTCCGGATTCGCCCGCGCACACGCGGACCTCGTGGAGTACGACCCCGCGGACGGATACATCACCGCCCGGCACACCGCACCGGCACGGACCGTGGGTCTCCTCTCCGGTGGCGGTTCGGGACACGAACCCCTGCACGCCGGATACGTCGGTGCGGGCATGCTCGATGCCGCCTGCCCCGGGAGGGTCTTCGCCTCTCCGCACAACCGGCAGATCTTCCGGGCCTCCCGCGCGGTGGCGGGGCCGAACGGCGTGCTGCACATCGTGAAGAACTACACGGGGGACCGGATCAACTTCGGTATCGCGGCCGAGCGGCTCGCCGATGCGGGGATCGCCTGCGGGCGGGTCCTCGTCGACGACGACCTCGCCTCCGACTCCGAGGAGATCGCCGCCGGACGCCGCGGCACGGGTGCCACGGTCCTGGTGGAGAAGGTCCTGGGCGGTGCCGCGGACACCGGAATGGGACTCGACGGACTGGTGGAGCTCGGCACCACCGTGGCGAACCGGTGCCGGACGCTCGCCGTCGCGTCCGCCGCCCACCACGCTCCGGTCACCGGCGAGCGGGCCTTCACGCTGCCGTCCGGGGAACTGGAGTACGGCGTCGGTATCCACGGCGAACGCGCCGACCGCACTCGGAGCCAGAAACAAGCGGGCGTGCTGGTGGAGGACATGGCGGGCGCGTTGCTGGACGCCCTGCGCCCCGGACCCGACGATCCTCTCGTCGCCCTGGTCAACGGCCTGGGCTCGGTCACGTCGCTCGAGCTGTACGGCATCTTCGGGGAACTGGGCCGGGTCCTCGACGCCCGGCGGGTGCGGCTCGCCCGGCACCTCGTCGGCGACTACGTCACGGCACTCGACATGCGGGGCTTCTCCCTGACTCTCATGGTCGCCGACCGTACGGTGCTGGACTTCTACGATGCGCCGGTCCACACCCCGGCGTGGCGATGGTGAGCGGCCGGCCGTCGGACCGGCCGACCGGCCGACCGGAGCAGGAGGGCGGCACCATGACGACCGCCGTTTTCGACAGCGCGCAGACCCGTGACTGGACGCGTCGCTTCGCCGAATCCGTGTACGCCACCGAGGCCGAGCTGACCGCGCTCGACCAGCAGGTGGGAGACGGCGACTTCGGGACCAATCTCGCCGCCGGAGTCCGGGCCGCCGGACTCCGGCTCGACCGGACGGGAGATCCGGCCGGCTCCGCGGAGACGCTGGGGGCCGTGGCCACCGCCTTCCTCGACGAGATCGGCGGGACCAGCGGCCCGCTGTTCGGTCTGCTGTTCCAGGCGCTGAGCAGGGCCGCCGCCGATTCCGGTGCCGATTCAGGCGCCGGCCTGACGACGGGCGCGCTCGCCGAAGGCACCGCCGAGGGCCTGGCCGCCATCCGCCGTGTGGGTGATGCCGCGCCCGGGGACAAGACACTGGTCGACGCGCTGGCCCCTGCCGCCGCCGCGCTGCGGGCGGCGGAGGGCAGGCCTCCCGCGGCGGCGCTGGCCGCGGCAGCGGACGGCGCATGGCAGGGGGTGCGGGACACCGCGCGCCTGACGGCGCGCAGGGGCCGGGCGAGCTACCTGGGCGAACGGGTGACAGGCATCCCCGATCCCGGAGCGGTGGGCGTCGCCCTGTTCTTCGCCTCCGCCGCCGCGACCGTGCGCACCCTGGCGCCTCACCTGTCCACCGGCTGATCCTCCTCCCCCCGGGCCGAACGCCGTTCCCTGCCCGTCTCCCCGGGCGGGGGAGGCCGCCTCCCGAACCCAGGAGGCACTGGAACTCAGGGGGCACCGGAACCCGAGGGGCACCGGCCCTGTGTGCCGGGTCCCGGCGCCCCCCTACGCACCGATCCGGCTTCGGGCCCATGTGAGCAGTTCGCTGTCGGCGAGGCTCGCGACCCACAGGTCGGCTTTCTCCGCCTCTCGACTCGGCGGGCGGGGCCCGATGCCGAGGACGCGCAGGCCCGCCCGGCGGGCCGACTCCATGCCGGTCAAGGAGTCCTCCACGGCCAGCGCCTGCTCGGGCGGCACGCCGCAGAGGCGGGCGGCCACCTGGTAGACGTCGGGCTGCGGCTTCGGCCGTACGTCCTCGTCGGCGACCACGACGTGGCCGAAGCAGCCGAGGAGCCCGGCCCGGTCGAGGCACGACTCCACCACCTCGCGGGGGCAGTTGCTCGCCACGGCGAGAGGGAGGTGGCGGGCGGCCAGCCGGACCAGCGCGGCAGCGCCCGGCATGGTGACGGGGTCCTGGTGGACCAGCGTGGTGAAGGTGCCGAGGAGCGTCTCGGTCAGGTCCTCCACGAGGTCCGGTTTCCCGGTCTCCTCGGCCATGAGCGCGCCGCACTCGGTGTAGTGCATGCCCTTCGCCCGGTCGGCGAACCCGGCCGGCGGTTTGAGGCCGAACGACCGGAAGGTGATGCTCCGGGCTTCCTGCCAGTGCTGTTCCGTGTCCATCAGAGTTCCGTCACAGTCGAAGACGATGGCGGTGGGTGACCAGGAAAGGATGCGATGAGCTGTCATGCAAGTGCCGTTCTCGGAGGCCGCGTCGACCGGTTCGGTGCCGGGGCGCAGGCGTGTCTGGATGAAAGTGATCCACTCGCGGACATGAGTGGGGCGGGTGATGCCGTACGGCTGCCGCAGTAGTGCGGGCGTGCCCGAGAGCGTCGTGGTGGACGCGGGGCGTTGTATCGGGAGAACCCCGAAAACATCGTGACCATTACGTTAATTTCGCTCCTGCGATGTCCGCAATCACCAATTCGGGTGTATCGGAATGTCCCGTCCGAAGGTCGTTGGCCTCCCGGGCGAGGAACGGAGAATGGGGCCGGCGCGCTGGAAATATGGCCGGAGCGCCTGGTGGGAGCTGCTTCCGGGGCGCCGTGGAGGCGGTCGGGGCGGAGGGTTTCAGGCTCAGGAGAAACGATTCTTCCCGACAGTGCGACGCGGGGTGCGTTGCGGCCCGTACCCACGCATGGCCCAAGAATAATAAGATCTTCGCGCGCTGCGTGTGTGCCTCAATGGGGGGTGCCCGAATTTTTCCGGCGTAGCGTTGGCGCGTTTGAGCGAAGGTGGAACTGGAGTGCAGGACAGGGCGCGTACAACCCGCAAAGTGCTGTTGGAATCGGCGGCACATCTATTCGTCGAGCGGGGATATGCGGGAACGAGTGTCAATGACATAAGCGATCACTCGGGAAGAACCAGCGGGGCGATCTATTTCCATTACTCCAGCAAGGAGAAGCTGGCGCTGGCCGTGGTCCGCGAGCAGTTCGCCACCTGGCCGCAGCTCGCCGCCGCCTACGCCAGGCCGGGCATCCCTCCGCTGGAGAAGCTGGTCGGGCTCAGCTTCCGTGTCGCGGAGTCCCTCAGCGAGGACGTCGTGGCGCGTGCCGGTGCACGGCTGTGGGCGGAACGCCGCACCATCGAGGCCGACGTGCCCACACCGTTCGACGCCTGGTCGGTGGCCGTCACCCGGCTTCTCGCCCAGGCCCGCACCAGGGGCGAGCTCGCTGAAGGAGTCGAGCCGTCGGCCGCGGCCGTGACGCTCGTGTGCGCGTTCTTCGGGCTCTGCACCCTGACGGACGAGATGCCGGGCGGGCGGAACTGGCGGGAGCGGCTGGACCAGTGGTGGATGCTGGTACTGCGGTTCCTGCAGGCGAATCCCGACCCGGCCGCTCTGCTCGCCCGCGCGCGGGTGCGGATCGCCGCGCGCCCGGAGGACCCGGCCTTGTCCCGGACCTGACGGAGCACTTGCCCGGGGCGACGGGCGCGCCGGGCGGGCGGGGATCGGACGGTGGACCCCGGAGGCGGGTTCGAGGGTGTGGCGCAGCGATACGCGGGTCGGAGCCCTGGCCGACCTCTCGTTCGGCTGCGGACCGGAGCGCCGCTCCGCGGCGTGCGGTGGCCCGTGGGCTCAGTCGGTGAGGCCCAGCGCGCCGGCCGCCTGGATGGCCAGCCAGACCTCCGTGAGCGCGCCGGTCGAGGAGAGGTCGCGGCCGGAGAGGGCGCCGAAGCGGCGCAGCCGGTAGGCGAGGGTGTTGGGGTGGATGTGCAGCGCCGCGGCGGCGGTCTCGGTGCGGCGGTCGCGTTCCATCCAGGTGCGGGCGGAGACCAGCAGCTGGGAGTCGTGCTCCGCGTCGTAGCGCAGCACCTCGCCGAGCACGTGGTCGACCAGTGCGGTCAGGACCGCGGGGTCGTCCGGCAGCCAGCGCCCCGTCGCGTCGGCGCCGTAGCGGACCAGCGAGCGGCCCGACTCGCCCGCCTTGGAGACCGCCCACAGGGCCTCGCGCTGGGCGACCTTCAGGGCCGCGCCCGGCCGGAAGGGGCGGCTCATCCCGGCCGTCACGGCCGGCAGCGCGCCGATGGCGTCGGCCAGTTCCGGCGCCCCGAGAACGTACCGGTCCTCGCCCCAGGTCAGCAGCAGATGGGGGTGGTCCTCGAGGCAGGCCAGCAGCGCCTCGTCGGGGGTGTGCCGGACCACGATCAGGACGGTGTCGCCCTCGATGGAGTGCCGGGCCAGCCTGCGGCGTGCGGCCTCCGGGTCGAGCACCTCCTGGAGCAGCTCGGCCAGCGTCTCGGCGCCCTCGCGGCGCAGCGTCTCGCGTTCGCTGCGCACCGTCGCCACCCGCAGCGCCGCCACCGTCGCGATGTGCTGGACGACCGCGAGGCCGGCCGGCTGGGCGCCCTGCCGCTCGTACGCCACCAGGAAGCCCGCCGGACCGCCGGGCGCCGGCACCGGCAGGACGAAACCGCCGGGGACGGTCGGTGCGGCGTCCACCGAGGCGGGCAGCACCCCCGGATCGGGGGTCGGCACCCCGGGCAGCAGCGGACGGCCCTGCGGGGTGCAGAGATACACGTCGTACCCGGACAGGCGTTCGAGTCGGCGCAGGAGGGTCGGGGTGTCGAGGTCCTCGGCGACCATCCAGCGCAGCGCGCCGAAGACCTGCAGCTGCGCCCCCAGCCGGTGCCGGGCGTCCTCCTGCACCGCGGCCGCGACCTCCTGGGAGACCGCGATGAACGGGACGGCGAGCGGCACCTCCAGCACCGGGAAGCCCCGCTCCTCCGCCGCCCGGAAGAACGCGTCGTGCAGCGGGGGCACACGCAGCTGGGCCGACAGGGCCAGTGCGGAGACCCCGGCGTCGTCCAGGCGCTCCAGATAGCGGCGCTGACCGGCCGCCGTGCGGGGTATCGCGAGCCCCGTGGTCATGAGGATCTCGGCCCCCAGCAGCCAGGGGGTCGGGTCGTCCAACTCGCTTGCGTGCGCCCAGGAAACGGAGCGGCCGAGGCCGCCGCTGCCCGCCTTCACCGACAGCTGGAGGGCGGGGAAGGAGAGCAGATCCTCGACGGTCAGTTTGTTGTCGGCCACAGGAGACAGGCTATCTCTCTGTGACTGGCACAATTGTGGATGGCCGGGGACGGACCCAGACTGTGGAACCGTCCCCGGTATGAACGGCAGGTGAGAGCCCATGGCGACCTCGGTCACCGACATCGAGACTCATGGTGTCGAGCAGATCCCGGACGAGGACCGCACGGCCCGTCCGCTCGACCTGTTCCGGCTCGCCTTCGGCGGTGCCAACACCTTCGCGACCTGTGTGCTGGGTGCCTTCCCGATCCTGTTCGGCCTCTCCTTCTGGCAAGGGCTCGCGGCGACCGCGCTCGGCCTGGTCGCGGGCGCCCTGCTGCTCGCGCCGATGGCGCTCTTCGGCCCCACCAACGGCACCAGCAACTCCGTCTCCTCCTCCGCCCACCTGGGGGTGCACGGCAGGGTCGTCGGCTCGTTCCTCTCGCTGCTGACCGCGATCGCCTTCTTCTCGATCTCGGTGTGGTCCTCGGGTGACGCCCTCGTCGGCGGCGCGCACCGGCTGGTGGGGCTCCCCGAGTCGACCCTGACGTACAGCGTGGCGTACGCGATCTTCGCCGCTCTCGTGCTCGTGGTCTGCATCTACGGCTTCCGCTTCATGCTGCTGGTGAACAAGATCGCCGTGGTGGCGGCATCCGCCCTGTTCGTGCTGGGCGCCTTCGCCTTCGCCGGCGACTTCGACCCCGGCTACGCGGGCAGTTTCGCCTCGAGTGCCGACCCGCTCTTCTGGCCGTCCTTCATCGGCTCCGCGCTGATCGTGCTCTCCAACCCGGTCTCCTTCGGCGCGTTCCTCGGCGACTGGTCCCGCTACATCCCGGCCGCGACGCCCCGCCGCCGGGTGATGGGCGCGGCGTTCCTGGCCCAGGTCGCCACCCTGCTGCCGTTCGTCTTCGGTCTCGCCACCGCGTCGATCATCGCGACCCGGGCCGCGAAGTACGTCGACCCGGCCGCGCCCAACTACGTCGGCGGCCTGCTCGCGATCTCCCCCGGCTGGTACTTCCTGCCGCTCTGCCTCATCGCGCTGATCGGCGGCCTGTCCACCGGCACGACCGCCCTGTACGGCACCGGGCTGGACCTCTGCAGCGTCTTCACCCGCTTCAGCCGCGTCCAGGCGACGGTCCTCATCGGCGCGCTGTCCATCGTGTTCATCTTCATCGGCCGCTTCGCGCTGAACCTCACCCAGTCGATCTCCACCTTCGCCACCCTGATCATCACCTGCACCGCCCCGTGGATGGTCGTGATGATCCTCGGCTACGTCACCCGCCGGGGCTGGTACGACGCACAGGCGCTCCAGGTCTTCAACCAGCGCCGCACCGGGGGCCGCTACTGGTTCACCCACGGCTGGAACTGGCGCGGCCTGGCCACCTGGCTGCTCTCCGCCGCCGTGGCACTGCTGTTCACCAACCTCCCCGGCCAGTTCGTCGGACCGCTCGGAAACCTGGCCGACGGCATGGACATCTCGCTGCCGGTCGGCCTCGTCCTCGCGGCGGTGCTCTACCTCGCCCTGCTCGCGCTGTTCCCCGAGCCGCGCGGAGTGTACGGGCCGGCGGGCCCCCGCTTCGTCCGGGCCTCCGACGCCGAGGTCCTGCCGATCAGCGGCCCGCAGGAGGCCGCCCCCGCGGAGCCGGTCACGGTCGGCTGACCCGTTCGACGGCCTCTCGACGGCCTCCCGACGGCCTCTCGCTGATCCGTCCGACCGGCTGAGACCTCGCGTCGTGCATCACGGGGCGGGCCCGCGCAACCGCGGGCCCGCCCCGTCGGCGTTCCCCGACAGCCGGCGCCCGCACCCGGGAGGAGTACGGGCTTTCCGCGAACCGCGCCTCCGCGCACACCTGCCGGCCGCGCCCGCGGGCCGGCGTGGACGGGGCGACGGCTCTGTCAATCGGCCGCGTCGGTGATCCCGAGCCGCAGATGCTCCACGTGGTACACGGCCTGGTCCAGCAGCCCGGCGACATGGTGGTCGTGCAGCGCGTAGACGACGGAACGGCCCCGGCGTTCGCCCACCACCAGGCCCAGGTTGCGCAGCAGCCGCAGCTGGTGCGAGCAGGCCGACTGCTCCATGCCCACCTCCGCCGCCAACTCCGTCGCGGGCAGGGGGCCTTCGCGCAGGCGGGCGAGGATCAGCAGCCGGGACGGGGTGGACAGGGCCTGGAGCGTGGTGGCGACCTTCGCGACGTTGTCCGCGTCGAGGCGGACGCGCTCGGCGTCGTCCTGTGCGGGGATGACGGCTCCATGACCCATGCGGACATCCTACGCACCGGTCACGATCACCTGAACGAATGAACAGATGAATGAGTCTTCATGTGTTCCTGTATGGTGACGTCCCGTGTCCATGACTCTCGCTCCCGCGCCCCCGCCGTCCACCGGTGCCCCGGTGGGACGCCGCCGCACCCGCGTGCTCGCCCTCCCGGAAGCGCGATGGGCGCTCGCCTCGCTCGTCGCCTTCCTCGTCGGTCTCGCACTGGAACTCGGTGGTGCGCCGGGCTGGGCGAGCGGAGTCCCGTTCGCGGTCGCCTACGTGTGCGGCGGCTGGGAACCGGCTCTCGAAGGGCTCCGCGCGCTCCGCGGGAAGACCCTCGACGTCGACCTGCTGATGATCGTCGCCGCACTCGGCGCCGCCGCCATCGGCCAGGTGCTCGACGGCGCCCTGCTCATCGTCATCTTCGCCACCTCCGGTGCCCTGGAGGCCCTGGCCACCGCCCGCACCGCCGACTCCGTACGCGGACTGCTCGACCTCGCGCCCGCCACGGCGACCCGGCTGACCGGCACCGGCGAGGAGTCCGTACCCACCGCCGCCCTCGTCCTCGGCGACATCCTGCTGGTCCGCCCCGGTGAGCGCATCGGCGCCGACGGCACGGTCCTGGACGGCGTCAGCGAGGCCGACCAGGCCACCATCACCGGCGAGTCGCTGCCGGCCGTCAAACGCCCCGGCGACGAGGTCTTCGCCGGCACCCTCAACGGCACCGGCGTCCTGCGGGTACGGGTCGGACGCGACCCGGCCGACTCGGTGATCGCCCGTATCGTCGCCCTGGTCGAGGAGGCCTCCCGGACCAAGGCGCCGACCCAGCTGTTCATCGAGAAGATCGAGCAGCGGTACGCGGTCGGCGTGGTGGCCGCCACGCTCGCGGTGTTCGGCATCCCGCTCGCCTTCGGCGAGAACCTCACCGACGCCCTGCTGCGGGCGATGACCTTCATGATCGTCGCTTCGCCGTGCGCGATCGTGCTCGCCACGATGCCGCCCCTGCTGTCCGCCATCGCCAACGCCGGGCGGCACGGCGTCCTGGTCAAGTCGGCGGTCGCGATGGAACGCCTCGGCGGGATCGACGCGACGGCCCTCGACAAGACCGGCACCCTCACCGAGGGCACCCCCGAGGTGACCGCCGTACGTCCGTTGCCCGGCTCCGGCCTCGACGAGGACGCCCTGGTCGCCCTGGCCGCGTCGGCCGAGCACCCCAGCGAGCACCCGCTGGCCCGCGCCGTGGTGGCCGCCGCCCGCACCCGCGCCCTGCCGCTCCTCCCCGCCACGGACTTCACGGCCACCCCCGGCCGCGGCGTCACCGCCACCGTCGCCGGGCACGTGGTGACCGTCGGCCGCGCGGGGCCGGCCCCCGGCACAGGCCACGGAGCCCTCGAAGCGAACCGGAGGACCGGCGAACCGGACGGCGACGAGACCCTCGTGCACGTCGTCCGCGACGGCGTCCCCGTCGGCACCCTCGCCCTCACCGACCGCCTCCGCCACGACGCCCCCGGGGCGACCGCCGCGCTGACCGCCCTCACCGGCACCGCGCCCGTCCTGCTGACCGGCGACAACGCGCGCGCCGCCGCCCGCGTGGCCGCCGGGACAGGCCTCACGGACGTCCGCGCAGGCCTCCTGCCCGAGGACAAGGTGCACGCCGTGCGAGACCTTCAGGACGCCGGCCGCAAGGTCCTCTTCGTCGGCGACGGCGTCAACGACGCGCCCGCCCTCGCCGCCGCCCACGCGGGCGTCGCCATGGGCCGCGCGGGCTCGGACCTGGCCCTGGAGACAGCGGACGCCGTCGTCGTACGGGACGAACTCGCCGCCGTGCCCGCGGTCGTACGGCTGTCCCGGACCGCCCGCCGTCTGGTCGTACAGAACCTCGTCATCGCCGGGACGGCCATCACCGTGCTGGTCCTGTGGGACCTGATCGGCCACCTCCCGCTCCCGCTCGGCGTCGCCGGCCACGAGGGCTCGACCGTGCTGGTCGGTCTCAACGGGCTGCGACTGCTGCGCGAGTCGGCATGGCGAACCGGGGCGGCGCAGGCCGGCTGAGGATCATGTCGGATTTCCGCGAGACCGGGCCCCTCCCGTCCCCGATGCTGGACCCATGCAGAAGGGGATGCACACCGAAACCGAACGCTGCGTGCGTGCCGTCCGGTCCAAGGACGCGCGGTTCGACGGCTGGTTCTTCACCGCCGTCCTCACCACCGGCATCTACTGTCGGCCCAGCTGTCCGGTGGTACCGCCCAAACCCGAGAACATGGTCTTCCACCCGAGCGCGGCGGCCTGCCAGCAGGCGGGGTTCCGGGCCTGCAAGCGGTGCCGCCCCGACACCAGCCCCGGCTCACCGGAATGGAACCAGCGGGCCGACGCCGTGGCCCGCGCCATGCGGCTGATCGCCGACGGGATCGTGGACCGGGAGGGCGTGCCCGGCCTCGCCGCCCGCCTCGGCTACAGCACCCGGCAGGTGGAACGCCAGCTGCTCGCCGAGCTGGGCGCGGGGCCCCTCGCCCTCGCACGGGCCCAGCGCGCGCAGACCGCGCGGCTGCTCATCGAGACAACCACCCTGCCGATGGCGGAGATCGCCTTCGCCGCCGGCTTCTCCTCCGTCCGCACCTTCAACGACACCGTGCGCGAGGTCTTCGCCCTGGCCCCGAGCGACCTGCGCGCCCGCGCGCCGAAACGGGCCCCCGGCCCCGCCAAAACCACCGGCACCCCCGCCGCGCTGTCGCTGCGCCTGCCGTTCCGGGCCCCGCTCAACCCCGACAACCTCTTCGGCCACCTCGCCGCCACCGCCGTCCCCGGCGTGGAGGAATGGCTGCACGGTGCCTACCGGCGCACCCTGCGGCTGCCGCACGGGCACGGCTTCGTGGCCCTGGCCCCGCGACCCGACCACATCGCCTGCCGCCTCACCCTCACCGACCCGCGCGACCTCACCGTCGCCATCAGCCGTTGCCGCCGCCTGCTCGACCTGGACGCCGACCCGGTGGCCGTCGACGACCGGCTGCGCGCCGACCCGCTCCTCGCACCCCTGGTGGACAAGGCGCCCGGACGCCGGGTCCCGCGTACGGTCGACGAGGCGGAGTTCGCGGTCCGGGCCGTGCTCGGGCAGCAGGTCTCCACCGCGGCCGCCCGCACCCACGCGGCCCGCCTGGTCACCGCGCACGGCGAACCGGTGGACGACCCGGACCCGGAGGGCGGACTCACCCACCTCTTCCCGTCGCCCGAGGCGCTCGCGGACCTGGACCCCGAGACCCTGGCCCTGCCCCGCGCACGCCGCACCACCTTCACCACCCTGGTGCGCGCACTCGTGGACGGCGACCTGCGCCTGGGTGTGGAGAGCGACTGGCCCGAGGCCCGCGCGAAGCTCCTCGCCCTCCCGGGCTTCGGCCCCTGGACCGCCGACGTCATCGCCATGCGCGCCCTCGGCGACCCCGACGCCTTCCTCCCCACCGACCTCGGCATCCGCCGCGCCGCCCGGGAACTCGGCCTGCCCTCCACCCCCGCCGCGCTCACCGCACGCGCGGCGGCCTGGCGGCCCTGGCGGGCGTACGCGGTGCAGTACCTGTGGGCGACGGACAGCCACCCGATCAACGTCCTGCCGGCGTGAGGACGTACGAGCGCCGATGCACACACACGAAAATCCGGAGCCCGGAAGCGGATGGAACCGAGGAAACCGATGAAGCAGCACACCGTGATCGACAGTCCGTACGGACCGCTGACGCTCGTCGCCGACGACGGCGTCCTGTGCGGCCTCTACATGACCGACCAGCGTCACCGCCCGCCGGAGGAGACCTTCGGCGACCGCGTCGATCCCGGCTCCGCCGCCCCCGCCGCGAGGGCCTTCGCCGACGCCGAGGAACAGCTGGAGGCCTACTTCGCGGGCGGGCTGAAGGAGTTCGCCCTGGAACTGCGTCCGCAGGGCACCCCGTTCCAGCGCCGCGTCTGGGATCTGCTGACGGACATCCCCTACGGCGAGACCCGCACCTACGGCGAACTCGCCGGGGCCCTCGGCAATCCGAAGGCGTCCAGGGCCGTCGGACTGGCCAACGGCCGCAACCCGGTCGGCATCGTCATCCCCTGCCACCGGGTCATCGGCGCGAGCGGCGGCCTCACCGGGTACGGGGGAGGCCTGGAGCGCAAGCAGCGACTGCTGGACTTCGAGCGGGGCCGGCCGGCCCTGTTCGGGCAGGCGCCGTCCTCCGGCTCCGTCAGGAACCCTCGTACCGGTGCGACACGGGCGACGGAGACCGCTCGGGGGTGAGGCCGCGCGTCGCAGGATCAGTTCGCCCGGTGCCCGTCCTCCAGCTCCGCGGTGCCCGAGCCGTCGGCGAGGACGTCCAGGGCGGTCAGCACGCGGCGACCGAGGGAGCCGGGGAGGTATTCGGCCAGCTCCGCGCGCGGCACGAGTCGCCAGGACAGCAGCTCCTCCTCCTGCAGGCGGATCGCCGCGAGATCGTCCGCGCCGAGCACTCCGCCGTCGTACAGGTACGCCACCACCGGCGGCCGTCCGGCCCCGCGCACCCAGTCCACGACCAGCAGCCGTCCGAGCTCACGGTCCAGCCCGATCTCCTCGGCCGTCTCGCGCCGCGCCCCCTGCCGAGGGGTCTCCCCGTCGTCCGACTCGATCGTGCCACCGGGCAGCGCCCACCCCTCGCGGTAGTTCGGCTCGACGAGCAGCACGCGGCCCTCGCCGTCCCGGAAGAGGGCTGCGGCGCCGGCGAGGACACGGGGGAGCGAGGCGATATAGGTGGCGTAATCCTGGACATCCTGAGCAGTGGTCATGCGGGAAGGGTAGTGGCGGCGAACGGCCGCACCGCGGCCGAGAGGCCCGGCCGGCCAGGGCGCACGACAGCACACGCCGGTCCCGCGGCCGGCACCGGACGGCGCACGCGCCGGGGGCACGGCGGCCCCGGCCGGAACCCTGCTCACGCCCGGCACGGCCGGCCCCGCCCGCGCTCGGCCTCCCTCCCGGCCTCCGCACGCCCGACGCCGTTCCACGGGCTGGGCAGGGACATGACGGTCCGGGGAGCCGAAGGCTAGGGTCGGCGGTGGCGCGACCGACCCGGCATACGTACGGGCCCGGAGAGCAAGGGATGGCGGAAGTGGCGGACGCTGCAGTGAGCGGTACTCGGTCAGCACGGTCAGCACGGTCGGAAGCGCCGGCACGGCGGGTGCTCGTCGCCGCGGACAAGTTCAAGGGATCGCTGACGGCCGTGGAGGTCGCCGAACGGGTGACCGCCGGGCTGCGGCGGGCGGTGCCCGGCCTCGAGGTCGAGGCGCTTCCCGTGGCCGACGGCGGCGACGGCACGGTGGCCGCGGCGGTCGCGGCCGGGTTCGGCCGGCGGGAGGTACGGGTCACCGGCCCCCTCGGCGACGAGGTCACCGCGGCGTTCGCGCTGCGCGGCGACACCGCCGTGGTGGAGATGGCGGAGGCCAGCGGCCTCCAGCGGCTGCCGGGCGGCGTACTCGCGCCGCTGGCGGCGTCCACGTACGGATCGGGCGAGCTGCTGACCGCCGCGCTGGACGCGGGCGCGCGGACCCTCGTGTTCGGGGTCGGCGGCAGTGCCACCACGGACGGCGGCGCCGGCATGCTGGCCGCGCTGGGCGCCCGCTTCCTGAAGGCCGACGGCAAGCCGGTGGCGCCGGGCGGCGCCGGTCTCGCCGAGCTGGCCTCGGCGGATCTGTCGGGCCTGGACCCGCGCCTCGGCGAGGTCGAGTTCGTGCTCGCCAGCGATGTCGACAACCCGCTGACCGGCCCGAAGGGCGCCCCGGCGGTCTACGGCCCGCAGAAGGGCGCTTCCCCGGAGGACGTGCGGCGGCTGGACGCGGCGCTCGCGCACTTCGTGCAGGTGCTGGAGGAGCCGGCCGGGGCCGGGGCCACCGGGTTCGCCGCCTCGCCCGGTGCGGGCGCGGCCGGCGGCATCGGATACGGCGCGCTGCTCCTCGGAGCCCGGTTCCGGCCCGGTATCGAGGTCATGCTGGACGTCCTCGGCTTCGCCTCCGCGCTGGAGCGGGCCGACCTCGTGATCACCGGCGAGGGCTCGCTGGACGAGCAGACCCTGCACGGCAAGGCCCCGGCGGGGGTGGCCGCCGCGGCCCGCGCCGCCGGCAAGGAGGTCGTCGCGGTGTGCGGGCGGCTCGCACTGCCTCCGGAGGCACTGGGGCGGGCGGGGATCCGGCGGGCGTACGCGCTGACCGATCTCGAGCCGGACGTGGCGACGTGCATCGCGGAGGCGGGCCCGATCCTGGAACGCACCGCGGAGCGGATCGCACGGGACTTCCTCGACTGAGGCGGCCCGACCGCGCGTACCAGGGGGTTCCGGCCCTGGCTCCCGGGGGGAACCCCGGCAGGGGCCGTACCCGTGCCGGGTGGCCGCAAAGCAAGGGGCCCCGGACCCGACAGGGTCCGGGGCCCGAAGCAGCAGGCGTTACGGCTGCGCCGCCCGCGCCTCGCGACGGTTGCCGCGGAAGTTGTTCACCCGGCGAGCCGTGGCGAACAGCGGGATCACCGCGCCCATCACCAGCTGCAGCGCGCAGCCGGTCTGCAGGAGCAGCTGGCCGCTCGGGGCGTCGAAGGCCCAGGCCGCCAGCAGGCCCATGGCCAGCACGATCCAGGAGAGCATCGCCACCGCGAGGGGGCCCCGCGGCTTCGGGTACTCGACCCGGCTCACCATCAGCCAGGCCGTGCCCAGGATCGCCAGGACCGTCGCCACGAACGGCAGCTCCAGCAGCACGATCGAGACGATGGTCAGCGCCCCGAACGGTGACGGCATGCCCTGGAAGGTGCCGTCCTTGACGGTGACGCAGGAGAACCTCGCAAGCCTCAGCACCACCGCCAGCAGCACCACGATCGCCCCGACCGCGGCCACCCTCTGGTGCGCGTCGTCCGCGACCATGCCGTACACGAGGACGAAGTACGCCGGGGCCAGACCGAAGCTGATCAGGTCCGAGAGGTTGTCGAGCTCCGCACCCATGGGGGAGGAGCGCAGCTTGCGGGCCACCAGGCCGTCGAAGAGGTCGAAGACCGCCGCGCACAGCATGAGGATCACGGCGGTGGCCGCGCTGTGGCGGGCCATCCCGCTCTCCTGGCTGCCCGTGAGGTGCGGGATCAGGATGCCGGTGGTGGTGAAGTACACCGCCATGAAGCCACAGGTGGCGTTACCGAGGGTGAGGGTGTCCGCTATCGACAGGCGGAGTGAGAGAGGCATCTCCTCCTCGTCGTCCGCCCCGTCGGCGTCGGGCACCCAGCCGATCTGTGTCTTCTCTGGATCAATCACGGTCAATGCGAGTCACCCCAGCCACGGTCTTCTGGCCCACCTCGACGTCGATCTCCACACCCTCGGGCAGGTAGAGGTCGACACGCGAGCCGAACCGGATGAGACCGATCCGCTCGCCCTGCTCCACTTTGGTGCCCTCGGGCAGGTAGGGGACGATGCGGCGGGCCACCGCACCGGCGATCTGGATCATCTCGATGTCACCGAGCTCGGTGTCGAAGTGCCAGACGACCCGCTCGTTGTTCTCGCTCTCCTTGTTGAAGGCGGGAACGAAGCCACCGGGAATGTGCTCGACCGACGTCACCGTGCCGGCCAGCGGGGCGCGGTTGACGTGGACATTGAGCGGGCTCATGAAGATCGCGACGCGGGTCCGGCCGTCCTTCCACGGCATGATGCTCTGCACCACACCGTCGGCGGGCGAGATGACCCGGCCCCGGGTGATCTCGCGCTCGGGGTCGCGGAAGAACCACAGCATCCCCGCCGCGAGAGCGGTGGCGGGGACGGCTACGGCCTTGGCGGCACCCGAGCGGCGGGCGCGGACCAGGCTGACGGCTGCGGTGGCGACGGTCGGCAGGAGCCACGGCGACGCTCCGCGCGCGAGGCGCACGCCGGCGAGGCTGTCGCGAGATGCAGAGGTTTTGCTGTGGGGCATGGATGACCTTCGTAGCGGATAGTGCCGCGCATGGACAGGGGACGGCGGCTTTCCGGCGATCGTAGCGGCTCCGGGCGGCAACTGGGTAAGCCAGGCAGTCGAGTCGGTGACCGGAGAGTGCTGACGGGGTGTGATCCTCTATTCCGAGAAAACACCCCGTATCCGGACATTCAGCCCTGGAATCGATACTCTTCGAGCAGTCTGCGGCCGATGATCATTTTCTGGATCTCAGCGGTTCCCTCGCCGATCAGCAGCATCGGCGCCTCACGGTAGAGGCGCTCGATCTCGTACTCCTTGGAAAAGCCGTAGCCGCCGTGGATCCGGAAGGCATCCTCGACGACCTCCTTGCAGTACTCGGACGCGAGGTACTTGGCCATCCCCGCCTCCAGGTCGTTTCGTTCTCCGGAGTCCTTTTTGCGTGCGGCGTTCACCATCATCGCATGCGCGGCCTCCACCTTGGTAGCCATCTCCGCGAGCTTGAACTGAATGGCCTGGTGCTGGGCGATCTGCTTGCCGAACGTGTGCCGCTGCTGGGCGTACCGGACCCCGAGTTCGAAGGCGCGCTGGGCGACACCGCAGCCCCGCGCCGCCACATTGACGCGGCCGACCTCGACGCCGTCCATCATTTGGTAAAAACCGCGGCCGGTGACCCCGCCGAGCACGCGGTCCGCCGGAATGCGCAGTCCGTCCATGAGGAGCTCGGTGGTGTCGACACCCTTGTAGCCCATCTTGTCGATCTTGCCGGGGATGGTCAGACCGGGCCGCACCTCGCCGAATCCGGGCTCCTTCTCCACCAGGAAGGTCGTCATCGACTTGTGCGGCGCCGTGCCCTCGGGGTGTCCTTCGTCACTCCGGACCAGAACGGCCACCAGGGACGACGTCCCGCCGTTCGTCAGCCACATCTTCTGGCCGTTCAGGACGTACGCGTCGCCGTCCTTCACCGCCTTCGACGAGATCGCCGACACGTCGGAACCCAGCGCCGGCTCCGACATGGAGAACGCGCCCCGGACGTCACCGGCCGCCATGCGCGGCAGGAAGTGGTCCTTCTGCTCCTGCGTGCCGTGCTGCTTGAGCATGTACGCCACGATGAAATGCGTGTTGATGATGCCGGACACCGACATCCAGCCGCGCGCGATCTCCTCCACGCACAGGGCGTACGTGAGCAGCGACTCGCCCAGACCCCCGTACTCCTCGGGGATCATCAGACCGAACAGGCCGAGTTCCTTCAGGCCGTCGACGATCTGCTGCGGGTACTCGTCGCGGTGTTCCAGGCCGGTCGCGACCGGGATGATCTCCTTGTCCACGAAGTCCCGGACGGTGGACAGGATCTCCCGCTGGACGTCCGTGAGGCCGTGGGTCTGGGCGAGACGGCTCATCTTCTACTTCTCCTGCTCTCGCTTCGAAAGGTCCAGCGGCTCCGGGCGGCCGGGCTGCTCGCCGCCGCGCTCCTTGATGTAGGTCTCGGTCGGCACCATCACCTTGCGGCGGAACACGCACACCAGGGTGCCGTCCTGCTTGTACCCCTTGGTCTCGACGTGGACGATGCCGCGGTCGTTCTTCGACCGGGACGGCCACTTGTCGAGCACGGTCGTCTCACCGTAGACCGTGTCGCCGTGGAAGGTCGGCGCCACGTGCTTCAGCGACTCGATCTCCAGGTTGGCGATCGCCTTCCCGGAGACGTCCGGCACCGACATGCCGAGCAGCAGCGAGTAGATGTAGTTGCCCACCACGACGTTCTTGCCGAAGTCCGTCGTCTTCTCCGCATAGTTGGTGTCCATGTGGAGGGGGTGGTGGTTCATGGTGAGGAGACAGAAGAGGTGGTCGTCGTACTCCGTGACCGTCTTCCCGGGCCAGTGCTTGTAGACCGCGCCGACCTCGAACTCCTCGTAGGTGCGTCCGAACTGCATCGCGCTCAGGCCTCCGGGATCTCGAACGTGCCGGTGCGCCGCATACCCGCGGCCCGGCCCTTGCCGGAGACGACCAGGGCCATCTTGCGGCTGGCCTCGTCGATCATCTCGTCGCCGAGCATCGCGGAGCCCTTCTTGCCGCCCGCCTCGGACGTGTAGTAGTCGTACGCGTCCAGGATCAGCTCGGCGTGGTCGTAGTCCTCCTGGGAGGGCGAGAAGATCTCGTTGGACGCCTCGACCTGGCCCGGGTGGAGCACCCACTTGCCGTCGAAGCCGAGGGCGGCGGCGCGCCGGGCGACCTCGCGGTAGCCGTCGACGTTGCGGATCTGCAGGTAGGGGCCGTCGATCGCCTGGAGGTTGTTGGCGCGGGCGGCCATCAGGATCTTCATCAGGATGTAGTGGTAGGCGTCCGCCGGGTAGCCGGGCGGCTGCTCACCCACGACCAGCGACTTCATGTTGATCGACGCCATGAAGTCTGCCGGGCCGAAGATGATCGTCTCGACGCGCGGGGAGGCCTGCGCGATCTCGTTGACGTTGTTCAGCCCCTGGGCGTTCTCGATCTGCGCCTCGATGCCGATGCGGCCGACCTCGAAGCCCATGGTCTTCTCGATCTGGGTGAGCAGCAGGTCGAGCGCGACGACCTGCTGGGCGTCCTGGACCTTCGGCAGCATGATGCAGTCGAGGTTCGGGCCGGCTCCCTCGACGACGGTCACGACGTCGCGGTACGTCCACTCGGTCGTCCAGTCGTTGACCCGGACCACGCGCGTCTTGCCGGTCCAGTCGCCCTCGTTGAGGAACTTGACGATGGTGTGCCGCGCCTCGGGCTTGGCGAGCGGCGCGCAGGCGTCCTCCAGGTCGAGGAAGACCTGGTCCGCCGGGAGGCCCTGGGCCTTCTCCAGGAAGCGGGGGTTGCTTCCGGGAACCGCGAGGCAGGAGCGCCGGGGGCGAAGGCGGTTCACAGTCGTCATGCGGGGACCTCCAGGGGGTCGAGCTTGTTCGCGTTGCGGATCTCGTCGACGATACGGCCGATGATCCCGGTGATGTCGAAGTCCTTCGGGGTGAAGACCGCGGCCACTCCCGCGGCCCTGAGCTGCTCGGCGTCGGCGTTCGGGATGATCCCGCCGGCGATCACCGGGATGTCGGCCGCGCCGGCCCCGCGCAGCCGCTCCAGCACGTCCGGCACCAGCTGGGCGTGCGAGCCGGAGAGGATGGACAGGCCCACCGCGTGGACGTCCTCCGCGAGGGCGGCGTCCACGATCTGCTCCGGGGTGAGCCGGATGCCCTGGTAGACCACCTCGAACCCGGCGTCGCGGGCCCGCACGGCGATCTGCTCGGCGCCGTTGGAGTGCCCGTCCAGGCCCGGCTTGCCGACCAGGAAGCGCAGCTTGCCGACGCCGAGGTCACGGGCCGTCACCTCGACCTTGCGGCGGACGCCGGCGAGCGCCGAGCCCTCCTCCGCGGGGACGGCGACCGGCGCCGAGGACACCCCGGTCGGGGCGCGGTACTCGCCGAACACCTCGCGCAGGGCACCGGCCCATTCGCCGGTCGTGGCCCCCGCGCGGGCGCACTCCAGGGTGGCCTCCATCAGGTTGCCGTCGCCCTTCGCGGCCTCCTTCAGCGCCTCCAGGGCCTTGCAGGGACGCGGATGGTTGAACGGCGGCTGGTAGCGCGTGTCGCGCCAGCGGGCCAGCGCCTCGACCACCCGCGCCTCGACGGCCGGGTCGACGGTCTGGATCGCGGTGTCGAGATCGGCGGTCAGCGGGTTCGGCTCGGTGCCCTCGAAGGCGTTGACACCGATGATCTTCTCCTCGCCCGACTCGATCCGGGCCCGCCGGGCGGCGTGCGAGGAGACCAGCTGGGACTTGAGGTAGCCGGACTCGACGGCGGCCATCGCGCCGCCCATCTCCTCGATCCGCCCCATCTCGGCCAGCGACGCCTCGACCAGCTCGCCCACCTTGGCCTCGACCACCTTGGAGCCCTCGAAGAGGTCCCCGTACTCCAGCAGGTCGCTCTCGTAGGCGAGCACCTGCTGGATGCGCAGCGACCACTGCTGGTCCCAGGGGCGGGGCAGGCCCAGGGCCTCGTTCCAGGCCGGCAGCTGGACGGCACGCGCGCGTGCGTCCTTGGAGAGGGTCACGGCCAGCATCTCCAGCACGATCCGCTGGACGTTGTTCTCCGGCTGCGCCTCGGTCAGGCCGAGGGAGTTGACCTGGACGCCGTAGCGGAAGCGGCGGTGCTTGGGGTTCTCGATGCCGTACCGCTCGCGCGTGATCCGGTCCCAGATGCGGCCGAAGGCGCGCATCTTGCACATCTCCTCGACGAAGCGGACGCCCGCGTTCACGAAGAACGAGATGCGGCCGACGACGTCGCCCATGCGCTCCGGCGGCACCTGACCCGAGTCGCGCACGGCGTCGAGCACCGAGACCGCCGTGGACATCGCGTACGCGATCTCCTGGACCGGCGTGGCGCCCGCCTCCTGCAGGTGGTAGCTGCAGATGTTGATCGGGTTCCACTTCGGCAGGTGGGAGACCGTGTACGCGATCATGTCCGTCGTCAGGCGCAGGCTCGGCCCCGGCGGGAACACGTGCGTGCCGCGGGACAGGTACTCCTTGACGATGTCGTTCTGGGTCGTCCCCTGGAGCCGGGTGATGTCCGCGCCCTGCTCCTCGGCGACCACCTGGTAGAGCGCCAGCAGCCACATGGCGGTGGCGTTGATCGTCATCGAGGTGTTCATCTGCTCCAGGGGGATGTCCTGGAACAGCCTGCGCATGTCGCCGATGTGCGAGACGGGGACCCCGACCCGGCCGACCTCACCGCGGGCCAGGACGTGGTCGGGGTCGTAGCCGGTCTGCGTCGGCAGGTCGAACGCCACCGACAGACCGGTCTGGCCCTTGGCGAGGTTGCGCCGGTACAGCTCGTTCGACGCCTCGGCCGTGGAGTGACCGGCGTAGGTCCGCATGAGCCACGGACGGTCCTTCTGACGCTCTGTCATGCAACGGCCCTCAGATGTTCCGGAAGCGGTTGATGGCGTCCACGTGCTGCGCGCGCTTCTCGTGGTCGCGCACGCCCAGACCCTCCTCGGGGGCCAGGCAGAGCACGCCGACCTTGCCCTGGTGGAGGTTGCGGTGCACGTCGTAGGCGGCCTGGCCGGTGTCCTCGAGGGAGTACACCCGCGACAGCGTGGGGTGGATCTTGCCCTTGGCGACGAGGCGGTTGGCCTCCCAGGCCTCGCGGTAGTTGGCGAAGTGGGAGCCGACGATCTTCTTCAGGGACATCCACAGGTACCGGTTGTCGTACTCGTGGTTGTAGCCCGAGGTCGAGGCGCAGGTGACGATGGTGCCGCCCTTGCGGGTGACGTACACCGAGGCGCCGAAGGTCTCACGGCCGGGGTGCTCGAAGACGATGTCGACGTCCTCGCCGCCGGTGAGTTCGCGGATGCGCTTGCCGAAGCGCTTCCACTCGCGCGGGTCCTGGGTGTGCTCGTCCTTCCAGAACCTGTAGCCCTCGGCGGTGCGGTCGATGATCGCCTCGGCGCCCATCGCCCGGCAGATGTCCGCCTTCTGCTCGCTGGAGACGACGCAGATCGGGTTGGCGCCGCCGGCCAGCGCGAACTGGGTGGCGTAGGAGCCGAGTCCGCCGCTGGCGCCCCAGATGAGCACGTTGTCGCCCTGCTTCATGCCGGCGCCGTTGCGGGAGACCAGCTGCCGGTAGGCGGTGGAGTTGACCAGGCCGGGGGCGGCGGCCTCCTCCCAGCTCAGGTGGTCCGGCTTCGGCATCAGCTGGTTGGACTTCACCAGGGCGATCTCCGCCAGGCCGCCGAAGTTGGTCTCGAAGCCCCAGATCCGCTGCTCCGGGTCGAGCATCGTGTCGTTGTGGCCGTCGCTGGACTCCAGCTCGACGGAGAGGCAGTGGGCGACGACCTCGTCACCGGGGTGCCAGGCGTTGACGCCGGGGCCGGTGCGCAGCACGACGCCCGCGAGGTCCGAGCCGATGATGTGGTACGGCAGGTCGTGGCGCTTGGTCAGCTCGCTGAGCCTGCCGTAGCGCTCCAGGAAGCCGAAGGTCGACAGCGGCTCGAAGATCGACGTCCACACCGAGTTGTAGTTGACCGAGGAGGCCATCACGGCCACCAGGGCCTCGCCCGGGCCGAGTTCGGGCACGGGCACGTCGTCGAGGTGGATCGACTTGCGGGGGTCCTTGTCGCGGGTGGCGAGCCCGGAGAACATCTCCGTCTCGTCCTTGTGCACGGTGATCGCGCGGTACGACTCGGGCAGCGGGAGGGCGGCGAAGTCCTCCGACGTGGAGTCGGGCGACTGGATCGCGGCCAGGATGTCCTTGACGGTCACGGTGTTGCCTCCGGCGATGAGCGGCGCCCTGAGGGAGGGACGCCGAGGGTTACGTCGGTGCTGCTGAGGGTTCGAGGGGATGCCGTCGGTTCGGCGGTGGTGCTTCGGCAGCGCTTGGTGGCGCGGGAGGGTGCCTGTGACGCAGGCGTCCGGGCGGGCAGGCCTTCCGGCTTGCTGGGACAGCCGGCGCACGAAGGGTCTCTGCGCGCCGGCCGCCCGGACCCCTTCAACGTATGGCACGCCGTGACAGCACGCAAGGCACTGGGTGCCATGAATCGATCTCAGATGAAATCTTTACGTAACAAATGAGCGATGATCGATCGAACGGCACCCGAAGGGAGCGGGAAAAGGGGTCCTGACATGGCAAAACGGCCACCCCGTGGGGTGGCCGTCGTCACAGCGGTGAGACCGTGCTCAGCGCTTCCTCAGCGCTTTCTCGGCGCTCCTGCGGTGCTCCTCAGTGGTCCTTCAGGGCCCGCTCGATGGTCCGCATCACCTCGTCCAGCGGGGCGTCGGTACGGGCGACCGTCACCAGCACCTCGCCCTGGGCGGACACCGAGGCGGCCGGCGGTTTCGGCGGCACCGTGCGGCGGCCCGCCATGATCCCGTTCCCGAAGGTCTTGCGGACGATCGAGAAGGCGTGGTCGAGCTCCGCCTCCACATCGCCCTGGCCGTCCGCCCTGAGCCAGCGCCGCAGCACGTGGTTGTGCGCGGTGACCACGGCGGACGCGGCGACCTCCGCCAGCAGCGGGTCGTCGCCGGCGTCCTCGTCGTGCGCGTGCTCGTCGAAGTGGCCGAGCAGGTAACGGGTGAAGAGGCGCTCGTAGCGGGCCACCGACGCGATCTCCGCCTCCCGCAGGGTGGGCACCTCGCGGGTCAGCCGGTAGCGGGCGACCGAGATCTCCGGCCGCGCCGCGTACATCCGCATGACCTCTTTGATGCCGCGGCACACCGTGTCGAGCGGATGCTCGTGCGCCGGCGCCGCGTTGAGCACCGCCTCGGCGCGCACCAGCGTGTCGTCGTGATCGGGGAAGATCGCCTCTTCCTTGGACCGGAAGTGCCGGAAGAAGGTGCGGCGGGCGACCCCGGCCGCGGCCGCGATCTCGTCGACGGTGGTGGCCTCGTACCCCTTGGTCGCGAACAGCTCCATCGCGGCGGCCGCCAGTTCCCGGCGCATCTTCAGCCGCTGGGCGGCGGCGCGACTGCCTGCGGCGCGTTCCGGCGGCTCGGTCGTGGCGGGTGTACGGGAGGACTTGGCGGGCTGGGACATGCCCCGAACGTACTGCATCCGCGCAGTTCGCCGCGCCGGACCGGGAACTCCCCCGCCCCCGGAGGGCGGGGGAGTTCCACGGCCGGCGGGCGGCGGGAACCGGCCGGGTTCCAGCAACCCGCCCCACTGGCCGTCGCCGCGGTACCAGTCGCCCAGGCGATGCGGCGGCTCAGCGCTTGGCATATTCGCGGAAGCCACGGCCGGTCTTGCGGCCGAGGCAGCCCGCGGCCACCAGGTGCTCCAGCAGCGGCGCCGGGGCGAGCCCCGGGTCGCGGAACTCGCGGTGCAGGACCTTCTCGATCGCGAGCGAGACGTCCAGCCCGACGACGTCCAGCAGCTCGAACGGGCCCATCGGGTAGCCGCCGCCCAGCTTCATCGCGGCGTCGATGTCGTCGAGGCTCGCATAGTGCTCCTGCACCATCTTGACCGCGTTGTTGAGGTACGGGAACAGCAGCGCGTTGACGATGAAACCGGCCCGGTCACCGCAGTCCACGGGGTGCTTGCGGATCGCCCGGCAGACCTCGCGCACCGTCGCGTGGACGTCGTCCTCGGTCAGCACCGTACGGACCACCTCGACCAGCTTCATGGCCGGCGCCGGGTTGAAGAAGTGCATGCCGATCACGTCCTGCGGACGCGAGGTGGCACGGGCGCAGGCGATCACGGGCAGCGAGGACGTGGTGGTGGCGAGCACCGCGCCCGGCTTGCAGACCTTGTCCAGCGTCCCGAACAGCTGCCGCTTGACCTCCAGGTCCTCGGCGACCGCCTCGACCGCCAGGTCCACGTCGGCGAAGTCGTCGTAGGAGCCCGTCGGCCGGACCCGCTCCAGGGCCTGGGCGGCGGCCTCGGCGGTCATCCGCCCCTTGTCGACGGAGCGCGCCAGGGACTTGCCGATCCGGGCCCTGGCACCCTGTGCCTTCTGCTCGGTGCGGGCGGCGAGGACCACGTGGTAGCCGGCCTTGGCGAACACCTCGGCGATGCCCGAGGCCATGGTGCCCGAGCCCGCCACGCCCACCGAACGCACCGGCCGGCCCTCGGCGTGCCGGCCGGCCTCCGACGGGGTCAGCGCGTCCCGCACGACGGCGGAGCTGCCCGGCTCCTCGTACGTGTAGAAGCCGCGTCCCGCCTTGCGGCCCGTCAGACCCGCCTCGCTCAGCTGCTTCAGGATCGGGGCCGGCGCGTGCAGCCGGTCGTGGGACTCCGCGTACATGGCCTCCAGGACCGTCCGCGCGGTGTCGATGCCGATCAGGTCGAGCAGCGCCAGCGGGCCCATCGGCAGACCGCAGCCCAGCCGCATCGCGGCGTCGATGTCCTCGCGGGAGGCGTAGTGCGACTCGTACATCGAGGCGGCCTGGTTGAGGTAGCCGAACAGCAGCCCGTCGGCGACGAATCCGGGCCGGTCGCCGACCGCGACCGGCTCCTTGCCGAGATCCAGGGCCAGCCCGGTGACCGCGGTGACGGCCGCCGGCGAGGTCAGCACCGAGGAGACGACCTCCACCAGCTTCATCGCCGGGGCGGGGTTGAAGAAGTGCAGGCCCAGCACGCGCTCGGGGCGGGCCGACTCGGCGGCGAGACGGGTGACCGACAGGGCGTTGGTGCCCGTCGCCAGGATCGTCTCCGGCCGCACCACGGTGTCGAGTTCACGGAAGATCTGCTGCTTGACCTCGTACGACTCCGGCACCACCTCGATCACCAGGTCGGCGCCGGCCGCCGCCGCGAGGTCGGTGGAGGTGGTCACGCGGGCCAGCAGTTCCGTGCGCTGCTCCCCGGTGAGCCGGCCGCGCTCCACGGCGCGGGCGGTCGAGGACTCCAGGGCGGCGACGCACCGCGTGGCCTGGGCCGCGCTGATGTCGATACCGACGACCTCGCGGCCGGCCTTGGCCAGGACCTCGGCGATGCCGGTGCCCATCGTGCCGAGGCCGACCACGGCGACGGTCCGGAGCGAGGGCGCGGGGGTGTCGGACTGGGGGGACAGGGGAGTGGCCATGGAGGGACTCCAGGAATGAGGGTGACGACGGAGAACACGCCCGGGTGCGCCTGAGGGCGCACTGGGTGCGTGCGTACGGAATGCGGGTGATGCCGGGCTGCGAGCGCACACGCCCGGTGCCGTCACGACGGGCACACGCCCGGGAACGGCGGTTCCGACCGGCCCTGTCCCGAGGCCGAGCCGTACTGCGGTACACGCGTACGAGTACCGAACCGACTGCACTCACCGTGGCTGCGTCACCAAACCACCGTGAGGAGAAACGAACAGCGAGAACGCGAGTGGGTAACTCGCTCGATTGAGCTTAACTCGCGGGTAACGAGCGCGCCAGCCCCCCGTCGATGTGACCTGGACCTCTCGCCGGGTCAGCGCCCCCGGATCAGAGAACCGACCTCGTGCCTGAGGAACGCGTCCTGGCAGAACTCGAAGTGGTCCACCCTGCGCAGGTCGAAGACCTGCCGGATGCCCCGCTGCCGCGCCAGGGCGACGACGTCGTTGAAACGCTGCTCGAAGTGCAGGGAGAAGAAGACCTGGGTCGTGTTGCTGATGGCCCGGATCCGCTCCAGACGCTGGAAGAACAGGTCGTACTGGCCGTCGGGCTGCCAGTAGTCCCAGAGGTCGGCCGCGTAGCGCTGCACCTGGTTCAGGTCCTTGCCGCTGATCTTGCGCAGGTACTCACAGAAGTTCTGGAACTCCACGAGGGTTTCCGGGATCTGGGCTATGCGCTTCAGCTCCGCCAGCGGCTGCTCGGGATTGAGCGCGGCGACCTTCCCGGAGATCACCATGGTGGAGTGGTTGATGTTCGGATCCAGCAGCAGGACGGAGTGCATCTTCGGCTGTCGCTCCGGGTGGTCCCGCCACAGCTCGGCCAGACGGAAGAGCAGGTCGCAGCCGACGGAGAAGCCCACCAGCGTCAACCGCTTGTACGGGTACTGCCGTTGCAGGTTGTTGATGGCCCCGCTGATGAGGTCCGTGTGGACGCCGATGCCGATCGGACGGTAGCGCCCGTCCCGGGCCTCCTCGGTGTTGTGCCCGAACAGGGTGATGGCGGCGGTGTGCTGGCGGGCGACGTTCATGTACGGACGGAAGTCGTCCGCGTCCAGACCCAGACCGTGCAACAGGACGACCAGGTCGGAGGAGTCGGTGCTGCGCTCCAGGTACCACAGTTGCCGCCCGATGACGGCGGTGTCCGACGGCAGGTCCTCCTCGAAGTCGTCCGCGTGGATCTCGAAGTGGCGCCGCACCACCGTGCGCCGCCGCTCACGGTGGAGCTCGGCCAGCCCGCGCGCCCACCAGGCGAGGGAGAAGACGGCGGCGACCGCGAGGACCACCAGGGTTCCGCCGGCGACGACATGACTCCACGTCCAGGCGATCACCGCTCGTGCCTCGTCGCTGTAGATGCCGATGGCCGCACCGGTGACGCCGCCGATCAGGGCCACGGCGGCGCGGTGCCGGTTGACGAAGGAAGCCACTCTTTCCAGTTGCGGCAGGTGACGGCTCATCGGTGCGCCTCCGGCCGGGTCAGGGCGCTCATGTCCGGACCCACGGTGACGTCCCCCATGAAATGCGCGTCGGACACGTCGGCCACGTGCAGCGGCTCGGTGCTGCCGTCCCGGTAGGCGTGGACGGTGCACCCCTTTCTCGCGAGCGCGTGGCTGGGCTCCATCACCAGCAGCAGCCCCGGAGTCCCCAGGGCCCGCATCACCGTCCGCACCAGCTCCTCCCTCGTCTCGCTCCCGTACTGGTAGAGGACGAAGCTGCACGTGACCACGTTGATGCGGTGTTCCGTCAGGAAGCCGGCCAGGCGCGGCGAATCCAGCAGGTCGAGCGGCAGGAGCCGTACCGCGCCGGCGGCGCTTCCAGGCTGCTCCGGCGACGCCTGCCCCCGTGACGCCTGCTCCCGTGACGCCTGTTTCAGCGACGACTGCTCCAGTGACCACAGGACTTCCGCGAGCCGCTGTTCGTAGTAGTCCGACGGCCCGTGGCAGGTACGGACCCATTCGAGGGTGGGCAGCGGCGGCCGGTCGACCCCGCAGACGAAGTCCAGCGGGATGGGCCGGTACGGCGGTGCCGCCGGATGCCAGCGCAGATCCGGGGCGAACCGACGGAAGATCACCTCGTTGTTCAGCTGCCGGGGAAGGAGCCCGATGCTGGTACCCAGGTCGAGCAGGCGGACCCCTCGCATGCCCCGGCTCTCGGCGAAGGCCCCGATGACGAGCTGGGGAAGCAGGAACCGCCGTGCTCCGGTGTAGGAGTTCGAGTGCGACTCCATGTGGCGGGAGATGGCGTGGCCCTGCGTCTCCAGCAGGTGCGCGAGGGCGGACGCGCGGTGGGCGAGAGGCTGCTCCGGATCGAACACCTCGGCCGGTCCCCCGAGCCGGCGGAGGTGATGCCGTACGGCTATCCCGAGCAGCGTGATGGTGTGCGCGTCGCTGATGTGCGGCCGGCTCCGCCACAGGGAGGCCAACAGCCGGTCCAGCCCCGTCGGATGCCGGAAGGCGGCGACCACGCCCAGACATTCGTGGAACGCGGACCATCCGTGACTGCCCTGCTGGTGGTGGCACATGTCGGCCACGGCCTCGCGAAGCGATTCCTTGCGTGGGGAGAACACCGGGCGCTCACTCCTTTGCGGGACGGGGTTCATGCCACGGCCGTACGGTGCAGCCATCGCCGTTGCGCGGGGGCGAGCCCCCGCAACGTGTGCCGGTCCGCGAAACGTTCGACCGTTTCGAGGACGCTCGGGGACACGTCGAGCCGGTGCAGTCCCGTCAGTGCCAGACGCATGACCCTCTGGGCGAGGTCGGCCGTGCCGGGGTCGGCCATGCCCCGCCGCGCCGCGTCGATCCAGTCCTGCCGGGTGGGCGGGGGCAGGCCGCCGGAGACGAGGCCGGCGGCCGCGTCGGAGGTCGTTCTGTCGTCCATGAGGGCGGCGACCACGGCCACGGGGACCATCCAGTCGTCGCCGTGCTGCGCATCGATCATGCGCAGCTCCAGATGCCCGCACGCGCGCACGGGCGGAACCAGCGTCTTGAGGTGGTGGAGGACGTCCTCGGGACGCACACCGCCGGGTCCCGCCCCGCGCAGCCACTGCCTGAGGGAGAGTCCCTCCGGCGCCGTCGTCCATACCGGAGCGGAGTCACGGCCGCCGTCGACGTCCGGTTCCGGTAGGTACCGGGGGCCGCCCGCAGCCGGCGGAAGGACGCCCGGACGGGTGTCCTCGCGGGCCGGACGGCGGATGGCCACGACGTTCGCGTCCAGGGCGTAGCGGGTCCAGGCGCGCCGCGGATCACCGTCGTACGGGAGAGGGCCGCTGCGAAAGCGGTCCGTCTGGAAGCGCAGCAGCTGCCGCCCCGACAACGCGGTCCCCCTCCGGTGGTCCTCCCCGTGCCGAACGGGTGAATTGGCGAACATCGCCATCAGCACGGGACCCAGCGAGTTGGCGACCAGCCACCTCCGGGACCTTCCGCGCCAGCCGTCGGAGGCGTCCCCGGCGTCCACGTTCACCTGCACGGAGGCGGTGTTGCACAGGAGTGCGTCACCGCTGCTTCCCCAGCGCGCGTAGTAGCGGCGCAGGGCCTGGTAGCGGGGCAGCGCGACCGCGAACTCCGGGGGCCGGGGGTCGAGCCCTCCGGCGACCAGCCTCAACCCGTGCAGACGGGCCTGTTCCCGTACGACGGCGAGGTCCGCGGCGGCGGCTTCCAGGCACGACCGCAGGGACTCGTGCGGGGCGCTGCTCAGCTCCAGCTGACCGCCGGGCTCCCATGAGATCAGCCCGCCCCGGGGAAGCGGCTTCTCGAAGCGATGGGCGAGGAGTGCCAGCTCCTCGCGAGTGGGCCGACGCGTGGGATCGCTGCTGGGGGCAACGAACCATTCGAGTTCCACACCCGTTCGCCCCACCCGGTCCCGGCACAGTGCGTTTCTGAAGATCAGTCGTGCCGCTTCCGACTCGCTGAGTGAATCTTCCAATGAAACACGCTCCCCCGGCCCGTTGGATCCACCTGACGTAAATGGCTCGTGATGTTCCATTGCTGTCTGCTTATTGGCGCACTATCGGCGCCCGTGCGACCGTGCAGGAATCTTTTCGGGTGAGAGCCTTTCTACCCGGGTCGGGTGAAGCTGAACCTCTTGCTCACCGCGCGAATTACGATCTTCGTATTTGGGGCGGATCGCGTGGGGGTGGATCGAGGGTGATGTTCCGGTGGGCGGGAGGGGCTGCCGTTCGGTGTGCGATTTTCTGGGTTCCCGGGGCGTGGACGGACGGGGGTACTCGTCCGGGTCGGGTGTGCGCGCGGCGTTCGACGACTGTCACGGATTCCTGAAGTCGCCTTGCTCATACCTGAGTTGAGGCGGATGTGGGGTGGTGGACGCCGGGGCGGGGCGGGACGGCGAGGGGTGGGCGGCCGCTCTCGCCCCGCGGCCCCCGGCCGCGAACGGCCTGATCGGGGGGATCGCGGCGGGGGGCTGAACGTGAAACGCCCCGACTCGTCAAATGGAGGCGGATACTGGACTACTCTGACGTACTCGCGTTGTCCGGACTTCCGTCTCGTTGGGGAGTGGTCGATCCTGTGAAAACCCTCATTCATTCCAATCGCCTGGCCACCCGACGTTTCGGGCAGTTGTCCTATATGGAACGCGTGGCCGATTCTCGTACCGTGAGCGTGTTCTTTCATGGGCTGGGTCTGGACGCCACGGATTATCAGGAGTATCTGGAGTCGCACGAAACCCACGCAATCGCAGTCAATCTCGCCGGCTATGCGCCCAGAGCCGGTGACCGCGTGCCGCCGGTGCCGGTGTCCCGGCATGTCGAGATGGTGGCCGGCCTGGTGGAGCGGATCGGCCGTGACAACCCCGACAAGCCGATCACCCTGGTGGGGTTCTCCCTCGGTGCGGACCTGGTGCTCCAACTGGCGGAGCACTGGACCAGTGGCACGAGCGGCAGACGCCCGTCCCTCGGGGGAGCGCTGCTGCTGGATCCCAACGCGAACCGGTCGACCATGACGATCTCCCAGTTGTTCGCCGCCGCCGACGGCCGTGACCCCCTCCCGGCCCTGAAGAAACTGGTAGGCCTCGCACCGGACCTCGAAGGGTTCCGGACGTTGTGCAGCTATGCGAGCAGGATCGCGGCGAAAGACTTCAGCCAGGTCCACCAACTCGCCGACGATATGATCAATTACTGGGATCCCGTGGGGTACGACCAGTTCGGCGCGCGCGTTTCCCGTGTCGCGGAAATGGCCGCCAAGGTCAACATCGTACTGTCCGCCGATTACGGGGAACATCTGCCCGAGATGCGGGCCGCTGCGCGGCGCCGGGGCTGCACGGAGGAAAAGGTCTCCTTCACCATCACGGACCTCGATCACTTCGGCTTGATCGAGCACCCCGTGCTCTCGCGTGAGCTCGAATCCCTCGGCTGCGGGTGATCCCGATGGGAGAAATCGTCCGCTCGGTCCTGGAACGCCTGCGACAGGAGTCGGGCGGATCGGCGCAGTACACGCGGCTGGCGGCGACCGACCGTCCGGACGGCCTCGCCGACGTGCTCACCGAACCGGGGCAGCCGCTCTGGGCCAGGGAACTGGCCGCCTTCCGGCTGGGGCTCGCGGGGGACCGGCGGGCCTTCGAGTCCCTCGTGCTTCTCCTCAACCACCGGGACCCCCCGCGCTGCGCCGGCGCCGCCTACGCCCTGGCCCGCCTCGGCGACCCGCGCACCGCCCGTGCCGCCGCCGCCCTCGCCACCAACGAACTCCGCGTCGCCTACGCCCTGCACCCGGTACGCCTGCTCGTCGCACTGCGCGCCCCGGAGGCCGTGCCCGCCCTGATCACCACGCTGCAGCGGCGGCTGCGCCCGCACGACCCGTACCGCAGGGTCGCCCTCGCCTGCGTGGACGGACTGGGCGAACTCGGCGACGCCCGCGCCGAACCCGTCCTGAACGAGGCCCTGGCCCACCCCGCCCTGGCCGAGGCGGCGGTCCAGGCCCTGGCGCGGATCCCCGGGCAGCGGCGGGCGTCCGCGCCGCGGATCCCGGGGCAGAGGTGACCGCGGCCTCCGCGGCGGGGGCCGGCCGGGCCGCTCAGCCGCGGAGATCCTTCGCGTACCGCACCTCGGGCACCACCGCCCCGCCCACCTCGAAGGCCTCCTCGGCGCCGTCCGCGGCGAAGCCGGCCCGCTCGTAGAAGCGGCGGGCGTGGGCGTTGCCCTCGAGGACCCACAGAAACATGCGCTCGTGTCCGGCGACGGCGCAGTGCCGGACCGCCGTCGCGAGGAGGGCCCTGCCCACGCCCCGGCCGATGTGCTCGGGGCGGAGGTAGAGGGCGTACAACTCGGCGTCCTCGGTGCGTGTGTCACCGTCCCGGTACGGGCCGAAGGCCACCCAGCCGAGGAGTCCGCCGTCGCCCCCGTCGGCCACCAGGTTCCGCACGCTTCCGTCGCCGTCCAGCAGGCGGGCGCGCCGCCGGTCGGCGTCCGCCGCGATGTCGAGGCCGTCGAGATACGGCTGAGGGACGAGGCCCTTGTAGGCGTGCTGCCAGCCGCGTACGCGGATCCCGGCGACCTCGGCGCAGTCGTCCGCCGTCATCGGGCGCGGCACGAACCCCGCCGGGGACGCGGGGAGGACGTCGGCGGGAGCGGGGGCGGGAGTGGTGGTCCCGGTCGGTTCACTCATGGCTTCATGGTGGGCCGGGGGTCCGACAACACCGTGCCCCGCCCCCGGCTTCCCGCCCCGACGGCTCGCCGCCTGCTCAGCTGCGGAAGCCGAGCAGGCCGTGCAGGGTCGAGCCGCGGGACGTGAGGGACGCGGCCTTCGAGGTCCGCGGGGTCGGGTCGGGCAGGGCCTCGCACACCGCGTCGGCCCCGCCGCGCCCGCGCGGCACGGTGCCGTCGGCCAGATAGGCCGTCAGGTGCTCGTCCAGGCAGGCGTTGCCGCTCAGCGTGATGCCGTGGTTGCCGCCGTCCTGCTCCACCACCAGGCTGGAGCCGGCCAGCAGCTGGTGGACCGTCACGCCGCCCCGGTAGGGGGTGGCCGCGTCGTCGGTGGCCTGGAAGAGCAGCGCCGGCGGCAGCTTCCCGTTGACGACGTTCACGGGCCGCAGCGACTCGGTCGGCCAGAACGCGCACGCCGCGTTGTACCAGGCGTTGTTCCACGTCATGAACGGCGCCCGCTCGTACACCTCCCAGTTGTCCTTGCGCCACTGCCGCCAGTCCCGCGGCCAGGACGCGTCCCGGCACTCGACCGCCGTGTAGACGCTGTAGCCGTTGGCACCGGCGGCGTCGGTCGCGCCGAAGTTCTCGTACGTCCTGACCAGTGGTCCGACGTCGCCCTCGTTCACGTACGCCGCGAACGCCTCCGCCAGATAGGGCCAGTAGCCGTTGTAGTAGCCGCCCGGCAGGAAGGTGTCCTCCAGTTCGGCCGCGCCCACCTTGTCACCGGCCGGCTTCTCGGCCAGGGCCGCGCGCATCGCGTACCACTCGGCCTCGATCTCCTCCGGATCGGTGCCGAGCCGGTAGGTGCCGTCGTGCTCGGCGATCCAGGCCATCAGGGCGCGGTGGCGGTCGTCGAAGGCGTGGTCCTGGTTCAGGTTGGCCTCGTACCAGACCTCGGTGGGGTCGACGACCGAGTCGAGGACCAGGCGCCGTACCCGCTCCGGGAACAGCTTGGCGTACACGGCGCCCAGATACGTGCCGTAGGAGTAGCCGAAGTAATTGATCTTCTCCGCGCCCAGCGCCTGCCGGATCACGTCCATGTCGCGCACCGCGCTGGTGGTGTTCACGTGCGGCAGGAGATCCGCGTGCTTCTTGCCGCAGGCGTCGGCGAACGACTTCACGCGCGCGAGGTTGGCCTGTTCCACCGCGCGGGTGCTCGGCACCGTGTTCGGCCGCACCGGGTCGAAGAAGCCCGGCTCGCAGTTGAGTGCGGGCCTGCTCTCGCCCACCCCGCGCGGATCGAAGCCGATCACGTCGTACTGGGCGGCCACCTCCTTCGGCAGCGAGGCCGCGACGAACCCGGCGAGCGCCAGCCCGCTGCCGCCGGGGCCGCCCGGGTTGACCAGCAGCGGGCCCTGGTACTTCTTCGCGGTGTGCGGAACGCGGGACAGCGCGAGGGTGATCTTCCGCCCCTCGGGGCGGGCGTGGTCGAGCGGTACTTCGACGGACGCGCACTGCAGCGTCGGATAGTTCTCGGTGCCGCACTCCTTCCACACGGGTCTCGCCGCGCGGAACGTGTCGGCGCCGCTCGGTGCGGCCGCCTCGGCGGGCAGGGCCGTCAGGCTCCCGGCCATGACGGCGGCGGCACTGCACAGCACTGCTGCGCGTTTCCTCATGGGTCCTCCCAGGACGGAGGTCGGTGAACCGCGGGCTCACGGTCCACGCGGCATCGTCCCGGAATGAGCCGTTGGATGAACGCGTTCTGCCGGCTCTTGACCCGATCGGGTTGCCGGATGCCCTCGAATGCCTCTAAAGAAGCGAGAGTTGGGTCGGGCCCGAAGTAGAGGAATCGGAGTGTCGGGAGGCGGAGGGGCCGGAGGCGGAAGGCCCGGAAGCGGAGGGCCCGGAGGCGGAGGGTCCGGAGGCGGAGGGTCCGGAGGCAGGGGATCCATGGTCCGGAGAGTCGGTCACCGGGTGTCCGGCGGGCCGGAGGCGGTGGGGCATCTCCGCGCGGGTGGGGCCGATGCCGTACTCACGGGCCAGGTCGTGGACCTGACGGGTGATCCTGCGCTGGTACCACTTCGGGGCGTAGGCGCCCTCCGCGTACAGCCGCTCGTACCGGTTCACGAGGTACGGATGGTGCCGCCCGAGCCAGGACATGAACCACTCGCGGGCCCCCGGCCGCAGGTGCAGCACGAGCGGCGTGACGGAGGTGGCGCCCGCCGCGGCGATCGCCCGCACGGTGGCCCGCAGTTGCTCCGGCCGGTCGCCCAGGAAAGGGATCACCGGTGCCATCAGCGCCCCGCAGCCGATCCCGTGGGCGGCGAGCGTGCGCACGACCTCCAGCCGGCGCTCCGGGGCGGGCGTGCCCGGCTCCACGGTGCGCCACAGTCCGGTGTCGGTGAAGCCGACGGAGACCGAGATGCCGACGTCGGTGACCTCGGCGGCCTGCCGCAGCAACTCCAGGTCACGCAGGATCAGCGTGCCCTTGGTGAGGATCGAGAAGGGATTCGCGTGGTCGCGCAGCGCGGCCAGGATGCCCGGCATCAGCCGGTAGCGGCCCTCCGCGCGCTGGTAGCAGTCGACGTTCGTGCCCATCGCTATGTGCTCGCCCTGCCAGCGCCGGGCGGCGAGCTGACGGCGCAGCACGTCGGGCGCGTTCACCTTGACCACGATCTGGCTGTCGAAGCCGATGCCCGTGTCGAGGTCCAGATAGCTGTGCGACTTGCGGGCGAAGCAGTAGACGCACGCATGCGTGCACCCCCGGTAGGGGTTCACGGTCCATTCGAAGGGCATGCGGGACGCCCCGGGCACCCGGTTGAGGACCGAGCGGGCGCGGATCTCGTGGAAGGTGATTCCGGCGAACTCCGGCGTGTCGAAGGTGCGGGTGGTCACCGCGTCCGCGCCGAACAGTGCGGCGTCGGCCCGGCTGTGTTCGGAGTCCGGGGTGAGGTTCTCCCAGCGCATGACGCCTCCTCGGTGTACTGGCCCAAGCACGGGCTCACACAATAGAACAAGTGTTCCCTTGATCGCGCGAACGACTGGTTTGAGCACACTCCCGATCACTTCCGGACTCCCGATTTGGGGGGCCGGGCGAGGGGGTGGTTGGCTTGTCCCGAACCCCCGAGAACCCATGTCCTGGAGGAAAGCGATGGCGCAGGTCGAGGCCACTACGGAGCGGATCGTCGTGGCGGACGCGGAGACGGTGTTCGATGCCCTCGCCGACTACAGCGGCACGCGCGGGAAGCTGCTGCCGGAGCAGTACAGCGAGTACGAGGTCCGCGAGGGCGGTGACGGCGAGGGCAGCCTCGTCCACTGGAAGCTCCAGGCCACCAGCAAGCGCGTCCGCGACTGCCTCATGGAGGTCACCGAGCCGAGCGACGGCGAACTGGTCGAGAAGGACCGCAACTCGTCCATGGTCACCACCTGGCGCGTCACCCCGGCCGGGGAGGGCAGGTCCCGGGTCGTGGTGACCACCACCTGGACCGGCGCCGGAGGCATCGGCGGCTTCTTCGAGAGGACCTTCGCCCCCAAGGGCCTCGCGCGCATCCACGACGCGCTGCTCGCCAACCTCGCCACCGAGGTCGAGAAGTAACCGCCGAGGTGAAGCGGCCGGCCCGGCCGTATCAAGGGCCGGGCCGGCTCCCCTCACCGGTTCGAGTGATCTCCGTACGAACCTTCCGTGTGCCGTAACTCGTCGCGCTCGCTCCTGGTTGTCGCTTTCACGCGGGAACCGTGCGGCAGCGCGACGAGGGGAGCGGCACGTGGGCGGGATCACACTGACACAGGACGAGCCGGCCGCGGCGGCAGCGCCGCCGGCCGAGCACCCGCCCCCGGACCGGTTCCCCGGGCCGGAATCCGCCGGCCGTCCGGGGCACGGTGCGGATCCGGGGCCGGGTCGGGGACGGGATTCCGGGCAAGGACAGGGGCAGGGCGGCCCGGGGCTGAGCCCGCGCAGGGTGCGGCTGGTGTTCCTCGCGCTGATGCTGGCGCTGCTGCTCGCCGCCCTCGAGCAGATGATCGTCGCCACCGCGCTCCCGAAGATCGTCGGCGAACTGCACGGTCTGGACCGGATGTCCTGGGCGATCACCGCCTATCTGCTCACCGCCACCATCGGACTGCCGGTCTACGGCAAACTCGGCGACCTGTTCGGGCGCAAGGGCGTCTTCCAGTTCGCGATCGTCGTCTTCGTCGTCGGCTCCGCACTCGCGGGCCGCGCGCAGACCATGGACCAGCTGATCGCCTACCGCGCGGTGCAGGGCGTCGGCGCGGGCGGCCTGATGATCGGGGTCCAGACGATCATCGCGGACATCGTGCCCGCACGGGAACGCGCGCGGTTCATGGGCCTGATCGGCGCCGCCTTCGGTCTCGCCTCGGTCGCCGGACCGCTCCTCGGCGGCTACTTCACCGACCATCTGTCGTGGCGCTGGTGCTTCTACTTCAACGTGCCCCTCGGCATCCTGACCCTGCTCGTCGTCGCCCTGGTGCTCAAACTCCCCAAGCCGGCCGCCCGAGCCCGCCTCGACGTCCTCGGCGCCCTGCTGCTGGCCGCCGCCTCCACCTGCCTGGTGCTGCTGACCAGCTGGGGCGGGACCGAGTACGCCTGGGACTCGCGCGTCGTCCTGGGCCTGGGCGCGGGCGCGGCGGCGGCCACCCTGCTCTTCCTCGTCGCCGAGCGCTTCGCCGCCGAACCCCTCATCCCGCTGAGGCTGTTCAGGGACTCCGTCTTCAACATCGCCGGCCTGGTCGGCCTGGTGATCGGCGTCGCCCTGTTCGGCGCGGCCAGCTATCTGCCGACGTACCTGCAAATGGTCGACGGAGCCACCGCCACCGAGTCGGGCCTGCTGATGCTGCCCATGATGGCCGGCGTCGTCGGCGCCTCCGTCGCCTCCGGACAGCTCATCAGCCGCACCGGCCGCTACCGGATGCACCCCCTCCTCGGCACCGCCCTCTCGGTCGCCGGCATGTGGCTCCTGTCCCGCCTCGAGCCCGGCACACCCCGGCTGCACTACAGCATCTGGATGGCCGTGCTCGGCACCGGCATCGGCATGGTGATGCCGGTCCTCGTCCTCGCCGTGCAGAACTCCGTACGCCCCGCCGACCTCGGCACCGCCACCAGCGCCAACAACTACTTCCGGCAGATCGGCGGCAGCGTCGGCGCCGCCGTCTTCGGCACCCTCTTCGCCGGCCGGCTCAGCGACGCCCTCGCCGAGCGGCTTCCCGCGGGGGAGGACGCCGGGCTGCCCGACGCCGAGTCGATCACCCCGCAGCTCGTGCACGCGCTGCCACCCGCACTGCGCGACCTCTACATCCAGGCCTACGCCGACGCCATGCCGCGCATCTTCCTCCACCTGGTGCCGGTCCTCGTCCTCGGCCTGCTCATCGCCTTCTTCCTCAAGGAGAAACCCCTGGTGTCCCACTACGCCCCCACCGCCGACCCGGCAGCGGACGCACCGCACGTCACGGCGCCCGCGCCGCAGGCCCTCCCCCGCCCCGCGGACGGGGGGACCCCCGCCTCGCTCCGCTCGCCGCACCCCGCCGGCATCGCCGTCTGCGGCACCGTCCAGCATCCTGACGGGACCGTCGTGCCGCGCGCCGCGCTCACCCTCATCGACGTCGCCGGGCAGCAGATCGGGCGGGGCGCGAGCGGCGCCGACGGGCGGTACGCGCTGGCCACGCCCGGCTCCGGCTCGTACGTCCTGATCGCGGCCGCGGGCGGGCACCAGCCGCAGGCGGTCTCCGTGACCGTCGGCGAGCGGCCCGTCGAACTGGACGTCGTCCTCGGCGGCGCGGGCCGCCTCGCCGGCAGCGTGCTCACCGCCGACGGATCGCCCGTACGGGACGCCATCGTGACCCTGACCAACGTGCACGGGGAGGTCGTCGCCACCACCCGCAGCGACCGGGAGGGCGGCTACGAGATCACCGAACTGGTGGCCGGCGAGTACACCCTCGCCGCGAGCGCGCCCGCCTTCCGCCCGGCCGCTCTCCCCGTCACCGTCCAGGCGGCGCGGGAGACCCGCCAGGACGTCGAACTGGCCGGCGGCGCCGTGCTGCGCGGCACCGTGCGGGGCAGCGCGGGACGGGCCGTGGAGGACGCGCGCGTGACCCTGCTGGACGCGGCGGGCAACGTGGTCGACACCCTCACCACCGGGCCGGACGGCACCTTCCGCTTCGTCGACCTGTCGTCCGGCGAGTACACCGTCATCGCCGCCGGTTACCCGCCGGTCGCGACCGTCCTCCAGGTCGCCGGAGGGGACCGCACCGAACGGGACCTCCAGCTGGGACACGAGGACTGAGGCACAGGAGCGGGCCAGGGGCGGGGACGGGAACGAGGCCGCGAACGAGGTGGCGAACGGACGTCCGTGCAGGTAGTGCGCTCCGGTGCGAACGCCGGCGGTCAATTCCCGTATTGCCTCACATCGCAACCAGCCGTGCCCGTACGGTGGTGCGGCGGTACAGATCTTGGGATCCGTGGGGAGAGAGGGCCTGGGCCATGGACCGTGGCACCGAGCGGGACGCACCGGCCGGCCGAGGAGCCGAGGACGGCGCGGTGACCGAAGGCCTCGGTGCCGGCCGGATCCCGCTGGCCGTCGTCGTCGTGGACCGCGACGGGCTGGTCTCGCACTGGAGTACAGGCGCACGGCGCCTGTTCGGGCTGTCCAAGGACGACGCCCTCGGCCGCCCGGCCGTCGATCTGCTGCCGGTCTCCGGCGCCCTCCCCGGGGACGAGGAGGAGAGAGAAGCCGGACGGCACGGTGCGTACGCGTCGTACGCGGACCACGACGGTCTCGGCCCCGGTTTCGAATCCTCCCTCGACCGGGGCCTTTCCTGTCCGGCCGCGGGCCGTGCCCGCCTCGCCGCCCCTGCCTCCGTTCCCGCTCGCGAGTCCGGCGCCGGGCCCGGATCCGGCTTGGCGCCCGGGTCCGGGGCAGGGCGTGTCGACGTGCTGTGGTGGGCCTACCCGCTGGTCGGCCCCGGCAGCGAGCGGCTGCTGGTGCTCGCCGCCGACGCGGACGCGCTGCACGGCGACGGGACGGAGGCGTTGGAGCGGATCGCCCCCGGATTCGCCCCGCACACCGACTTCCCCGGCTCCGCGGACCTGGCCCGCCGGCTCCCCGAGATCCTGCCCGGCATGAGCGTCGGGGAGAGCGCCCGCATCGCCGCCCAGATCCTCGACATGGGCTGCCCCGTCCTGGAGTTCAGCAGGAACGAGCGAGTGCCCGTCACCCCCGACTGGGGTGTGCCCCGCCGCGCCGAACGCGAGGCGCGTCGTGAACGGGCCGCACGGGCCCGCGCGGCCGGCGAACCCGTGCCCGAGGACCAGCGCGCCGAGGCCGAGGACCTCGAGTACGCCGCCGTCCGCGAACACCTGGAGTTCCTCAACGAGGTCAGCTCCCGGATCGGCACCTCCCTCGACCTGTCCCGCACCATCGTCGAGGTCGGCAAGGCCGTCGTGCCCCGCTTCACCGACGTCGCCGGCACCTATCTGCGCGAACAGGTCGTCGCCGGTGAGGGCTTCGACGAGGGCGTGCCCGACACCACCACCATGTGGCACCGGGTCGCCCTCGAGCACACCGACGAACCCGGCCGCTGGGACGACGTCGTGCCCGTCGGCGAAGCCATGTCCTTCCCGGCCCACACCCCGTTCTTCCAGTGCATGACCACCGGCGAGCCCGTCCTCGTGCCGCGCATCAGCGAGCAGATGGGGGATGCCGTCGCCTCGCAGTTCGAGAAGCGCGACATCCGCCCGCTGATCACCGGCCGTTCGATGCTCGTCGTGCCGCTGAAAGCGCGTCAGGTCGTCCTCGGGTTCATGATCCTGCTGCGCCATCCGGAGCGGCAGGTCTTCAACGACATGGACCGCGTCACCGGCGCCGAACTCGCCGCCCGCGCGGGCCTGGTGCTCGACAACGCGCGCATGTACACCTACCAGGAGAACGTCGCCGAGACGCTCCGGGACAGCATGCTCCCGCACCTCCCGCCACGCATGGCGGGCTGCGACATCGCCACCCGCCATCTGCCGGGCACGCTGCCCGGCCGGGTCGGCGGCGACTGGTTCGACTCGGTGAAGCTGCCCGGCGCCCGCACCGCCCTCGTCGTCGGCGACGTCATGGGCCACGGCCTGAACTCCGCCGCGACGATGGGCCGGTTGCGCACCGCCGTGCAGACCATGGCGGGGCTCGACCTGCCGCCCGCGCAGTTGCTGCGCAACCTTGACGACCTTGCCCAGCGGCTGGGCGACACCCACCTGGCGACCTGTCTGTACGCCGTCTACGACCCCATCGCGAGCGAGCTCCACCTCGCCAACGCCGGACATGTCCCGCCCGTCCTGGTCCGTGCGGCGGACGGCCGCGGCGAACTGCTGGATCTGCCCACCGGTGCCCCGATCGGCGTCGGCGGTGTGCCGTTCGAGTCCGTGCGCGTGCGTGTGGAGCCCGGCGACCGGCTGGTGATGTGCACCGACGGGCTGGTCGAGGCGCGCGGTGAGGACATCGGTGTCGGCCTCGCGGCCCTGTGCGCATCCGCCGCCCACCCGGCCGCGTCCATGGACGACGCCTGCGACACCATCATCCGCGCCCTCGCTGTGACATTCTCAGAAGCGGGGCGTGGCGGCCGCAAGGACGACGTGGCCCTGCTGATGGCACGCCTGAGCGGCATCGAGCCCGACCACGTCGCCGAGTGGCGGCTGGTCCCCGACCCGTCGGAGGTCGCCCGGGCCCGCGCCATGGTCCGCGAACAGCTCTACGAGTGGGGCCTGGAGAAGCACGTCGACAACGCCGAGCTGATGGCCGGGGAACTCGTCACCAACGCCGTACGGCACGCCCACGCACAGCCCGTCGCGCTGCGCCTGGTCCGCGGCGACACCCTGCTGTGCGAGGTGGAGGACGACGACCACGAACTGCCCACCCTCCTCCACGCCGGGCCGGCGGACGAGTCCGGGCGGGGGCTGCGGGTGGTCAGCAGGCTCGCGCGGGAGTGGGGCAGCAGCCGGACCCCTTCCGGCAAGAGCGTCTGGTTCGAACTGACGCTGCCGCGCCGCTGATCCGGCACGCTTCCCGCCCCCGCCCCCCGCCTCCTGTTCGACGCGAGTGGACGACCGGCCGACGCGAACGGGGGCTCGCGCGACGCGAACAGGGGCTCATCCGAGGCGAACGAGGCGTGAAGGAATGCGCGGTGTCCTTGTCGGTGCGCCCCGGCGCGCGATACACCGTACCGGCCCGTCACGTGGGCGGATCCGCTTCACACCCTGGGGAGTTGGGCATGAGCGTGACCAGTCGGTACCGGGAGGCGTGGGAGGGCTTCCGGCGCGAGGCGCCGGGCGGGCAGGGAGGTGTGTTCCGGGACGCGGAACCCAGCCTGACCGTCGCCCGCCACCTCGCCCTGTGCGAACCGTAGCTGATCGGACTGCCCTCCGGCTGGTACGTGACGGGACGTGCCGGGTGACCGGAGCCCGTGGTCCGGATCGGACCCGACTCGCGGTCTGCGGCGTGGTATAGGGGCAGGTGGGAGGCGGTCCCGTGCGTCCTGTACCGTCATTGGTCTGGGCCGGTGAGAGTTTTCCACAGGCCTGGCAGAGCTTTGACGGCACGACGTAGCGTGAGGCGCATGAAGATCCTCATCAGCGCCGACATGGAGGGCGCCACCGGTGTCACCTGGCCGGCCGACGTGTTGCCGGGCACCCCGCAGTGGGAGCGCTGCCGGTCCATGTTCACTTCCGACGTCGACGCCGCCGTGCGGGGCTTCTTCGACGGCGGCGCCGACGAGGTGCTGATCAACGAGGCGCACTGGACCATGCGCAATCTCCTGCTGGAGCGGCTCGACGAGCGGGCCGAGATGCTCACCGGACGGCACAAGTCGCTGTCCATGGTCGAGGGCGTGCAGCACGGCGACGTGGACGGCATCGCGTTCATCGGCTATCACGCCGGCGCCGGCATGGAGGGCGTCCTCGCCCACACCTTCCTCGCCAACTCCATCACCGGGGTGTGGCTGAACGGCGAGCGGGCGAGCGAGGGCCTGCTCAACGCCGCCGTCGTCGCCGAGTACGGGGTGCCGGTCGTCCTGGTCACCGGCGACGACGTGGCCTGCGAGGACGCGCTCGGCTACGCACCGGAGGCGCTGAAGGTCGCGGTCAAGGACCACGTGTCGCGGTACGCGGCGGTGTGCCGGACCCCTGCCCGGACGGCCTCCGACATCCGTGCGGCGGCCAAGGACGCCGCCGCGCTCGCGGTGCGCCACGAGCCGGTGACCGCCGGTCCCTTCACCGTCGCGGTGGAGTTCGACGCCGAGCATCTGGCCATGGCCGCCACCGTCGTGCCGGGCGTGACCCGGGCCGGCGAGCGGAAAGTGGCATACACCAGCGGGACCATGTACGACGGGATCCGCACCTTCAAGGCGGTCACCACGATCGCCTCGGCCGCGGTGGAGGAGCAGTATGGCTGACGAACACGCTCTGGACGAGGTCGTGACCTTCACGTCCGACCTCATCAGGATCGACACCACGAACCGGGGCGGCGGTGACTGCCAGGAGCGGCCCGCCGCCGAATACGCGGCGGAGCGGCTGGCCGGAGCGGGCCTGGAACCGGTGCTGCTCGAGCGCACCCCCGGCCGGACCAACGTCGTCGCGCGCCTCGCGGGCACCGACCCCACGGCCGACGCGCTCCTCGTCCACGGTCACCTCGACGTCGTACCGGCCGAGGCGGCCGACTGGAGCGTGCACCCCTTCTCCGGCGAGGTGCGCGACGGGGTGGTCTGGGGGCGCGGTGCCGTCGACATGAAGAACATGGACGCGATGATCCTCGCCGTGGTGCGGGCCTGGGCCCGCCAGGGCGTGCGGCCCCGGCGCGACATCGTGATCGCCTTCACCGCCGACGAGGAGGCCAGCGCCGAGGACGGCTCCGGCTTCCTCGCCGACCGGCACCCGGAGCTCTTCGAGGGCTGCACCGAGGGCATCAGCGAATCGGGCGCCTACACCGTCCACGACGGCTCCGGCCGGCAGCTCTACCCGATCGCCGCCGGGGAACGCGGCACGGCCTGGCTGAAGCTCACCGCGCACGGGCGGGCCGGCCACGGCTCCAAGGTCAACCGGGACAACGCGGTGACCCGCCTCGCGGCCGCCGTCGCCCGCATCGGAGAGCACGAGTGGCCGCTGCGGCTCACCCCGACCGTCCGCGCGGCACTCACCGAACTCGCCGCCCTGTACGGCGTCGACCCCGACCTGTCCGACGTGGACACGCTGCTCACCAAGCTGGGGCCGGCCGCGAAACTCGTCGAGCACACCCTCCGCAACAGCAGCAACCCGACGATGCTGGGCGCCGGCTACAAGGTCAATGTGATCCCCGGCCAGGCCGAGGCGTACATCGACGGACGGATCCTGCCCGGCGGCGAGGACGACTTCCGCGCCACCCTGGACCGGCTCACCGGGCCCGGCGTGGACTGGGAGTTCCACCACCGGGAGCCGGCCCTGCAGTCGCCGGTGGACTCGACGACGTTCGCCCGGATGCGGGCCGCGGTGCAGGAGTTCGCACCCGAGGGGCACCCCGTGCCGTACTGCATGTCCGGCGGCACGGACGCCAAGCAGTTCTCCCGCCTCGGCATCACCGGCTACGGCTTCGCCCCGCTGAAGCTGCCGGAGGGCTTCGACTACCAGGCCCTCTTCCACGGAGTCGACGAGCGCGTCCCGGTCGAGGCGCTCCACTTCGGCGTCCGCGTCCTCGACCGGTTCCTGCGGACGGCCTGAGCCCATGGGGGAGACGGTGCGAACCCTGCCGTACGGTGAGTGGCCCTCGCCCATCGACGCGGCCACGGCCGCGGCGCACGACGGAAGCCCCGAGTACGTGGGATTCGTCGGGGACGAGGTGTGGTGGACCGAGCCCCGGCCCGCCGAAGGAGGCCGCCGCACCCTGGTGCGCCGGCACTCCGACGGCACCGAGGAGTCCGTCCTGCCCGCGCCCTGGAACGTGCGCAGCCGGGTCCACGAGTACGGCGGACGGCCCTGGGCCGGCTTCGTACGGGACGACGACCCGCTCGTGGTGTTCGTCGACTTCGCCGGCCAGCGCCTCCACCGGTACGAACCGGGCGGTGAGCCGCGACCGCTGACCCCGCTCTCCCCGGTGGGGCAGGGACTGCGCTGGGCCGAGCCGACCCTGCTGCCGGACCGCGGCGAGGTGTGGTGCGTCCTGGAGGAGTTCACCGGCGACGGACCCGATGACGTACGCCGTGTCCTGGCCGCCGTACCGCTGGACGGCTCGGCCGCCGACGACCGCGGTGCCGTGCGCGAACTGACCGACGACCGGTACCGGTTCGTCACCGGGCCGCGCCTCTCGCCCGACGGGCGGCTCGCCGCCTGGCTGGCCTGGGACCATCCCCGCATGCCCTGGGACGGTACCGAACTCCGCCTCGCCGACGTCGCCCCCGACGGCACCCTGCGCGACGCCCGCACCGTGGCCGGCGGCCCGGGGGAGTCGGTCGCCCAGGCCGACTGGACGCACGACGGCCGGCTGCTCCACACGAGCGACCGCACCGGCTGGTGGAACCTCTACCTCGACGGCGAACCCGTCTGCCCGCGCGAGGAGGAGTTCGGCGGGCCGCTGTGGAAGCCGGGGTCGCGCTGGTTCACCCCGCTGGACAGCGGCCTGATCGCCGTCGTGCACGGCCGGGGCGCCGCCACGCTCGGCATACTCGACCCGGAGAGGGGCGAGGTCGTCGACGCGGCCGGACCCTGGACCGAGTTCACGCCCACGCTCGCGGCCCACGGCGAGCGCGTCGTGGCGGTCGGAGCGAGCCCGCGCAGCGCCCACGAGGTCGTCGAGCTGGACACCCGGACCGGCAGGGCCCGGGTGATCGGCACCCCGCACGAGGACGCCGTGGACCCCGCCCACTACCCGCAGCCGCAGGTCCGCACCTTCACCGGGCCGGACGGCCGCGAGATCCACGCCCAGGTGTACCCGCCGCGCAACCCCGGCTGCACCGGGCCCGACGGCGAGCTGCCGCCGTACGTGATCTGGGCGCACGGCGGGCCCACCGGCCGGGCACCGCTCGTCCTCGACCTCGAGATCGCCTACTTCACCTCGCGCGGCATCGGCGTCGCCGAGGTCAACTACGGCGGCTCCACCGGCTACGGGCGCGCCTACCGGGACCGGCTGCGCGAGCAGTGGGGCGTGGTCGACGTCGAGGACTGCGCCGCCGTCGCCCTGGCACTCGCCGACGAGGGCACCGCCGACCGCGACCGGCTCGCCGTCCGCGGCGGCAGCGCCGGCGGCTGGACCACGGCCGCCTCCCTCACCACGACCGACGTCTACGCCTGCGGCACCATCATCTACCCGGTGCTCGACCTGACCGGCTGGGGCCCGGGAGAGACCCACGACTTCGAGTCCCGGTACCTCGAGAGCCTCATCGGCCCGCGCGCCGAAGTCCCCGAGCGGTACGCCGAACGCTCGCCCGCCGCACACGCCGACCGGCTCACCGCGCCGTTCCTGCTCCTCCAGGGCCTGGACGACCGGATCTGCCCTCCCGTGCAGTGCGAGCGGTTCCTCGCCCGCCTGGGGGGCAAGGCCGTGCCGCATGCGTATCTCACCTTCGAGGGAGAGGGACACGGCTTCCGGCGCGCCGAGACCATGGTGCGCGCACTGGAGGCCGAACTGTCCCTGTACGCCCAGGTGTTCGGACTGTCGGTACCCGGCGTGCCGGTCCTGGGGCTGACCCGACGAGCCGGAGCGCACCGATGAGCCGGAGCGCACCGATGAGCCGGGCCGCGTGGACGAGCCGGGCCGAGCCGTTGCGGCGGCCGTCCCGGATCGGCCCCGGCGCCCGGGTGGCCGTCGTCGCGCCCAGCGGGCCCGTGCCGGAGGAGCGGCTGCAGGCCGGTCTCGACGTGCTGCGCGGCTGGGACCTCGACCCGGTGGCCGCCCCCCACGTCCTGGACCGCCACGGCGAGTTCGACTATCTGGCCGGCACCGACGCGGACCGGGCCGCCGACCTCCAGGCCGCCTGGTGCGACCCCGCCGTGGACGCGGTGATCTGCGCCCGGGGCGGCTACGGCGTGCAGCGCATGGTCGACCTGCTCGACTGGCCGGCGATGCGGGCCGCCGGACCGAAGGTCTTCGTCGGGTTCAGCGACATCACCGCCCTGCACGAGGCGTTCGCGGCCCGGCTCGGCCTGGTCACCCTGCACGGGCCGATGGCGGCGGGCGTCGACTTCCTCAAGAACACCCGCGCGCAGGAGCACCTCGAGGCGACCCTGTTCGCCCCCGAAACCGTCCGCACCCTGGCCTCCGACGGCACCGCGCTGGTCCCCGGCCGGGCGCGCGGCGTCACGCTCGGCGGCTGCCTCGCCCTGCTCGCCGCCGGCCTGGGCACCCCGCACACCAGGTCCTCCGCGCGCGGCGGGCTGCTGTGCCTGGAGGACGTGGGGGAGGAGCCGTACCGGCTCGACCGGTACCTCACCCAGCTGTCGCGGGCCGGGTGGTTCGAGGGGGTGTCGGGACTGCTGCTCGGCTCCTGGGCACAGTGCGGCCCGTACGAGAAGGTCCGGGCGCTGCTCGCCGACCGGCTCGGCGGTCTCGGCGTGCCCGTGGCCGAGCAGTTCGGGTTCGGGCACTGCGACGGGGCACTCACCGTGCCGTTCGGCGTCACGGCGGAACTCGACGCGGACGCGGGCACCCTGACGCTCGACGAACCGGCGCTGAGCTGAGCCCGCCCCGCACCCGGAACCCGACGTAGGCTGGCACGGTGCCGCACCCCGCTTCCCGCTACCTCGCCGAAGGCCCCCGTGTGGGCATACGCCACTTCGCCCACGCGGACAGCGCCGAGTTCACCGCCCGTGCCCGGGAGAGCAAGGACCTGCACCACCCCTGGCTCTTCCCGCCGGAGAGCGCCTCGGCGTACTCCGCGTACGCGCAGCGGCTGATCGAGGACCCGGCCAAGGCCGGCTTCCTGGTCTGCGAGAAGGCGGACCCCGGCGCGGGCCCGGACGACGGGGGCCGTGACGGTTCCATCGCCGGGTTCATCAACATCAACAACATCGTGCACGGCGCGTACCAGTGCGGCGTCCTGGGGTACGGCGCGTTCGCGCACGCGGCGGGGCGCGGGCTGATGAGCGAGGGGCTGGACCTCGTCGTACGGCACGCGTTCGGACCGATGCGGCTGCACCGGCTGGAGATCAACGTGCAGCCCGCCAACGCCGCCTCCATCGCCCTGGCCCGTGGCCGCGGATTCCGGCTGGAGGGGTTCTCGCCGGACATGCTCTTCATCGACGGAGCCTGGCGCGACCACGAACGCTGGGCCCTCACCCGCGAGATGCGGGAGCCGCACTGATCGCGCCGGCGCGTACGGCGCCCCGCGTCCGCAAGGCCGCCGGCGTCGCCTCGCTCCGGTCCGTGTCTCCCCGCCCGGGCGGGGAGACACGGACCGGAGCGGAGCGGGACGGGTACGGACGGAGCCGTGGCCGGACGGGTCAGACGGCGAGGCGGTCCGCGTACTCGTAGACGGCACCGTCCGGGTGCCGCGCGATGAGGTTGCGGCCCACCGGTGTGGGGAGCGGGCCCGCGATGATGTCCGCGCCCATCTCGGCCAGCACCCGGCCGGCCTCCTCGACGTCCTTCACCGCGATGGTAGCCGCCACCTTGCGCAGCACGTCCAGTTCGGCCGCGGGGCCGCTCATCAACAGGAAGCAGCCGACGGCGGCCACGTGGACACCGGCCCGCTCGAAGCGCAGGGCCCTGCCTCCCGCCAGCCGCTCGTAGAAGGGGATCGCGGTCTCGATGTCGTCGACGCAGACGCGCAGGGTGGCACCCAGAATCTCCATGGCGACGAGCCTAGTTGGGGAACGGCGTTACGCGCGCGGGGCGTTGGGTACCCGGGTGTCATGCAGCGTTTGGAGCACATGCAGCATCTGGACAAGCACCTGGTCGACGAGTTGGCGCAGGTGGCCCGAGAGAGCGTACGCGACGAGCTGCGTGAACAGGCACGGGGGCAGCGCCGCAAGGCCGCCCTGTACGGCGCGTCCGGCGCCGTCGCCCTGTACGCGGGCGCGGCCGTCGCCCTGGCCGTGGGTCTCGCCCTCGCCCTGGTTCTGCCGGACTGGGCCGCCGCGCTGATCACGGCCGTGATCCTGGGTGTCCTGGCCTACGCACTGCGGAACGCGGCCCGTCCCTCGCCCGGGCGCGGGGCCGCCGGGCAGGCGCCCGTCCCCGGGCAGCAGGACGCCGGGCGCGGGCGTGCCGGTGGCGTCGCTCCGCCGGTGCCGTCGACGCCGCCCGCCACGGACGCCGTACCACCGCGGCCGAACACCCCGGCCCCCGGTGCGCCGGGCCCCGATGTGCCGGGCCCCCGGGCCTGACCGGCCGCGAGGAGGGCCCCGGACGAGACGGCGGAGGCACGGACCACGGTCCGTGCCTCCGCCGTGCCGCCTCCTCACCGGGTCACCGGACCACTGGGCCACTGGTGACCGGGCGTCACCAGGTCACTGGGCCTGCAACTGCGGCAGCACCTTCGAACGGTAGAAGTCGAAGAAGCCGCGCAGATCCGGGCCGATCTGGTGGACGTGGACGAGGTCGAAGCCCGCGTCCGCGAACCGGCTCAGCTCGGCGACGTGCTCGTCCACGTCGTCGCCGCACACCCGGCTGCGCCGCACCATGTCCTCGGTCACCAGGGACTGCGCCTGCTCGAAGTGTTTCGGAGAGGGCAGCACCTGGCTCAGTTCACCGGGCAGCTGTTCGTTCGCCCAGAGCCGGTGGACGGTGCGGACGCACTCCTCGCGGTCGGTGCCGTAGCAGACCTTGGTGCCGCCGGCGACCGGCTTCCCGCCGCCCCCGCCCTTGCGGAACTGCTCCACCATCGAGGCGTCGGGCATCATCGTGATGTAGCCGTCGCCCACCCGGGCCGCCAGTTTGGTCGCCGCCGGACCGAAGCCGGAGATGTCGATCCGAACGGGCTCGTCCGGGACGGTGTAGAGGCGGGCGTTCTCCACGGTGTAGTGCGTGCCGTGGTGGTTGACCTCCTCGCCGGAGAACAGGCGGCGCATCACCTGGATGGCCTCCTCCAGCATGTCCAGGCGCACGTGCGCGGGTGGCCACGCGTTCCCGAGGATGTGCTCGTTGAGGGCTTCGCCGGTGCCGACGCCCAGCCGGAACCGGCCGTCCGTCATCACCGCGCTCGTCGCGGCGGCCTGAGCCACCACCGCCGGGTGCGTTCGCACCCCCGGGCAGGTCACCGCCGTCTGGACGGGCAGGGACACCGCCTCGGACAGCGCGCCGATCACCGACCACACGAAGGGGCTCTGCCCCTGCTCGTCGTTCCACGGATGGTAGTGGTCCGAGATCCACAGTGTCTGGAATCCGGCCTGTTCGGCCATCCGCGCCTGCTCCACCAGCTCGGCGGGACCGTACTGCTCGCATGAGAGGAAATAACCGTACTCGGGCATGGGGGTGCCTCCGAGACAGGGGCGGTTCGGGTCCGGCCCCGGGTACCCGGGGGCCGGAGCGGAAACCGGCGGCAGGCCCGGGGCGGAAGCCTGCGGACGTTTGGCGACCCCGGCCAGGGGGACGCGGAAGTCTCCCGAGGTACGTGACGACAGCCCCGGAGGCGAACCGTGAGTCGACCCCGCATAGTGATCGTCGGTGCCGGTTTCGCCGGGTACCGCACGGCCCGCGTCCTGTCCCGGCTGGCCCGGGGCCGGGCCGACATCACCCTGCTGAACCCGACCGACTACTTCCTGTACCTGCCCCTGCTGCCCCAGGTCGCCGCCGGCATCCTGGAACCGCGCCGGGTCACCGTCTCCCTCTCCGGGACGCTGCGGCAGGTACGGCTGGTGCTGGGCGAGGCCGACCGCATTGACCTCGACGCCCGGACCGTGCACTACACCGGTCCCGAGGGCGACGGCGGCAGCCTCTCCTACGACCGGCTGGTGCTGGCCGCCGGCAGTGTCAACAAGCTGCTGCCCGTCCCGGGTGTCGCCGAGCACGCGCACGGCTTCCGCGGGCTGCCCGAGGCGCTGTACCTGCGTGACCACGTGACCCGGCAGGTGGAGCTCGCGGCGGCCACCGACGACCCCGCGAGCTGCGCCGCCCGGTGCACCTTCGTGGTGGTCGGCGCCGGTTACACCGGAACCGAAGTCGCCGCACACGGAAAGCTGTTCAGCGACGCGCAGGTCCACAAGCACCCCATGCGGACGGGCATGCGGCCACGCTGGCTGCTGCTGGACATCGCCGACCGGGTCCTGCCCGAACTCGACGAGCGGCTCTCCCGCACCGCCGACCGGGTCCTGCGCGAGCGGGGCGTGGACGTGCGGATGGGGACTTCCGTGAAGGAGGCCACGCGGGAGGGGGTGCTGCTGACCGACGGGGAGTTCGTCGACACGCGGACGCTGGTGTGGTGCGTGGGAGTGCGGCCCGATCCGCTCGCCGAGTCGCTGGGGCTGCCCATGGAGCGCGGGCGGCTGCTGGTCGACCCGCAGCTGCGGGTGCCGGGGCGGCCCGAGGTGTTCGCCTGCGGTGACGCGGCGGCGGTACCCGATCTGGAGGAACCCGGGCAGTACACCCCGATGACCGCGCAGCACGCCTGGCGGCAGGGCAAGCTCTGCGCCCACAACGTCGCCGCCTCCCTCGGCGACGGCGAGCCCCGCGCCTACCGCCACCGCGACCTCGGGTTCGTGGTGGACCTGGGCGGCGTCAAGGCGGCGGCCAACCCGCTCGGCGTCCACCTGTCCGGTCCGGCGGCGGGCGCGGTCACCCGCGGCTACCACCTCGCGGCGATGCCCGGCAACCGGGTGCGGGTCGCCGCCGACTGGCTGCTGGACGCCGTACTGCCGCGGCAGGCGGTGCAGTTGGGGCTCGTACGGTCCTGGTCGGTGCCGCTGGACACGGCGTCCCCGGAACTGGCCAGGGTGCCCTCCGGCCCGGGGCGGCAGACGTCCGGCGACGAGGCCGCCGAGCCGGCCGCCGAACCCTCCGGGAGCCGGCCCGGAGGTGAACCGGAGAAGAGGCGGCCCGGCCCCCGGCCGCCCGCCGGCCCGCACCTCGCTCCGGGCCCCGTCAAGCGCACCGACAGCCCCGCCGGCCCGGGCGACCCGGCAGGCACCGACAACCCCGACAACCCCGTCCAAGGAGACTCATGAACACCGGTGAACTCGTCGATTTCGGGCAGCAGTTGCGTGTGGACAGTATCCGCGCCGCGGCTGCCGCCGGCTCCGGGCACCCCACGTCCTCGATGTCCGCGGCCGACCTGATGGCCGTCCTGCTGGCACGCCACTTCCGCTACGACTTCGACCATCCGGACCACCCGGGCAACGACCGTTTCGTCCTCTCCAAGGGGCACGCCTCACCCCTCATGTACGCCGCGTTCAAGGCGGCCGGCGCCATCGACGACGAGGAACTCCTCACCTTCCGCAAGCTCGGCAGCCGCCTCGAGGGCCATCCCACCCCCCAGCGGCTGCCCTGGGTCGAGACGGCCACCGGATCGCTCGGCCAGGGACTGCCGGTCGGCGTCGGCATCGCGCTGGCCGGGAAGCGGCTCGACCGCTCCGACTACCGGGTGTGGGTGATGTGCGGGGACAGCGAACTGGCCGAGGGCTCGGTGTGGGAGGCCGCCGAGCACGCCGCGTACGAGAACCTCGACAACCTGACCGTCCTCGTGGACGTGAACCGGCTCGGCCAGCGCGGCCCCACCCGGCACGGCCACGACCTCGACGCGTACGCCCGCCGCTTCGAGGCCTTCGGCTGGCACGCCGTGGAAGTGGACGGGCACGACGTCGACGCCGTCGACCGGGCGTACGGGGAGGCGTCCTCCACCAAGGGGCAGCCGACCGTGGTCCTCGCCCGCACCCTCAAGGGCAAGGGCGTCGAGGCGGTGCAGGACCGCGAGGGGATGCACGGCAAGCCGCTGCCGGAGGCCGACGAGGCGATCGCCGAACTCGGCGGCCCCCGCGACCTGCGCGTGCGGGTGCCGGAACCACCCGCCGCCCGCACGCTGCACGCCGTGCACACCGGACAGGCCGAACCGCCCCGCTGGGACAAGGGCGAGAAGGTGGCGACACGGAACGCCTTCGGTGAGGCGCTGACCGCCCTCGGCACCGTGCGCGACGACGTCGTGGTCCTGGACGGGGAGGTCGGCGACTCCACGCGCGCGGAGTTCTTCGCCAAGGAGCACCCCGAACGCTACGTCGAGTGCTACATCGCCGAGCAGCAGCTGGTGGCCACCGCCGTCGGGACGGCGACGCGCGGCTGGGTGCCCTACGCCGCCACCTTCGCCGCCTTCCTGACCCGCGCCCACGACTTCATCCGCATGGCGTCGATCAGCGGTGCCGGCGTCAACCTCGTCGGCTCGCACGCCGGGGTCGCCATCGGCGAGGACGGGCCCAGCCAGATGGGTCTCGAGGACCTGGCGATGATGCGGGCGGTGCACGGCTCGACGGTGCTCCACCCCTGTGACGCCAACCAGACCGCGCGTCTGGTCGCCGCGATGGCGGACCTCGACGGCATCCGGTACCTGCGTACCTCGCGCGGCGAGAGCCCCGTGATCTACGGCCCCGGCGAGGAGTTCCCCGTCGGCGGCAGCAAGGTCCTGCGGTCCTCGGAACGGGACCGGCTGACGCTGCTGGCGGCGGGCGTCACGGTGCACGAGGCCCTGGCCGCCGCGGACGCGCTGGCGGAGGAGGGCATCGCGGCACGGGTGATCGACCTGTACTCGGTCAAGCCCGTCGACCGGGACACCCTGCGCCGGGCCGCCGAGGAGACCGGCTGCCTGGTGACCGTGGAGGACCACCACCCGGAGGGCGGTCTCGGGGACGCGGTCCTCGAGGCGTTCACCGACGGACGGCCCGTACCGCGCCTGGTGCGGCTCGCCGTACGCGGCATGCCGGGCTCGGCCTCCCCCGAGGAACAGCTGCACGCCGCGGGCATCGACGCCGAGTCGATCGCGGCGGCCGGGCGGCTGCTGGTGGAGCAGGCGATCGTGCCGTGAGCGGCGAGGACACCGCGCGGACCGTGCGGGCCGGGCGCCGCACCGTGCGGATCCACCGGCCGGAGAAGGTGCTCTTCCCCGGCGGCGGGGGCGCCGGGGAGTACACCAAGGGCGACCTCGTCGACTACCACCGGGCCGTCGCCCCCTTCATGCTGCCGCACCTGCGGGGCCGCCCGCTGATGCTGGAGCGGCACCCGGACGGCATCGACGGGCCCACGTTCATGCAGAAGAACACCCCCGGGAGCTACCCGGAGTGGATCACCCGGGTCGAGGTCCCCAAGGAGGGCGGCACGGTGTGCCACACCGTGTGCGACGACACGGCGACCCTGCTCTACCTCGTCGACCAGGCGAGCATCACCCTGCACCGCTGGCTGTCCCGGGCCGGCCCGGGACATGGGACCGACCGTCCGGACCGGCTGGTCTTCGACCTCGATCCCTCGCGGGACGACTTCGGGACGGTCCGGGAGGCGGCCCGCCTGCTGGGGAAGCTGCTGGACGAACTGAACCTGCCCTCGGCACTGATGACCACGGGTTCCCGCGGGCTCCACGTGATCGTGCCGCTCGCCGGTGACCACGACGTCGACGAGGTGCGCGCCTTCGCCCGCGAGGTCGCCGACACCCTCGCCGACGCCCACCCCGGCCGGCTCACCACCGCCGCCCGCAAGAAGGACCGCGGCGACCGGCTCTACCTGGACATCCAGCGCAACGCCTACGCACAGACCGCGGTCGCGCCCTGCACCGTCCGCGCCCTGCCCGGCGCCCCCGTCGCGACCCCTCTCTCCTGGGACCAGCTGGACGACCCGGAGCTGCACGCCCGCCGCTGGACCATCGCCGACGCCCTCGACCAGCTGCGTACCGACCCCTGGGCCGGGCTGCCGCGCCGGGGCCGCGCCCTGGGCCCGGCCCGCCGACGGCTGGAGGCGCTGCGGGGCTGACCGTCCCCGGGCGGCCGGCCGAGCGGGCACGGAGCGCGGCCGTGGCAGCGGCCGTGGCAATCGAGTGAACCCCAGCAGGTTTGGCGAACAGAGTTGCGGCCACACGGAGGAGGAGGTGCCCATGGCAAACACAGGAAACACCGAAGATTCCAAGGATTCACAGGAACAGCAGGATTCCCGCGGATCCCGCAAGTCCACGGAAAACACCAGAGCGAACAAGCGGCCGGGTCCGATGGAGGTGCTGCGCCAGGCGCGCGGCCAGCTCGCGGAGCTCACCGGTATGGAAGCCGAGTCCGTGTCGTCCTTCGAGCAGACGGAGGAGGGCTGGGCGCTGGAGGTCGAGGTCCTCGAACTCGAGCGCGTACCCGACACGATGAGCCTGATGGCGAGCTACCAGGTGGAGCTCGATCCCGACGGTCAGCTCACCGGTTACCGCCGTGTCCGCCGCTACGAGCGAGGACGGGCCGACGGACGCAGGTCCGGCGGCTGACAGGCCGCCCACCCGGTCCCGCTCTCACACTCACAGAAATGGAGGAACAGTCGGCATGACAGTCGTACCGGCACAACAGTCCGGCGGTGGAGGCGGCAGCAGCGGTCTCTACGACGTGCTTGAGCTCGTCCTGGACAGGGGGCTCGTCATCGACGCATTCGTGCGTGTCTCCCTGGTCGGCATCGAGATCCTCAAGATCGACGTGCGTGTCGTCGTCGCCAGCGTCGACACCTATCTGCGCTTCGCCGAGGCGTGCAACCGGCTCGACCTGGAGTCCGGGCCGCGCAAGGACCCGGGCCTGCCCGACCTCGTCGGCGAGATGACCGAGTCCGGCGCCCGCGGCAAGTCCAAGGGCGCGCTGTCCGGCGCCGCCGAAACCATCTCCGACGCCTTCCAGCAGGCGCGCGGCGAAGGCTCCGAGCGGGAGAAGGAGTCCCGTCCGCGGGCCCGCAAGAGCACCACGTCACGCCGGAAGGAGGAGCAGGAGTGAGCACGTACGTCTACGGCATCATCGCGAGTACGCACCCCGCCGTTCCCGAGCACCTGAGCGGCGTGGGCGGGGGCCCGCTGCGCGTCCTGAAGGCGGGCGACCTGGCGGCCGTCGTCAGTGACGCCCCCGAAGGGCTGCGCCCCAAGCGCAGGGAACTGCTCGCCCACCAGAACGTGCTCGCCGAGGTCGGGGCGGAGGGCTGTGTGCTGCCGATGCGGTTCGGCAGTGTCGCCCCCGACGACGACTCCGTCACCGACGTCCTCACCGAGCGCGCCGAGCACTACAAGGAGCGCCTGCGGGCGCTGGACGGCCGGGTCGAGTACAACGTCAAGGCCAATCATGTCGAGGAAGCCGTACTGCACCACGTGATGGCCGGCAACCCGGAGGTCCGTGCCCTCGCGGAGGCCAACCGGAAGTCCGGCGGCGGAAGTTACGACGACAAGATCCGCCTCGGCGAGATGGTCGCCGGCGCGGTCAGGGCGCAGGAGGCCGAGGACGGCGCCGCCGTGCAGCGTGCCCTGGAAGCGGCGGCCGACTCCGTGAGCGTGGGCCCCGAGTCCACGGGCTGGCTCGCCAACGTCTCCTTCCTGGTGGAGCGCGACGCTGCCGCGAACTTCATGGCCGCCGTGGACCGGGTGCGCGAGGACATGCCCCACCTGGAGGTGCGGCTCAACGGTCCGCTGCCGCCGTACAGCTTCGTGGAACCCGGCCCGGCCGAACCGGCGGGCACCACGGCCACCGGGGCGGACGCCGGAGCGGGGTGACGGCATGGGCCTGATCTCGGAGGTACTGCTGCTGCCGTTCGCCCCCGTGCGCGGCAGCGGCTGGGCCATCCAACAGGTGCTTCGCGAGGCGGAACGCATCTACTACGACCCTGCCACGATCCGTACCGAACTGGCGCGGCTCGAGGAGCAGTTGGAGGCCGGAGAGATCACCGAGGAGGAGTTCGACCAGCAGGAGGACGTACTCCTCGACCGTTTGGAGACCGCAATGCACACCGGCGCCACAGGGGACGGGACGGCACCACAATGAACCGAACGGCACTTGGCCTCGCGATAGGGGCCGGATACTTTCTCGGACGGACGAAAAAACTGAAGATGGCGGTCGCCGTCGGCGGCCTGGTGGCGGGCAAGAAGCTGAACCTCAGCCCGCGGATGATCGGGGACCTGGTCTCCACGCAGCTGCGGAACAACCCGCAGTTCAAGGAGCTCGGGGACCAGCTGCGCGGGGATCTGCGCGGCGCCGGCAAGGCGGCCTCCGGGGCCCTCGTGGAACGGCAGCTCAACACCCTCGCCGGCAAGCTGCACGGTCGCACCGCCGAGATGCGCGACCAGATGACCGGCGCGGGCGGCCGGCCGGACCGCGAGGCGGAGGACGACGAGTACGACGAGGGCGCCGAGTACGACGAGGACGAGGGCGCCGAGTACGACGAGGACGCCGAGAACGACGAACCGGACGGCGAGGAGCCGGAACCGCCCCCCGAGCGGCCGTCGAAGAGGGCCCCGTCGAAGGAGGCCGCCAAGAAGGCCCCGGCCAAGAAGGCTCCCGCCAAGAAGGCTCCGGCGGGGAAGGCCGCCCCGGCGAAGAAGGCCGCGGCCAAGAAGACGGCCGGCAAGAAGACCGCGGCCGCGCGGACTTCCTCGTCCCGGGGCACCCGCTCCCGCACGTCGAAGGGAGGCGGTAAGTGATGGCCGGGACACTCGGATCGGCCGCTTCCGCCGCGCGCGAGGGAACGTCGAAGAACCCGCTCGCCGACGTGGCCCACAGCGAGGCCGCCGACCGCCTCAAGGCGGAACTGCAGGACTACCTCGCGGCCCAGGCCACCCGCATGCTGACCGGTGTCGGCCGCAAACTCGGCGAGACGACCGGCAAACTCACCGACATCGCCGAGGGCAACAGCCCCGGGTTCGCCAAGCTGGCACTCGACGGCGGCCGCAAACTCGCCGAGGGCAAGAGCCCTCTGCGCAGCGCCGTCGAACTGGGCGCCTCGCACGTCAAGGACAAGGTGAAGGACGCCTTCAAGGGTCTGGTGGGCGGTGGCAAGGGCAAGCGCTCGGCGGGGAAGAAGCCCACCGTCATCATCGAGCACATCGATGTCGGCGTCCCGCTGCGCACCGCCTACGACCAGTGGACCCAGTACCAGGACTTCAGCACCTTCGCGAAGGGTGTCAAGAGCGCCAGTAAGGGCGACGACACCACCTCGGACTGGCAGCTGAAGGTCTTCTGGTCCAACCGCAGCTGGAAGGCGAAGACCACCGAGCAGGTTCCCGACCACCGCATCGTCTGGTCCTCCGAGGGTGCCAAGGGCACCACGAAGGGCGTCGTCTCCTTCCACCGGCTCGCCGACAACCTCACCCGGGTCCTCCTGGTCATCGAGTACTACCCCGTCGGCCTGTTCGAGAAGACCGGCAACATCTGGCGCGCCCAGGGCCGCCGGGCCCGGCTCGACCTGAAGAACTTCGCCCGCTTCATCACCTTCAAGGGTGAGGCCGAGGACGGCTGGCGCGGCGAGATCCAGGACGGGGAAGTGGTCCGCAGCCACGAGGACGCCGTCGCCGAGGAGGAGGAGGAGGAAGCCTCGCGCGACGAGGACGAGACGGCCGGCGAGGACGAGGAGACCGGCGAGGACGAGGAAGCCCGCGAAGGCGAGGAGGAGCCGGAGGCCGAGTACGAGGACGACGCGTACGAGGAGGCGGACGAGGCCGCGGAGGACGGGGAACCGGCGGAGGGCGAGGAGCCGGCGGAGGACGGTTACGAGGACGAGGACGCCTACGAGGACGAACAGGAGGAGGACGAGGAGGAGTACGAGCCCGAGTACGCCGAAGGCGGGAGCCGACGATGACCACACCCGGCCGCTTCCCTGAGCCGTACGGCCAGGGGGGCGGCGCCAACCTCGCCGACATCCTCGAGCGGGTGCTCGACAAGGGCATCGTCATCGCGGGGGACATCCGCATCAACCTGCTCGACATCGAACTGCTCACCATCAAACTGCGGCTCGTCGTCGCCTCCGTCGACAAGGCGAAGGAGATGGGGATCGACTGGTGGGAGACGGACCCGGCGCTGTCCTCACGCGCCCGCCGCTCCGAACTGGCCAAGGAGAACGCCGAGTTGCGGGAGCGGCTGGCCGAACTGGAGACCGGCCGTCAGGAGGAGGCCGGCCGTTCACTGGAGACCGGCCACCAGCAGGGGGCCGACCGTCAGCGGGAGGCCGACCGTCAGCGGGGGGCCGACCGTCCACACAAGGAGGCCCCGTGACCGGACTGCGGTACGTCTACGCCGTCTGCCGGCCCTTCGGTGCTCCGCTCCAGGCACAGCTGGCCGGTGTGGCGGGCGATCCGCCCCGGCTGCTGACCCACCACGACCTGGTGGCCGTCGTCAGCCATGTGCCGGAGGCGGACTTCGCCGAGGAGCCCTTCCGCGAGCATCTGGAGGACCTCGACTGGCTGACCACCGTCGCCCGCGCCCACCAGGGCGTCATCGACGCCCTCACCACCGTCACGACGCCGCTGCCGCTGCGGCTCGGCACCGTGTTCCGCGACGACAGCGGCGTACGGACGATGATGGAGGCGCGCGAGGAGAGTTTCCTGCGGACGCTGGACCGGTTGGACGGCCGGGTGGAATGGGGCGTGAAGGTCTTCGTCGAGGCGGAGCAGGCGCCGGACACCGCCGCCGCACCGCCCCCGCGCAAGCCCGCGTCGGGCAGGGACTACCTGCGCCAACGGCGCATGGAGACGAAATCGCACGACGACCTGTGGCAGCGGGCCGAGACGTTCTCGACCCACCTGCACGAGACGCTCTCCGGCCGCGCCGAGGATTCCCGGTTGCACGCACCGCAGAATCCCACGCTCTCCGGCGCCTCGGGGCGCAATGTGCTGAATGCGGCCTATCTCGTGCCGCGGGCGGAGTCCGAGAAATTCGTGGAAACGGTGGAACGGACGAGGGACGGGGCGCCCGGAATACGTGTGGAACTCACCGGACCCTGGGCGGCCTATTCGTTCGCCGGGGACGAATCGGTGGCGGGGGAGGGGGCATGACCGTCGTCGAACGCCGTGAGATAGCCCTGGTGGATCTGCTCGACCGGCTCCTGGCCGGCGGCGTCGTCATCACCGGCGACCTCACGCTGCGCATCGCGGACGTCGACCTGGTCCGTATCGACCTCAACGCGCTCATCAGCTCGGTGAACGCGAACGTTCCGTCACCCTTCGAGGAGTTGCGTTGACGGCCGCCCCGGACGACCATCACGCCGAGCCGCACGGCGGCCGGCGCGACCAGAGCGGCCGGGGTGAGGGGAGCGACCGGCGCAACCGGCTCGACCTGGATCCGGACACGGTCGAACGCGACCTGGTCAAACTGGTGCTCACCGTCGTGGAACTGCTGCGCCAGCTCATGGAGCGCCAGGCGCTGCGCCGGTTCGACGAGGGAGACCTGACGGAGGAGCAGGAGGAGCGCATCGGCCTCACCCTGATGCTGCTCGGGGACCGCATGGCGGAACTGCGGGACCGTTACGGACTGCGGCCCGAGGACCTGAATCTGGACCTCGGGCCGCTCGGGCCGCTGCTGCCGCGCGACTGAGTAACCAAGGGCCCGGTGCCGCGAGTCTCGCGGCACCGGGCCCTTGGCGTGACGCCGTCCGTCACGCACCGGCTGTCACCTCACCACCTGTACCAGCGGCTCCTGCCTCCGCCCGCCGTTGTGCTGCGCATGAGGAATCCCAGCAGCCACACGACGAGAACCGCCAAGGCGATCCACCAGAGCACCTTCACCGCGAAACCGGCACCGAAAAGGATCAGGGCCAGAAGCAGAACGAGCAGAATGGGAACCATAATGTCAACCTCCTGCTCTTCTGATGGCCCGGAATCCGGGTTTCAGGCTTCCTTGCGGCACAGAATTTCTCCGTGCAGCACACTGAACCAGCCGTCGTCCCGCGCGCCCCATTCCCGCCACGCCTGTGCCACCGCCCGCAGTTGCCCGCCGGTGGCGTGGCCCTGCCCGGTGGCCCGCCCGGCATAGGCCGACGCCACGGTGCGGTCCGCCCACAGGCCGCTCCACCAGGCCCGCTCCTCCTCGGTCGAGAAGGTCCAGGTGCCCGATCCGGCGGTGACGTCCGTGAGTCCCGCGGCCAGCGCCCAGGACTTCAGCCGCCGTCCGGCATCCGGTTCGCCGCCGTTGGCCCGCGCCACCCGCCGGTACAGCTCCAGCCAGTCGTCCATGCCCCGGGACGAGGGATACCAGGTCATCGCCGCGTAGTCGGCGTCCCGGACGGCGATGTACCCGCCCGGCCCGGTCACCCGCGCCATCTCGCGCAGTGCCCGCACCGGGTCCCCCACGTGCTGGAGCACCTGATGGGCATGGACCACACAGAACGTGTCGTCCGGGAAGCCCAGCGCGTGCACGTCGCCCACCGTGAAGGAGGTGTTCGCCAGGCCTCGTTCGGCCGCCGTGGCGCGGGCCTGCTCCAGGACGCCCGGCGCCCGGTCGAGACCGGTGACGTGCCCCTCGGGGACGAGCGAGGCCAGGTCCGCGGTGATGGTGCCGGGCCCGCATCCGATGTCCAGGATCCGCATGTCGGGCCGCAGCACTCCGAGAAGGTACGCGGCCGAGTTGGCCGCGGTCCGCCAGGTGTGCGACCGCAGCACCGACTCGTGATGCCCGTGGGTGTAGAGAGCGGTTTCTCGCGGTGTCGGCATGGTGAACCCGTCCCGTCGCGTCGCGTACGTCTCTTCCGAATGACCGTCACCGTACGCGCCCCGGCCGCATGGTGAGACCTGTGTTTCACAGTATGGACAGCGGGGGTGCGCGGAGGCATCGCCGGGCCCGAAGGGCGAAACGGTTTGCCACCTGCGCCGACGCCCCGGACAATGGCCTCCCATGGGTCACCTCGAAGCCGCGTATCTGGAGTACTGCCTTCCCGACGGGAGGGCGCTTCTGGGCGACGTGTCCTTCCGGGTGGGGGAAGGGGCCGTCATGGCCCTGGTCGGACCCAACGGGGCGGGCAAGACGACCCTCCTGCGCCTTCTCGCCGGCGAGCTGAAGCCGCACGGCGGATCGGTCACGGTCAGTGGCGGTCTCGGCGTCATGCGCCAGTTCGTGGGCTCCGTACGGGACGAGACGACCGTGCGCGACCTCCTCGTCTCCGTCGCCACGCCCCGGATCCGCGAGGCCGCCCACGCCGTGGACCAGGCCGAGCACGCCCTCCTCACCGTCGACGACGAGGCCGCCCAGCTGGGGTACGCGCAGGCCCTCTCCGACTGGGCCGAGGCACGCGGCTACGAGGCCGAGACGATGTGGGACATGTGCACGACGGCCGCGCTCGGCGTCCCGTACGACCAGGCGCAGTGGCGCCAGGTGCGCACCCTCTCCGGCGGCGAGCAGAAACGTCTGGTCCTCGAGGCGCTCCTGCGCGGCACCGACGAGGTCCTGCTCCTCGACGAGCCCGACAACTACCTCGACGTGCCCGGCAAGCGCTGGCTGGAGGAGCGGCTCGAACAGACCCGTAAGACCGTGCTGTTCGTGTCCCACGACCGGGAACTGCTCGCCCGCGCGGCCCAGCGCATCGTCTCCCTCGAACCGAGCCCCGCCGGCGCCGACGCCTGGGTGCACGGCGGCGGCTTCGCCACGTACCACGAGGCCCGCCGCGAACGCTTCGCCCGCTTCGAGGAGCTGCGCAGGCGGTGGGACGAGAAGCACGCGCAGCTGAAGAAGCTCGTGCTGAACCTCCGTCAGGCCGCCTCCGTCAGCCATGACATGGCATCCCGGTACCAGGCGGCGCAGACCCGGCTGCGCAAGTTCGAGGAGGCCGGCCCGCCGCCGGAGCCGCCGCGCGAGCAGGACATCAGGATGCGGCTCAAGGGCGGCCGGACCGGAGTCCGCGCGGTCACCTGCGAGCAGCTCGGACTCACCGGCCTGATGAAACCCTTCGACCTGGAGGTCTTCTACGGCGAACGGGTCGCCGTACTCGGCTCCAACGGCTCCGGCAAGTCGCACTTCCTGCGCCTGCTCGCCGGGGACGACGTGAGCCACACCGGCGGCTGGCGGCTCGGCGCCCGGGTCGTCCCCGGACACTTCGCGCAGACGCACGCCCACCCCGAACTGGAGGGCCGCACCCTCCTGGACATCCTGTGGAAGGAACACGCCCAGGACCGGGGCCCCGCCATGTCCCGGCTGCGCCGCTACGAACTGACCGGCCAGGCCGAGCAGACCTTCGAACGGCTCTCCGGCGGCCAGCAGGCCAGGTTCCAGATCCTGCTGCTCGAGCTCCAGGGCGTCACCGCGCTGCTGCTCGACGAGCCGACGGACAACCTGGACCTGGAGTCGGCGGAGGCGCTCCAGGAAGGCCTGGAGGCCTTCGAGGGCACGGTGCTGGCCGTCACGCACGACCGCTGGTTCGCCCGCTCCTTCGACCGCTACCTGGTCTTCGGCAGCGACGGCAGGGTCCGGGAGAGCCCCGAACCGGTGTGGGACGAGCGCAGGGTGGAACGGGCCCGGTAACCGAAGCGGGCCCGTTCGGCGGAACGGGCCCGGTGCCCGGGATGTTCGTAGAGTGGACGCAGGGACGCGGGGACCCGTGGCCTTCCCGGGCGGGTACCCGGACCGCAGGACGCACACGACGAGCGGGGCACACGATGACCGGAGTCGAGCCGAACCGCCTGGACGACCAGCAGCTCATGAAGGAGCTGGAAACCATCCACCGCACGCGTCACGACACCCTGCTGTACGCCTCCAACGACGCGCTGCGGGCCCACAACGAGCGCATGGCTCAGCTGGAGGGCGAGTACGTGCGCCGCAACCCCCGCCGCTGGGTGGCGGCGGGCCGCACCCGCGAAGGGGCCCGGGAGCGGAACGGCACGGACACGGCGAGCCCCACGGCCCCGGGCGCCTGACGGACGGCCCGGCCCCGGGAGCCCGACGGCCGCCGGACCGGGCGGGCGACGGCCGGATGCCCGGACACGCGACGGCCGCCGGCCCGGGCATCCGGCCGTCGAGCCGACGGCCGCCTCCGTCTCAGGCCTCCTTCGACTCCGCGGCGAAGACGTCGAGGTACGTCTCGCAGAACGCCTCGAGGTCGTCCGGCTTGCGGCTGGTGACCAGCTTGCCGGGGCCGTGGTCGCAGACCTTCACCTGCTCGTCGACCCAGGTGGCACCGGCGTTGCGGAGGTCGGTCCGGAGACTGGGCCAGCTGGTCAGCTCCCGGCCGCGGACCACGTCCGCCTCGACGAGGACCCAGGGCGCGTGGCAGATCGCGGCGACCGGCCGGCCCTGCTGGAAGAAGTCCCGCACGAACGCGACGGCCGTCTCGTCCATGCGCAGGAAGTCCGGGTTCGCCACCCCGCCCGGCAGCACCAGCCCGCCGAAGGCGTCGGCAGTCGTCTCGCCGACCACCTCCTGCACGGGGAAGGTGTCCGCCTTGTCGAGGTGGTCGAACGCCTGGATCTTGCCGGACTGCGTCGACACGAGCACGGGCTCGTGACCGGCGCCCACGGCCGCCTGCCACGGCTCGGTCAGTTCGACCTGCTCGACGCCTTCGGGTGCGACAAGGAATGCGATACGCATGAGGGGTTCTGTCCTTTCGTGCACGTCGTTCGCGCGATCATGTGGTGGTGCAGGGGGAACCGGCGGGCTCCTACGCGTTCTCCGTCTCCCGGACCCGCGTCAGCGCCTCGGCCAGTTCCTGCACGTTGTCGTAGTGGGCCCGCCGGGGCAGGCGTTCCAGCGCCTCGACGAGTGCGTCGGGAGCGTGCCGCCGGCTCAGGGTGCGCATCAGCTCGCGCGGGCCCGCGGGGAACGCCCCGCGGCCCAGGATCCTGGCCAGCTCCAGCCGCACCGACTCCAGCGACGTCGGCGTGCGCCCCGGCGTCACCGGGCCGCGCGCCACCTCCGGGTCGTCCTCGGCGGACGGCTCCGGGTCGTTCCACTCCTCGGTCCGGGTGGGGTGCCCCGACCTCAGCAGACCCTGCAGTTCGTGCTTCATCTCGTCGTCGCGGTGGGCACTCAGCCGGCCGCTGCCTCGCTGCATGGTTCCCTCCAGGTGGTTCGGGGTCCGCACCGCGTACCCGGAGGGCGGAGACCGACACGGGGTTCGCCGGCCGGATCCTCACCCCCTCACCACCGGGGGGCGTGCACCGCCGGTTTGCCCCGGGAACGGCGGGAGACCCGGATGTCTCACCCGTACGTGCCTCTGCCCGCCTCCTGGGAAGGGACCGCCATGGCGGTGCTCGCAGTACTCGTCCCGCCGCTCATGCTCGGCGTCCTGCTCATGCTGGGCCGTTACGAGGATCTTCTGCTGCCCGGCGTGCGTGAGCAGGCCCCCGACGGCGTCCCCGCACCGCAGGACGCGGGCCTCCGGGCCGGCGCCCCGGCCGCCGCGCACACCGGCCTGACGGATCCGGGCGGGCTTCCCGGCAGCCCTTGATCCACCGGGCGGGCGCCCGTGCGCACCGGCTTCACCCGCTCGGGCGTGCCCGTCCCGCGAATGGTGTCCGGCCGCGCGCGACGCGGCGGCCGGAGGGCTCTGATGGATGCGGGGCGCGACCCCGCGCCCCGCCGACGCGGGATCACCCCCGCGGCCGTCGAACGGGACGCCGTGCCCCGGCCGTCGCCCGAAGGAGCCCGCACCATGCGCCGCACCGCCCGCGCCCTGTCCCTCGCCGCCGCCGTCGGCACCGTCCTCGGCGTGCCCGCGCCGACCGCGTCCGCGGATCCGTCCGCCGAGGTCGGTCCGGGCAGCGCGGCCCCGGGCGGCACCGTCACCGTCTCGGTCTTCTGCGACCCGGCCGACAGGCCGCCGAAGACCCTCGAGGCGAGTTCGGCGGCCTTCGACGAGGGCGTCGTCGAGCTGGAGCAGGTGACCGGCGGCGACGCGGGGGAGTCCGGCCTCACCTACCGGGGCACCGCGGACGTCCAGGACGTGGGGGCCGCCGGGGGCCCCGACGACGCGGGGGACACGGCAGGGACCGGGGACGACGAGGCCTTGGACGAAGCCCTGGACGGAATCCTGGACGAGGCCTTGGACGAGACCTCGGACGAGAAGGCCGACGCCGGCGTCGACGACGACGAGGACACCGGTGACCTCGACGAGGCCGAGGACGCCGGGGGTCCCGCCGACGGGGCGCTCGACACGCTCGACGCGTTCGGCGCCCTCGACGCCGTCGGCACGGCCGGCGGCGGGTCCGCCCGGACCGTCGAGGGCACGTGTCCCGCCGCGCCCGGCGAGAAGGGCAAGCCGTGGAGCGCCACCTTCACCGTCGTCGCCCGCCACCCGGGAGGACCCGGCGCCACGTCCCCCTCCCACAAGCCGTCCCCCTCCTACAAGCCGTCCCCCTCCTACAAGCCGTCTCCCTCGCGCAAGCCGTCTCCTTCCTACAAGCCGTCCTTCTCCCACAAACCGTCTCCCACCCCTGCGCCGTCCTCCTCGCCCTGCCCCGGACCCGAGCGCGCCCACTGCGGCGGGCCCGAGGTCCCGCGGGGCGTCCATGCGGGAGCAGGCGGCGGGTTCACCGACTCCGTGCCCGCACTGGTCGCGGGCGGGCTGCTGATCGCGGCCGCGTTCGGAGCCGCCGCCCACCGGCTGTACCGCGACAGGAGCACACGTACGGACGGCTGATGCCCCAAGCGGCCCGGCCCGCCGAACCGGTCCGTCCATCCGGTCCTCGCCTCCCGGCCCTTGTCGGCGGCGCCCACCGGGAGTGGTCGGTGGAACCGTGGGTACTGACACCGGACACCGAGTGGAGGCGCGAATGCGGCGGACGGACCCCGAACCCCACAACCCCGCGAGCCGGCGTCCCGACGGGGCGGGTCCCGCAGGCCGTGGTCCCGCAGGCCATGATCCCGTCGGCCACGGCCCGGTCCGCTTCGGCCCGGTGCTGCCCGAGGACGGGCTGCCCGTGCTGCCCGAACTGGCCGCCGTCCTCGCCGCCGCCGCGTCCCGCGCGGAGGCGGAGCCGGTCGGCGGCGGCCCCGTCCTGCTGGACGCCGCGTGCGGCCACGGCGACCGGCGTGGCCTGCCCGCGGCCCCGGACCGGGTCGCCGTCGGCCCCGGCGCGCCCGCGCTGCTCGTGGCGCTCACCGCGGCCATCGGCGGGGACGTACTGGTGCCCCGGCCCTGCGCCGCCTGGTGGGCGCCCTCCGCGCGGCTGCTCGGCCGCCCGGCGTTCCCGGTGCCGGTGCCCGCCGAGAGCGGCGGCGTCCCCGATCCGTACGCCCTGCTGGAGACCGTACGACGGCTGCGTGCCGAGGGTGGCGACCCGCGCCTGCTGGTGCTCTCCGTCGCCGACGACCCCACCGGCACCGTCGCCCCGCCCGAACTGCTGCACGAGACCCTCGAGGCCGCCGTCGGTGAGGGGCTGCACCTGGTCAGTGACGAGACCTGGCGCGACACCCTGCACGCCCCGCGCGACACCGTGCTGCTCAGCCCCGCCGAGATGCTGCCCGAACAGGTCACCGTGGTCACCGACCTGGCGGGCGCCCTGCTCCCGTCCGGCTGGCCCGCCGCGGTCGCCCGCTTCCCGGCGGGCGCGGCGGGCGGCCCGCTGCACGCGCGCGTGCTCGACGTCCTGACCGCGCTCGACGCGCGCGTCGCCACCCCGGTCGCCGCGGCCGCCGCCTACGCCCTGTCCGAGCCGGAACCGGTCACCGCGCGGGCGGCAGCCGCCGTACGCCTGCACGCGCGCGTGGCCGCGGCCGTGCGCGACGCGGTCGTCACCGCGGGCGCCCTGGCCCGGCCCCCGCAGGCCGGGCGGCACCTGTACGTCGACCTCGCGCCGCTGGCGCCGGCACTCGCCGCGCACGGTGTCGGCGACGCGCAGGAACTGGAGGACTTCCTCACCGGACGGCTCGGCATGCCCGCGGCGGGCGGTCACCGCTTCGGCGACGACCTCGAAGCACTCCGCGTACGGCTGTCCACCGCGCCCCTGCTCGGCGACACCGCCGAGCGGCGCGCGGAATGCCTCGGATCCTCCGCGCCGCTGGAACTTCCGCACGTGCGAAGCGCGTTGGCCCACCTGAAGACGGTCTTCGACGATCTCCGCGGCGATGCCCAGCGAGGGGAGTCCCATCGATGACGCAGCAGTCCGAGTCCACCACGAGTACGACCACGACCACCACCCCGCACACGGAGGGCCCGGACCCGGCCGGCCCCGCGGCCCTCTTCTCCCCGCCCCCGTACCCTCCGCTCGCCGAACCCCGCCCGCTCGCCGAACGACGGGTGTGGCCACGCACCTTCCACGACCGGCTGACCTCCCCGCTGCCCGGCCTGAAGGGTCTCGCCCGCTTCGCCCGCGAGGGCTCCACCAGACCCGGCCCGCAGGGCCTCGCCGATATACCGGGACTGCCCTACGCCCCCGGCCCGCTGCCCCGCGTGGACGTCCGCACGGTCGCCGTCACCTGGGCGGGGCACGCCAGTTGGGTGGTGCGGATCGGCGGGCTCACCGTGCTCACCGATCCCGTCTGGTCCCGCCGCATCCTCGGCACCCCGGCCCGCATCACCCCCGTCGGCGTCGCCTGGGAGGCCCTGCCCCGCGTCGACGCGGTCGTCATCAGCCACAACCACTACGACCACCTCGACGCCCCCACACTGCGCCGACTTCCGCGCGACACCCCGGTGTTCGTGCCGGCCGGGCTCGCCGGCTGGTTCCACCGCCGCCGGTTCACCCGCGTCACCGAGCTGGACTGGTGGGAGGCCGCCGAACTGAAGGGCGTCCGCTTCGACTTCGTCCCGGCCCACCACTGGTCCAAGCGGACCCTGACCGACACCTGCCGCTCGCTGTGGGGCGGCTGGGTGCTCACCGACTCCGACGGGCAGCGCGTCTACTTCGGCGGCGACACCGGCTACGGCCACTGGTTCTCCCGGATCGGCCGCCGCTACCCCGGCATCGACCTCGCCCTGCTGCCCATCGGCGCCTACGAGCCGCGCTGGTGGCTCAGGGACGTCCACTGCGACCCGGAGGAGGCGGTCCGCGCCGCCCGGGACCTCGGCGCGCGCCGGATGGCGCCCATGCACTGGGCGACGTTCGTCCTCTCCGCCGAACCGGTGCTGGAACCCCTCACCCGCGTCCGCGCCGCCTGGGAGCAGGCGGGCCTGCCCCGCGAGCACCTCTGGGACCTGCCGGTCGGCGGCTCCCGCGTCCTGGACTGACCGCCGCGACGCACCGGCCGGCCCGCCCGCCGGGGAACGGCCGGCGGCTCACCGCGTCGCCGGCCCCCGCAGGTGGCGCCAGACGCCCGGGGCCACGCTGATCAGGACGGTCAGGACGATCGCCGCGAGCACCCCCTGCCAGGGCTCGTCGAACAGCGAGCCGCCGAGGACGCCGATCAGCTGGTACGTCGCCGCCCAGGCCAGACAGGCCGGCAGGTTGCCGCGGACGAAGCGACGGACCGGCCATTCGGCGATCAGGCAGGCCAGCATCACCGGAAGACGCCCCGCCGGCACCAGCCGGGACAGCACCAGCACCGTCACGTCGTGATCGGCGAGTTTCTCCTGAGCCTGTGTCAGCCGGTCCTCCGGCGCCCGCGCCCGGATCGCCTCCAGCCAGCGCGAGCCGTTGCGCGACCGCATCCCGCGCCGCCCCAGCCAGTACAGCGCCACGTCCCCGAGGAACGCGGCCAGCGACGCCGTCGCGAACACCAGCATCATGGAGATCGGCGCCGCCCGGTGGAAGGCGACCACCGCCGCCGAACTGACCAGTGCCCCGGTCGGCACCACCGGCACCAGTGCCCCGATCAGCACCAGCAGGAACAGCGAGGGGTAACCGATCGCCTGCTGGGTGGTGTCCGGAACCACCGTCGCCGGCACGGCCGCCGACGAGGCCACGGCGGACAGGGCGGACAGGGGCACACCGGCCGCCTGTATCAGGGCGGCGGGCAGGATCACCGTGGAACCCCCAGGCGCACACTCTCCCCGTGCCCCAGCCGGTGCACCGGCACCCCGGGCGCCCGCTCGGCCGCCCGCCGCACGAACTCGTCGCCCGGCGAGTGGAATTCGTGGGGGCGCACGGCGTCCATGCCGATCGGCCAGTACGTGCCGTAGTGCACCGGCACCGCGTTGCGCGCCCCCAGCCGGGCCAGCGCCTCGGCCGCGCGCGCCGCGTCCAGATGCTCCTCGCCGAGATACGGGCCCCAGCCGCCCACCGGCAGCAGTGCCACGTCGACCGGGCCGACCTCCTTGGCCATCGCGTCGAACAGCCCGGTGTCACCGGCGAAGTACGTCCGCGCCTCGCCCTCCAGGACGTAGCCGAGGGCGGGGGAGCGGTGCCGCCCGAGCGGCAGCCGCCGCCCGTCGTGCCGGGCGGGCACCACCCGGACCGCCAGACCGCCGGCCGTCAGCACATCGCCGGGCGTCACCTCGCTCACCCTGAGATGCGTGAGCCGGCGCAGCGCCGGTACCGCACGGCGTGCGCCCCGGGGCACGAGCAGGTGCGTGTCCGGGGCGAGCAGGGCCAGCGACGGCACATGCAGATGGTCGGCATGCAGATGGGAGACCAGCGCCACGTCCGCGTTCCGGGCGCCCGGCGGCGGCAGGGCGCCGCGCCGGCGCCGCAGATGCGCGAGCCTACGGGCGAACAGGGGATCGGTGATCACGCGCGTGTGCGCATCCTCGACCGTGCAAGTGGCGTGACCCCACCAGGTGATCTCCACCGGCACCTCTTCGCCTCCTTCTGCGACTCCCCGAAGCCTACGCGCAGGAGTAGGGTCGGCGACGAAGTCCGGAGGTGAGGGGGGCGCCATGGGGCCGGTGCGGGTGATCGCGATCGCGAGTCTGACGCCGCTGGAGGAACTGGAAGCCGATCCCTTCCTCGTGGACTCCCGCAGCCAGCACGCCATGTGCGCCCGCTGGGCCGCCGAACGCGGGTACGTGGTGACCCGGGAGCTGCTGGTGCGCGGCCTTCGCCCCGACCACTGCGTGCTGTGGGACGGCGTGCGGCCCGGCTCCGACCTGTTCGTGGCCCCCAGCCGCCGGGTACTGGAGAGCGCCCTGTCCTCCGTCGGGGAGTTCACCGCCGAGTGCGCGCGGCGCGGGGTGCGCGTGGAGACCGTCGGCCACGCCGAACCGTTGTACGACGCCGCGATGAAGGCCCGGGTGCACCGCCGCCTGTCCATGCCGACCGCGGGCTACGACGGCCGCTGAGGCCCGCCCGCCCGGCTCCGGGTCGCCGCCCGTTTCCGATCGCCCGTCTCCGGCCGTACGTTCTCGTCCGTCGGTTTCCGGGGGACGAAACGGCACGTCCGGGCGTTGTGGCAGGGTGTGGGGCACGGGCGGGGGCCGGTTCGCAGGCCGCCCTGGCGGCAACGGGCCGGGACGTGAGGTGGACTGGGCGTGAGTGGTGTGCGGTGGCGACGGATCGCCAGTCAGATAGGGCGGAGCGTCACGGTGTGGGCGGTCGCCACCCTCACCATGCTGGTGCTCGCCGGCATCCTCCCCGACTTCCGGCTGCGCTCCGCCGACGGCGACAGCGCCACCGACATCGCGGTCACCGCGGCGCTCGGCGCCGGCGCCTTCGGCCTGCTGTCGGCGCTGGTGTGGCCGCTGCTGGTGCGGCTGCTGCTGCTCGTACCGGCGCTCGTCCTCGGCCTGCTGGTGTTCTTCCTCAACGGCGCGCTCCTGCTGGTGGCACTGCGGCTCAACCCGGTCGAGCGCGGCACCGCCGCCTGGGAGACCGCGGTCGTGGTCGCCGCCGTGATGTCCGCCGTCGCCTCCGCCACCGGAGCCGCTCTCGCCGTGCGCGACGACGCCGCCTACCGCCGCCGCCTCTACCGCCTCGCCGACCGCCGCCGGCGCTCCGCACCGCCCGTCCCGGCCACCCCCGGCACCGTCTTCCTGCAACTGGACGGCGTCGGCCACGACGTCCTGCTGCACGCGGTCGACCAGGGCCTGATGCCGACCGTCGCCCGCTGGCTGGGCACCGACGACGCCGGCCTCCCCCACTCCCACCGGCTCACCCCCTGGCGCACCGACTGGTCCAGCCAGACCGGCGCCAGCCAGCTCGGCATCCTGCACGGCAACAACCACGACGTCCCCGCCTTCCGCTGGTACGAGAAGGACCGCCGGGAGGTGATGGTCTGCAACCGCCCCACCAGCGCGGTGGAACTCCAGCAGCGCGCCGTCCGGTACGCCGGACACCCCGGGCTGCTCGCCGACGACGGCGCCAGCCGCGGCAACCTGTTCAGCGGCGGCGCCGACGAGCAGGCCCTGGTGCTGTCCATAGCCGCCCGCCGCCGCAGCCGCGAGAACCGCTCCCGCTCCGGCTACTTCGCCTACTTCTCCGACCCGGCCAACGCCGTGCGCACCGCCCTGTCCTTCGCCGCCGAGGTGATCCGCGAGATCGGCCAGTCCACCCGCGCCCGGTGGACCCAACAGCTCCCGCGCGTCTCCCGCGGCGGCCTCTACCCCTTCATACGGGCCTTCGCGACCGTCGTCGAACGGGACGTGGTCGTCTCCGCCGTCATGGGCGACCTGCTCGCCGGCCGCACCTCCGTCTACGCCGACCTGGTCGCCTACGACGAGGTGGCCCACCACTCCGGACCCACGAGCCGGGACGCCGAGAAGGTCCTGCACCGCCTCGACCGCTCCCTCGCCCTGATCGAGCACGTCGCCGCACACGCCCCGCGCCCGTACCGGATCGTGGTTCTCTCCGACCACGGCCAGAGCCCCGGCGAGACCTTCCGCTCCCGCTACGGCCTCACCCTCGGCGACCTGGTGCGGGCCGGCTGCGGTCTGCCCGTGCCGCGCCGCGCCGGGCGCACCCGCAGCGGCGCCGAGGCCCGCGCGGCGGTCCGGGCGGCGCTGCGCCGCCCGGTCGAGGAGGGCATCGAGCAGCACCGCCCCACGCGGGCCTCCGAACCCGTCGTCCTGGCCTCCGGCAACCTCGGCCTGATCTCCTTCCCGGACGTGCCGCACCGGATGACCAAGGAGGAGATCGACGCCCGCCACCCCGCCCTGCTGCCGACCCTCGCCCACCACCCCGGCATCGGCTTCCTGCTCGTCCGCAGCGAACGGCGCGGCGGCGTCGTGCTCGGCGCGCACGGCGCGGAGATCCCCCTGGACGAACTCGACGACGATCCCGGGCCGCTCGCCGCGTTCGGACCGGGCGCCGCCGACGCCGTACGCCGCACCCACTCCTTCCCGCACACCGCCGACATCATGGTCAACTCCTTCCACGACCCCGTCGACGGCGAGGTGCTCGCCTTCGAGGAGCAGATCGGCTCCCACGGAGGCCTCGGCGGCGCCCAGTCCCGTCCCTTCCTGCTGTCCCCGGTCGCGCTGTCCGCGCCGGTCACCGACGGGGAGGAACTCGCCGGCGCCGAGCAGGTGCACCACGTACTGCGCCGCTGGCTGAAGGAGTCGGACGGCTCGCACCTGCCGGCCGGTCCGCGCCGGGAACGGGCCGCCTGAGCCAGGACCCGCGGGGCCGCCGTCCACCCGCGGGCCGCCGCTCCTCCGCGGGGCCGGCGCTCATCCGCAGTCCCATGAGCGGGTGATCGGTGAATATTCACGTGACGACCGCAACCACCGGTTGAGAACCTCAACAGCGAACGACCACATCCGCGAAAGCTGCGCCGGCTCAGGCGCAAAGAGGAGGAGCCTCCACGTGCAGGCAGTCGTCACCGTCACCCCCGCCCGCGTCCCGGAGCTGCTGCTCGGCCTCGCGACCGTACGGCCGGTGTTCCTCTGGGGCGCGCCGGGCATCGGCAAGTCCTCCCTGGTGAGGGAGTTCGCCGAGTCCCTGGGGCTGGAGTGCGTGAGCCTGCTGGGCACCCAGCTCGCCCCCGAGGACCTCATCGGCGTCCCGCAGATCCGGAACGGCCGCTCGGTGTTCTGCCCGCCCGAGGCGATCGCCCGCGACGAGCCGTACTGCCTGTTCCTGGACGAGCTGAACGCGGCCACCCCCGATGTGCAGAAGGCGTTCTACTCCCTGATCCTGGACCGCCGTATCGGCGCCTACGAACTGCCCAGGGGTTCCCTCGTCATCGGCGCCGGCAACCGCGCCACCGACAACGCGCTCGCCCGCCCCATCGCCTCCGCGCTCGTCAACCGCCTCACCCACGTGCACCTGGAGGCCTCCGCGGGGGACTGGCTGGTGTGGGCCGGGAACAACGGCATCCACCCGTGGATCGTGGACCACCTCACCGACCGGCCCGACCACCTGTGGTCCAAGCCGCCGAAGACCGAGGAGCCGTTCTCCACGCCCCGCTCCTGGCACATGCTCTCCGACGCGCTGCACTCCTTCGGCCCCGGCCTCGACGAGGACACCCTGAAGGTTCTCGCCCACGGCACGCTCACTCCCGCGCACGCCACCGCCTTCTGCGGCTACGTCAGGGTCGTGCGCAGCCGCTTCGGCATCGAGGCCGTCCTCAAGGGCGACGCCCGCTGGCCGCACCGCATCGAGGACCGCGACCTGCTGTACTACCTCGCCGACTCGTTCCGCGGCCGGCTCGTCAAGGAACTGCCCGCGGACAAGGCGCACATGTCGGCCGCCGGCCGGCAGACCGCGTACCGGGCCAAGGCGCTGCTGGTGCAGCTCGCCGAGATCTCCGTCGAGGTCGCCCAGACCGTCATCGCCTCCGACGCCGACGGCAACCCGGTCCTGCCGTCCTGGTTCCTGGTCGAGGCGGCCCGTGACATGCCCCGCCTGGTGGAGGCCCGCCGATGACCCGCCCCGGGCAGCAGGGCGGCACGGGCAGGCGGGGGAGCAAGGCAGGCAAGGGCGGCAAGGGGGAGCGGAAGAGGGAGGCCGCGGCCGCCGCCTTCGCCGAGGGGATGCGGCTGCTGGCGGCCGACCCGGCACTCGCCGCGGTCGAGTTCACCGTCTGCCGCGACGAGGACTGCGGCCTCGCCCCCCGCCACGGCCTGCTGCGGACCGACTCCGACGCCGTGCTGCACGCCCACCCGGACCGCCTCGCCGACCCCGGCGAGTGGGCCCGGGCCCTCGCGCACGCCGTCCTCCACCTCGGCTTCGGCCACGTTCCCGCCGCCGGGGGCCCACGGGAGCAGCCCGACCGCCACGACCTCGCCGCACGCTGCGTCGTCGTCAACCGCTTCCTCCTCGGGCACACCATCGGCACGGCCCCCGAGGGCCTGCCGGCCTCCTACCCCGACGGCGACGAGGAACAGCTCGCCGCCCGGTGGCGCAGGGACGGCCTGCCCGCCGCCTACGAACGCTGCGGCACCGCCGGCGGCGAGCCGGACCTGCTCCTCGTGCCCTGGGACGGCTGGTGGGGGCAGCCGCCGGACCGGCAGCTCGCCTTCGCCACCGCCCTGACCCGCGCCGTGTCCGCCGCGATGGACCTGGCGGGCGGACGCCGCGCCGGCCCGGACGGCGAACCGGCCGTGCTGCGCCCCTGGGCCAGGGCGCTGAGCTGGTTCGTCTCCTCCTACCCCCTGCTCGGCGGCATCGCCGCCGGCATCACCCTCGTCGCCGACGCCGAACTCGCCCGCGCCCACGACATCTCCGTCGCCGCCGTCGACGCCGAGGCCGGCGAGATCTACGTCAACCCGCTGCGGCAGCTGGAGGACGAGGAATGGCGCTTCGTCCTGGCCCACGAGATGCTCCACGCCGCCCTGCGCCACGGCGACCGCCGCGGCGGACGCGACCCGTACCTGTTCAACGTCGCCTGCGACTACGTCATCAACGGGTGGCTGGAGGAGATGGGGATCGGCACCATGCCCGAGGGGCTGCTCCACGACCCCCGGCTCGCCGGACTGTCCGCCGAGGAGGTCTACGACCGCATCGCCGACGACCAGCGGCGCATGCGGCGCCTGGCCACCCTGCGCGGCAAGGGCCTCGGAGACATCCTCACCGGCCGCCTCGGACCGCTCGACCCGTCCTGCCACGGCGTCGACCTGGACGGGTTCTACCGTCGCGGTCTCGCCCAGGGCCTGGACCTGCACCAGCGCCAGGGCCGCGGCCTCCTGCCCGGCGGGCTGGTCGAGGAGATCCGCGCGCTCAGCCATCCACCGCTGCCCTGGGACGCGCGGCTCGCCCGCTGGTTCGACGAGTACGTGCCCCGCCCCGAGCCCGTGCGGACCTACGCCCGTCCCGCGCGCCGCCAGGCATCCACCCCCGGCATCCCGCGTGCCGGCAGGTACTTCCCGCCCGAGGAGGTCGCCCGCTGCACCTTCGGCGTCGTCCTGGACACCTCCGGCTCGATGAGCCGGGTCCTGCTCGGCAAGGCGCTCGGCGCCATCGCCTCCTACGCCGAGGCCCGCGACGTGCCGGCGGCCCGTGTGGTGTTCTGCGACGCGGCGCCGCACGACGCCGGCTATCTGCCCGTCACCGAGATCGCCGGACGGGTCCGGGTCCGCGGGCGCGGCGGCACGGTCCTCCAGCCCGGCATCGACCTGCTCCAGCGCGCGGACGACTTCCCGAGGGCCGCGCCGGTCCTCGTCATCACCGACGGCTGGTGCGACGTGCTGCGGGTGCGGCGCGAACACGCCTATCTGGTCCCCCGCGGAGTGCGGCTGCCGTTCACTCCGAAGGGGCCTGTCTTCCACGTCAGTTGACACGGAGTGTGATCAGATGGGGGGATGGGAACCCGGTGACACGGGTACCCGGACCGAGCACGGACCGGACACCACGTCCGGACATTTGGAAGGAACAGCCATGGCAGCCACGCGCTCCGCACACACCGTGTGGGAAGGCAACCTCATCAAGGGCAGCGGAGTCGTCACGTTCGACTCCTCCGGCAGCATCGGCGAGCAGCCGGTCACCTGGGCGTCGCGTGCGGAGGAGGCGAACGGCAGGACCAGCCCCGAGGAGCTGATCGCCGCCGCGCACTCCAGCTGCTACTCGATGGCCTTCTCCAACATCCTCGACAAGGCCGGCAACCCGCCGACCCGCCTGGTGACCTCCGCCGACGTCACCTTCGTGCCCGGCGAGGGCATCACCGGCATCCACCTCACCGTCGAGGGCACCGTCCCCGGCCTGGACGAGGCGGCCTTCCTCGCCGCCGCCGAGGACGCCAAGGTCAACTGCCCGGTCAGCCAGGCGCTGACGGGCACCGAGATCACCCTGACGGCGAAGCTCTCCTGACCCCGCTCGCCGCACCCGCAGGACACCCGCAGGCCGCTCCGCAGGGGGCGGCCTGCGGCGCGTCCGCATCCGCGTCCGGAACCGGGTCCGAGGACCCCGGCCTCCAGGACCCCGGCCTCCAGGCTCCGAGCACAGGGAGACGACCCGTATGACGTCACGGCCCGCCGTCTCCGCGCACCGGGGAGGCTCCGAACGTGCCGCGCCCGCGACCCGCGAGGCCTACGAGGACGCCCTGCGGTCCGGCGCGGAGTACGTCGAGTTCGACGTACGGCGCACGGCCGACGGAGTCTTCGTCGTCCACCACGACGCCCGCGCGGGACGCACCGGCCCGCCGCTGGCCGCACTCACCCACGCCGGGCTCTGCGAGCACGCCGGGTATCCCGTCCCCGTCGTGGACGAGGTCATGGAGCTGATCGCCGGGAAACTCGTCGGACATCTCGACCTGAAGGAGACCGGTCACGAGCGGAAGCTGATCGACCGCGCGATCGCCCTGCTCGGCCGGGACGGCTTCGTCGCCACCAGCCTGGAGGACCGTTCCGTCGCCGAGATCACCGCGGCCTTCCCCGGCGTGCGCACCGCGCTCTCCCTCGGCCGGGACGGCACCGGGGTTCCCCGGACCCGGCTGGCGCGCACCCGGCTGAGTGAACTGCTGCCCATGCGGCGGGTCCGCGCCTGCGGCGCCCGCGGGATCGCGGCGCACCAGCGCCTCGCCCGCGGCGGGGCGCTGCGCGAGGCGGCCCGCAACGGACTGTTCACCATGGTGTGGACGGTCAACGACGACGCCCCGATGCGTGCCTTCCTCGCCGACCGGCGCGTGGACGTACTGATCACCGACCGCCCCCGGCGTGCCGTGCAACTGCGCACAGCGAGCGCTTGAGAGGTGATTGACGAACCACCCGGGCAAACTATTGACAACGGCGCACTCAAGTTTTGTGCTGGAGGTCCGGAAGGCCGGAGAGGTGCGCCCTGACGGAAGGGGACGGCGATGGGACGTGCGGTCGGAATCGACCTGGGAACCACGAACTCGGTGGTGGCCGTGCTGGAGGGCGGTGAGCCCACGGTCGTCACCAACGCGGAGGGCGCAAGGACCACCCCCTCCGTCGTGGCCTTCGCCAAGAACGGTGAGGTGCTCGTCGGCGAGGTCGCCAAGCGGCAGGCGGTGACGAACGTCGACCGCACCGCCCGGTCGGTCAAGCGCCACATGGGCGACGGACAGTGGCACTTCCCGGAGCAGGGCTCCGTGGACGGTACCCGTTACCGGGCGCAGGAGCTGTCCGCCCGGGTGCTGCAGAAGCTGAAGCGGGACGCCGAGGCCTACCTCGGCGAGGACGTCACCGACGCCGTGATCACCGTACCGGCGTACTTCGACGACACCCAGCGCCAGGCCACCAAGGAGGCCGGGGAGATCGCCGGCCTGAAGGTCCTGCGGATCATCAACGAGCCCACGGCGGCGGCCCTCGCGTACGGCCTGGACAAGGAGAACGAGCAGACCGTCCTCGTCTTCGACCTGGGCGGCGGAACCTTCGACGTGTCGCTCCTGGAGATGGGCGAGGGAGTCATCGAGGTGAAGGCCACCAACGGGGACACCCATCTCGGCGGCGACGACTGGGACCAGCGCCTCCTCGACCATTTCGCCCAGCGCTTCAAGAGCCAGTACGGCATCGACCTGGCGCAGGACAAGATGGCCGTGCAGCGGCTGCGGGAGGCCGCCGAGAAGGCCAAGATCGAGCTGTCCTCCTCCTCCGAGACCACCGTCAACCTGCCCTACATCACGGCCTCCGCCGAGGGCCCGCTGCACCTGGACGAGAAGCTCACCCGGGCCCAGTTCCAGGAACTCACCGCCGACCTGCTGGAGCGCTGCAAGACGCCCTTCCACCAGGCCGTGAAGGACGCCGGGGTGAAACTCTCCGCGATCGACCACGTCATCCTCGTCGGTGGTTCCACCCGCATGCCCGCCGTCACCGACCTGGTCCGCGAACTCACCGGCAAGGACCCGCACAAGGGCGTCAACCCGGACGAGGTCGTCGCCGTCGGAGCGGCCCTCCAGGCGGGCGTCCTCCGCGGCGACGTGAAGGACGTGCTGCTCCTCGACGTCACCCCGCTGTCCCTCGGCATCGAGACCAAGGGCGGCATCATGACCAAACTGATCGAACGCAACACGACCATCCCCACCCGGCGCTCGGAGACCTTCACCACCGCCGTCGACAACCAGCCCTCGGTCGGTATCCAGGTCTACCAGGGCGAACGCGAGATCGCGGCGTACAACAAGAAGCTCGGCGTCTTCGACCTGACCGGTCTGCCCCCGGCCCCGCGCGGCGTCCCGCAGATCGAGGTGGCCTTCGACATCGACGCCAACGGCATCATGCACGTCTCCGCCAAGGACATCGCCACCGGCAGGGAACAGAAGATGACCGTCACCGGCGGCTCGGCACTGCCCAAGGACGACATCGACCGCATGATGCGCGAGGCCGAGCAGTACGCCGACGAGGACCGCAGGCGCCGGGAGGCCGCCGAGACCCGTAACCAGGCCGAGCAGCTCGTCTACCAGACCGAGAACTTCATCCGGGACAACAAGGACCGGATCCCCGCCGACACCAGGTCCGAGGTGGAGGCCGCCGTCGCCGAGCTGAAGCCCCTGCTGGAGCAGTCCGCCGACACCGCCGCCCTGCGCGCCGGCGTCGAGAAACTCGCCGCCGTCAGCCAGCGGATGGGCCAGGCGATGTACGCCCAGGCCGGTCAGGAGTCCACCGGCGACGCCGGACAGCGCACCTCACCGCAGGAGGAGGAAGGTGTCGTCGACGCGGAGATCGTCGACGACGAGAGCGACGGAGGTGACGGGGGCCGCGGGCAGGACGGGCGCGGCGGCACTCAGTAGCTGTCCCGGAACTCCCGCAGCAGCTTCTGCGTGTGCTCGGAGGAGGCGGCCCGCGCCGTCATGTGGTCCAGCACCTCCAGGTGCACCGAGACCTCCTTGCGGGAGTCCAGATACAGGGCGCCGGTCAGGTACTCGGTGAACACCATGTCGGGCAGTTCCGGCTCGGCGAACCGGAACAGCGAGAAGGGTGCGTACGTCCCCGGGTGCGGGCCGTCGGCGAACTCGGCGATCTGGAGCGTGATCCGGTCCCGCTCGGACCACTCCAGCAACTTGTCGAACTGCTCGCGCATCACCCGGCCGTCCTGGGACACCGGGCGCCGCAGGACCGTCTCCTCCACGATCACCCACAGGTGGGGCGGGTCCCGGCGCTCCAGGAGCCGCTGCCGCTCCAGCCGCAGCGACACATGCCGCTCGACGGCCTCCGGCCCCTGGTTCCCGATCGTCCCGGCCTCCAGGACGGCACGCGCGTAGTTCTCCGTCTGCAGCAGCCCCGGCACGAAGTGCGGCTCGTAGGACCGGATGACCCGGGCAGCGCCCTCGATGCTCACGTACAGGCTGAACCACTCGGGCAGCACGTCGTGGAACCGCTGCCACCAGCCCGGACGGTTCGCGTCCTCCGCGAGCCCGATGAAGGTGGCCGCCTCGCCCTGGGACACCCCGTACGCCGTCAGCAGGATCTGGATGTACGGGATCTTCAGCGCGACCTCGGCCGTCTCCATCCGCCGGACGGTCGCGGGAGCCACCCGCAGGACCCGGGCGGCCTCCTCCCGGGTGAGGCCCGCCGTCTCCCGCAGCTCCTGCAGCCGCCTGCCGAGTACCACTTGGCCCACCGTGGGTGCGGCCCGTCGTTCACTCACGCCACGTCTCCCCAACGCCCCCAAACACACGATCAGTCTGCCATGTCCGCCCGACCCTCTCACGGGTGACGGCCGGGCGCCCCTGTTCCCGGGCGCCCGGGGCATGACGTCCCGGGTAATCGACCGCGACCCGCTGCGGGCGGGATCGTGGACGCACCGGGTTCCGGGCCGGCGCACTCCGGCCCGGGATCCGGCCCGGATCCGTCCCGTGATCCGGCTGCGAGCAAGGTATGCGATATCCGGCATCCCGTATGCCGCATGCGGTCACCGCGACCCGGCACGCAAGGGCGACCCGCGGCCCGCCGCTGACCCAGTGAGACCCCGACATCGATCCCGGCCCCGACCCTGACGGAGGGTGATTCATCATGTCCGCGACCCAGCTTGCCTCACTCACCCGGACCTCCGACCCGCAGTCCGTGCTGCGCCGGCTCCTGGCCCTCGACGCCGCCGTGACCGGCGCCAACGCGCTCGCCTACCTCTCCCTCTCCGGCCCGCTCGGCCGCTTCCTCGGCGTGGGTCCGGGCCTGCCGGCCGGGCTCGGCGCCCTCCTCGCGGCGTACGCGGTCGCTGTGGGGCTGCTGGCCTCGCGCAAACATCCGCCGACGCTCGGAGTCCGGGCCGTCGTCGAGGTCAACCTGGCCTGGGCCGTGGTGAGTTGCGCCGCCCTCGTGCTGTGGCTCGAGCCGAGCACGGCGGGCGCGGTGTGGACGGTTCTCCAGGCGCTCGTCGTGGCCGGCTTCGCACTGCTCCAGCACATGGCCCTCACATCCCGTCAACTCAGCCAGGACTGAAGGTACTTCGCCGTCGCCGGATCGGCCGGGAGGAGGGTCTCCACGGCCAGTTCGGCGACGGTCACGTCCATCGGCGTGTTGAAGGTGGAGATCGACGACACGAACGACAGGATCCGGCCCTCGTGCTCGATCCTCATCGGCAGCGCGAAGTACGCCACGGACGCGGACTGCTGCGACCCGTCCGCCTCCCCCGCCTCCTCATCCGGTCCGGGCTCCGGTACCGGGAACGCCGCGACCTCGTCGTACAGCGCCCGCAGGGGCGCGGAGCGGCGGAGCGCGATCTGCTGCTCCATCTGCCCCAGCAGGTGGCCGCGCCACTCCCGCAGATTCCGGATCCGGGGCGCAAGACCCTGCGGGTGCAGCGTGAGCCGCACCGCGTTCAGCGGCGGCACCAGCAGCGACTCCGGTACGCCGTCGAACAGCATCATGACCCCGCGGTTGGCGGCCACGACGTCGTACATCGCGTCCACCACCAGTGCCGGATACGGCTCGTATCCGCCGATCAGCCGCTCCATGCCCTCGCGCAGCGCGTCCAGCGCCGGATCGTCCAGCGGGGTCTCGGGGAACCGGGGCGCGTAACCGGCCGCCAGCAGCAGTGCGTTGCGCTCCCGCACCGGGACGTCCAGGTGCTCGGCCAGTCGCAGCACCATCTGCTCACTGGGCCGGGAGCGGCCGGTCTCGATGAAGCTGATGTGCCGGGCGGACGAGTCCGCACGCAGCGCGAGCTCCAGCTGACTGACCCGCCGCTGCTCCCGCCAGGCCCGCAGCAGCGGACCCACGCCTTCGGCAGCGGCGGAAGTGGTACCGGGCAGGCGAGTACTCATGCCGGGACGGTAGCCGAGATGGCACCGCAAGCGGGAGCCGCGCCTCCCCGGTCTTCCTTCCGCCCTCCCTCCTGCTCCCTCCTGCGCCCTTCTGGCTTCTTGCGCAGGGTCCGGCGGCATGTCCTGTGGCACGCTGGGCGGAGGGGGACCCCGACCGCCAGGGGGGACAGAGGAGGAGCGCAGCCCATGCCCGCCGAACCCGCCGAACCGCTGTCACCGGAGGAGATCGAGAACCGGCTGGCCGGCCTGCCGGGCTGGTCGCTCGACGGAGACCGGCTCACCCGTTCCTACCGACTCGGCTCCCACTTCGCGGCGACCGCGATGGTCGTGCACATCGCCCAGGTACAGGAGGAACTCGACCACCACTCCGACCTCACCCTCGGTTACCACACGGTCTCCGTCGCCGTCCACACGCACAGCGCGGGAGGCGCCGTCACCGCGAAGGACACCGAACTGGCCCGCAGAATAGAGGACTTGGCGCCCGGTCACGGTGCACACTGAGGCATGTGCTCGACTACGAAGAGGAAGCGGGACGGTACGACGCCTCACGCGGCGGTGAGCCCCGGGCCGCGGCCGCCGCGCAGGCGGTGCTGGACCTGATCCCCCCGTCGGCGCGCGACCTGCTGGACATCGCCTGCGGCACCGGCATCGTGACCCGGCGTCTCCTCTCGGTCCGCGCCGGTCTGCGGGTGACCGGCGTCGACCTCGCCGCGTCGATGACCCGGATCGCGGCGGCCCGCCTGCCCGGCGCCGTGGTGCGCGCCGACAGCCGGCAACTGCCCTTCGCCGACGCCCGGTTCGATGCCGCCGTCAGCGTGTGGCTGCTGCACCTCCAGTCCGGCCCCGAGGACGTGCGGGCCCTCGTCGAAGAGTGCGCCAGGGTCCTGCGACCCGGCGGGGTCTACGTCACCACCGTCGACAAGGCCGCCTCGCACAACGTGGGCAGCGACATCGACGCCGTCCTCTCCGCCCGCCCGCGCAGCCCGGTGCGCGACCTCGCCGCCGACGTGGCGGCCTGCGCCGCCGGCCACGGCCTGGTCCCGGCCGGACAGGGGGTGTTCCGGGGGCACGGCCAGGGCCGCAGCCCTCGCCGCACCATCGCCGATCTGCGCCGCGGCTGGTTCGTCACGGTGCCCCCCGGCTCCCCTCTCGCCGACGCCTTCGCCGCCCGCCTCGCCGCCCTCCCCGACCAGGACCGGCCCCGCCCGGACCCGGTCTTCCACCTCCGCGCCTTCCGGAAGCCACCGGCACCCGGGAGCGGGGGAACGGCGGCCGTCCCGGGCGGCTCGGCGTGTCACGGGCTCGGGTGAACTCCGCCACGGAGTACGGCGACCAGGCCGTCACCGGCGGCGACCGAGGGGCGGAATCCCCTCGTCCTCCCTGGAGGTTCGCCCCGTGAAGCACTCGCACAGGCACGCACACAGGCATCCGCACGGGCCACGCAGACGCCGGTCCGCCCTCCCCGCGGACTCACCGCTCCTCAGCCGGTCACGTCACCGTGCAGACCCGCCCGTCGAGTGCGAAGGCCGCCGGTTCCGTGTTCGTCGCCGAACGGCTCGCCGTGAAGCCGAACCCGGCCGACGAGCCCGCCGCGACGGTGCCGTTCCAGTCGGTGTTGCGTACCGTCACCGCCGGACCGGACTGCGTGTGGACCCCGTTCCAGAGCTGCGACACCCGCTGTCCGTCCGCGAACGACCAGGTCAGCGACCAGCCGTTCCAGGCGTCCGAACCGGTGTTGGTCACCTGGACCCGGGCCTGGAAACCATCGGCCCACTGGTTGGTGATCTCATAGGTCACCTTGCAGGCGCCCGTCGGCCCCGGACCGGGGTCGGGGTCGGTCCCGCCTCCCCCGTCGTCCCCGCCCCCGGTGTCCGAGGTGTCGCCGTAGACGATCCCGCGGCCGTTGGTCGCCACGTACACCCTGCCGTACACCCGGGGGTCACCGGTGATCGCGGCACCGGTCCAGCCCCACTGGTGGGCGTCGTCGTTGATCCGGGTCCAGCTCTGCCCCCGGTCGGTCGAGCGGAAGATGCCGCGCACACCGTCGATCTTCGCGCTGGTGAAGACGGTCTGGTACGAGGCGCCGGGCGCCGCCTTGCCGAAGCCGACGGTGTCGGCCTCGTCGACGCCCTGCAGCCTGGTGAAGCTCTGCCCGCCATTGGTGGAGTGCCACAGCCCGTACGTCCCGCCGCTCTCCCCGCCGGCCAGCCAGATGTCGCCCTCGGCGCCCGGCAGCGCCTTGAACCGCACGCTGTCGCCGCTCGGCAGGCCGGTCGCGGGGGAGGCCGTGAAGGTGGCGCCGCCGTCCGTACTGACGTAGAACTTCCCGGACTTGAAGCCGTAGAACGTCTTCGGGTCCACCCGGTCGGACTCGACGACCGCCCCTTCGGGGATGCCGCTCGACGCCGACCACGACGTGCCGAAGCCGGCCGTGTGGTGCACCCCGGCGCCCCGCGGACTCCACACGAAGCGGCTGCCGTCGGCGCCCGCGGCGACCGTGCCGCCGCCGCTGACCCCCGAAGGGTCCGTGCCCGCGAACCAGTTGGCGCCGTTGTCGGTCGAGAACGAGATGTGCGGGCCGGAGTCCAGGTCGCCCGCCCGGACCACCGTGTCCGGGTGGGACTCGGCGAAGTCCAGACTCGTGGTGGCGGTGAAGTTCGGCTGGGTGAACATCATCGACGGGACCTTCGTCAGGTCCGTGTGCCGGAAGCCGCCGATGTCGAGGAGTCCGCTGAGCAGCGGGGCGCCCGACGGGGGAGAGACGAGGTCGTTGACGGCCGTCTCCTCCAGGCCGCGCACCATCGGAGTGATGGTGAACGTGGTGTCGCGGTCCCAGTTCGTCAGGTTCTCCGTGCCGTAGACCGTCGCGCCCGTCCCGTACATCATGCGGTCCGGGTCGAACGGGTCGATCTCCAACGCCTCGGTCATCCACCCCAGTTTGGGAGACTGCTCGGGCGGCGACGGGTGGGCGCCCCAGGTCAGCCACGGCACGGACGAGACGTCCATGGTGTAGCGGTTCTCCCGGTTCGGGTACGAGGAGTAGTCCCACGCCTGCGTCCAGGTCGCCCCGCTGTCCGTGGAGCGGAAGATCTGGGTGTCCGGCCACCAGGAGCTGTACGCCGTCGCCATGAGCGTGCCCGGGTTCTGCCGGTCCACGGTCAGTCCGCTGAACCCGTAGTACGTGTCGGCCTCGGCGACCGGGCTGATGTCGGTCCAGGTGCCGGTCGCGGTCGTGTACCGCCACAGCCGGCCCTTGCCGCCGTCGTACGGACCGCCCTTGTCGCTGTAGGCGATGTACAGGTGACCGTTCTCGGTGTCCAGGACGCCCTTGTGCGCCAGGTGCCCGGTGGGCTGCCCGGCCACCCGCTGCCAGGTGGCGCCCGCGTCCGTCGACCGGTACACCGCGTTCTCCGTGTCGGCGACGCCCACGTAGATCGTCCGGGTCGCGCTGCCGGGCGTGCCCGTCGACTCGTCGAAGGTGACCCAGACGATGCCCTGGTTGTCACTGGCGTACCCGGAGGTGTCATCCGGATCCTGCACGTAGGTGCCCGGGTTCGGGAAGGCCGTCACCTCCGACCAGCTCGCGCCCGAGTCGGTCGACCGCCACAGGCCCTTCCCGCTGGGCGCCCCCAGGTACAGCACGCTGTTGCGGTGCGGGTCGACGGCCAGGCGTTCGCCCATGCCCCGCCCCGGCATGTTGCCGCCCAGCTTGAACGGCAGGTCGGCCTTCCGCCAGCTGGCGCCCCGGTCCGAGGAACGCAGCACCGCGCCGTTGTTCGGGTCCCAGTCGTTGGTGTACGTGCCGGCCGCCGCGTACACCCGGTCGGGGTCGACCGGGTCGGAGGCGAGGCTCACCACGCCGGTGTGCCCCCAGTCGTCCCAGCCGACCGAGTCCAGCAGCGGCGTCCAGCTCTTCGTCCCCTCCTGCCACCGGTAGGCGCCGCCGATGTCCGTGCGGGCGTACGCCAGGTTCCGCTCGCTGCGGTTGAAGACGATGCCGGGGACGAAGCCGCCGCCGTCGATCCGGGCGTTCTTCCAGGTGTACGTGTCGGCGGCGAGCGCGGACCGGGCCGGCGCGTCGGCCGCGGCGGCGGGCCGGTCGGGGGGAGCCGCGGCGAGGGCGGGCGGGCCGCCCGTGAGCAGACCGGCCGCCAGTGCGAGCACGGCCGTGAGGACGCGGGTTCTTCGCACGGTGAAGTCCTTCCTCGGGGTGGGGGGAGACAGGAGGGGAGGGGGAGCAGGGGGGCGGACGGGGGGAGCGGGGCGTGCGAGGGCCGGGGGGGGCCCCCCCGGCGCGCGGGGGGCCCCCCCCCCCCCCCGCCCCCCCCGGGAGGGGGCGGGGGCGGCCCCCGGGGCGCCCGCGGGGGGGGGGGGGGGTGCGCCCCGGGCCCGCCCCAGGGCCGGGGGA
>NZ_JBITSN010000012.1:186965-232376 GCF_044540975.1 Streptomyces sp. NPDC085927
GGGGGGGGGGGGGGGGGGGGGGGGGGGGGGGCGGGGGGGCGCGCCGGGGGGGGGGCGGGGGGGGGGGGGGGGGGGGGGCCCCCCCGGGGGGGGGGGGGCCCCCCCCCGGCCGCCGTGACCCCGGCGTCAGGTGCCGGGGCCGGCACGCGGAGCGCCGGCGGGGGCTATTCGAGGAGCTCCGCGTACGAGCCCATGGCCAGGGCGATGTCGGCCTGGGCCCAGAACCGGTGGTACGTGAAGGTGGGCGCGGCGCCGCCCGCCAGATAGGACTCGATCTTCGACCAGGCCGGGTCGTCCTGGTAGAAGGAACGGATCGAGTCGAACGTCGACGACGAGTCGATCCTGTCGCCGTTCGGCATGGTGCCGGTCCAGCCGCTCGGGACCTGAAGGGGGTCGTCGAAGCGGTGGTAGTCGGCGCGGGTCTCCGGGACGGCGATGCCGAGGTCGTCCTGGTGGTGGTCCCACATGCCGTCGAGGAGTGCCTTCGCCGTGTCCGCGGCCTCGGTGTCGCCCGAGCGGTCCGCGTAGTACGTCAGCGTCTTGGCGTAGGCCGCGGCCACGCCGACGTCGTTGGTGTAGTCGGCGACGGTGACGTGCAGCGAGCTGTTGGCACCGGGGGAGGAGGGGTTCCAGGTGTCGGGCCTGCCCGACCACTGGAGCGTCGACGGGACCCGGAAGGTGCCGTCGGGGTTGACGGTCGTCTCGGACAGCGCCCAGTCGACCCACTTGTCGAGCACGGTCTTGGCGTCCGCGTCGCCGCTCTGCTGGTAGTACTCGGCGACCCGCTCCATGGACCACGCCTGGAAGCCGAACCACTGGTTGGACGGCGGGTCGTGGTACACCGGCTTCTCGTCGTAGTACATGCCGTGGAACGTCGGCGTCCCGGCCGGCGGCGTCGCGTAGCGGCCCGCCCAGCTGTTGGTGGCGCCGCCCGCGATGGCACCCTCGTCGGACTGCAGCCAGCGGTAGAACTCCAGCTGCCGGTCCAGGGACCTGCCCCAGTCCTGCGCACCCGTCGCCGACTTCGGCTTCAGGGCGTCGTAGGAGCTGAGGGCGTAGGCGGCGAGGGGGTTCTGGTAGCCGCCGTGCGCGTGGCTGGAGCCGATGCGCCAGGCCCAGCCCGCCGAGGTGTCGGTCGCGCCGCCCCAGGCGTAGTACCAGGACATCAGGTAGTGCGAGGCGTCCTTGCCGGTGCCGGCCGGGCAGGAGGACGGGCTCGTGCAGTTCCCGACCTTCTTGAAGTACTTGTCATACATGGAGTAGCGCAGGTAGTCGCCCATTTTGGCGGCCTTGGCGACGGTCGCGGAGATGTCCCCGCCGTTGCCCTGCTCCTTCGCCCACAGGTCCGCCCAGTAGGCGGCCTGCACCGCGCGCGCGTCGGCGTCCGGGGCGTTGGTGAACTTCCACTGCTTCGCGTAGGAGGCGTCCTGGGTGAACAGGTCCAGATACCCGTTCGGGCCGCCGTACTTGAAGGCGTCGCAGGTGGGCTGCGGCACCGTCTCCCACACCGACTCCTGCGAACCGCGCTGGAAGGTGTTGATGTACGACGGCCCGGTCGCCGCCGGACCCGCCTCGCACGTGCCGGGCTCGTTGCCGTAGCCGTAGGTGTTGTCCACGTCCTGGAGCCAGTGCATACCGTAGACGTCGTCCGTGCCGTACGCGGACTTCAGCTCGGCGGCGATCGGATCCGGACCGACGGAGACGCCGGTGTCCAGCGGCGCCGGGTACTGCGCCGGGGTGTCGAGCTCGGGCGCGTACGTCGCCGGCTTGGAGGCGTTGTAGAAGGAGTTGGTCGGCTGGTCCGCGTGGGTCGGGATCATGTACCGCTCCATGATGTCCCAGGCCCCGTTGAACTTCGACCAGTCACCGGTCACCTTGCCGTACATGGCCTGCAGCCACAGCAGATAGCTGTACGCCTCCGAGGTGGTCTCGTGGCCGTGGTCCGGCGCCTCGACGATCAGCGTCTCCACCGAGTGGTACGGGATGCCCTCGGGCGAGAAGTAGCCGTTCGCCGGGTCGGTGATCTTCCCGTACAGCTCCAGGAAGCGCGCGTCGTACGCCTTCGTCGCGCCCAGCTGCGTCACCGTGACCGCGGCCTTGCCGTGGCCTGGGGCCGAGGATTCGAAGAGCGCCGAACCGGTGCCCGAGGCGGCGGCGGAGATCGTGACCCTCTGCGCGGTGTTCCAGTTCGACGGTGTGAAGGTGAGCGAGCCGCCCGCGGTGACCGACAGCCCGGAGTTGCCGCTCGCACGGGTCGTCGTGATGGTCGTGTTCGCACTGGGCCGGGTCGACAGCTTGACCTCGTACGTCCCGGACTGGCCCTGACGGACGCCCAGTTGGGACGGTGTCGCCACCACGGCCGGGCCCGAGGCGACGGTGATGCCGACCGGGGTCGAGTTCGCGGAGGCGCCCAGACTGTCGTAGGCCTTCGCCGTCAGCGAATGACTGCCCACGGTCAACCCAGCGGCGGAGAGCGTGAAAGGCGCGCTCGTGTCCGTGCCCAGCAGCTCGGTGTCGTCGTAGAACTCCACCTCGGTGATCGTCGCGTTGTCGGCCGCCGCCGCGGTCGCCGCGAGCGGAACCGTTTCGCCCCGCGTGTAGACCGCGCCGGCCTCGGGGCTGGTCAGCACGGTGATGGGCGGCTGGTGGGCCCCCGTGCAGGTGGTGCCGTTGACGGCGAAGGAGGCGGGCGCGGTGTTGCTGCCGCTGTAGGAGAACTGCGCACCGGTGGTGACGGCGCCGCCGGCCGCGATCCGCGCGTTGTGCCCGGCGTCGCGCACCGTGACGGTGCCGCCGGACTGGCTCCAACTGCCGTTCCAGCCGTTCACCAGCCGCTGGCTGCCCGCGTAGTCGTAGGTGAGGGTCCAGCCGTCGATGGCTTCCGCGGCGCGGTTGGTGAGGGTCAGATCCGCGGTGAAGCCGGAACCCCAGTCATTGGTGCGGTAGTCCACGCTGCACTGAACAGCGGCCGCCTGAGCGGGAGTCGATCCTGAGGAGAGCATCGTCAGCGGAAGTGCGAGCGCTGCCGCGGCGGCCGTCAGCAGTCGCCGGACGCCGCGGCGTCTTCTGGGTGGGGGGCGCATGGTGCTGGTTCCTCCTGCGACTCGGAGAGGTCAAGGCTTGAACCAGTGGGAGCGCTCCCATAGTGAGGATGGGGTCAGAGGCGGTCAAGGCTTGTGGAGAGTCGAAAAGATTCGATGACCGGAGTTCATTGAATGTCGGTGACTCCCCTGTTCTTTGCCGTCACTTGGCGCTAGCTTCATGTGCACCAGTGGGAGCGGTTCCATCAGTCGACGCGTCCGTCACGACGCGTCCGAACTGCAAGGAGTCGCTCATGCGGCACCCCCCGCGTTCAGTACTTTTACGTCCTGTCGCCGGTACGTCCGTGCCCCGCGCGGGCATCCCGGTCGCACCGGTCGTCACGACGCACGAGTTCGCACCCGTGTGCACGGCGGAGCACTCCGCCACGGCCTCCCCGAAGGACGCCGGCACCGGAACCGCGATGTTCCCGCTCCACGGCACCACCCGCACCTCCGGCGCGGGGGCAGCGCACTTCCGTGGGACCCCTCCGGGCCCCGTCGTCACACTCCCGTCTGCCGCGCGACACCCTGCACGCTTCCCCGAGTTCTCGGCTGCGCCCGAGCAGGGGGGAGCCCCATGACGCCGCACGGCCCGCCCTCCGGCCGGACGACGCGAGTCCGACGACAGGACCCGGGCCGGTCCGGCCCCCGCACGCCCCGTACCGCGGACCGGACCACGTCCTGATCCTCCGCTCCCGAGGCACCCCCACGCCGTACGGCACCGGGCGTGCGAGCCACGCGCGCCCGGGTCCGGCCACTGCCGGCCTTCGACTCCCCCTATGGACACCCCTCTTCGTACAGCGCGTCCGGACACCCCCAACGGATAGGAAACCCGCACTCATGAGTCGCACGAGAACCGCGCTCCTCGCTGCCATGGCGCTGGTCGCCGGCGCCACCGGCACGGCGTACGCCGTCGTCCCCGACGGTGTCGGTGCCGCCGCCGTTCCCTGCACCGTCGACTACCAGGTGCAGAACCAGTGGGACACCGGCTTCACCGCCGCCGTGACCGTCACCAACCTCGGTGCCGCCAAGTCGTCCTGGGCGCTGAAGTGGTCCTACGCGGGCAACCAGCGGATCACCAGCGGCTGGAACGCCAAGGTCACCCAGTCCGGCAGCAACGTCACCGCCGCCAACGAGTCCTACAACGGCACGCTGGCGACCGGTGGTTCGGCCACCTTCGGCTTCCAGGGCACCTACAGCGGCAGCAACGCGGTCCCCGCCACCTTCACCCTCGACGGTGTCACGTGCAACGTCGACGGCGGCGGCCCGACCGACCCCACGGACCCGACCGATCCGACCGACCCCGGCGACCGCGTCAACAACCCGTACAGCGGCGCCAAGGTGTACGTGAACCCCGAGTGGTCCGCGAAGGCCGCCGCCGAGCCGGGCGGCAGCCGCATCGCCGACCAGCCCACCGGCGTCTGGCTGGACCGCATCGCCGCCATCAACGGCGTGAACGGCGGCATGGGCCTGCGCGACCACCTCGACGAGGCACTCGTGCAGAAGGGCTCGGGCGAACTCGTCATCCAGCTGGTCGTCTACAACCTGCCCGGCCGTGACTGCGCCGCCCTCGCCTCCAACGGCGAACTCGGCCCGACGGAGATCGGCCGCTACAAGACCGAGTACATCGACCCGATCGCCGCGATCCTCGCCGACGACAAGTACAGCTCGCTGCGGATCGTCACGACCGTCGAGATCGACTCCCTGCCCAACCTCGTCACCAACACCGGCAGCCGGCCCACCGCGACGCCGGAGTGCGACGTGATGAAGGCCAACGGCAACTACGTCAAGGGCGTCGGCTACGCCCTGAACAAGCTCGGCGACGTGGGGAACGTGTACAACTACGTCGACGCCGGCCACCACGGCTGGATCGGCTGGGACGACAACTTCGGCGCCTCCGCCGACGTGTTCCACGACGCGGCCACCGCCGAGGGCGCGACCCCGTCGGACGTGCACGGCTTCATCACCAACACCGCCAACTACAGTGCGCTGAAGGAGAGGAACTTCACCATCAACGACTCCGTGGCCGGCAAGTCCGTCCGCGAGTCCAAGTGGGTCGACTGGAACCGGTACGTCGACGAACTGGGCTTCGCCCAGGCCTTCCGCAACGAACTCGTCTCGACCGGTTTCGACACCAACATCGGCATGCTCATCGACACCTCCCGCAACGGCTGGGGCGGCAACGCCCGGCCCACCGGACCGGGCGCGACGACCAGCGTCGACACCTACATCGACGGCGGACGCTACGACCGCCGCATCCACATCGGCAACTGGTGCAACCAGTCCGGCGCCGGACTCGGCGAACGCCCGAAGGCGGCACCGGAGACCGGCATCGACGCCTACGTGTGGATGAAGCCCCCGGGTGAGTCCGACGGGGCCAGCAAGGCCATCCCGAACGACGAGGGCAAGGGTTTCGACCGGATGTGCGACCCCGCCTACACGGGCACCCCGCGCAACGGGAACAACCTCACCGGCGCCCTGCCGGACGCCCCGGTCTCCGGTCACTGGTTCTCGGCCCAGTTCCAGGAGCTCATGCGGAACGCGTACCCGCCGCTGCCCTGACCGGCGGCCCGACCGGCCGGCCGACCTCCGGCTGACTCCGATCCACCGGTAGGCCCCCGGCGGACCGCTCACGCCCGGAGGAGCGATTTCGGGAAACCGCTTTGCCGTAACGGCAACAATACTGGCCTCTCCCCGGTGCGTCGGCGCACTCTGTCCGCATCCGAGCGGAGAGGCTGACCTCCATGGCGCACCACGACCACCATCACCACGAGCCCCGGAACGACGACCGGCACGGCCACCACCACGGCCACGGCACCACGGACACCGGGACCGACTGGGCGGAGATGGCCTCCCTGCTCGAATCGGAGGCCGAACTGTTCACGCCCCTGTACGAACGGGCCCTCGGCTGGCTCGCGAAGGAGGTGACGGAGCCGGGACTCGTCGTGGACGCGGGCAGCGGGCCGGGCGTCATCTCGTGCCTGTTCGCCGAGGTCTTCGAGGGCGCCCGCATCGTGGCCGCAGACAGCTCGGCCCCGCTGCTCGACCGGGCAGCGGAACGCGCCGCCCGGTACGGCTTCGGCGACCGCTTCGGCACCCTCGCCGGTGAACTCCCCGGCGTGCTCGACGAACTGGAGTACCCGGCCGACCTGTTGTGGGCCAGCCGCAGCGTCCACCACCTGGGCGACCAGCGCGCCGCACTCGCCGCCTACGTCGCCCGGCTCGCGCCCGGCGGCACGCTGGGCGTCATGGAGGGCGGCCTGCCCACCCGGTACCTGCCGCGCGACATCGGTATCGGCCGGCCAGGACTCCAGGCCCGCATCGACGCCGTGGAGGCCGACTGGTTCACCCGCATGCGCACCGAACTGCCGGGCTCCGTCGCGCACACCGAGGACTGGCCCGCCCTGCTGACCGCGGCCGGACTGCACCACAACCGCTCCCGCACCTTCCTCCTCGACCTCCCCGCCCCGGCCCCCGACCGTGCCCGTGCCCACGTCGTCGAGATCCTCACCCGCACCCGCGACAGGCTCGCCGGGGAACTGGACGCCGACGACCGCGCCACCCTCGACCGCCTCCTCGACCCGGCCGACGAGGCGAGCGTGCACCACCGCCCCGACGTCTTCTACCTGGCGGCCCACACGGTCCACACGGCCGTCCGCCCGGTGTAGCCCGCCCGGTCCGGTGGCGCGGGCTTGACTTGGAGAACTCTCCAAGTGATGGACTTCCCGGCACTCGACGACACACAGGGGGTATCCATGACCGACTCACCGGTCACGCTCATCACCGGCGGGGGGAGCGGAATCGGCGCCGCCGTGGCCCGGCGGCTGCTGGACGCGGGAGAGAGAGTGGCCGTCACGGGCCGCGGCCAGGAGCGGCTGTGCCGCTTCGCGAAGGAGCTCGGGGAACCGGAAGGACTGGTGACGATCCCCGGAAACGCGGCCGAGTACGCTGACGTGAGGTTCGCGGTCGACACCGTGCTGACGGCATTCGGCCGGCTGGACACGGTCGTCGCCAACGCCGGTGTCGCCACCCACGATTCGGTCGCCGAGGGCGACCCCGCCGGGTGGACCGAGATGGTGCTGACCAACGTTCTCGGCCCCGCCCTGCTGATCAGGGCCTCCATCGACGCCCTGAAGGAGACCCGCGGACGGATCGTCCTGGTCGGCAGCGTCGCCGGGTTCGTGCCGACGCCGGGCAACCTCTACGGTGCGACCAAGTGGGCGGTGACCGGGCTCGCCGAGAACGCCCGGCGGGAGGTCACCGAGTGGGGCGTCGGTGTCACCCTCGTCGCGCCCGGTCGCGTCGAGACCCCGTTCTGGGACTCGTACGGCAGCCTCCCGCCCGGTCGTCTGCTCACCGCCGACCGGATCGCGGAGTCGATCGTGTGGGCGATGCGGCAGCCGGCCGGGGTGGACGTCAACACCGTGGTCGTCCGTCCCGTGGGCCAGCCCAACTGACGAGCCCCGGCCGGACGGCCGGACGGCGGCCTCCCCGGCGAGGGGGAGGCCGCCGCCGTGTCCGCGGCCGGGCGGGCCCGGAGGTCAGTTCACCGTCGCCGGGTCCGGGCCCAGACGGCGGTCCTCGTCGAGGGCGCTGATCGCCGCGAGGTCCTCCGCGTCCAGGCTGAAGCCGAACACGTCGATGTTCTCCTCGATCCGCGACGGCGTCACCGACTTGGGGATGACGACGTTGCCGAGCTGGAGGTGCCAGCGCAGTACGACCTGTGCCGGAGTGCGCCCGTGCTTGCGGGCGATGGCCACGATCGCCGGGACCTCCAGCAGGCCCTTGCCCTGGCCGAGCGGCGACCAGGCCTCCGTGGCGATGCCCCGCTCCGCGTGGTACTCCCGGGCGGCGGACTGCTGGAGATGCGGATGCAGCTCGATCTGGTTGACGGCCGGTACGACCGACGTCTCGTCGATCAGGCGCTCCAGGTGCTCGGGCAGGAAGTTGGACACGCCGATGGCACGGACCCGGCCCTCGGCGTACAGCTTCTCGAACGCCCGGTACGTGTCGACATAGCGGTCGCGGGCCGGTGTCGGCCAGTGGATGAGGTACAGGTCCACGTAGTCCAGGCCGAGCCTGGACAGGGAGGTGTCGAAACCGCGCAGGGTGGCGTCGTACCCCTGGTCGTCGTTCCAGAGCTTGGTGGTGACGAAGAGGTCCTCGCGGGGAACGCCCGAGGCGGCGACGGCCCGGCCGGTTCCCTCCTCGTTGCCGTACACGGCCGCGGTGTCGATGCTGCGGTAGCCCGCCTCCAGCGCCGCCGCGACGGCCGTCTCGGCCTCGTCGTCCGGTACCTGCCAGACGCCGAAACCCAGTTGGGGCATCGCGACGCCGTTGTTCAGGGTGATCGGGGGGACCATGCTCACGAGCTCTCGATCCTTCGGTCGGGGTCCGGTGTAACTTCCATGGTCAACGATCATCGCCCGTGATGCGTTCCTGACGGCACGATTCACGCACGGTGAGCGCGCCTCCGGGGCGCGGAGCACCGCCGTGCGGCGGTACCTCACACGCGGTACAGCGCCTCGACCTCTTCCTCGTACGCCTTCTCGATCGCCCTGCGCTTCAGCTTCAGCGACGGTGTGAGCAGCCCCTGCTCCTCGGTGAACGGCTGCGCCAGAATCCGGAAGGTCCGGATCGACTCCGCCTGCGAGACCAGGGTGTTGGCCGCCACCACCGCCCGCCGCACCTCCGCCTCCAGCGCCGCGTCCCGCACCAGCTCGGCCGGCGCCGGACGCGGCTTGCCGCGTATCGACAGCCAGTGCTCGACCGCCTCCGGGTCCAGGGTGACCAGGGCGGCGACGTACGGGCGGTCGTTGCCGACGACGATGCACTGGTTCACCAGCGGATGGTCCCGCACCCGCTCCTCCAGCAGTCCCGGTGAGACGCTCTTGCCGCCCGAGGTCACCAGGATCTCCTTCTTGCGCCCGGTGATGGTGAGATAGCCGTCCTGGTCCAGGGAGCCCAGGTCGCCGGTGGCCAGCCAGCCGTCGTGCAGGGTCTCGTCGGTGGCCTCGGGACGGTTGAGATAGCCCTGGAAGACGGTGCCGCCGTTGAGCCAGATCTCACCGTCGTCCCCGAGACGCACGCTCACCCCCGGAATGGGCCGGCCGACCGTGCCGTACCGGGTCCGCTCGGGCGGGTTGGCGGTGGCGGCCGCCGTCGACTCCGTCAGCCCGTACCCCTCGTAGACGTGCACGCCCGCGCCCGCGAAGAACAGCCCGAGCCGGCGGTCCATCGCCGAACCGCCCGACATGGCGTGCCGGATCCTCCCGCCCATCGCGTCGCGGATCTTCGCGTAGACCAGCTTGTCGAACAGCTGGTGCTGCATCCGCAGGGACGCCGAGGGGCCGGGCCCGACGCCCCAGGCCTTCGCCTCGACGGCGTCCGCGTATCTGACGGCGACCTCGACGGCCCGCTCGAACGGTCCCGAGCGGCCCTCCCGCTCCGCCTTGCGCCGCGCCGTGCTGAACACCTTCTCGAAGACGTAGGGCACGGCCAGGATGAACGTGGGCCGGAACGCGGCCAGATCGGGCATCAGGACCGCCGCGTCGAGCCGCGGCTGGTGCCCCAGCCTCACCTTGCCGCGGATGCCGGCCACCTCCACCATCCGCCCGAAGACGTGCGCCAGCGGCAGGAACAACAGCGTCGCCGGCCGGTCGCCCTTCCGGGAGTGGAACACCGGCTCCCAGCGGTCCATGACGGTGTCGGCCTCGTACATGAAGTTGCCGTGCGAGAGGACACAGCCCTTGGGGCGGCCGGTGGTGCCGGAGGTGTAGATGACGGTCGCCACCGTGTCGGGGGTGACCGCCCTGCGGTGCCGGTGCACCACCTCGTCGTCCAGGTGCGCGCCCGCCTCGTACAGCTCCTGCACCGCGCCGGAGTCGAGCTGCCACAGCCGGCGCATCCGCGGCAGCCGGTCGATGACGGTGGCGATCGTCATCGCGTGGTCCTCGTGCTCCACCACCGCCGCCGTCACCTCGGCGTCGTGCAGCATCCAGCAGCACTGCTCGGCGGACGACGTGGGGTAGACCGGCACGACCTGCGCGCCGACCGTCCACAGCGCGAAGTCGAACAGCGTCCACTCGTAGCGGGTACGGGACATGATCGCGACCCGGTCGCCGAACCGGATGCCGTCGGCCAGCAGGCCCTTGGCCAGCGCCAGCACCTCGTCACGGAACTCGGCGCTCGTCACGTCCTGCCACTCGCCGGCCGCGTCCTTGCGGCCCAGCGCGACCCGCCGCGGGTCCTCCTCGGCGTACTGGAAGACCACGTCGGCCAGACCGCCCACCGGGGGCGGCAACGCCGGGGCAGGGCTGGTGAACTCGCGCAATCCCCGCTCCCCGCTCCTCGGCCGTCGAATGGTGGACCCGCATTCCCCCTGCACAGCGCGGTGAAAGCTACCCCAACCGGTCGGAGGGCGGGAGGGGCCGGAAAACCGGCCGGTACGCTCGTCCGGGCCGGCCGGCGAAGGAAAAATGCGCTCACATGGGGAAGGGCCGGACAGAAACCTGACCGTTGAGTAAGGTTCGGCGCCGCAATCTCCACCGAATCTCTCCATCGAAGGGGGCGGGGTGCGTCGGCGGGCGCGGGGCGGGAGTTCCGGGCGCGCAGGGTGCGCAGGGCGCGCCTGGTGTGCACGGTGCGCCTGGTGTGCACGGTGCGCCTGGTGTGCACGGTGCGCAGGGTGGGGCCTGTGCGTCGGAGAGGGCCCCCGGGCTCCCGGGGCGGCGGATCCCGGACGGCGCCCCCGGTCAGCGGGCCTGGCCGCCGGTGCGGTGCAGGCGGTCGCCGCCCGACAGGATCGCCGCCGCCAGCGCGTGCGCCGCGCCCTGCGCGGAGGGGCGCCGCCGGCCGTGCGCCACCACGAAGTCCACCCGGCCCGGCTCCGGCAGCTCCGCCCGGTCCGGCACCCGCACCAGCCCCGGCGGGATCATCCCGCGCGCGTGCACCATCACGCCGAGCCCGGCGCGGGCCGCCGCGACCAGGCCGTTGAGACTGCCGCTGGTGCAGACGATCCGCCACTCACGGCCCTGCCGCTCCAGCGCCCGCAGCGCGAGTTCGCGGGTGATGCCCGGCGGTGGGTACACGATCAGCGGCACCGGACGGCCGGGAGCGAGACGCAGCCCCTGCGCACCGATCCACACCAGCTCGTCGTGCCACACCAGCTCGCCCCGCAGGTCCTTCGGCCGCCGTTTGGCGAGCACCAGGTCCAGCTCACCCGCGGCCAGCTTCTCGTGCAGCGTGCCCGACAGCTCGACCGTCAGCTCCAGGTCGACCTCCGGATGCTCGTACCGGAACCGCTCCAGGATCTCCGGCAGCCGGGTCAGGACGAAGTCCTCCGACGCCCCGAACCGCAGCCGGCCGCGCAGCCGGGTGCCGGTGAAGAACTGCGCCGCCTGCTCGTGCACGTCCAGGATCCGCCGCGCGAAGCCCAGCATCGCCTCACCGTCCCCGGTGAGCTCCACCGAGTGCGTGTCCCGGGTGAACAGCTGCCGCCCGGTGGCGTCCTCCAGCCGCCGCACATGCTGGCTGACCGTCGACTGCCGCACCCCGAGGCGGCGCGCCGCCCGCGTGAAGGACAGCGTCTGCGCCACGGACAGGAAGGTCCGCAGCTGCGCCGGGTCGTACATCTCGTCCGCCATCCCGGCAGACTAACGCGGCTATCGCGGTAAGCGATGACAGTGAGAGCGGTATACGGGATTCCCGATCACGGAGGGAGGGAGCAGGATGGGGAGGGGTCCCCCGTGCCCGTACGGGGACGCCCCGGCGGAATCCAGTGGACCCGAGTGAGTGGAGCAAGTGAAACACCGTGAAACGCCCGCACTGGCCGAGCCGGATGCCGGTCGACCCGTACATCCTGCTCCTGCTCGGGACGGTGGGCCTGGCCGCGCTGCTCCCGGCGCGCGGCACCGGCGCCGACATCGCCTCCGGCGCCTCCACCGCGGCCATCGCCTTCCTCTTCTTCCTCTACGGAGCCCGCCTCTCCACCCGTGAGGCACTGGACGGACTCCGGCACTGGCGGCTCCACGGCACCGTCCTGGCCTGCACCTTCGTCGTCTTCCCGCTGCTCGGCCTGGCCGCCCGCGGCTTCGTCCCGGCCGGGATCCTGAGCGACCCCCTCTATCAGGGCCTGCTCTTCCTCACCCTCGTCCCGTCCACCATCCAGTCGTCGATCGCCTTCACCTCCCTCGCCCGCGGCAACGTGCCCGCCGCGATCTGCGCCGGCTCCTTCTCCTCGCTGGCCGGCATCGTGGCGACCCCGCTGCTGGCGGCGGCGCTGCTCGGCGGGGGCGGAGACGGGAGCCTGGGCGCCGGCGGGTTCTCCGCCGGCTCGGTGACGAAGATCGTGCTGCAGTTGCTGGTGCCGTTCGTCGCCGGGCAGGTGCTGCGCCGCTGGGTGGGGGAGTTCGTCCTCCGCCACCGGAAGGTGCTCGGGCTCGTCGACCGGGGCTCGATCCTGCTCGTCGTCTACACCGCGTTCAGCCAGGGCATGGTCGAGGGCGTCTGGCACCGGGTGAGCCCGGCCCGGCTCGGCGGCCTGCTCGCCGTGGAGGTTGTACTCCTCGCCGCGATGCTGCTGCTGACCTGGTACGGGGCCAAGGCGCTGAAGTTCGGCCGGGCGGACCGGATCGCGATCCAGTTCGCCGGTTCGAAGAAGTCCCTGGCCGCCGGACTGCCCATGGCGAGCGTGCTGTTCGGCGCGCAGGCCTCGCTGGCCGTGCTGCCGCTGATGCTGTTCCACCAGATGCAGCTCATGGTGTGCGCGGTGATCGCCAAACGCCGCTCGCGCGACGCAGTCGGCCCGCCCGGGGCCGTCACCCCGGCGGTCACCGAGGAGGTCACCGCCCCGGTCCCAGCCGGATCGTCACGAACCGGGGCCGGTACAGGGACACGTTCCGGCTGAGCGTCACGGCGGCGCCGGCACCGGACGTCTCGAGCAGGTTCACGTCGTAACTGAGCACCAGCCGCCCGTCCCCGCTCAGCTCCGGGTGCGTCTGCGGGTTGTACGCGCCGGTCCCGCCGTGCGGCAGCGCGGGGCTGAACTCCTTCGCCGGGCCGCGCCACGGCCCGGTGGGGGAGCAGGACCAGTACGCCGCCACCGCGGTCAGCCCCTTGACGCCCGCGGCCATCGTGAACAGGACGTACGTCCCGCCCTCCCGCACCACCGAGAAGGCGCTGCCCACACCGGTGCGCCGTCCGTCCCCGAGCACCGGGCGCGGGCGGGCACGGGTCTGCCACGCCGTGCCGTCCCAGTGCTCCCAGGCAGCCGGGTCGGCGAGCCCGCCCTCCGGGACCCGCGCCACGTACGCCTGCGAGGCCTCGCGGCCCACGGCCCGGCCGTCGTCGCCGCCGAAGACGTACGTCCAGCCGTCCTCCTCGACCAGGGTCGTGCCGAACAGCACCCGCCGGGACGGATCGCTCACCTCCCGCTGGTCGAGCACCGTCTCCACCGACTCCAGGCGCAGATCGGGCAGGGAGAGCGTGGCGACCTCGGTGGCGGTGGGCACCCCGTAGATCCACGGGGACCGCCCCGCCGTACGCACCCACAGCAGGACGCGGACGACCTGCTCCGTGGAACCGGGGGAGCGGGGTTCGACCCGGGCGCCGACCGGCCAGCGCCACTGGTCCGGGGCGGGATCGGGGAAGAGCGGGGCGGGGAGCGTGGACTCCAGCCGGCCGTCGCGCATCAGGACGGCCGAGTTGCGCACCATCGGCGCGGTCATGTCCCGCCAGGCGTACGACTCGCCGACCGGGTTGGGCGGGCCGTGCACGCGGCCCAGGAACGTGTCGGAGAACAGCCACAGCAGCCGGCCGTCGGGCAGCCGCACCGAGTGCGTGCCGTCGCCGCCCGTCCAGTCGTCGGTACGGGCGCCGTCGTCGCCGTAGCGGGCGAACTCGGAGGTGAGGGCGTCGTCCTCGGCCCAGGACGCGACGGTGTGCGGAGTGCAGGCGCCGCCGCCGTCCTGCCGCCCGGCCTCGCGGTCCGGGAGGCCGAGGACCAGCAGGGTCCCCAGGAGCAGGGCCAGGGCCAGGACCGGGCCGATCCAGGGTCCTGCTCCCCGTCGTGGCCGCGGTGGTGTCTGTGGCGGTGACGGTGGCTGTGTCGGGGGCTCCGTGCGTGTTCCTGCGCGTGCTGGCGCTGCGTCGTCGGGCACGCTCCGGGACGTTAGTGGCAGGAGTGGCCCGGGTCCATGGGGCCTGCCGCCCTGCCGCACCGCCGCCCTGCCCCGTGGAGCACGGCGCGGCGGCGGTGGGTTCGAGGCGGGGCCCCGGCGGCGCAGGGGGCGCTCCCCGCCGGCAGGGGCCCCGCCGCCGTGCCGCGGGGGACCGGGTCAGCCCTGGGCCGCCGCCCGCAGGGCTATGCGGTCCTCACCCGCGTACACGTTCATGGAGCTGCCCCGCAGGAACCCGACCAGCGTCAGGCCCGTCTCCGCCGCCAGGTCCACGGCCAGCGAGGACGGCGCCGAGACGGCCGCGAGCATGGGGATGCCCGCCATGACAGCCTTCTGCGCCAGCTCGAAGGAGGCACGGCCGGAGACCATCAGGACGGCCCGGGACAGCGGCAGGTTCCCGCCCTGCAGGGCGCGGCCGACCAGTTTGTCGACCGCGTTGTGCCGGCCCACGTCCTCCCGGACGTCCAGCAGCTCCCCGGCCTCGTCGAACAGGGCCGCCGCGTGCAGGCCGCCCGTCCGGTCGAAGACCCGCTGGGAGGCGCGCAGCCGGTCGGGCAGGCCCGCCAGCAGCTCCGGGCCGACGCGCAGCGGCGGACTGTCGGCGATGGGATGGCGGGTCGTGGTGCGCACCGCGTCCAGACTCGCCTTGCCGCACAGGCCGCAGGACGAGGTCGTGTACACGTTCCGCTCGAGCGTGATGTCCGGGATCCGCACGCCGGGGGCGGTCTGCACGTCGACCACGTTGTACGTGTTCACCCCGTCCGCGGTCGCGCCCGCGCAGTACACGACGTTCCGCAGATCGGATGCCGTCGCCAGGACTCCTTCGCTCACCAGGAAGCCGACGGCCAGCGCGAAGTCGTCACCCGGGGTGCGCATCGTGATCGCCAGCGGCTTCCCGTTCAGCCGGATCTCCAGGGGCTCCTCGGTGACGAGCGTGTCCGGGCGGCTGGACACCACCCCGTCCCGGATGCGGACCACCTTGCGTCGTTCTGTGACTCGTCCCATGTCCCCAGTCCCTGGTCGGTTCCTGGTCAGTCCCGGTTCTGTACGTGCTGATAGCCGAAGCGGCCCTTGATGCACAGATTGCCGTGGGTCACCGGATTGTCGTGCGGTGAGGTGACCTTGACGATCTCATTGTCCTGCACGTGCAGGGTGAGGTTGCAGCCCACACCGCAGTAAGCGCACACCGTCGTCGTTTCCGTCTGCGCCGACTCGTCCCAGGTACCCGCCGCCCGCATGTCGAACTCCGACTTGAACGACAGCGCGCCCGTCGGGCACACCTCGACGCAGTTCCCGCAGTACACGCACGCCGATTCGGTCAGCGGACCGTCGTGCTCGACCGCGATCCGGGCGTCGAAGCCGCGGCCCGCGACCGAGATCGCGAAGGAGTTCTGCCACTGGTCGCCGCAGGCGTCCACGCACTTGTAGCAGAGGATGCACTTGCCGTAGTCGCGCACGTACAGGTCGTTGTCGACCCTCGGTTCCTCGTCGACCCGGGCCGCGTCCGGGCCGAAGCGGTCCGGCTTCGCCTCGTACTCCTTGATCCACTCGGCGGCCCGCGGGGTCGTCGACAGGTCGACGGAGGACGCGAGCAGTTCGAGGACCACCTTCCGGGCGTGCCGGGCCCGCTCGGTGCCGGTGCGCACCTCCATGCCCGGCTCCGCCTTGCGCGAGCAGGCCGGGACCAAGGTGCGAGCGCCCTCGACCTCCACCACGCACACGCGGCACGCGTTCTTCGGGGTCAGGGTGTCGCCCTCGCACAGGGTCGGCACGTCCTTCCCGGCCGCCCGGCAGGCGTCCAGGATCGTCGCCCCCTCGGGCGCCCGGACCGGCTCGCCGTCGAGGGTGAACTCCAGCAGACGGCGGGGAATCCCCAGCGATGTCACGGTCATTCGTAGGCCCCCAGACGGTCGATGGCGGATTCCACGGCGTTCCACGCGGTCTGGCCCAGACCGCAGATCGAGGCGTCCCGCATCGCGCTGCCCACCTCGCGCAGCAGGGCGATGTCACCGGCGGCCCCGGCCCCGGTGCGCTCCACGATCCGGGTGAGCGCCTCCTCCTGGCGCACGGTCCCCACCCGGCACGGCACGCACTGCCCGCACGACTCGTCACGGAAGAACTGGGCGATGCGCAGCAGCAGCCGGGGCAGCGGGACGGTGTCGTCGAAGGCCATGACGACCCCCGAGCCGAGCGTCGTGCCTGCCTGACGGGTCCCTTCGAAGGTGAGCGGGATACCGAGTTCGTCGGCGCGGACGAAGCCGCCCGCCGCCCCGCCGAGCAGCACCGCCCGCAGCCCGTCCCGTACGCCGGCCAGCTCCAGCAGCCCGCCCAGCGTCGCCCCGAACGGCACCTCGTAGACGCCGGGCCGCCCGACGCTGCCGGAGACGCAGAACAGCTTGGGACCGGTGGACCGTTCGGTACCGATCGCCGCGTACGCCGCGGCGCCCATCGTCAGGACGGGCAGAACGTTGACGAGCGTCTCGACGTTGTTCTCCACCGTCGGCTTGCCGAACAGGCCCTTCTCCACCGGGAAGGGCGGCTTGGAGCGGGGCTCGCCCCGGTAGCCCTCGATGGAGCTGAACAGCGCGGTCTCCTCGCCGCAGATGTAGGCGCCCGCGCCGCGCCGGATCTCGATGTCGAAGGCGAAACCCTGGCCGAGGATGTCGTCGCCGAGCAGCCCGCGCGCCCGCGCCCGGTCGATCGCCCACCGCATACGGTGCAGCGCCCGCGGGTACTCGCCGCGCAGATAGAGGTACCCCTTGTGGGCACCGGTCGCGTACGCGGCGATCGTCATCGCCTCCACCAGCGCGAACGGGTCGCCCTCCATGATCACCCGGTCCTTGAAGGTCCCGGGCTCGGACTCGTCGGCGTTGCACACGAGATGGTGCGGCCGGTCCGGCTGGGACGCCGTGGCCTGCCACTTGCGGCCGGTGGGGAAGGCGGCACCGCCCCGCCCGACCAGACCCGAGTCGGTGACCTCCCGGATCACCCCGGCCGGGCCCAGCGCGAAGGCCCGGCGCAGGGCCGCGTAACCGCCGTGGGCGCGGTAGTCGTCCAGCGATTCCGGGTCGGCCACCCCGACCCGGCGCAGCAGCGTCAGCGTGGGGTCCCCCGCCTGGGGCACGGCCATCACCGCGGGCGGCTCGTCGGGGGCCGCGTCGGGCGCGGTCGCCGCGAGCACCGCGGACTCCACCGTCGCCGGCGCGGAGACCGCCGTACGCACCGGGTCCCCGGCCCGGATCGCCAACGCCGCCGGGGCGCGTTCGCACAGGCCCAGACAGGGGCTGCGCTCCACGCTCACCCCGCTGATGCCGCCGGCGGCGCCGCCGGCCCCGGGCGTGGTCCCGAGCCGTGATTCGATCCCGGCGCACAGGGCGCCGGCCCCGGCCGCCGCGCACGCGAGGTCGGTGCACACGTGCAGTACCGTCGCGGGGCGCGGGCGGACCGAGAACATCGCGTAGAACGTGGCGACCCCGTACGCCTCCGACGGCGGCACCGTCAGCCGCCGGCACAGGTAGTCCAGGGCGCCCTCGCTGATCCAGCCCACCCGGTCGTTGACCGCGTGCAGCCCCGGCAGCAGCAGGTCGCGGCGGCCCCGGGCCTCCCGCCCGCCCCGGGCCCACCTCAGATCGGCGTCGGTACGGTCGGCGCCCTCCCACGAGGACTCGGGAGGGCCGAGCAGCGCGTCGACCGCCGCCCGCTCCTCGTCCGTCGGTTTGCTGTCACCGAAGCGCAGGTCCACTTACGTCACCTCACCTGGGTCCCATGGGTCACATGGGTCGGATGGCAGGAGGAGCCGGACGGTTCGCGCGGCCGGGAACCGGAAGTTTCTCGATCCGGATCGCCGACGCCTTGAACTCCGCCGTCCCCGCGATCGGGCAGTTCGCCTCGATCGTCAGCTTGTTGGTGTCCACCTCGTCGGGAAAGTGGAACGTCATGAACGCCAGGCCCGGCCGCAGCGCGGTGTCCACCCACACCGGCGCCAGAACCGATCCGCGCCGCGAGGTCACCCGCACCTCCTCGCCGACCACCACCCCGTAGTGCTCCGCGTCCTCGGGGCACAGCTCGACGGACTCGCCGCGCCGCAGCGGCGACGGGTAACCGCTGCTCTGAACACCGGTGTTGTAGGAGTCGAGCCGTCGTCCCGTGGTGAGCCGGATCGGGAACTCCTCGTCGGTGAGGTCGACCGGCGGATCGTGCTGCACGATCCCGAACGGCGCCGGCCTGCCCCGCCGCCGCTCATCCGGCTCCCACAACCTGCCGTGCAGATAAGGCGGTTCGAGGGACTCGGTGCTCGGGCACGGCCACTGGATGCCCTGGTGCTCCTCCAGCCGCCCGTAGGTCATGCCGTGGTGGTCGGGGGAGAGCGACCGGAGCTCGTTCCAGACGGCCTCGGCGTCCGCGTACTTCCAGTCGTGGCCGAGGCGGGCGGCGAGATCGCACAGGATGTCGATGTCCTCGCGCGCCTCGCCGGGCGGGGTGACCGCCCGGCGGACGCGCTGCACCCGGCGTTCGCTGTTGGTGGTGGTGCCGTCGGTCTCCGCCCACCCGGCGGTCGCCGGCAGCACCACGTCCGCCAACTCGGCGGTCTTCGTCAGGAAGATGTCCTGCACCACCAGGAAGTCCAGCCCGCTCAGCCGCCGGACCGCCTGGGCGCTGTCCGCCTCGGACTGCGCCGGGTTCTCGCCGATGCAGTAGACGGCCCGCAGCGAACCGTCCTCCATGGCCTCGAACATCTCCGTCAGGGTCATCCCGTGACGCGGCTGGAGGGCGGTGCCCCAGGCGGACTCGAACTTCAGCCGGACGGCGGGGTCGAGGACGTCCTGGAACCCGGGCAGCCGGTTGGGGATCGCCCCCATGTCGCCGCCGCCCTGCACGTTGTTCTGGCCGCGCAACGGCTGCAGACCGGCGCCGTAGCGGCCGACCTGGCCGGTGAGCAGGGACAGGTTGACCAGGGCGCGGACATTGTCGGTGCCGTTGTGGTGCTCGGTGATACCGAGGGTCCAGCACAGCTGGGCGCGCTCGGCCCGGGCATAGGCGTGCGCCAACTCCCGTATGGCGGCAGCCGGAACCCCCGTCACCTTCTCGGCGAGGGACAGCGTCCACGGTTCGACGAGTTCCCGGTACTCCTCGAACCCGGTCGTCGCCCGCCGGACGAACGCCTCGTTGACCAGGCCGGCGTGGATGATCTCGCGGCCGATCGCGTGCGCCATCGGGATGTCCGTGCCGACGTTCAGCCCGAGCCAGCTCTCCGCCCACTCGGCGGTCGACGTCCGCCGCGGGTCGACCGCGTACATCCGGGCGCCGTTGTGGATGCCCTTCAGCACGTGCTGGAAGAAGATGGGGTGGGCGAAGCGGGCGTTGGAACCCCACATCACGATGAGGTCCGTGTGCTCGATCTCCTCGTACGACGACGTCCCTCCGCCGGAGCCGAAGGCGGCCGACAGCCCGGCCACGGACGGGGCGTGACAGGTACGGTTGCAGGAATCGACGTTGTGGGTGCCCATGACGACGCGGGCGAACTTCTGGGCCACGTAGTTCATCTCGTTCGTCGCGCGGGCGCAGGAGAACATCCCGAACGCGCCGCGCGCGGCGCCGAGTCCCCGGGCGGCCCGGTCCAGGGCCTCCTCCCAGGTCGCCCGCCGGAACGGCTCGTCCCGCGCGTCACGGACCAGCGGATGGGTGAGCCGGGTGTAGGTCTTCGGGCTCCGGTCGCGTTTCCTGGTGCTCTTCATGCGGCGCTCCTCAGCGCGAGCAGGTCCGAAAGGGCGTGCACGGTGCGCAGGGTGGGCACCTCCACGCCGGTGATCTCCGCCAACTCGACGACGGCGGCGAGCAGTACGTCGAGCTCGAGCGGTTTGCCGCGCTCCAGGTCCTGGAGCGTGGACGTGCGGTGGTCGCCGACGCGCTCGGCACCGGCCAGCCGGCGCTCCACGGACACGCCGACCTCGCAGCCCAGGGCACGGGCGACCGCGAGCGTCTCGTGCATCATGATCTCGATGACCCTGCGGGTGCCGCCGTGCAGACACATCTGCCGCATGGTCGCGCGGGCGAGGGCGCTGATCGGGTTGAAGGAGATGTTGCCGAGCAGCTTGACCCAGATGTCGCCGCGCAGTTCGGGCTCCACCGGGCACTTCAGCCCGCCGTCCACCATCGCCCCGCTGAACGCGAGACAGCGCGCGGAGACACTGCGGTCGGGCTCCCCGATCGAGAACCGGGTGCCCTCCAGATGCCGTACCACGCCCGGCCCTTCGAGCTCGGTGGCCGCGTAGACGACACAGCCGATCGCCCGCTCGGGCGCGAGCACCGCACCGACCGCGCCGCCGGGATCCACACTCTCGAGACGATGGCCGTCGTGGGGGCCGCCGTGCCGGTGGAAGTACCACCAGGGGATGCCGTTCTGGGCGGCCACGACCGCCGTGGTGTCGTGCAACAGGGGTGCGATCAGCGGCCCGCACGCCGCGTACGCGTTGGCCTTGAGGCCGAGGAAGACGTAGTCGGCCGGGCCGACCTCGGCCGGGTCGTCGGTCGCGTGGGGGCGGGCGGTGAAGTCACCGCGTGGGCTGAGCACCCGCACGCCGTGCTGCCTCATGGCCGCCAGATGCGGTCCACGGGCGACGAGGTGCACATCGGCACCCGCGCGATGGAGCGCGGCGCCGACGTAGGCGCCGATGGCCCCGGCGCCGAGAACTGCCACTTTCACTGGGGAACGCTCCGTTCGGTCGAGGGAGTACCGCGGAGGTGGCTGCCGACGGATCGGATTCCGCATCATGTCGACGAAATATTGTCTACAGTATGGAAGAGGGTGCAGCAAGGGTTCGCGTACGGTCTGCTTCGCACGGCCCGCCCCTCGGCCCCGCCACCCTGCCCCTACTGAAGAAACCGGTTGGTCCGACCGTTCGTCGCAGACCGCATACCGTTCACCGCATACGGTCGGCCCGCGGGGTTTTCAATTCCCTGATGATCTCCCTACCGTCCGGGTTTCATGAGTCCTCCCGTCGCACCCCCGGGCTGGAGCCGCTGGCTCGTACCGCCCGCCGCTCTCGCAGTCCACCTCTCCATCGGCCAGGCCTACGCGTGGAGCGTGTTCAAGCCGCCGCTCGAGTCCGCGCTCGGCCTCAGCGGCACCCAGAGCGCACTGCCGTTCCAGCTCGGCATCGTCATGCTCGGTCTGTCCGCCGCCTTCGGCGGCACCCTCGTGGAGCGCAGGGGGCCGCGCTGGGCGATGACCGTCGCCCTGATCTGCTTCTCCTCCGGCTTCCTGCTCTCCGCCCTCGGCGCGGCCACCGAGCAGTACTGGCTGATCGTCTTCGGCTACGGCTTCGTCGGCGGCATCGGCCTGGGCATCGGTTACATCTCGCCCGTTTCGACCCTGATCAAGTGGTTCCCGGACCGGCCCGGCATGGCCACCGGCATCGCGATCATGGGGTTCGGCGGCGGCGCGCTGATCGCCTCGCCCTGGTCGGCGCAGATGCTCGATTCCTTCGGCGGCGACCACACCGGCATCGCGCTCGCCTTCCTCGTGCACGGGCTGACGTACGCCGTGTTCATGCTGCTCGGCGTCCTGCTGGTGCGGGTGCCCCGCCCCGCCCGGCCGACGAGCGGTGCGCCCGCCGCCGCCCTCACCGGACCGCAGGTCTCGGCCCGCGACGCCCTGCGCACCCCGCAGTTCTGGCTGCTGTGGCTGGTGCTCTGCACGAACGTCACCGCCGGTATCGGGATCCTCGAGAAGGCCGCCCCGATGATCACCGACTTCTTCGCGGACACCTCCGCGCCGGTGTCGGTGACCGCCGCCGCCGGCTTCGTCGCCCTGCTGTCGGCGGCGAACATGGCGGGCCGCATCGGCTGGTCCTCCACCTCCGACCTGATCGGCCGCAAGAACATCTACCGTCTCTACCTGGGCGTCGGCGCGCTGATGTACGCCCTGATCGCGATGTTCGGCGACTCCTCCAAGCCGCTGTTCGTCCTGTGCGCGCTGGTGATCCTCTCCTTCTACGGAGGCGGTTTCGCGACCGTCCCGGCCTATCTGAAGGACCTCTTCGGCACCTACCAGGTCGGCGCCATCCACGGGCGGCTGCTCACCGCGTGGTCCACGGCCGGTGTGCTCGGCCCGCTCATCGTGAACTGGGTCGCCGACCGGCAGGAGGAGGCGGGACGGCACGGCTCCTCGCTGTACGGACTGTCCTTCATCATCATGATCGGGCTGCTGGTGGCCGGCTTCGTCGCCAACGAACTCGTCCGCCCCGTGCACCCCCGGCACCACGTGTCCCGCCCCCACGAGACGAAGGAGGCCGCCGATGAGCGGCGAGAGCAGCACGAGTCCGCCTGACGCGCCCGCGACGGGCCCCGACCGCCGCGGGCTGATCGTCTTCGCCTGGCTGTGGGTGGGCGTTCCCCTCGCCTACGGCCTGTACGAACTGGTACGAAAGGCGACCCAACTGTTCACCGGATGACGTACGGCCCCGGGCGCGGACGTCCGGACGCGCCCGCGGGGCGCGCCGAAGGGCGCGTCCCGGCGTCCGCGGGCCTGACCGAAGCCGACAAGCCCGGCCTCCGAATCCTGTCGTATCACCTGTCGGCGTACCCGTGGGTCACTGATCAGACTGGTGAATCCCGCAACCGCAACACGAGGGGGACCCACCCATGATCGGCTCGCGCATCGCCGCCGTCGGCCACTACCAGCCCGCCCGGGTGCTCACCAACGAGGACCTGGCGGGCATGGTCGACACCAGCGACGAGTGGATCACGAGCCGGGTCGGCATCCGCACCCGCCACATCGCGGGCCCGGAGGAGCCCGTCGACGAACTGGCCGCGCACGCCGCGGCCAAGGCGCTGGCGGCGGCCGGCCGCACCCCCGCCGACGTCGACCTGGTGCTGGTCGCCACCTCCACCGCGATCGACCGCTCGCCCAACATGGCGGCCCGGGTCGCCGCACGCCTCGGCATCCCCGGCCCCGCCGCGATGGACATCAACGTGGTGTGCGCCGGATTCACCCACGCGCTCGCCACCGCCGACCACGCGGTACGGGCCGGATCGGCGCGCCGCGCGCTGGTGATCGGCGCCGACAAGATGTCCGAGGTCGCCGACTGGACCGACCGCACCACCTGCGTACTCGTCGGCGACGGGGCGGGCGCCGCGGTCGTCGAGGCGACCGAGGCCGCCGAGGAGCCCGGGATCGGGCCCGTGCTGTGGGGCTCGGTGCCGGAGATGGGCCACGCGGTGCGGATCGAGGGGACGCCGCCGCGGTTCGCGCAGGAGGGCCAGAGCGTGTACCGCTGGGCGACCACGCGGCTGCCGTCCATCGCCCGCCAGGCCTGCGAGAAGGCGGGGTTCGCGCCGGAGGACCTCGCCGCGGTCGTGCTGCACCAGGCCAACCTGCGGATCATCGAACCGCTCGCGTTCAAGATCGGCGCGGTCAACGCGGTCGTCGCCCGGGACGTCACCGAGTCGGGCAACACCTCGGCCGCGAGCATCCCGCTCGCCTTCGCCAAGCTCGTCGAGCGGGGCGAGGTGTCGTCCGGCGACCCGGTCCTGCTGTTCGGCTTCGGCGGAAACCTCTCCTACGCGGGGCAGGTCGTCCGCTGCCCCTGACCGTCCCCCGCGAGAAGTCCCTCGTAAGGGTGTGACGCGGTCGACTCTCCCTCCCCCTGGCATCCGTGCGCTGTAGACTGTAGACGAAAGACAATCACTACAGGCGGTGCCGTACGACCGGCCGTGCGGCCGGGCGGGGGCTGCCGAGGAGGGGGACCGCGATGCTGTCGACCGGACTGCCCCAGGGGGCGGTGCCCAAGCTCGAACGTCCGGGCCCGCTGCGCGACCGTGTCTACGAGGCACTGCTCGAACTCATCACCACCCGCGCTCTCAGGCCCGGCCAGCATCTGGTCGAGAGTGAACTCGCCGGCCACCTCGGCGTCTCCCGGCAGCCCGTGCGCGAGGCGCTCCAGCGGCTGAACACCGAAGGATGGGTCGATCTGCGCCCCGCCCAGGGCGCGTTCGTGCACGAGCCGACGGAGGCGGAGGCCGACCAGCTCCTCACCGTCCGCACGCTGCTGGAGGCCGAGGCCGCCCGGCTCGCCGCGCTCAACGCCGACAGTGCGGGCATCGAGGCCCTGGACGAGATCGTGGCCCTGGGCCTGCGGGCCGTCGCCTCCGACGACGTGGACGAGGCCGTCGCCCTCAACGCCCGCTTCCACGCCAAGATCATGGAGCTGGCCGGCAACGCCGTCCTCGCCGAACTCGCCGCCCAGGTGGGCCGCCGCGTGCGCTGGTACCACACCCCCGTCGCCCGGCAGCGTGGCGGGAAGTCCTGGGCCGAGCACCGCGACCTCATCACCGCGATCGTGAACCGCGACGAACGGCTGGCCGAGCGGCTCATGCGCGAACACACCGAGCACACCCGGCGCTCGTACCTCGAACAGGCGAAATCCTGACGACGGACACCCGGGGAAGCGGCTCCGCGCCGGCCCCTTTGTCCTGCGAGTGGAAAAAGTAGGGGGCAATTCCTGCGCGACTTCTTCCCACCTCCGGCAGCCGCTGCTACTTTCCCTTCGAAAGCACGCCACACACGTGGCCGGAATCCGGCGCGCAGAGGCCGATCGAGGCGGGGAGGGGTTCGTGAGACGCATGACGGCACGGCCCGCGAACGCCCACCAGGCCCGACTGCTCAGGCTGTTGCGCGACGGCGGACCCAACTCCCGTGCCCAGCTGGGTGACCAGGTCGACCTCTCCCGGTCGAAACTGGCCGTGGAGGTGGACCGGCTGCTGGAGACGGAACTCGTCGTGGCCGACGGACTCGCCGCCTCGCGCGGCGGCCGGCGTTCCCACAACATCCGTCTCAACCCGCACCTGCGGCTCCTCGGCGTCGACATCGGCGCGACCTCGGTCGACGTCGCCGTCACCAACGCCGAACTGGAGATCCTCGGACACATCAACCAGCCCATGGACGTACGCGACGGACCGGTCGCGGTCTTCGAGCAAGTGCTGTCCATGGCGGCGAAGCTGAAGGCCTCGGGACTCGCGGAGGGGTTCGACGGCGCCGGCATCGGTGTCCCGGGCCCGGTCCGGTTCCCCGAGGGCATACCGGTGGCACCGCCGATCATGCCCGGCTGGGACGGCTTCCCCGTGCGGGAGGCGCTCAGCCAGGACCTCGGCTGCCCGGTCATGGTCGACAACGACGTGAACCTGATGGCGATGGGGGAGCAGCACGCGGGCGTCGCCCGCACCGTCCCCGATTTCCTCTGCGTCAAGATCGGTACCGGCATCGGCTGCGGCATCGTCGTCGGCGGTGAGGTCTACCGCGGTACGACGGGCAGCGCCGGCGACATCGGCCACATCCAGGCCGTACCCGACGGGCGCCCGTGCGCCTGTGGCAACCGGGGCTGCCTGGAGGCCCACTTCAGCGGTGCGGCCCTCGCCCGGGACGCACTGGAGGCCGCCCAGCAGCAGCTCTCCGCCGAACTCGCGAGCCGTCTGGAGACGAACGGCACGCTGAGTGCCGCCGACGTCGCCGCCGCGGCCGCAGCGGGGGACGCCACCGCGATCGACCTGATCCGCGAGGGCGGCAGCCGCACCGGCCAGGTCATCGCCGGCCTGGTCAGCTTCTTCAACCCCGGCCTGGTGGTGATCGGCGGCGGGGTGACCGGTCTCGGCCACACCCTGCTCGCCGCCATCCGCACCCAGGTCTACCGCCAGTCGCTGCCTCTGGCGACCGGCAACCTGCCCATCGTTCTGGGGGAGTTGGGCCCCACCGCCGGAGTCATCGGCGCGGCCCGGCTCATCAGCGACCACCTGTTCTCACCCGCGTAAGCAGCCCACCGCTCCACCGCTCCACCGCACGCAGCAGCAAGCCCGGCTCCACCGCCCAAGACAGCTCCGCCCTCCACCGCGCGGAGCACCCACCGTTTCCACCGACGGAACAGCGCACCGGCACCACGTACCCCCACCCCGCCGCACGCACGGCCCGGCACCACCCGAACCACCCGCTCCGCCCGTGTCCCCCACCCCGTCCCTCCCACACAGCGCCGCACCGTCCCGGCACCCCGGCCTGCCCGAAAACACCCTCCCCGCAAGGGGACCGCCCTGACACCGGCCCGCACGCCCGCCGAGGGGAATCCGCATGGCACCCGAACCACCGCTGCTCAGCATGTCCGGCATCACCAAGTCCTTCCCCGGCGTCCGGGCCCTGGACGGCGTCGACCTCGACGTCCAGGCCGGCGAGGTGCACTGCCTGCTCGGCCAGAACGGCGCCGGCAAGTCCACCCTGATCAAGGTGCTGGCCGGCGCCCACCAGCCCGACACGGGCACCATCCGCTGGCACGGCGAAGCCGTCACCCTGCGCTCGCCGATCGCCGCCATGCGCCTCGGGATCGCCACCATCTACCAGGAACTCGACCTGGTGGAGCACATGACGGTCGCCGAGAACGTCCACCTCGGCCAGGAACCGACCACCGCCGGGTTCGTCGTCCGTCCCAGGACGGCCAGGGAGTCGACGGCCGAGCTGCTGACCCGGCTCGGGCACCCGGAGATCGAACCGGGGCGCACGGTAGGGGAGTTGTCCGCCGCCCAGCAGCAGATCGTCTCGATGGCGCGGGCGCTCTCGCACGACGTACGCCTCATCGTGATGGACGAGCCGTCGGCCGCGCTCGACCCGGACGAGGTCGACAACCTCTTCCGCATCGTCGACGGCCTCACCGCCGACGGGGTCGCCGTCGTCTACATCTCGCACCGCCTCGAGGAGATCCGGCGCATCGGCGACCGGGTGACCGTGCTCAAGGACGGCCGCGCCGTCGCGGGCGGGCTGCCCGCCAGGTCCACCCCCACCCGCGAGGTGGTCGCCCTGATGACGGGCCGCGACGTCGAGTACGTCTTCCCCCGGCGGCCGGCCTCCCCGCCCACCGGAGAACCGGTGCTGACCGTCGAGAACCTCTCCCGCAAGGGCGAGTTCGCCCCCCTCGACCTCGAACTGCGCCCGGGGGAGATCGTCGGGCTCGCGGGGCTCGTCGGCTCCGGGCGCTCCGAGATCCTGGAGACGGTCTACGGTGCCCGCAAACCGGACTCCGGCCGGGTCCTGGTCGACGGACGCCCCCTGCGGCCGGGCAGCGTGCGCGCCGCCGTCCGCGCCGGGATCGGACTCGCCCCCGAGGAACGCAAGGCGCAGGCCCTGCTCATGCTGGAGTCCGTCACCCGCAACGTGTCGCTCTCCGCCATGTCCCGCTTCTCGCGGGCCGGCTGGATCGACCGCGGCGCCGAACTGGGCGCGGCCCGCGCGGCCACCCGCGAACTGTCGCTGAGGCCGGACAACCCGGACGTGCCCGTGCGCACCCTGTCCGGCGGCAACCAGCAGAAAGCCGTGCTCGCCCGCTGGCTGCTGCGCGGCTGCCGGGTGCTGCTGCTGGACGAACCCACCCGCGGCGTCGACGTCGGCGCCCGCGCCGAACTGTACGCAGTCATACGGAGACTGGCCGACGAAGGCCTCGCCGTCCTGCTCGTCTCCAGCGAGGTGCCCGAGGTGCTCGGCCTCGCCGACCGCGTCCTGGTGCTCCGGGAGGGCGACGTCGTCCACACGGCCCCCGCCCCGGAACTCGACGAACACCGTGTACTCGACCTCGTCATGGAAGGAAGCCCGGCGTCATGACGCAGCCCGTCTCCCCGCCGCGGGACAGCACCGACAAGGTGCCGGCGGCCGGCCCCCCGCCCGCCTGGCGCACCGTGCTGTTCCGCGCCGACGTCCGCACCCTGTCGCTGCTCGGCGTCCTCGCCGCACTCGTCCTCATCGGCGGCATCACCAGACCGGACGAGTTCCTGGACACCCGCAACCTCCAGCTCGTCCTCACCCAGGCCTCCGTCATCGGCGTCGTCACCGTCGGCATGACCTTCGTCATCACCTCCGGCGGCATCGACCTGTCGGTCGGCGCGATCGTCGCCCTGGCCTCGGTGTGGGCGACCACGGTCGCCACCCAGGAGTTCGGGTTCGCCGGCATCCTGTTCACGGCCGTCCTCGTCGGCGTCGGCTGCGGTCTGGTCAACGGGGTGCTGATCGCGTACGGCGGGATGGTCCCGTTCATCGCGACGCTCGCCATGCTCGCCTCGGCCCGCGGCCTCGCCCTGCAGATCACCGACGGGCGGACCCAGGTCGTCACCATCGACAGCGTCCTCGACCTCGGCGAACGCGACGCCTACGTCCTCGGCATCCCGCCGCTGGTCCTGGTGTTCGCGGCGGTCACCGTCATCGGCTGGCTGGTCCTCAACCGGACCACCTTCGGGCGCCGCACCGTCGCCGTCGGCGGCAACGCGGAGGCGGCCCGGCTCGCCGGCATCGACGTCCGCCGCCAACGCCTGTACCTGTACCTGCTGTCGGGGCTGTGCTGCGGCATCGCCGCCTTCCTGCTGATCGTCCTGTCCGGCTCCGGCCAGAACACCAACGGCAACCTCTACGAGCTCGACGCCATCGCCGCCGCGATCATCGGCGGCACCCTGCTCACCGGAGGCCGCGGCACCATCGTCGGCTCCGTGCTGGGCGTCCTGATCTTCACCACGATCACGAACATCTTCGCCCTGAACAACCTGCAGAGCGACGTCCAGCAGATCGCCAAGGGCGCGATCATCGTCGCCGCCGTGCTGGTCCAGCGCCGTACCGCGAGCACGACCTGACGAAAGGGTTCACCACCATGCCAGAGCCGACACCTCTCACGAGCCGCAGAGGGCTGCTCTTCGGAGCCGCCGCCGTGTCCGCCGGAGTCCTCGTCACCGGCTGTACCAGCAACGAGCCGAGCGACGCCGAGCCGACCGCCAGTGACCGGCCGGCCGCCGACGACAAGCCCGGCAAGCCGGTCACCATCGGCTTCGCGGGACCGCAGGCCGACCACGGCTGGCTCAACGCCATCAACGACAACGCCCAGAAGCGCGCCGAGACGTACTCGGACGTCACCATGGAGACCACCGAGGGCTCCAACGACACCGCCCAGCAGATCGGCCAGATCGAGACCCTCATCAACAAGAAGGTCGACGTCCTGGTGGTGCTCCCCGCGGACGGCAAGGCGCTCACCCAGGTCGGCTTGAAGGCGATGCGCGCCGGCATCCCCGTCGTCAACCTCGACCGCATCTTCAACTCCCCGCAGGCGTACCGCTGCTGGATCGGCGGCGACAACTACGGCATGGGCCTGAACGCCGGGCACTACATCGGTGAGAAGCTCAAGGACACTCCGGACGCCCGGGTCATCGAACTGGCCGGCCTGGACAACCTGGAGCTCACCAAGCAGCGCACCCAGGGCTTCGACGACGCGCTGAAGAACTACCCCAACATCAAGAAGGTGGCCCGCCAGGCCGCCGACTTCACCGTCGAGTCCGGCCAGGCCAAGATGGCCCAGCTCCTCCAGGCCCAGTCGAAGTTCGACGCCCTGTGGAACCACGACGACGACCAGGGCGTGGGCGCGCTGCGCGCCATCGAACAGGCCGGGCGCGACGACTTCCTCATGGTCGGCGGCGCGGGCGCGCTCTCCGCCTTCCAGGCCATCAAGGCGGACAACGGCGTCCTCAAGGCGACCGTGCTCTACCCGCCGTCGATGGCCGCCTCCGCGATCGACCTCGCCCGCGCCCTCGGCCAGGGCAAGGGTGTCGGCGGCCTCGCCGAGTTCGAGATCCCCACCTCGCTGACCTGCTACTCGGCCGTCGTCGACAAGGAGAACGTCGACCAGTACATGTCCACCGGCTTCAAGTGAGGAACCCCGCCCCACGGGCCTGACCAGCCCACCGGGCGGGGCCACCCCCGCCTGCCACGACGACGAGGAGGACATCCGTATGGCACAGCCGCAGCAGTCAGATGGGGCGGAGACGGGGAAGCCACCCCTGCGCGTCGGCATGGTCGGCTACGCCTTCATGGGCGCCGCCCATTCCCAGGGCTGGCGCACCGCGGGCCGCGTTTTCGACCTGCCGATGAGCCCCGAACTGGCCGTCGTCTGCGGCCGGGACGCCATCGCGGTGCGCGCGGCGGCCGACCGACACGGCTGGGCGGACACCGAGACCGACTGGCGCGCCCTGGTCGAACGGGACGACGTCGACCTCGTCGACATCTGCACCCCCGGCGACAGCCACGCCGAGATCGCGGTGGCCGCGCTCGCCGCGGGCAAGCACGTGCTGTGCGAGAAACCCCTCGCCAACACCGTCGCCGAGGCCGAGGCGATGGCCGACGCCGCCGAACAGGCACGGCGACAGGGCCGGTTGGCGATGGTCGGCTTCAACTACCGCCGGGTCCCCGCGACCGCGCTGGCCCGGCGGATGGTGACCGAGGACCGCATCGGCACCCTCCGGCACGTCCGGGTGACGTACCTCCAGGACTGGCTGGTGGACCCCGCGTTCCCGCTGACCTGGCGGCTGCGCCGGGAACAGGCCGGCTCCGGCTCGCTCGGCGATCTCGGCGCGCACATCGTCGACCTCGCCCAGCACCTGGCGGGGGAGCGGCTGGCAGGGGTCTCCGCGCTCACCGAGACGTTCGTCCGGCAGCGGCCGCTGCCCACCGAGCCCACCAGCGGACTGGCCACGGCCGACGCCGCCGGCACCGGTGAGGTCACCGTGGACGACGCCGCCCTGTTCACCGGCCGCTTCGCCTCCGGCGCCCTCGCCTCCTTCGAGGCCACCCGGTACGCCACCGGCCGCAAGAACGCGCTGCGCATCGAACTCAACGGCGAACGCGGATCGCTGGCCTTCGACCTGGAACGGCTCAACGAACTCTCCTACCACGACGGCACCGAGTCCGGGGCGCACGCGGGCTTCCGCCGCATCCTGGTCACCGAACCCGACCACCCCTACCTGGACGCCTGGTGGCCGCCGGGCCACGGCCTCGGCTACGAGCACACCTTCGTGCACCAGGCCCGCGACCTGGTCCACGCGGTCGCCGAGGGCCGCACGCCCGAACCCTCCTTCGCCGACGGGCTGCAGGTGCAGCGCGTCCTGGCGGCGGTGGAGGAGAGCGCCCAGAAGAACTCCGTCTACACGCCGATCGCCGCCTGAGAAAGGCAGACCCGCATGCCCCGCGACTTCACGCTGTTCACCGGCCAGTGGGCGGACCTCCCCATCGAGGAGGTCTGCCGGCTCGCCCGCGACTTCGGCTACGACGGCCTCGAACTCGCCTGCTGGGGCGACCACTTCGAGGTCGACAAGGCACTGGCCGACCCGTCCTACGTGGACTCCCGGCGCAGCCTCCTCGACAAGTACGGCCTCAAGGTCCGGGCGATCTCCAACCACCTGGTCGGCCAGGCGGTGTGCGACGCCATCATCGACGAACGCCACCAGGCCATCCTGCCCGCCAGGATCTGGGGCGACGGCGAGGGAGAGGGCGTACGGCAGCGGGCCGCCGCCGAGATCAAGGACACCGCGCGCGCCGCGGCCCTCCTCGGCGTCGACACCGTGATCGGGTTCACCGGCTCGGCGATCTGGCACCTGGTCGCCATGTTCCCGCCCGTGCCCGAGTCGATGATCGACCGCGGCTACGAGGACTTCGCGACGCGCTGGAACCCGATCCTGGACGTCTTCGACGCCGAGGGCGTGCGGTTCGCGCACGAGGTCCACCCCAGCGAGATCGCCTACGACTACTGGACCACCGTCCGCACACTGGACGCGGTCGACCGCCGGCCGGCCTTCGGGCTCAACTTCGACCCCTCCCACTTCGTGTGGCAGGACCTCGACCCGGTCGGCTTCCTGTGGGACTTCCGCGACCGGATCTACCACGTCGACTGCAAGGAGGCCCGCAAGCGCCTCGACGGCCGCAACGGCCGCCTCGGCTCCCACCTGCCCTGGGGCGACCCCCGGCGCGGCTGGGACTTCGTCTCCGCCGGCCACGGGGACGTCCCCTGGGAGGACGTCTTCCGCATGCTGCGCTCCATCGGCTACCAGGGCCCCGTCTCCGTCGAATGGGAGGACGCCGGCATGGACCGCCTCCAGGGCGCCCCGGAGGCGCTGACCCGGCTGAAGGCGTACGACTTCGACCCGCCGTCGGCCTCCTTCGACGCGGCGTTCAACAGCTGAACCGCACGCCCGACGGCAGGTCGGGGACGGGGGCCGGAACGTCCGCCGGTCCCCGGTCCGACCTGCCCGGATCCCGCTTTGTCCTGAGTTGGGAAAAAGTTCGACCAGCTCCGGCCCAAGGGGTGTTCGCCCCGGATGAACCCGGTTACCGTCCCTGAAGTGTTCAGGACATCCATGCCTCCGGGGTGACGGCGCACCCCGGCGCCCGCACCGCACGCCTTCGCACCCGTTCCGTACGGCCCCACCCCGTTCCCGGAGGGACTTCGTGCACAGAAGCAGACTCACATCCACCCACACCACGAGGCGTCCCAGACTTCGCACCGCCCTCGCCCTGCTCACCGGCCTGATGCTGGCCGTGGGCACCCCGGCAACCGTCGCCGGCGCCCACCCCGGCCATCCGGAACACGATGAACCGGCAGCCGCCGAGGGGCAGTTCCAGCAGGTACCGCTCGCCAAGGGCGAGCCCGAGACGGGCGAGCCGATGTCGCTCGCCGTGCTCCCGGACCGCAGCGTCCTGCACACCGCGCGCGACGGCACGCTGCGCCTCACCGACCAGGGCGGCGTCACCAAGGTCGCCGGCAAGATCCCCGTCTACAGCCATGACGAGGAGGGCCTGCAGGGCGTCGGCATCGACCCGGACTTCAAGAACAACCGGGCGGTCTACCTCTACTACGCCCCGCCGCTCGACACCCCCGAGGGCGACGCCCCGGAGACCGGCACCGCCGAGGACTTCAAGAAGTTCGACGGCGTCAACCGCCTCTCCCGCTTCGTCCTCAACTCCAACGGCACGCTGGACATGGCCAGCGAGAAGAAGGTCCTGGACGTCGCGGCCTCCCGCGGCACCTGCTGCCACGTCGGCGGCGACATCGACTTCGACGCCGAGGGCAACCTCTACCTGTCCACCGGCGACGACACCAACCCCTTCGCCTCCGACGGCTTCACGCCGATCGACGAGCGGCCGGACCGCAACCCGGCCTTCGACGCCCGCCGCAGCTCCGGCAACACCAACGACCTGCGCGGCAAGATCCTGCGCATCAAGGTCGCCGAGGACGGCTCGTACACCGTCCCGGAGGGCAACCTCTTCGCCCCCGGCACCGAGAAGACCCGTCCCGAGATCTACGCGATGGGCTTCCGTAACCCGTTCCGGATCAGCGTCGACGACAAGACCGGCACCGTCTACGTCGGCGACTACGGCCCCGACGCCGGCGCCGCCGACCCGAAGCGGGGCCCGGCGGGACAGGTCGAGTTCGCCAAGGTCACCGAGGCCGCCAACTTCGGCTGGCCGTTCTGCACCGGCAACAACGACGCCTACCTCGACTACGACTTCGCCACCAAGACCTCCGGTGAGAAGTTCGACTGCGCCGCCCCCAGGAACACCTCGCCGCACAACACCGGCCTCACCGACCTGCCGCCCGCCCAGCCCGCCTGGATCCCGTACGACGGCGGCTCCGTGCCCGAGTTCGGCAGCGGCTCCGAGTCCCCGATGGCCGGCCCGGTCTACCGCTACGACCCCGAGCTCGACTCCAGTGTGAAGTTCCCCGAGGCGTACGACGGCGACTTCTTCGCGGGCGAGTTCGGCCGCCGCTGGATCAAGCGGATCGAGCAGACCGAAGACGGCTCCGTCGCGAAGATCAACGACTTCCCGTGGACCGGCACCCAGATCATGGACATGGAGTTCGGCCCCGACGGCGCGCTCTACGTCCTGGACTACGGCGTCTCCTGGTTCCAGGGCGACGAGAACTCCGCGCTGTACCGGATCGAGAACGCCGAGGACGGCTTCTCCCCGATCGCCGAGGTGAGCGCCGACAAGACGTCCGGCGCGGCCGGCCTGAAGGTCGCCTTCACCGCCTCCGTCAAGGACGCCGACTCCCCGGACCTCACCTACAGCTGGGACTTCGGCGACGGCACCAAGGGCGAGGGCCTCAAGCCCACCCACAAGTACAAGAAGGTCGGCACCTACACCGCGACCTTCACCGCCAAGGACCCCGAGGGCAACACCGGTAACGCCAGCGTCCGGATCGTGGTCGGCAACACCGAACCCAAGGTGAAGATCGAGACCCCGGGCAACGGCAGCCTGGCCGCCTTCGGCGAGCCCGTTCCGTTCAAGGTGACCGTCACCGACCCCGAGGAGAAGGTCGACTGCTCCAAGGTCAAGGTCGCCTACAGCCTCGGCCACGACTCCCACGCCCACGAACTGACCAGCGAGACGGGCTGTGAGGGCACCCTCAAGCCGCCCGCCGGAGACGGCGGCCACGACCCCAACGCCAACATCTACGGCGTCGTCGGCGCCAGTTACACCGACGGCGGGGCCAACGGCCAGGAGGCACTGACCGGTACCGCCCGCACCGTGCTCCAGCCGCTGCACCGCCAGGCCGAGCACTTCACCACCCAGTCGGGCGTGCGGACCTTCGACAAGACCGGCGCCAACGGCGGCAAGACCGTCGGCGACATCAACGACGGAGACTGGATCTCCTTCAGCCCCTACCGGTTCGACGGGCAGAAGAAGCTGACCGTGCGGGCCTCCTCCGGCGGCGCCGGCGGCTTCGTCGAACTGCGCACCGGCTCGCCCGACGGCAAGCTGCACGGCTCGGCGTACATCCCGCCGACCGGCAGCTGGGAGACGTTCCAGAACGTCGACGTGCCGCTGCGGTCGCTGCCGAAGGGCACCACGGAGATCTACCTGGTCTTCAGGGGCGGCGACGGCGCACTGTACGACGTGGACGACTTCGAGTTCTCCACCGAGCCGTTCAAGGGCGGCAAGAAGGTGCTGGTCTTCTCCAAGACCGCCGGCTTCCGCCACGACTCCATCCCGGAGGGCGTCGCCGCGCTGAAGGAACTGGGCGGCCCGGCCGGCATCACCGTCGACGCGACCGAGGAGGCCGGACAGTTCACCACGGCCAACCTCGCCAAGTACGACGCGGTGGCCTTCCTCTCCACCACCGGTGACGTGCTCAACGCCGACCAGCAGAAGGCGTTCGAGAACTACGTCAAGAACGGCGGCGGCTACCTGGGCATCCACGCCGCCGCCGACACCGAGTACGACTGGGAGTTCTACGGCGGTCTCGTCGGCGCCCACTTCGACTCGCACCCGGCCATCCAGAAGGCCACCGTGCGCGTCGAGGACCACGACCACCCGTCCACCGCGCACCTGGACGACGCGTGGGAGCGCACCGACGAGTGGTACAACTACCGCACCAACCCGCGCGAGCAGGCCAAGGTCCTCGCCACCCTCGACGAGACGACGTACCAGGGCGGCACCATGAAGGGCGACCACCCGATCGCCTGGTGCCAGAGCTACGGCGGCGGCCGCTCCTTCTACACCGGCGGCGGCCACACCAAGGAGTCCTACGCCGAGGAGGCCTTCCGCGGCCATCTGCTCGGCGGTCTGCAGTACGCCACCGGCCAGGTCAAGGCGGACTGCAAGCCGGGCAAGGACTACCGGAAGATCTTCAACGGCCAGACCCTGGACGGCTGGAAGCAGGCCGGCCCCGGCACGTTCGACGTCAAGGACGGCACCCTGGAGTCCGAGGGCGGCATGGGGCTGCTCTGGTACCAGGCCAAGGAGCTGAAGTCGTACTCCCTCAAGCTCGACTGGAAGATGCGGGGCGACGACAACTCCGGGATCTTCGTGGGCTTCCCGGCCTCCGACGACCCCTGGTCCGCGGTGAACAAGGGCTACGAGATCCAGATCGACGCCACGGACGCGCCCGACCGCACCACGGGCTCCGTCTACTCGTTCAAGTCGGCGAACATCAAGGCCCGTGACCAGGTCCTGCGTCCGCCCGGCCAGTGGAACTCCTACGAGATCAAGGTCCAGGGCGAACGCCTCCAGGTGTTCCTCAACGGAGTCAAGATCAACGACTTCACCAACAAGGACCCCGAGCGGAGCCTGACCGACGGACACATCGGCCTCCAGAACCACGGCGCCGACGACCATGTCTCCTTCCGCAACATCCAGCTGAAGGAACTGCCCTCCTAAGGGCGACCGGAACGGCGGCGGGCGGAGGACGCCGGACCTCCGCCCGCCGTCCCGCCGGGCCCCGCGCCCGGCACCCCGCTCGTCCCCCTCCGGCGCTCCCACCCGGTTCGCGTACGACAAGGAGGCTGCCCATGTCCGCCGAACCGTCCCTCCCCACCCCCTCCCCGGCCCCCCGCTACGGCGTCTGGCTCATCGGGGCGCGCGGATCCGTGGCCACGACCGCGATCGCGGGCTGCGCCGCCGTCGCCGCCGGACTCCATCCGCCGACCGGCATGGTCACCGAGACCCCCGACTTCACCTCGTGCGGCCTGCCGCCGCTGTCGTCCCTCGTCTTCGGCGGCCACGACACCGTCGACTGCCCGCTGCCCAAACGTGCCGAACACCTCGCCGCCGGCGGCGTCCTGCCGCACGGCCTGCCGTCCGCCGTGCACGCCGAACTCGTCGCCGCCGACCGGGAGATCAGGCCCGGCGGCCCCCTGACCGGTGACACGGACGACGGCTCGGACCGCCACGACGACGAACTGATCGACGTGTTCGCGGCCGACATGCGCGACTTCGTACGCCGCCAGGGACTCGCGGGCGCCGTCGTGGTGAACGTCGCCTCCACCGAGCCCGCCCCCGCCGACGGCTCCCTGCCGCCGAGCTCCCTCTACGCGGCGGCCGCCCTGCGCGCCGGCTGCCCCTACGTCAACTTCACCCCCTCCGCAGGCCTGCACCACCCGGCGCTGGCCGAGCAGGCGGCGACGGCCTCCGTCCCCCACGCGGGCCGCGACGGCAAGACCGGGCAGACCCTGCTGCGCTCCGTGCTCGGCCCGATGTTCCTGCAGCGCGCCCTCGCCGTGCGCGCCTGGTCCGGCACCAACCTCCTGGGCGGCGGCGACGGTGCCGCCCTCGCCGACCCCGCGACCGCCGCCGCCAAGAACGCCGGCAAGGAACGCGTCCTCGCCGACACCCTCGGCACCACCCCCGAGGGCGAGGTCCACATCGACGACGTGCCCGCGCTCGGCGACTGGAAGACGGCCTGGGACCACATCGCCTTCGACGGCTTCCTCGGCGCCCGCATGATCCTGCAGACCACGTGGCAGGGCTGCGACTCGGCGCTCGCCGCGCCGCTCGTCCTCGACCTGGCCCGGCTGGTCGCCCGCGCCCGGGAGAGGGGCCTGTCCGGTCCGCTGGGCGAACTGGGCTTCTACTTCAAGGACCCGGTGGGGGACGGCCCGTCCTCGCTGGCCGAACAGTACGCGGAGCTCAGGCGCTTCGCCGGGCGGCTGCGGGACGACACCCTCGACCGCGGGGCGCAGCGATGAGCCGCACGGCCGCCCCGGCGCGGGGCACACCCGCTCCGGCCGGGTCGACGGCGGCAGACGGCCCGGCCCCCGGGGACGCCTCCACACCCCACCCCGGCCCCGCGCCCCGCACCTCCCGCCCCCGCTCCGGCCGCGCGGGCGCCTGGGCCGAACTGCTGCGCCTGCCCGCGCTGTTCACCGTCCCCGGCGACGCCCTGGCCGGCGCGGCGGCGTCCGGCGCGCGCCCCGGCCCCCGCACCCTGCTCGCCATCGGATCCTCCTTGTGCCTGTACGAGGCCGGCATGGCCCTGAACGACTGGGCGGACCGCACCGAGGACGCCGCGGAACGCCCGCACCGCCCGCTTCCGTCCGGCCGTATCCGTCCGGCCGCCGCCCTCACCGCCGCCGGTGCCCTCACCGGCGCCGGACTGGCGCTCGCCGCCGGTGCGGGGCGCCCCGCCCTCGCGGTGGCCGCGCCCCTGGCGGCGACCGTCTGGGCCTACGACCTCGCGCTGAAGCACACGCCCGCCGGTCCCGTGGCCATGGCCGCCGCCCGCGGACTGGACCTGCTCCTGGGCGCGGCCGCCACCGGCGGCGGCACCCGGACGGCACTGCCCTCCGCCGCGCTGCTCGGCACGCACACCCTCGCGGTCACGGTGGTCTCCCGCCGGGAGACCACCGGCGGTTCGGTCCTGGCCCCGCTGGCGGCCCTCGCGACGACGGGGGTGCTGACCCGGCTGGTCACCCACCGCCGCACCCGACCCCCGGCAGGCCGGCGGGCAGCAGCCGCCCCCGGCCTGCCGGGCTCCGGCCCGGCCGGGCGCCCGCCCCGGGCCACCGGCGTCCTCGCCACCGCCCTGGGCGCGGCCTACGCCGCCACGGCCGCCCGGCCCTACTTCCACGCCGCACTCAACCCCTCGCCCCCGCTCACCCAGCGCGCCGTCGGCGGCGGCATCCGGGCCACGATCCCGCTCCAGGCCGCGCTCGCCGCCCGCTCCGGCTCGGCCGGCACCTCCCTGCTCGTCGCGGCCCTGGCCCCGGCCGGCCGGATGTTCGCGAAGAGGTCCGGCATGAGGAAGGTGAGCATCACGTGAGCCGGAACCCGGACGGCGTCCCTCCGTCCCCCCTCCGCTTCGGCTACGGCACCAACGGTCTCGCCGACCTGCGTCTCGACGACGCCCTCGCCCTGCTCGCCGATCTCGGCTACGACGGTGTGGGGCTGACCCTCGACCACATGCACCTCGACCCGTTCGCCCCGGATCTCGCCGCCCGCACCCGCCGGGTCGCCCGACGGCTGGAGGAACTCGGTCTGGGCGTCACCGTCGAGACCGGCGCCCGCTATGTGCTGGACCCGCGCCGCAAACACGGCCCCTCGCTCCTGGAGGCCGACCCGGAGGACCGCGCCCGCCGCGTGGACCTGCTCGTCCGGGCCGTCGGGGTCGCCGCCGACCTCGGCGCGCACGCCCTGCACTGCTTCAGCGGCATCCTCCCCACGGGCACGGACGAGGACACCGCGTGGAAGCGTCTCGCCGAGGCGCTCACCTCCGTCCTGGACGCCGCCGCCACCGCGGGCGTGCCCCTCGCCGTGGAACCGGAACCCGGTCACCTCCTCGCCACCCTCGCCGACTTCCACCGTCTGCGCCGCACCCTCGGGGACCCCGAACTCCTCGGCCTCACCCTGGACATCGGCCACTGCCAGTGCCTAGAACCCCTCCCTCCCGCGGACTGCGTGCGGGACGCCGCACCCTGGCTGCGCCACGTCCAGATCGAGGACATGCGTCGCGGTGTCCACGAGCACCTGCCCTTCGGGGACGGCGAGATCGACTTCCCGCCCGTCCTCGCGGCCCTCGCCGCCACCGGCTACCAGGGCCTGACCGTCGTCGAACTGCCCCGCCACTCCCACGCGGGCCCCCACTTCGCCGCCCGTTCCCTCCCGTTCCTCCACGCCGCGGTCCGCACCGCGGCGACCGTCACCGGCGCCGGCACCGCTTCCGTCCCCGCGCCCCCACTCGGCGATCCCTCCGCCACCCCCGAAGGGAGCAGTACCCCGTGAACCACCCCCATGCCGCTTCGGCGACCCCGGCGACCCCGGAGGCAGCCACCCTCAGCGGCTCCGAAGCGGCCCCCCGCCCCCCGGGAGCCCCGGCAGCCGACGGCACCACCCCTGCCGCTCCCGCCGCCCCTGCCGCCACCCCGCTCCACCCCGCCGTCACCCCGCTCGCCGAACTGCACCGTCTCCTCTCCGCCCGTCTCGATGCCGCCGCCCGCGCCTGGCTGGACCAGGCCCTGGACGAGGCCGCCGCCCACCCCGGCACCCATGGCCCCATCTCCGTGTGGGAGCTGCGCCTGGCCGAGGCCGGCCGCCGCTGCGGCGGAGCCCACGCCGACGCCGCCCGCGTCCTGATCCTGCACGCGGCCCGCGCCGGCACCGAGGCGCTGACCCGGGTCTACGACCAGGGCACCGCCGACGAACGCCGGGCGGTCCTGCACGCCCTGCCCCACCTCGTGCCCGGCCCCGACGCCCGCCCGCTCGTCGAGGACGCCCTGCGCACCAACGACACCCGGCTCGTCGCCGCCGCCGTCGGCCCGTACTGCGCCCGGCACCTCGACGCCCACGCCTGGCGGCACGCCGTACTGAAGTGCCTGTTCACCGGCGTCGCCCTGGACCGGGTGACGGACCTGGACCGACGGGCCCGCGGCGACGGCGAACTCGCCCGCATGCTCGGCGACTACGCCGACGAGCGCACCGCCGCCGGCCGCCCCGTCCCGGAGGACCTGCACCGCGTCCGGGCCCTGGCCCTGGCCCCGGCCCCCGCCGAACCGACCTCCGCCTCCGCCTCCGCCACTCCGAGTCACACCACGGACGACCCCCACGGCAAGGAGTCCTGATGCGCCTCTTCGACCCCCACATCCACATGACGTCGCGGACCACCGACGACTACGAGGCCATGTACGGGGCGGGCGTCCGCGCCGTCGTCGAACCCGCCTTCTGGCTCGGCCAGCCCCGCACCTCGCCGGCCTCCTTCGTCGACTACTTCGACTCCCTCCTCGGCTGGGAACCCTTCCGCGCCGCCCAGTACGGCATCGCCCACCACTGCACCATCGCCCTCAACCCCAAGGAAGCGAACGACCCGCGCTGCACGCCCGTCCTCGACCTGCTGCCCCGGTATCTCGTCAAGGACAACGTCGTGGCCGTCGGCGAGATCGGCTACGACTCCATGACGCCAGCGGAGGACACCGCGCTCGCCGTCCAGCTCCAGCTCGCCGCCGACCACGGCCTGCCCGCCCTGGTGCACACACCGCACCGCGACAAGCTCACCGGACTGCGCCGCACCCTCGACGTCGTACGGGAGTCCGCGCTGCCCACGGAGCACGTCCTGATCGACCACCTCAACGAGACCACCGTCAAGGAGGCCAAGGACAGCGGCTGCTGGCTCGGCTTCTCCGTCTATCCCGACACCAAGATGGACGAGGAACGGATGGTCGCGATCCTGCGCTCCCACGGCCCCGAGCGGGTCCTGGTGAACTCCGCCGCCGACTGGGGCAAGAGCGACCCGCTCAAGACCCGCAAGGTCGCCGACCTGATGCTCGCCGAAGGCTTCACCGAGGACGACGTCGACCGGGTCCTGTGGCGCAACCCCGTCGCCTTCTACGGACTCAGCGGCCGGCTCACCCTCGACGTCGCCGCCCCCGAGGCCACCCACGAGGGCAACTCCATCCAGCGCGGCGTACCGAGGGACGAGTCCCCGCGGTCGGCCGGCGTCGCCGCCGCGGAGGCGTGAGCCATGCGCTTCCGCCACCCCGACGGATCCACCGTCCACCTCGCCTACTGCACCAACGTGCACCCCGCCGAGACCCTCGACGGGGTCCTCGCCCAACTGCGGGACCACTGCGAACCCGTCCGCCGCCGGCTCGGCCGCGACCGGCTCGGCATCGGCCTGTGGCTGGCCAAGGACGCCGCCCACGCCCTCGTCACCGACCCGTCCGCCCTGCGCGGTCTGCGCTGCGAACTCGACCGGCGCGGCCTCGAGGTCGTCACCCTCAACGGCTTCCCCTACGAGGGATTCGGCGCCGAGGAGGTCAAGTACCGGGTCTACAAACCGGACTGGGCCGACCCCGAACGCCTGGAGTACACCACCTCCCTGGCCCGCCTTCTCGCCGGACTGCTCCCCGACGATGTTTCCGACGGCAGCATCTCCACCCTGCCGCTGGCCTGGCGCACCGCCCACGACACGGAACGCGCCGAAGCCTCCCGCACCGCCCTGCGCACCCTCGCCGAACGCCTCGACGCGCTCCAGGAGCTGACCGGGCGCTCCATCCGCATCGCCCTGGAACCGGAACCCGGCTGCGTCGTCGAAACCACCCACGACGCCATCGGACCGCTCACCGAGATCGGCCACGACCGCATCGGCATCTGCGTCGACACCTGCCACCTCGCCACCTCCTTCGAAGATCCGCACACCGCCCTGGACGACCTCGCCCGGGCCGGCATCCCCGTGGTCAAGTCCCAGCTCTCCGCCGCCCTGCACGCCGAGCAGCCCCATCTGCCCGAGGTCCGCGAGGCCCTGCGCGCCTTCGCCGAGCCCCGCTTCCTGCACCAGACCCGCACGTCCACCGCCGCAGGACTGCGCGGCACCGACGACCTCGACGAGGCCCTGGCCGGCGACACCCTGCCCGACGGGGCGCCCTGGCGCGCCCACTTCCACGTCCCGCTGCACGCGGCTCCCACCGAGCCCCTCACCTCCACGCTGCCCGTGCTGAAGACCGTCCTGACCCGGCTCGTCGGCGGCCCGCAGCCCCTCACCCGCCACCTGGAGGCCGAGACCTACACCTGGCAGGCCCTCCCACCCGAGCTGCGGCCCAAGGGCCGCGCCCAGCTCGCCGACGGCATCGCCGCCGAACTCACCCTCGCCCGCGACCTGCTGACGGACCTAGGCCTGAAGGAACTCCCATGACCCCGGACCCCACCCCGGACCCCACACCAGACCGCACCGCGGAACCGGTCCCAGAACCCGCGGCCGCCGGCCCCACCCCCCTTCTCGTCCTCGACGTCGTGGGTCTCACCCCCCGCCTCCTCGATCACATGCCCCACCTCAAGAAGCTCGGCCAGTCCGGCTCCCGCGCACCGCTCGGCACCGTGCTGCCCGCCGTCACCTGCGCCGCCCAGTCCACCTTCCTCACCGGCACCCTCCCCTCCGAACACGGCATCGTCGGCAACGGCTGGTACTTCCGCGAGCTCGGCGACGTCCTGCTGTGGCGCCAGCACAACGGTCTCGTCTCCGGGGACAAACTCTGGGACGCCGCCCGCCGCACGCACCCCGGCTACACCGTCGCCAACATCTGCTGGTGGTACGCCATGGGCGCCGACACCGACATCACCGTCACCCCCCGCCCGGTCTACTACGCCGACGGCCGCAAGGAACCGGACTGCTACACCCGGCCGCCCGCCCTGCACGACGAACTCACCGAGAAGTTCGGCACGTTCCCCCTCTTCCACTTCTGGGGGCCCGGGGCCGACCTCGTCTCCAGCCAGTGGATCATCGACGCCACCCGCCACATCATGCGCACCCGCCACCCCGACCTGACGCTGTGCTACCTCCCTCACCTCGACTACGACCTGCAGCGCTTCGGCCCCGACGACCCGCGCTCCCTGAAGGCCGCCGCGGACCTGGACGCCGCCCTGGCCCCGCTGCTCGACGACGCACGCGCCGAGGGCCGTACCGTCGTCGCCCTGTCCGAGTACGGCATCACCCGGGTGAACCGGACCGTGGACATCAACCGCGCCCTGCGCCGCGCGGGCCTGCTGGAGGTGCACACGCAGGACGGCATGGAGTACCTCGACCCGATGGCCTCGCGCGCCTTCGCGGTCGCCGACCACCAGATCGCCCACGTCTACGTGCGCCGCCCCGAGGACCTCGACGCCACCCGGGCCGCCCTCGAAGGACTGCCCGGCATCGACCAGCTCCTGGACGACGAGGGCAAGAAGGCCCATCACCTCGACCATCCGCGCGCCGGCGAACTGGTCGCCGTCGCCGAACCCGACGCCTGGTTCACGTACTACTACTGGTTCGACGACGAGCGCGCGCCCGACTTCGCGCAGCTCGTCGAGATCCACCGCAAACCCGGCTACGACCCGGTCGAGCTGTTCATGGATCCCCTCGACCCGTACGTCAAGGTGAAGGCGGCCACCGCGCTGGCACGCAAGAAGATCGGCATGCGCTACCGGATGGCGGTCGTGCCCCTCGACCCGTCACCTATTCGGGGCAGCCACGGCCGCCTCCCGGCGAGCGACGACGACGGTCCGCTCCTCATCTGCTCCACCCCCCGTGCCCTCGGAGACCGCGTCGCGGCCACCGATGTCAAGCAACTCCTGCTCCGGCTCGCCGGACTCGGCTGACGCACCACGCACCATGCACCACTGCGTACGACCCTCCGAGATCCAGCTACGGAGAGTGAAACACACGGCACTGACAACGGTCGGTCCGGCGGGACCGGAACCGGCCACGACCGAGAAGGCAGGCCACTCGTGACCCTGTACTCCGATCCCTCCCGCACCGAGGCCGTCACCGCCCCGGCCACCGACGCCCCGGACGAGGGGCTGCGCCGCTCCCTGGGCCTGGACCGGCGCCGTTTCATCAGCACCTGCACCGCCGTGGCGGCCGGAGCCGTGGCGGCCCCCGTCTTCGGCGCCGCCCCCGCCCTGGCCCACGACCGCGGCAGAGAACACGGGCACGGCCACGGACACGGCCACGGGCATGGCGGGCAGGTGCTCGTCCCGCCGCACAAGCGCGGCATCATCCTCTACACCGTCCGTGACGCCACCGGCCGCGACCCCCTGTCCACCGATCTGCCCTCCGGCTTCCGCGAGGTGTTCAAGCAGCTGGCCCGCCACGGCTACCGCCAGGTGGAGTTCGCCGGCTACAACCAGCACGCGAACGCACCCGGCGGCGCCAGTCTCGAATCCGTCGCGGGAGCCAGGCTGCTGCGCTCCTGGCTCGACGACTACGGCCTGCGCGCCCAGGGCAACCACGGCTTCATCCCGTCCTCCTGGCCGTTGACCACGGCGGACCTGGACACCTTCAAGAAGCACCTCGAGATCGCCAACATCCTCGGCCTGGACCACATGGGCACCGGCGGCGACCCCACGGGCAGCTCCCACCGCGCCGACTGGGACGTGGCCGCCGACAAGTGGAACGCCCTCGGCGCGATCGCCCGCCGCGAGGGCATCAAGCTCTACACCCACAACCACGACGGCGCCTACGGCTTCCTGCTCGACGGCGGTCCCCTGGACGACCAGGGCCGGCCGACGCGCAGTTCGGGCATCCGGAAGCTGGAGTACTTCCTCAAGGTCACCGACCCCAAGGCCGTCTGGCTGGAGATGGACATCTTCTGGGCGCATGTCGCCCAGTACAAGTTCCACACGTACACCGCCCACGACGGCTCCACGCGCAGGAACGTCTTCGACCCGGCCGGTCTGGTCGCCCGCAACAACAAGCGCTACCCGCTGTTCCACGCCAAGGACGGCGTCGTCAGCACGACCAACGGCATGGGCTACGAGATGGTGCCCTTCGGCACCGGCGTCATCGACTACACGACGTTCTTCTCCCAGGTCGGGCAGCGGAACTACCACAACCCGATGGTCGAGGACGACACCGCTCCGAGCGCCACCGACCCCGGGCAGTCGCTGCGCGAGGCCAAGATCAGCTACGACAACCTGGCGGCCCTGCGCAAGCGGCGCCGCTGACCGGGTACACGGACCGGGCGGGGCCCCCCCCCCCCCCCGGGGGGGGGCCCCCCGCCCGCGGGGGGCCGCCCCCCCCCCCCGCGGGGGGGGGCGGGGGGGGGGGGGGCGTCGGGGGGGCGGGGGGGGA
>NZ_JBITSN010000013.1:0-88775 GCF_044540975.1 Streptomyces sp. NPDC085927
CCCTAGCACACCCCCTTCCCGGGGCCCCCCCCCCCCGCCCCCCCCCCCCCCCCCCCGGGGCGCCCCCCCCCCCCCGCCCCCCCGCGGGGCGCGCGGCCCCCCCCGCCGCCCCCCCCCCCCCCGCGCGGGGGGGGCCCCCGCCCGGTCCGTGTGGACGAAGCTCTCGTGCCGTGCCGTGGGGCAGGGACGGTATGCGGCTTCGGCGGTCCGTGGGGTCAGGCCGCCTCGTCACCGAGCGGCTGCGGGTTCGGGCTGACCCGCTTGGGCTTGGGCCGCCCCGGGGGGTGCAGGAACACCGCCACGCAACCGGCGAACAGGGAGATCGAACCGGCCAGGACGAACGCGCCCGCGTAGTCCCAGCTCGCCACCACGACGGCGCCCATACCGGATCCGAGCAGACCGGAGACGAGCTTCGAGGAGTACACCAGGCCGTAGTTCGTGGCGTTGTTGTTCTCACCGAAGTAGTCGGCGGTCATCGCGGCGAACATCGGGAAGATGGCGCCGCCGCCGAACCCGGAGATCGACGAGAACAGCAGGAACAGCGGCAGGTTCCCGATGTTCCCGGAGAACAGGATGCCGTACTGGGACAGCCCGAGGACGATGCAGACGAAGATCAGGCACTGCTTGCGGCCGTACCGGTCGGAGAGCCAGCCGATGACACCGCGGCCGGTGCCGTTGACGATCGCCTTCAGGGACATGGCGGTCGCCACGATGCCGCCCGCGAAGCCCGCGTCGTCACCGAAGGGCACCTGGAAGGCGATACCGAAGATGTTCACCCCGGACGTGCACAGGAGGCAGAACCACATCAGGCCCACCCGGCCGGTGCGCCACGCCTCCATGGGGGTGTACTGGTGGACGGCCGGCGGGTTCTTCTCCATCGCGCGCCGGGTGCGCGCGTCGGTCGGCTTCCGCAGCGGGTCGATGTCGGCCGGCCACCAGTTCTTCGGCGGGTCCTTGAAGAAGTAGCCCGCTCCCGCCACCACACCGGCCAGGAACACACCCACCGCGACCAGCACCCAGCGGAAGTTGGTGAGGTCCATGTAGCCGGTGAAGATGAAGACGAACGGCACCGAACCGTAGGCGAAACCGCCGTTCACGAAGCCGGTCTTGCCGCCCTTGCGCTCCGGATACCACTTGGCGACCATGTTCACGCAGGTCGCGTACACCATGCCGGCACCTATACCGCTGAACATGCCGAAGCCGAGATATGCGACGATCACATGCGGTGCGAAGGCCAGCGAGACATAGCCCAGCAGGGTCCCCACCGCGCCGCACATCATCGCCCAGCGGGCCGGCAGTTTCCCGCTCTCCCGCAGCTTGCCCGCAGGGAAGGCCACCGCCGCCTGGAAGAACACCCACACGCCCAGCATCCAGAAGATGTGCGCGCTGCTCCATGAATGGGCCGTGTGCAGCGTGTCCTCGGCGGAAGCGAACGCGTACTCCGCCGAGGAGATGCCCATCATGCCGATCCACGGCAGGATGACCATCCACTTGCGTTTGCGGCCCATGATGTCGATGTCGGTCTCACCGAGGCGGTAGACGCGTCCGTTCGCGTCGGCCACCTCCCGGTAGGGAACCGGCTTGCGCAGATCGGTCGTTGTCATGTCGTGTCGCACCCCTTGCGTCGAAAGTTCTGGCCAGCGCCCCCTGTCCAATGCCTTTCGTGCGCGTTCGGGTCCCGGGGCCGGCCGACGCGCACCGTCGGCCGGCCCCCCGGGCCGCTCACCTCATGAACCGCCCCCCAACAACCCCGCCGCACGCGCCCAGCGGTACTTCGCCCCGAGCACCGCCACCGGCCGCTCGGTCGTGTACGGATAGGCCACGACGCCCCGCTCGAAGAGGTACTGGCACGCCTCCTCGACCTCCACGTCGCCCGCCAGCGACGCCACCACCGGCTTCTCGACGCCCCGTTCACGGAACTCCGCCACCACCCGCGCGGTGAGCTCCGCGAACACCATGGGAGGCGTGACGATGGTGTGCCAGTAGCCGAGGACGAGCGCGTGGATGCGCGGGTCCTCAAGACCCAGCCGGATCGTCGCCTCGTACGTCGACGGCGGCTCGCCCCCGGTGATGTCCACCGGGTTGCCGGCCGCCCCGAAGGGCGGAATGAACGCGCGGAACGCCGCGTCCAGGTCCGGCGGGATCTCCATCAGCGACAGCCCGTTGTCCGTCACCGCGTCCGACAGCAGCACCCCGCTGCCGCCCGCCCCCGTGATGATCACGACGTTGTCGCCCTTGGGGGCGGGCAGCACCGGCAACGCGCGCGCGTACTCGAGCATGTCGCTGAGACCCGGCGCGCGGATCACCCCGGCCTGCCGCAGGATGTCGTCGTACACGGCGTCGTCGCCCGCCAGCGCGCCGGTGTGCGAACCCGCGGCCTTCGCGCCCGCCGCCGTACGGCCCGCCTTCAGCACCACGACCGGCTTCTTCGGCACCGTCTCGCGCGCGGCCCGCACGAACGCCCGCCCGTCCTTGAGATCCTCCAGGTGCATGGCGATGCAGTCGGTGCGCGGGTCCTGCCCGAACCAGGTCAGCAGGTCGTCCTCGTCCAGGTCCGACTTGTTGCCCAGCCCGACGATCGCCGACACACCCGTCCGCGTGGTGCGCGCGAACCCCAGGATGGCCATCCCGATGCCGCCCGACTGCGACGTCAGCGCGACTCCGCCCTTGACGTCGTACGGCGTGCAGAACGTGGCGCACAGGTCCTGCCACGTCGAGTAGTAGCCGTAGATGTTGGGGCCGAGGAGCCGGATGCCGTGCCGTTCGGCGATCGCCACGATCTCGTCCTGGAGCTCCTGCTCACCGGTCTCCGCGAACCCGGAGGGAATGAGGACCGCGTTCGGAATCCCCTTGCGCCCCACCTCCTCCAGCGCCGCGGCCACGAACCTGGCGGGAATCGCGAAGACCGCCACATCCACCTCACCGGGGACGTCCGTGACACTCTTGTACGCCTTGCGGCCCAGAATGTCATCGGACTTGGGGTTCACCGGATGGATCTCCCCGGCGAAGCCGCCGTCCACCAGGTTGCGCATCACCGAGTTGCCGATCTTGCCCGGCTCGGCGGAGGCGCCGATCACGGCGACCGAACGCGGCTGCATCAGCCGCCGCATGGAGGCGAGGATCTCCTCACGCGAGTACTGGCGGCGCTCCTTCGGGATCTCGGTCGCCAGGATCACCCGGATGTCGGCGGCGACCGCGCCGCCCGGCGTGGCGATCACCGGGTTGAGGTCCACCTCGGCGATCTCCGGGAAGTCCGCGACGAGTTCCGACACCCGGCGGATCTGCTCGGCGACCGCCCACCGGTCCACACCGGCCTGCCCGCGCACCCCGCGCAGGACCTCCGCCGCCCGGATCGAGTCCAGCATCGACAGCGCCTCGTCCGCGTCCACCGGGGCGAGCCGGAAGGTGACGTCCTTCAGCACCTCGACGAGCACCCCGCCGAGCCCGAACGCCACCACCTTCCCGAACGTCGGGTCCGTGACCGCCCCGACGATGACCTCCTGTCCCTGCGGCAGCAGCTCCTGCACCTGCACGCCGTCGATCCGGGCGGCCGGGTCGTACGCGCGCGCGCTCTCCACGATCCGGCAGAACGCCGCCCGCACATCGGCCGCACCCTCCACACCGACGATCACACCGCCGGCGTCGGTCTTGTGCAGGATGTCCGGTGAGACGATCTTCATCACGACAGGCCCGCCGAACCGCGCCGCGTACGCCACGGCCTCGTCGACGTCCGTCGCCAGTTCCTCACCCGGTACGGCGATCCCGTACGCGTCCGCCAGCACCTTGCCCTCGGGCGCGGTGAGCGCGGTGCGCCCCTCGGCGCGCACCGCCTCGAGCAGCGCGCGCACCCGGAGCGTGCGGTCCTCGGCCATCACGTCAGATCACCCCGTTCGACTTGAGCAGGCGCAGTTCCTCGTCGCCGAGGCCGAGTTCGCCGACGAACACCTCTTCGTTGTGCTCGCCGAGCAGCGGGGAGGCGACCACGTCGACGGGGGAGTCGGAGAGCTTCAGCGGGCTGCCGACGGTGACGAACTCGCCGCGCTCGGGGTGCGGGACGGTGACGACCATCCCGTTCGCCGCCAGCGAGGCGTCCTCGATGATCTCCTTGGTGGACAGGATCGGCCCGCATGGGATGTTGTGCGCGTTCAACTGCTCCAGCACCTCCCACTTGGGCAGCGTCGAGGACCACTCCTCGATCAGCTGGAACATCTTGCCGAGCTTGGGCAGCCGGGCCTGCGGCGTCGCCCAGTCGGGGTCGTCGGCCAGCTCCGGCCGGCCGATCAGCTCACTGACGGGCTTCCAGCCGACGGGCTGCACGATCACGTACACGTAGTCGTTCGGGCCGCCCGGTGCGCACTTGACCGCCCAGCCGGGCTGCCCGCCGCCGGACGCGTTCCCGGACCGGGGGACCTCGTCGCCGAAGTCCTCGTTGGGATATTCGGCGAGCGGGCCGTGGGCCAGGCGCTGCTGGTCGCGCAGCTTCACCCGGCAGAGGTTGAGCACCGCGTGCTGCATGGCCACGTTCACCCGCTGCCCGCGCCCGGTGGACTCCCGCTGGAACAGTGCGGCGAGGATGCCCGCCACCACGTGGATGCCCGTGCCCGAGTCCCCGATCTGGGCGCCCGTCGCCAGCGGCGGCCCGTCCTCGAACCCGGTGGTCGACATCGACCCGCCCATGGCCTGCGCGACGACCTCGTACGCCTTGAAGGCGGTGTAAGGACCGTCGCCGAACCCCTTGATGGAGGCATAGACGATCCGTGGATTGATCTCCTTGATGCGGTCCCAGGTGAACCCCATCCGGTCGACGGCGCCCGGCCCGAAGTTCTCGACCATGACGTCCGAGCGCCGGATCAGCTCGGTGAGGATCTCCTTGCCGCGCTCGGTCTTGGTGTTGAGGGTGATGCTCCGCTTGTTGCAGTTGAGCATCGTGAAGTAGAGGGAGTCGACGTCGGGGAGGTCGCGCAGCTGTTTGCGCGTGATGTCCCCGGTCGGGGCCTCCAGCTTGACGACGTCCGCGCCGAGCCAGGCCAGCAGCTGGGTCGCGGAGGGCCCGGACTGGACGTGCGTCATGTCCAGGACGCGGACGCCGTCCAGGGCCTTGGCGGTGCGTGCGTTCATGGCGGTCTCGGTGGTCACCGGGGTCACCTCACTTGTACATCGTCTGGTTCATGGTTCCGGGGGCGTACGCGTCCGGGTCCACCCAGACGTTGATCAGGGACGGCTTGCCCGACTCGCGGGCCCGGCGCAGCGCGGGGCCGATGTCGGCGGGGTCGCGGACCTCCTCGCCGTGACCGCCCAGCATCTGCGCGAACTTGTCGTACGGGACGTCGCCGAGGGTGTTGCCGACCCGCTCCCGCTCCTTGCCGTACTTGGCGGCCTGGCCGTAACGGATCTGGTTCATCGAGGAGTTGTTGCCGACGATGCCGACGAACGGCAGGTCGTAGCGGACGAGGGTCTCGAAGTCCCAGCCGGTCAGGGAGAAGGCGCCGTCGCCGAAGAGGGCGACGACCTCCTTGTCGGGCCGCGCCTGCTTGGCCGCGAGCACGAAGGGGATCCCGACGCCGAGCGTGCCGAGCGGGCCCGGATCCATCCAGTGGCCGGGCGACTTGGGCTGCACGACCTGCCCGGAGAAGGTGACGATGTCGCCGCCGTCGCCGATGTAGATCGAGTCCTCGGTGAGGAAGTCGTTGATCTCGCCGACCAGCCGGTACGGGTGGATGGGAGAGGCGTCCGACCTGAGCTGCGGCAGCCGCTTCTCCAGCGCGGTCTGCTCGGCCGCCCGCAGTTCGTCCAGCCACTCCTTGCGCTTGGACGCGCCCCCGTTGAGGCGTCCGGAAGCCGCCTCGGTCACCGACTTCAGCACCAGTCCCGCGTCGCCGACGATGCCGAGGTCGATGTCGCGGTTCTTGCCGACGGTGCGGTAGTCGAGGTCGATCTGCACGACCGTCGCGGTGGGGGAGAGCCGCTTGCCGTAGCCCATGCGGAAGTCGAAGGGCGTGCCGACGATCACGATGACGTCGGCGTTCGTGAAGGCGTACCGGCGCGACAGCTGGAAGTGGTGCGGGTCGCCGGGCGGCAGGGTGCCGCGTCCCGCGCCGTTCATGTACGCGGGGATGTTGAGGGTGCGGACGAGTTCGATGGCCGCCTCGGTGCCCCGGGTGGTCCACACCTGGCTGCCGAGCAGGATCGCCGGCTTCTCGGCGTGCGCCAGCAGGTCGGCGAGTTTCTCGACGGCCTCGGGGTCGCCGGGCGAACGCGTCGAGGCGCGGTAGGCGCCCTGGCGCGGCACGCGCGCCGCGGACGCCGGCACCTTGGCGTCCAGGACGTCGCGCGGGATCTCCAGGAAGGAGGGGCCGGGAGCGCCGTGGTAGCACTCGCGGTAGGCCATCGACACCATGTCCGCGGCCCGCGCCGTGTGCGGCACGGTCGCCGCGAACTTGGTGATGGGACTCATCATGTCGACGTGCGGCAGGTCCTGCAGGGACCCCATCTTGTGCTGGGTCAGGGCCCCCTGACCGCCGATCAGCAGCATGGGGGACTCGGCCCGGAAGGCGTTGGCCACCCCGGTGACGGCGTCGGTGGTGCCCGGGCCCGCGGTGACGACCGCGCAGCCCGGCTTGCCGGTGATGCGTGCGTAGCCGTCGGCCGCGTGCGCGGCGACCTGTTCGTGACGTACGTCGACGACCTCGATGCCCTCGTCGACGCAGCCGTCGTAGATGTCGATGATGTGGCCGCCGCACAGCGTGTAGATGCGGTCGACGCCCTCGGCCTTGAGGGCCTTGGCGACGAGGTGACCGCCGGAGACCAGGTCCTGTGTGTCGTCGGGCATGGCGAAGTCCTGTCCCTTCATAGGGGGTGGGAACGCTCTCGTGCACCGCTCCCGCAGTACATTGCATACAGTCGACGAATACTGTATGAAGCTTGTTATCCCGCATCCCATGGGAGGTGTCCAGGGGGTGCGCGGCACTTTTCCACCGCCGGACTCCGGGCCGTCTCCCTCCCTCACCGCGACCTTCCGGCGACTTCGCAGACAGGAGCCGAAATGGACCTGTACGAACATCAGGCACGCGAACTCTTCGAGGAACACGGCATCGTGGTACCGGCCGCCGAGGTCACCGACTCGCCCAAACAGGCCCGCGGGATCGCCCGCCGGCTCGGCGGACGGGTCGTCGTCAAGGCGCAGGTCAAGACCGGCGGGCGCGGCAAGGCGGGCGGAGTGAAGCTCGCCGCCGACCCCGCCGCCGCCGAACTGACGGCACGCCAGATCATCGGCATGGACATCAAGGGCCACACCGTCGGCAAGGTCATGCTCGCCCGGCCCGTCGACATCCAGGACGAGTTCTACGTCTCCTACGTCCTCGACCGCGCGGCCGGCCGCTTCCTCGCGATCGCCTCCGCCGAAGGAGGCGTGGACATCGAGGAGGTCGCCGCCACCCGCCCCGAGGCCGTCGCCCGCATCCCCGTCGACCCCGCCGAGGGCGTCACCTCGGCGACCGCCGCCCGCATCGCCGACGCGGCGGGCCTGCCACCGCAGTCCGTCGACGTCCTGGTCCGCCTGTGGGAGGTCCTCGTCCGCGAGGACGCCCTGCTCGTCGAGGTGAACCCGCTCGTCCGCACCGGCGACGGACGGATCATGGCCCTCGACGGCAAGGTCACCCTCGACGACAACGCCCGCTTCCGGCAGGCCCGCTGGGGCGCCGAGGGCACCGCCCACGAGGACCCGCTGGAGGCGGCCGCGGCGGCGAAGGGCCTCAACTACGTCAAGCTGGACGGCGAGGTCGGCATCATCGGCAACGGCGCCGGCCTGGTCATGTCGACCCTCGACGTCGTCGCCGGCTGCGGGGCCCGGCCCGCCGACTTCCTCGACATCGGCGGCGGGGCGTCGGCGCAGATCATGGCGGACGGACTCTCGGTCGTCCTCTCCGACCCGGCCGTGAAGTCCGTCTTCGTCAACGTCTTCGGCGGCATCACCGCCTGCGACGCGGTGGCCGACGGCATCGTCCGGGCCCTCGGCACCGTCCGGCTGACCAAGCCGCTCGTCGTACGCCTCGACGGCAACAACGCGGCCCAGGGCCGCGCCGTCCTCGACGCACACGCGCACCCGCTCGTCGAGCAGGTCACCACCATGGACGGCGCCGCGCGCCGCGCGGCCGAACTCGCCACCACAGCCTGAGGAGACCGGACAATGGCGATCCACCTCACCAAGGAGAGCAAGGTCCTCGTCCAGGGCATGACCGGCGGCGAGGGCATGAAGCACACCCGGCGCATGCTCGCGGCCGGCACCGACGTCGTCGGCGGAGTCAACCCGCGCAAGGCCGGCCGGACCGTCGACTTCGACGACCGGGCCGTCCCCGTCTTCGGGTCGGTCGCCGACGGTATACAGGCGACCGGAGCCGACGTCACGGTCGTCTTCGTACCGCCGGCCTTCGCCAAGTCGGCCGTCGTCGAAGCGGCCGACGCCGGAATCGGCCTGGCCGTCGTCATCACCGAGGGCATCCCCGTCCACGACTCCGTCGCCTTCACCACCTACGCACGGCGGATGGGCACCCGCGTCATCGGCCCCAACTGCCCCGGCCTGATCACCCCCGGACAGTCCAACGCCGGCATCATCCCGGCCGACATCACCAAGCCGGGCCCCGTCGGACTGGTCTCCAAGTCGGGCACCCTCACCTACCAGCTCATGTACGAGCTGCGGGACATCGGCTTCTCCACCTGCGTCGGCATCGGCGGCGACCCCGTCGTCGGCACCACCCACATCGACTGCCTCGCCGCCTTCCAGGACGACCCCGACACCGACCTCGTCGTCCTCATCGGCGAGATCGGCGGCGACGCCGAGGAACGCGCGGCGGCCTACATCCGCGAGCACGTCACCAAGCCGGTCGTCGCCTACATCGCGGGCTTCACCGCACCCGAGGGCCGTACCATGGGCCATGCGGGCGCGATCGTCTCCGGCTCCTCGGGCACGGCTCAGGCGAAGCAGGACGCCCTGGAAGCCGTCGGCGTCCGGGTGGGCGGCACCCCCACGGAGACGGCACGACACGTACTCGCCGTCCTCGAAGCCGGACCGTGACCAATAGCCGACACCAGCCAGGGGCGGCCCCCCGGGCCCCCTCCTCTCGACTGTGCACCGAGAGCGGAGCGAACCGCATGACATCCACCCTCACCCTCAAAGCCGGCACCTCCTGGACCGATGCCTGGCAGCGCTGCCTCGCCGTCGCCCCGGAAGCCTTCCGGGACGACCGGGTCCTCAACCTCTGGAACGCCGCCTGGCAGGCCGACGGCCGGGCGCTGCCAGCCGCCAGCCCCGTCGACGGCAGCCCCGTCGCGGGCCCGCCGCGCCTGGACCTGGTCACCGCCCGGCACGCCGTACACGCCGCGCTCGGCCAGCACCGCGCCTGGCGGCACATCCCGCTGCCGGAACGCCGGGCCCGCGTCAGCGCCACCCTCGACGCCCTCACCGAGCACCGCGAACTGCTCGCCCTCCTCCTTGTCTGGGAGATCGGCAAACCCTGGCGGCTCGCCCAGGCGGACGTCGACCGGGCCATCGACGGCGTGCGCTGGTACGTCGACGGCATCGACGGGATGCTCGCCGGCCGGGCCCCACTGGACGGGCCGGTGTCCAACATCGCGAGCTGGAACTACCCGATGAGCGTGCTCGTCCACGCCCTGCTGGTCCAGGCACTGGCGGGCAACGCGGTCATCGCCAAGACCCCGACCGACGGCGGTGTCGCCTGCCTGACCCTGGCCTCGGCGCTCGCCGCCCGCGAGGGAATCCCCGTGACCCTCGTCAGCGGCAGCGGGAGCGAACTGTCGGAGGCTCTGCTGAGGGCGCCCGAGATCGGCTGCGTCTCCTTCGTCGGCGGCCGCGACACCGGCGCCGCCGTGGCCACGGCCGTCGCCGACCTCGGCAAGCGGCACATCCTCGAACAGGAAGGACTCAACACCTGGGGCATCTGGAACCACTCGGACTGGGACACGTTCGCGGCCGCCGTACCCAAGCTCTTCGACTACGGCAAGCAGCGCTGCACGGCGTACCCGCGCTTCGTCGTCCAACGGCACCTGTTCGACGACTTCCTGGCCGCGTACCTGCCCGCGGTCCGCACCCTCAGGATCGGTCACCCGCTCGCCGTGGAACACCCCGACGACCCCTACCCGCGCCTGGACTTCGGACCGGTGATCAACGCGGCCAAGGCGAAGGAACTGCACGACCAGGTCGCCGAGGCCGTGGAGCGTGGCGCCGTGCCCCTGCACCGGGGCCGGTCGCAGGACGCCCGCTTCCTGCCCGGCCAGGACACCTCGGCATACGTCCAGCCCGTGACGCTCCTCGCCCCGCCCCGCTCGTCCCCGCTGCACCACGCGGAGCCGTTCGGACCGGTCGACACGATCGTCCTCGTCGACACGGAGGCGGAGCTGCTCGCCGCCATGAACGCGTCCAACGGCGCGCTGGTGGCCACCCTGTCCACGGACGACCGGGCCACCTACGACCGGCTCGCCCCGCAGATCCGCGCCTTCAAGGTCGGCCACGGCACCCCACGCTCCCGGGGCGACCGCGACGAGCTGTTCGGCGGGTTCGGCGCGTCCTGGCGCGGCGCGTTCGTCGGCGGCGAACTCCTCGTACGTGCCGTGACCCGGGGCCCGGCGGGAGAGCGGCTGCCGGGCAACTTCCCGGAGTACCAGCTCATGCCGTGACGAGGGCCGGAGGGCTGGGCCCGTCGCGGTCCGGCCCTCCGTCCAGGGGCACGGAAACGCAGGTGAAAGGCACTGCGAAACCTTGGTATGGTTGTCCACGTCGCCGCAGGGATCACTCCCGACACGGCGGCAAGACACCTGGTCCGGGTGGCGGAATGGCAGACGCGCTAGCTTGAGGTGCTAGTGCCCTTTAACGGGCGTGGGGGTTCAAGTCCCCCCTCGGACACTCGCTGTGGCGATGTGAAAGCAAGGGTCTCAACCCAACGGTTGAGGCCCTTTCTTCGTGTTCGCGAAGCGCCCGCGAAGACGACACTGCGGCACTCTTCCCCCCATGCACGCGGGGGAAGAGGGCCGCAGTGGGACGCGGACGGTTCAGCGGGCCGCGGTGGCGGCGGGGGACCCGTCCCGGTCGGTGGCGTCGTTGCCGGCCGGGGTCTCTCCCTCGTCCAGGGCGATGTCCTTGGTCTCCTTGCCGATGAGCAGCGAGACCAGGGTCAGCAGCGCCATCGAGGAGAGGTAGACGCCGACCAGCCACGGCGAGCCGTCGCCGGCTTCCCACAGCGCCACCGCTATGAACGGGGCGACGGCCGCGCCGAGGATCGAGCTGACGTTGTACGAGATGCCGGAGCCGGTGTAGCGCACGCTCGTCGGGAACAGCTCCGGCAGGAGCGCGCCCATCGGGCCGAAGGTCATGCCCATCAGCGTGAAGCCGAGCACCAGCCACAGCACCACACCGAGCGTGCCCATACCGATCAGCGGCACCCACACCAGCCCGAAGACCAGGATCGCGGCGGTGACCCAGATCAGGGTGGCGCGACGGCCGTACTTGTCGGCGAGCGGGCCCGAGATCAGGGTGAACGCGGCGAAGAACAGCACCCCGAAGATCATCATCAGGACGAAGGTCGTGTAGCTGTACCCCAGACCGGGCACGGCGGCGTCCGTCGCGGTACGGCCGTAGCTCAGCGAGAACGTGGTCATCAGGTAGAAGAGCACGTACGTCGCCAGCATGAAGAAGGTGCCGAGGACCAGCTGCTTCCAGTGACTGCGGAAGACGGTGGCCAGCGGCAGCTTCCGCACCAGCCCGGCCTCCCGGGTCTTGGAGAAGACCGGCGCCTCGACCAGGCGCATCCGCACCCACAGGCCGATCACGACCATCACGGCCGAGAACAGGAACGGAATGCGCCAGCCCCAGCTCAGGAAGGCCTCGGAGGGCTGCGAGGGGTCGGCGCCGGCGCTGGACGGCAGGAGCGCGCCGATGATCAGGAAGAGGCCGTTGCCGATGATGAAGCCGAGCGGGGCGCCCAGTTGCGGGAACGTGCCGTAGAGGGCGCGCTTGTTCTTCGGGGCGTTCTCCGTGGCGACCAGCGCGGCGCCGCTCCATTCGCCGCCGAGCGCGAAGCCCTGGGCGAGCCGCATCAGCACCAGCAGCGCGGTGGCGATCCAGCCGGCCTGCTCATAGGTGGGCAGCATGCCGATGAGGAAGGTGGCGATGCCCATGGTGAGGAGCGACGCCACCAGCGTGCCCTTGCGGCCGAGCCGGTCGCCGAGGTGCCCGAAGACGATGGCGCCGATCGGCCGGGCGACCATGGCGGCGCCGAACACCGCGAAGGACGACAGCAGCGCCGTGGTCGGGTCGCTGTTCGGGAAGAAGAGCGAGGGGAAGACCAGGACCGCGGCGGTCGCGTAGATGTAGAAGTCGTAGAACTCGATCGTCGTGCCGATGAGGCTCGCGACGAGGACGCGGGACCGCGAGTTGGCGGGGGCCTGGGCTGTGCTGGTGGCTGGTGCGGGCATGTCTCGGTCTTTCGCACGAGGGCGGAGAACAGGCGCCGACGGTAGGTGTCGGCGGCCCGCCCGACAACGGGTCTTCCCCGGGGAGAATCCGTGTGTACGGTACAGGCAACTTAAGGTTCCCAAACATCTCACTTGTCAGTCGGTGTGTATCAAGATGTGAGATGAGCCTGAGGTGCCGGGCGCCCCGAGCGTGAGCGGGCGGACCACGGGAGCCGGTCCCCTTTCCCCACGTCAATGGCCTGGACGGTGGTCGAGAGCGGCTCCGGGCGGGTGATTGCGGCCGACCCCGTGGGTGCTTCTGGGCCGAGTGAGCGCGCCGGGACAAACGGGAGCGGCCCGACGCAAACCCGGAGCGGTCGGCGAACGGCGAACGGCGAACGGCCTGCGGCACGGGATCCGGGAGGAATCCCCGGACCCGTGCCGCAGGCCGTTGTCAGGTCGCCGGACCGGACCGCCGCCGGGTCGCGGCGGTACCGGAAGGGCTGACTCAGTCGTCGCGCGCTTCGGCCTCCACCGGCTTCGGGATCATGAAGGACGTCGCGAAGGCGGCGGCCAGGATGACCACTCCGGCGATCATGCCGGCGGTGTAGTCGGCGGGCGACGTGGGGTCGTCCGGCAGGGCCGCCGTCTTGACCGCGTACAGCAGCGCGAAGCTGAGACCGGCGCCGAGGTTGAACGCCCCCGCGTTCAGACCGGGCAGGAATCCCGGATTCTCCTTGGGGGACAGGACGATGCCGAGCCCGTTGAGCACGATGTTCGCCACACCCGCGTAGGCGATGCCGACCAGGACCGAGGTCAGCAGCAGCATGGCGCGGGACTGGGAGTCGAGCGTGAGGATCATCAGGACCACGCCCGCCACGGCCCCGATCAGCCCCAGCCGCAGGATGCGGCCGTACCCGTGCGTGGCGGCGAGCCGGCCGGCGAGAGGCCCCATGGCCAGGCCGGCCAGGGCGTACGGCGTGAGGGTCCACCACGCGGACTGTTCGGCGCTCATGCCGAGTCCGGCGTTCCCGTCCTGGGCGAGTGCCGGGATCAGCCCGTTCATGACGGCGAACACGCCCGTCATGGTCAGCAGGGTGGTCAGCAGGGTCGCCCAGGTCGAGCGCTGCTTCAGGTGCCGGGTGGCGACCAGCGGGTGCGTACTGCGGTCCTCGGTCCGCCAGAACAGGGCGAAGGCGACCGCGCCGACGACGACGAGGACGGCGACGAGGAGCCAGTCGGCGTCGGCGAGCTTGCCGGCCTCGTTCAGCGCGGTGAGCAGCGCGCCGACGGACACGACGAGGAGCGCGACACCCGGCCAGTCCATCCGGTCCGCAGCGGGCGCCTTGGTCTCGGGGGTCAGGGTGGCGACCAGAACGGCGGCGAGGACCGCTACGACGCCCATGGTCCAGAAGACCGACCGGAAGCCGTGGTTGTCGGCGAGGTAGCCCCCGGCGAGGGCGTCGACACCGGCGATGCCGCCGTTGACGGCGGTGATCACTCCCAGCAGGGTGCCGTACCTCTTCGGCTCGGTGACCTCCTGCCGCAGCATGATCAGGCAGAGGGGGACGACCGGGCCGGACACACCCTGGATGATGCGGCCGACGAACAGCACGGGCACGCTCGGCGCCAGGGCGGCGACGACGCAGCCGACGGCCATGAGGGCCAGCATGCCGGCCAGGACCTTGCGGCGGCCGATGACGTCGCCCAGCCTCGGCAGGAAGAGCGAGAACAGGGCCGCCGAGGTGAAGAACGCGGTCTGGGTGAGGCCGATCTCGGCCGAGCTGGCGCCGAAGCTCTCCTCGATGTTCTTCAGCGCGGGGCTGAGCATGCTCGCGTTGAGCTGGAAGGCGAAACAGGCGGCGAGGAGAGCGGCCATCAGCACGCCCACCCGGGTCGTGCGCCGGCCCGATGCCTCGTCGGGCCGGCTCGTGGTGGTGGGTGCGCTCATGCCTCGACGTCGCCGATCCGCTCGAGGGCGTCCACCACGAGGTCCCAGAACCGCTCGCGGTCGAGCTCGACCGCGACCTGGGTGTGGCAGTCGGCCGGAGCCGGTGCCCGGAAGTCCGTCACGGTCATGCCCAGGGTCAGGCCGCCGGTGAGTTCGACGTCCACGGGAGCCTTGCGCACCGTCATGACGTTCGGGTCGATCACGTACGCGACCGCGCACGGGTCGTGCACGGGCGGGTGCTCGAAGCCCTGCGCCTCCTTGTAGGTGGCGCCGAAGAAGTCCAGCAGTTCGCCGACGAACTCGGCGGGCTTGGTGCCGACCGCGGCGATCCTCTTGGCGACCTCGGGCGTCGCCAGCGCCTGGTGCGTCAGGTCGAGACCGACCATCGTGACCGGCCAGCTCTCGTTGAAGACGATGTGGGCGGCCTCGGGGTCGATGATGATGTTGAACTCGGCGACCGCGCTCCAGTTGCCCTCGTGGTAGCCGCCGCCCATCAGGACGACCTCGCGGACGCGCTCGACGATACGGGGCTCCTTGCGCGCGGCCAGGGCGATGTTCGTCAGGCCCGCCGTCGGGACGATGGTGATCTCGCCGGGCTCGTGCGACATCACCGTGTCGATGATGAGGTCGACGGCGTGCCGGTGGTCCAGCTCGAGGGTCGGCTCGGGCAGCACGGGCCCGTCCAGACCGGTCTCGCCGTGGATGTCCGGCGCCGTCTCGATGGCCCGTACCAGCGGCCGCGGGCAGCCGGCGGCGAAGGGCACGCCGGTGATCCCGGCGATGCGCGCCACGGACAGGGCGTTGCGGGTCACCTTCTCCAGCGTCTGGTTCCCGACCACGGTCGTGACGGCCACCAGGTCGATGTCGGGGTTGCCGTGCGCCAGCAGCAGTGCGATGGCGTCGTCGTGTCCGGGGTCGCAGTCGAGGATGATTTTCCTGGTCATCGGAAGAGCCCCTTTGCTCTGGCGGGTCTGTGAGGAGGTGGATCTCCGAAGCGACCGCGGACGGGCCACTGGGGAGGGTGCGTCGGCTCACGTGTCCGGCGCCGGGGGTGGCAGCGGTCTCCGCCGCGTTGCCGGGGAATCGACACGTACGGGACCGCTGTCGCCGGCCACAGGAGCGGACATCGCTGCCCACCACTCCGGCCACACTGTGGGAAAACGTTCTCCGAGAATCTCACCCAAGCATTCCCTGTTGTCAATGTCGGACATCACACACTTCGCCAAAAATGAGCCGGGGCTGGGAGGTTTCCTGGTGGTAACGTTTGCCGAAATTGTTTCCGGGGGGCCGCTTTCGGCCCGGTGGAGCCCCACCGGGCCCAGCACAGCCGAACCGACCGAAGGGGGCCGTACGGTGACCGACGTCACCCTGAGAGAGGTGGCCCGCGCGTCGGGCTGCTCCGTCGCCACGGTGTCCCGGGTCCTGGCCGGAACCCGCCCGGTCGGTGCCGAGACGGCCCGCAGGGTACGGGAGGCGGCCGAGAAGCTCGGCTACCGGCCCAACCAGGTCGCCCGCGCCCTGCGCAGCCGCTCCACCGGCACCATCGGTCTCGTCCTGCCGCAGATCACCAACCCCTTCTTCCCCTCCCTCGTGCGGGAGGTGGAGCACGCCCTGCACGCCGAGGGGCGTGCCGTGCTGCTCGCCGACTGCGACGACGACCCCGAGGCCGAGGCCGCCCGGATCACCGACCTCCTGGACCGGCAGGTCGACGCCCTGCTGGTCGTCGCCGCCGACGAGAAGCACAGCCGGGACGCGGTGACGAGGGCCGCGGCCCACGTGCCGCTGGTGCTGCTGGACCGCGGCTGCGGCCCCGGCATCGCCGACCTGGTCACGACCGACAACGCCACCGGTATGGCGCTCGTCCTCGACCACCTGGTCTCCACCGGCCGCCGCCGAATCTGCTTCGTGGGAGCCGGCGGAACCGGCTCGGCGGCGGTCGAGCGGCTCGCGGCATACCGGGCCGAGGCCGACGCCCTGGGCCCGCACGGCTTCGGACCGGTCGAACTCGGCGACTTCTCGCTGGAGTGGGGACGGGCCGCGGTGGACCGGATCCTGCCGTCCCGGCCGGACGCCGTCGTCTGCGCCAACGACCTCATCGCGATCGGCGCGCTGCAACGGCTTCGGCAACTCGGTGTGGACGTCCCGGGCGACATCGCCGTCACCGGCTTCGACGACATCCCCATGGCGGACCTCACCGACCCGGGCCTGACCACCGTCCGCCAGCCCGTGCGCGCACTGGCCACCGAAGCCGTGCACCTGCTCGGCCATCGGCTGACCGGGCAGAAGGACGGGCCGCGCCGGTCGGTGCGCCTCGCCCCCGAACTCGTCGTACGCGCCTCCAGCGCACCCCGCGCGTCCTCGGCCGAGGACACCCGCAGCACCCGCACCCCAGAGGTAGAACAGTGATCGCAGTCGTCGGAAGCCTGAACCTGGATCTCGTCGCGCCGGTTCCCCGGCATCCGGTCCCCGGTGAGACGGTCCTCGGCGGTGACATGGCCCAGCACCCCGGTGGCAAGGGCGCCAACCAGGCCGTCGCCGCCGCCCGGCTCGGCGGGAACGTCGCCTTCGTCGGCCGGGTCGGCGAGGACGACGCGGCCGACGTGATGCTCGACGCCGTCCGGGCGGAGGGCGTGGACGCCACGCACATCGCCCGCACCCCCGGAGTGCCGACCGGCCGGGCCCTGATCGCCGTCGACCCGGTGGGCGAGAACTCCATCATCGTCAGCCCCGGAGCCAACTCCCGTCTGGGCGCCGCCGACTGCGAGGCCGCGGCGGACCTGCTGCGGAAGGCGACCGTGACCGTCCTCCAGCAGGAGGTCCCGGACGAGGCCAACCACGCCGCCGCGCGGCTGGCCGGGGGCATCGTGCTCCACAACCCGGCCCCCGCCGTCGCCGGCGCCGTCCCTCCGTCCCACGTCGACGTGCTGGTCCCCAACCGCACGGAACTGGCGGCCCTCACCGGCACGTCCGTACCGGAGACGATCGACGACGTCGTCGTCGCGGCACGCAAGCTGACCGGGACGGCCGCGGTGATCGTCACCCTCGGCGGCGACGGGGTGCTCCTCCTCGAAGGCGCCTCGCACCTGCACATTCCGGCGTTCAGCGTCCGGCCCGTGGACACCACCGCAGCCGGTGACTCCTTCTGCGGCGCGCTCGCCGTCGCCCTCGCCGAGGGCCGCACCCTCGAACAGGCGGCCCGCTGGGCCTGCGCCGCCGCCGCGATCAGCACCACCCGAGCAGGCGCCCAGCCCTCGCTCGCCCGCCGCGACGAGGTGGAGGCCTTCCTCGCCGGGAACGGCTGAAGCGCCGTTCCGGCGGGAGGCGCCGGGTCCGCGCCCGGGGCCTCGGCGCGGCTCACCACGGACCGCCGGAGTCGCGGCCCCCTCCAGTCACGCCGCCGGTCCCGGCCCACGCCGAAGATCTCAACTTGAGAAAGAATCCGGACAAGATCGTCTCGGTGTGCCCTACACCTGTTGAATGGCGGTCTCCTGAAGCCGCTCATGTGGCTGTCATGCACCCTCCCCGGGAGATCTGATGGTCCTCCGCTCCCTCTTCCGCAACGCACGGTCTGCCGACACCAAGCCGACACCGTCGCCGCCCCCGCCGACGGGCACAGGCGTCCGGACGTTCGCCGCCGACCCCTCCCTGGCCAAGATCTCCGGGGAATGGCTGTTCGACCAGGCGCACAGCACCATCGGGTTCGCCGCCCGGCACGCCATGGTCACCCGGGTCCGGGGGAGCTTCACCGACTTCGACGGCTGGCTCCGCCTGGACGGTGAACGACCGGAGGGCTCCGGAGCCGGGGTGGTCGTTCGGGCGGACACCGTCGACACCCGCGTCGCGCAGCGCGACCGCCACCTCTGCAGCGCCGACTTCCTCGACGTCGAGCGCTACCCGACCATCGACTTCCGCAGCACCTGCATCGAGCAGGTCGGTGAGGACCGCTTCCAGGTGACGGGCGCCCTCACCGTCAAGGGCCGCACGCATCCGGTCACCATCGACCTCCTCTACACGGGCTTGGTGGTCGACGCCTTCGGCGTCGAGCGGATCGGCTTCGACGGCACGGCCATCGTCAACCGCAGCCAGTGGGACCTCACCTGGAACGCGAAGCTGGAGACCGGTGGCCTGATGATCAGCGAGAAGATCGAGCTCGAGTTCGACATCTCGGCGATCCGCGTGCCCTGACCGCGCCCGGCGGATCACAGCACGCCGACCGGCGCCGGGACACCGCCCCGGAGCGCCGGGTGCGGGCTCGGCCTCCTCGGCCGACCGTCACCGGTCCCCGCAGTCCTCCACCAGGTTGCCGACGGGCGAGAGCAGGGCATCGGCGCGGTGCCGGTCCTCGCGCCGGGCACGCAGGGCCCGGCGCAGCCTCCCCCACGGATGCGCAGTGCCGTGGTCCCGCTCTCGAGGATCTTGACGTGCGCCGGAACAGGTCGATACTGGTGCAGCGCGTGCAGTCGGCTCTCCGTAGTGGTGTCGGCACGAGGCGGGGGGATGGTGCGCGTTCGCATCCGGTCCGCGGTCCAGCGGCAGCGCGTCTTCCGGGACGGGTACCGGCGAACCGCGGTCACATCCTCATACCATCCTTCCAGGCGGTGCAGGTGAAGAAGAGACTGTCCGGCGCGGGTGCCGTTCTCGGCGCCCTCGTCACGGTGGGCGTGCTGGCGGTGCCGGCGTCGCCCCTGGAATCACAGCAGCGTCACCACGCCGCCCTGCCCCTGGGCCCGTCCGGTCTGACCGAGACCCGTACCACGACCACCCTGCAGCCGGGCGTCACCCTCACCCGCATCGTGCGAGGCGCCGACGCCCCGGCGCTGCACTGGACGGTCGAGGTCTCCATCCCCGGCGGCGACACCTCACCGGACCCCGACGCGCCGCCGACCGCCCTGAAGGACAGGGCGAGTGCCGACGAACTGGCCGCCGAACTCGAACGGGACGGTTTCACCGCCCGGGTCGAAAAGGTGACGACGGCGAAGACGGCCGACTACGCCGGTGGCACGCTGGGATGGCGGGTCCGCATCGGCTCCTACGACTCGCAGTCCGCCGCGACATCCGAACGAGCACGACTGAGGGCGGCCGGTCACGCGGGAGCCGCCGTGTACACCGGCTGGGACGGCGCCGCCACGGACCGCGGCCCCTGGCGGGTCGACGTGCTCACCATCGACCCGCGCACGTTCCGCGGCGACTTGGAGGCCTCGTACGGTCCGGACCTGGAGAACCGCGAGACCACCAGCGACCTGGCGAAGGCGGCCGGCGCGACCGCGGCGGTCAACGCCGGGTTCTTCGTCCTCGACCCGAAAGCGGGCGCGCCGGGCGATCCGGCCGGCGTGGGCGTGTACGACGGACGCCTGTTGAGCGAACCGGTGAGCGGGCGCCCCAGCCTGGTGGTCCACGACAACGGCCGACGGACGGAGATCGCCCGGCTCACCTGGCGAGGACAGGTCGTCGGTCGTGACTCCTCCCTGCGCCTGAACGGCGTCAACCGCGTACCGGGCCTGATCAGGAACTGCGGCGGCACCGAAGGCGACCTTCCGACCGCACTGCCCCTGCACGACGTCACCTGCACCAACCCCGACGAACTCGTCGCCTTCACACCGGACTACGGCCGGCACACGCCGCAGGGCGAGGGGCTCGAGGCCGTACTGGACGCCCGGGACCGGGTCGTCGAGCTGCGCTCACCCCGTGGCGGGCCGCTCCCGGACGGCGGCAGCTCCGTCCAGGCGACCGGTCGGCACGTCGCCGAGCTGACCGGACTCGCGCGCGTCGGCGACCGCCTGCGCGTCAAGGCGACCCTGCTGGACGAACGCGGACACCGGTTCTCGCCCTCACCCCGCACCGACGTCCTGAACGCCGGCCCCGAACTGGTCCGCGACGGAAGGCTCCACGTCACGCCCGCCACCGACGGCATGGTGCACCCGGGCGACCCGAGCTGGTACTACGGCTGGGTGCACAAGCGCAACCCGCGCACACTGGCCGGAGTGGACGCCGCCGGCCGTACCGTGCTCGTCACCGCCGACGGGCGCGGCACCGACGCCCTCGGGCTCAGCATCGGCGAGAGCGCCGGAGTCGCCAAGGCGCTCGGACTGCGCGACGCGGTCAACCTCGACGGCGGCGGCTCGACCACGATGGTGGCCGACGGCCGTGTCATCAACGACCCGTCCGACGCCGCCGGTGAACGCCCCGTCGGAGACGCCTTGTTGGTCCTGCCCCGCAGGAACTGAACCGCCCGGGGTTCGGTGGAGATCTTGGTGTGCCCCGGCTTCTGTGGGCAGGGGCTCACGAACCGCTCGCGCACATAGACGCGACGGTGTCGCCGTCCGAGCCGTCACAGGCTCATGACGACACGACCACGCGGTCGCCGCAGAGCTTGCGCAGGCCGTCCTCCCGGAGCTCGGCCTCGGCGGCGGCCGGTTCGTCCTCGGCCACAGAGCCGTACTCCGTCTCCAACCAGTCGACAGGTTCCCCCAGCCGGCCCTGCTTCCGCCGGCGCCCCATGGCGTGTGTGACATAGCGGCTGAACCCACCGGGACCTACTACGCCGGCGCGGATGGCCTCGGCCGGCTCTTCGGGGAGCGTCACGGTGTACTTCTCGGTTGCCCTGCCATCGGCCGTACCGACGTTCCAGAGCAGTGGCCGGCCGGAAAGGGTTCGTCTCGCACGATCGAGCGCGGATCGGACATGTGGGGGCGGAGGAGCGGAACCGGTGAACCATGGCGGCCTCGCCCGTGGTGGGAAAAGCCGTGGCCCCTCCTCCCACCCCTCCCTACACTCGAGAACCGGTAAGCGCGGGCCTTTGTAACGGGCCCGCATGTCCGAGACCGGTGAGGGGAGTTCGGCCGTGCGTGTTCGCGCCGCTGCTGTCGCTTCCCGTTCCCGGTCCTCCTGGTCCTCCTCGCGGTCCATGGTGATCCTGGTGTCCTCGGCCGTCCGGTGCCCGCTGCGCGGCCGGCGCCGGATGTCGTGACGAGCCGACGCAGCTGACGGTTCGGGTCGTGGACGCGTTCACGTCCGAGGCGTTCTCACGCCTGCTCGCCTGCCGTTCGTTTCGTCCCGGAATCGCGCTGCCCTGTCCCACAGCACCGGAAGGCCACGGGCCATGCGCAACCCCATGCACACCAACCCCCTCGCCACCGTCCGCAACCTCGGCATCCTCGCCCACGTCGACGCCGGCAAGACCACCGTCACCGAGCGGATCCTGTATGCGACCGGCACCACGCACAAGCGGGGCGAGGTTCATGACGGCACCACCGTCACCGACTTCGATCCGCAGGAGCGCGACCGGGGCATCACGATCTTCGCCGCTGCCGTCAGCTGCGCCTGGGACGGTCACCGGATCAACCTGATCGACACCCCCGGCCACGTCGACTTCGCCGACGAGGTCGAGCGCTCGCTGCGGGTCCTCGACGGCGCGGTCGCGGTGTTCGACGCGGTCGCCGGGGTGGAACCGCAGAGCGAGTCGGTGTGGCGGCAGGCCGACCGGCACGGTGTGCCGCGCATCGCGTTCGTCAACAAGATGGACCGTGCCGGCGCCGAGCTGGACGCCGCCGTCGCCTCGATCCGTGAACGGCTGCACCCGGTGCCGTTGGTCGTGCAGCTGCCCGTCGGTGCCGAGGACGCCTTCACCGGCGTCGTCGACCTGGTGCGTCTGCGTGCCCTGACCTGGACCGACGACGACGCTGCCGCGGCCGCCCAGGAAGGCCCCGTGCCGGACGACCTGCGGGAGGAGACGAACCGTCGGCGCAGGCTCCTCGAGGAAGCCGTCGCCGAGTTGCACCCGGGAGCACTGGAGGAGTTCTGCGCCACGGGATCGCTCGGCGCCGGCACCATCGCCGCCGCCCTGCGCGACCTGACCCGCAGCGGTGAGGGGGTCGTCGTGCTGTGCGGCTCGGCCTACCGCAACCGCGGGATCGAACCGCTGCTGGACGCCGTCCTCGCCTACCTGCCGTCGCCGCTCGACGTGCCGCCCGTGCGCGGGACGCACGACGACGGCGGAGAGCAGGAACGGGCCGGAGAGCAGGAACGGGCCGCCGACCCGGCGGCACCGCTCGCCGCCCTCGCGTTCAAGGTGAACGCCACGGCCACCGGACGGCTGACCTACCTGCGCCTGTACTCGGGCACGATCGAGAAGGGAGACACCGTGTGGGACGCGACCGCACGCCGCACCGAGCGCATCGGCCGCATCCTGCGTGTCCGGGCCGACCGGCACGCCCCGCTGGACCGGGCGGTCGCCGGGGACATCGTCGCCGTCGTCGGGCTGAAGTCGGCCCGGGCCGGCTCCACCCTGTGCGCTCCGTCCGCCCCGCTGGTCCTGGAACCTCCGGGGGTCGCCGAGCCCGTCGTCTCCGTGGCGGTCGAGGCGCGCCGGGGCACGGACACCGGGCGTCTGGCGTCGGCACTCGCGCGGCTCGTCGAGGAGGACCCCTCGCTGGTGGTACGGACCGACCGGGAGACCGGTCAGACGGTGCTGTCCGGCATGGGGGAACTGCACCTGGAGGTCGCGGTGGAGAAGATCCGGCGCGATCAGGGCCTGGCCGTCGCCGTGGGCCGACCCCGGGTCGGTTACCGGGAGACCGTCGGACGTGGGGTGTCCGGCTTCGTGTACCGGCACGTCAAACAGGACGGTGGGGCGGGACAGTTCGCCCACGTCGTGCTCGACGTCGAGCCGCTGGACACCCCGGACTCCGGTTTCGAGTTCCGTTCGGCCGTCGTCGGCGGGCGCGTGCCGCAGGAGTACGTCCGTGCGGTCGAGGCCGGCTGCCGGGACGCCCTGGCCGAGGGGCCGTTGGACGGTCATCAGGTGACCGGTCTGCGCGTCACGCTCACCGACGGGGCCACCCATGTGAAGGACTCGTCGGACACCGCGTTCCGGACCGCCGGCCGGTCCGGTCTGCGGGACGCCCTGCGGGTCTGCGCGATGGTGCTGCTGGAACCGGTGGTCGAGGTCACCGTCACCGTGCCCGAGGACGCGGTGGGCGGGGTGCTCGGTGATCTGGCCGCCCGCCGCGGCCGGGTGACCGGTTCGGACACCCGGACGGGTGGCGCGGCTGTCACCGCGACGGTCACCGCCACCGTGCCGCTGGCCGAACTGTTCGGCTACGCGACCCGGTTGCGCAGTCGGACACAGGGCCGCGGCACCTTCACCACCCGTCCCACGGGCTACGCGCCGGCCCCGGCGCCCGCGTCGGAGCCCTCGCCCGCATCCGCATCCGCGCGGTAGCAGGCACGCAGGAACGGCGGCCCCTCCCGGTCACTCACCCCGGGAGGGGCCGCCACCGGCGTCACACCGGTGCCTGCCGCGACCGCCGGCGCCGGTCGTGGCGGGCACCGGACGCCGGGCTCAGGGGTAGGACACCACCTTCGACGGCACGGTGTTCGTGCCCGACGTGGGTGCGCCGGTGTCGTTGATGACGCACTCGTACTGCCCGTTGCCGCTGAGGGACACGACCAGCAGGTGGTGGAAGCGGACCCCCGGGCGGTTCGGGGCGGCGAAGCCGTGGTGCTGCACGATCGTCGGGTTGACGTTGTAGTAGCAGTAACTCCCCATGCCCCAGCCCTCGTGGGTGGTGACACGGTCGCCGACCTTGTACGCGGCGTAGCCCTTGATCGAGCCGTTCTGGATGGCGGCCTGGTTCGGAGCGTCGTACGCCTTCTCGTTCTGGAAGAAGATCGTGCGCCCTCGTTCGCCGTTCCACTGCACGTCGTACTTGTTGAAGTGTTCCACGAACAGGCCGGTCGCCAGGACGTCGTGGCCGTTGACGACGACGCCGTAGTCGCAGCGGTTGGTCTCCCAGCCGACGCCCTCGCCGTGGTCGGCACGCCAGACCCAGGTGTGGTCGACGATGGTGTGCCGGGCGTTGATCACCATGCTGGTGGTCGCCTTGCCGGGGCCCGCGCCGCCGATCCGGATGAACACGTCCTGGACGGTGATCGGATCGGCGGAGTGGTCGCGGGACGCGCCGTTCGGGCCGATCTCCACCAGCGTGCGGGAGTTGACCGGTCCGGCGTCGACGAGGAAGCCCGCCAGACGTACGCCGTCGACGTCGGCCACCTGGAGGGCGGTGGAGCCGTTGTCGGGGATCAGGGTGGCGTAGCCGAGCCCGAGGACGACCGTGCCCGCGCGCTTGACGCGGACCGGCTGGTCGACGTGGTAGATGCCCGGGGTCAGCAGCAGGTTGAGGCCTTGGTCGAGTGCCTGGTTGAGGGTGGCCGCGGAGTCGCCGGGCTTCGCCACGTAGAAACGGTCCAGGGGCAGTGAGGTGCCGCGCGGAGTACCGTTGCCCCAGGTGACACCGCGTGCGTTGCGGCGCAGCGCGGGCAGGAACACGCGGTAGCCGGTGCCGTCCAGGTAAAGGAACGGCTTCTCGCGGGAGATCGGCGTCCGGTCGAGCGTGGTGTACGGCGGTTCCGGGAAGCTCTGCGCGGGGGCGCCCTCGACACCCGAGAACACCATGTTCCACACGGCGTTGGTCCACCCGCCGACCGAACTGTCCCGGGTGTACCACTGCTGCTGCGAGTACGGGCCGACCTCGCCGTCGATCCGGCTGTCGGCGATGTAGCCGCCGCTGGCCCAGCCGTAGCCGGCGGGCGCCAGGTTGAGGCCGCCGCGGATGTGCATCCGGCGGAACGGGGCCGCCTGGGCGACCGCCCATCGGTTGGTGCCGTTGACCGGGACGAGGGCCAGGTTCTCCGCCGAACGCCAGAAGTTCTGCGTGGCGTTGCCGTCGAACCAGCCGGCGTCGACCGTCACGTCGCCGTTGATGGTGGTGTCGTCGGGGGAGAGTCCGAGGCCCGAGATCGAGGTGTAGAAGCCGAGTTGGGCGTTGAGCCCGTTGTAGGTGCCCGGCTTGAAGAGGAACTGGTAGCGACCCGGGCCGAACTGGTCCGCCTCCTGCCGGGCGAAGACCTCGTCCAGCTTCGCCTGGATGCCCGAGGTCGACGGGTCGAAGACGATCACGTTCGGGCCGAGATCGCCGCCGGCCCGCAGCCGACGCGGCTTCCCGCGCTTCTTCGCGGTGTCAGGGACGGCCGGCGTGGCGGAGGCGGCCGGTGCGGCGGAGGCGGTGGTGGTCAGTGCGGCCAGTACGGGCGCGGCGGCTGCGGCTCCGAGCACGGCCCGGCGGCGGACGGAGGCACGGGGGCCGTCGGCGGGCGGCTGGGCGGAGGGGGAGTCGGAGGTCATGGGCGGCTCTCCTGGTTCAGGAAGTGAACGGTGTGGGGGAGGTGGGAGCGCTCTTTCGCCGCTGATGGTTCATCCGTGGAACAGATGAGTCAAGAGGTGCGGCGAGAGTTGGGTGACTGTGTCCAAACCCTTGACGGCGCCCCTTCCAAGGGTTTAACTCACGTCCTAAATTAAGCCATGAGCCGCCTTCCCGGCGTCCCTCCCGCGTCCTCCTTGCGTCTCCGTTGCACCCCTCGCATCCCTGCCCTCGCGGAAAGGCCCATCAGAAGCCATGCGCAGCATCCGAGCCGCGGCCACAGGCGCCGTCATCCTGTCTCTCGCCCTCACCGCCACGGCCTGCGGCGGCGGATCCACCTCCGGCGGGTCCAACGAATCGCCCGGGGAACTCACTTACTGGGCCTCCAACCAGGGCGCCAGCGTCGAGATCGACAAGAAGGTGCTCCAGCCCGAGCTGGACAAGTTCGAGAAGCAGACCGGCATCAAGGTCGAACTGGAGGTCGTGCCCTGGTCCGACCTGCTGAACCGGATCCTCACCGCGACCACCTCCGGCCAGGGACCGGACGTGCTCAACATCGGCAACACCTGGTCCGCCTCGCTCCAGGCGACCGGCGCGCTGCTGCCGTGGGACGCGAAGAACTTCGACAGGATCGGCGGCAAGGACCGCTTCGTCGACTCCGCCCTCGGCTCCACCGGCGCCGAGGGCCAGGACCCGGCCGCGGTCCCGCTGTACTCGATGGCGTACGCCCTCTACTACAACAAGCAGATGCTCGCCGACGCCGGTGTCGACGCGCCCCCCGCCACCTGGGACGAACTGGTCGCCGCCGGGAAGAAGGTCTCCAAGGACGGCAAGTGGGGGATGGGCATGGAGGGTTCGAACCCCTCCGAGAACATCCACCACGCCTTCGTCTTCGCCAAGCAGCACGGCGCCGACTTCTTCACCGCCGACGGCAAGCCCGACTTCACCAACGACGGCGCGGTCACCGCGGTCAAGCAGTACGTCGACCTCATGGCCAAGGACAAGATCATCGCCCCGGGCAACGCCGAGTACGCCCAGAACCAGTCCGTCAGCGACTTCGCCAAGGGCAGGACGGCGATGCTGCTCTGGCAGTCCGCCTCCGCCAACCTCAAGTCCCAGGGCATGGCCGACGACGCCTACGGCATCGCCCCCGTGCCCGTGCAGTCCGGCACCCCGGGCGCGGGCAAGCAGGTCAACTCGATGGTCGCCGGCATCAACCTCGCCGTCTTCAAGAACAGCGACAACATCGACGGCGCCACCGACTTCGTGAAGTTCATGACCAGCGACGCCGAACAGAAGCTCCTCAACACGGCCTACAGCTCCATCCCGCCGGTCAAGGCGGCCCAGGAGGATCCCGCCTTCAACTCCCCGGCCAACTCCGTCCTGAAGGACACCCTCGCCCAGAGCGCCGTGGCCCTCCCGCAGGTCCCCGACGAGTCCCAGTTCGAGACCGCCGTCGGCACGGCCGTCAAGGACCTGTTCGCGGATGCCGCCGGCGGCCGCGAGGTGACCACCGCATCGGTGAAGGCCGCCCTCACCAAGGCCCAGCAGCAGATGCCCAAGAAGTGAGTCCGAACACCGCCATGACCGCCACTGCCCCCACCGCAGAGGCCGCCGCGCGGAAGACCTCCCCCGGTGCGGAGCACGGCCCCCGCCGCCGCACCGGGCGGATCCGCCGCATCGGACTGCCGTACCTGCTCCTCCTGCCCGCCCTCCTCCTCGAACTCCTCGTCCACCTGGTGCCGATGGTGATCGGCATCGTGATGAGCTTCAAGGAGCTCACCCAGTTCTACATCCGCGACTGGGGCACCGCCCCCTGGGCCGCCCTCGACAACTACAAGGTGTCGGTCGACTTCGACGCCCCCGTGGGCGCGGCCCTGCTCCACTCCTTCTTCGTCACCCTCGCCTTCACCGTGCTGTCGGTCGGCCTGTGCTGGCTCATCGGCACCGCCGCCGCGGTCTACATGCAGGACACCTTCCGCGGCCGCGGCCTGCTCCGCGCCCTGTTCCTGGTGCCGTACGCGCTGCCGGTCTACGCCGCCGTCATCACCTGGGTGTTCATGTTCCAGCACGACAACGGCCTGGTGAACCACGTCCTGCACGACCAGCTCGGCCTCACCGACAAGCCGTCCTTCTGGCTGATCGGCGACAACAGCTTCGTCGCGCTGTTGACCGTCTCCGTGTGGAAGGGCTGGCCGTTCGCCTTCCTCATCGTCATGGCCGGCCTGCAGAACATCCCCCGCGAGCTGTACGAGGCCGCCGCCCTCGACGGCGCCGGGATGATCCAGCAGGTCCGCCGCATCACCCTGCCGTCGCTGCGCCCGGTCAACCAGGTACTGGTGCTGGTCCTGTTCCTGTGGACGTTCAACGACTTCAACACGCCGTTCGTCCTGTTCGGCAGGACCGCCCCCGAGGCCGCGGACCTCATCTCCGTCCACATCTACCAGGCGTCCTTCGTCACCTGGAACTTCGGCACCGGCTCCGCGATGTCCGTCCTGCTCCTGCTGTTCCTGCTCGTCGTGACGGGCGTCTACCTCGTTCTCACCTCGCGCCGACGGAGGCCGTCACATGGCTAGTTCACCGACGGCGACCCGGGTGCCTCCGGCGACCCCGGGTTCCCCGGCATCGCCCATGGCCCCGCCCCGCTCGTTCCTGTGGTCCCGGCGGATCTTCCTCACCCTGCTCACCGGCTTCGTGATGATCCCGGTGTACGTCATGGTCTCCAGCTCGCTGAAGCCGCTCGCGGACGTCACCGGAAAGTTCCGCTGGCTGCCGAGCGAGGTGACCATCCGCCCGTACATCGACATCTGGTCCACGGTCCCGCTCGCCCGGTACTTCGTGAACTCGCTGATCGTGGCGGGCGCGGCGACCGTCTGCTCGGTGGTGATCGCGGTCTTCTCCGCCTACGCGGTGAGCCGCTACTCCTTCCGCGGCAAGCGCGTCTTCACCGTGACCGTGCTGTCGACGCAGATGTTCCCCGGCATCCTCTTCCTCCTCCCGCTGTTCCTCATCTACGTCAACATCGGCAACGCCACGGGCATCGCCCTGTTCGGCTCGCGCGGCGGCCTGATCCTGACGTACCTGACGTTCTCCCTCCCGTTCTCCATCTGGATGCTGATCGGGTACTTCGACTCGGTGCCCCGCGACCTCGACGAGGCCGCGCTGGTCGACGGCTGCGGCCCGCTCGGCGCGCTCTTCCGGGTCGTCGTACCGGCGGCGATCCCCGGCATCGTCGCGGTCGCCGTCTACGCCTTCATGACGGCCTGGGGCGAAGTCCTCTTCGCCTCGGTGATGACCAACGACACCACCCGCACCCTCGCCGTGGGGCTCCAGGGCTACTCCACCCTCAACGACGTGTACTGGAACCAGATCATGGCGGCCTCGCTCGTGGTGAGCATCCCCGTGGTCGCCGGCTTCCTGCTCCTGCAGCGCTACCTCGTCGCCGGCCTGACGGCAGGAGCCGTCAAGTGACCGATTCCCCCGCACCTGAAAGGACTTCCGTGGCCATCGACTATGCCGCCCTCCCCGAGGACTTCCTGTGGGGCACGGCCACCTCGGCGTACCAGATCGAGGGAGCCGTGGCCGAGGACGGCCGTTCGCCGTCGATCTGGGACACCTTCGCGCGCGTCCCCGGCACGATCGACAACGGCCACCACGGCGACACCGCCTGCGACCACTACCACCGCTGGCGCGAGGACATCGACCTGATGCGCCGCCTCGGCACCAACGCCTACCGCCTGTCCCTCGCCTGGCCCCGGATCGTCCCCGGCGGTGACGGCCCGGTCAACGCCAAGGGCCTCGACTTCTACGACCGGTTGACCGACGGCCTGCTCGACGCCGGCATCACCCCGTCCGTCACCCTCTACCACTGGGACCTGCCCCAGGTCCTCCAGGACCGCGGCGGCTGGCCGGAGCGCGACACCGCCGAGCACTTCGCCGCGTACGCCTCGGCGGCCGCCGCACGCCTCGGCGACCGGGTACACCACTGGGCGACCCTCAACGAGCCCCTGTGCTCGGCCTGGATCGGCCACCTGGAAGGCAAGATGGCGCCCGGCCTGACCGACCTCACGGCGGCCGTCCGCGCCTCCTACCACCTGCTCCTCGGCCACGGCCTCGCCGCGCGAGCCATCCGCGCCGCCGCCCCCGACGCCCAGGTGGGCATCGTCAACAACCTCTCCACGATCCACCCCGCCACCGACAGCCCCGAGGACCTGGCCGCCGCCGCCCGCATGGACGGCCACACCAACCGCTGGTGGCTCGACCCCGTGCACGGCCACGGCTTCCCGGCCGACATGCGCGAGGTCTACGGAGTCGAACTCCCGGAGCGGCCCGGTGACCTGGCGACCATCGCCGCCCCCCTCGACTGGCTCGGCCTCAACTACTACTTCCCGCAGGTGGTGGCGGCCGACCCCGACGGCCCGGCCCCCCACGCCGCCACCGTCCGCCGCGCCGACGTGCCGCGCACCGGCATGGACTGGGAGATCGACGCGAGCGGCCTCGAGACGCTGCTCCTCCGCCTGACGAACGAGTACGGCGCCCGCAGGCTCTACGTCACCGAGAACGGCTCCGCCTTCCCCGACACGGTCCGCCCCGACGGCACGATCGACGACCCGGAGCGCCAGGACTACCTGGAGCAGCACCTCGCCGCCTGCGCCTCCGCCGCCCGCAAGGGCGCCCCGCTCGCCGGCTACTTCGCCTGGTCCCTGCTGGACAACTTCGAGTGGGCGTACGGCTACGACAAACGCTTCGGCCTCGTCCACGTCGACTACGCCACCCAGACCCGCACCATCAAGGGCTCCGGCCACCGGTACGCGGACATCATCCGCGGGCACGGAGACCGGATACGGCGGGCGGCCTGACCCACCGGACCACCACCCGCGTCCGGTCCTCCGCCCGTCGTCCAGGGATTCACATATGTCTCGTTAACGCCGTCAACGGCCATCTTGCATTGATGCAGGCAGTCGGGCTGTGTACGGTGGAGGTTATGCCACAGACTCCGGCCACTCCGACGAACCCGTTGGTGACAGGTTCCGAGATCGCTCGAATCGCGGGTGTCACCCGAGCCGCCGTGTCCAACTGGAGGCGGCGGTACGACGACTTCCCCGCTCCGGCCGGAGGCGCGGCCAACAGCCCTCTCTTCGACCTGGCCGAGGTGCAGGCGTGGCTGAACAAGCAGCGCAAGGGGCAGGACGTCACCGACGAGGTCCAGCTGTGGCAGGTGCTGCGCGGAACCTACGGCGACGACATCCTCGGCGGGCTCGCGGACGTCGCGCAGGCCCTCGCCGCCCCCGGGGGCGAGGAGTCGTCCGTACTGCCCGGACAGGCGGTCCGCCTGGCCCGTCGCATGGCGGAGGAGAGTTCCCCGGCCGACGTGGTGAACGGGCTGGCCGAAAGGTTCACGGAGTCCGTGCGGCGGGCCGGGTCGGACCAGGTGACCTCGCCCCGCGTCATCCGCGCCGTCCGGCACAGCGCCGGTGACCTTGCGGCCGACGCGGTGCTGTTCGACCCGGCATGCGGAATCGGCACCCTCCTCCTGACCACCGGGAAGAACCGCGGCAGCAGGCGGTACGGCCAGGAGATGGACACCCGCAGCGCACGGTTCGCGCGGTGCAGGGCCGAGCTCGCGAAGCCGGCTCCCATCGAGGTCAGGCAGGGGGACTCCCTGCGTGCCGACCAGTGGCCGGACCTCAAGGCGGACCTCGTCGTCTGCGACCCGCCGGTGAGCGACACCGACTGGGGGCGGGAGGAACTGCTCCTCGACCCGCGCTGGGAACTCGGCACGCCTTCCCGAGCCGAGGGCGAGCTCGCCTGGCTGCAGCACGCCTACGCACACACCGCGCCGGGGGGCCGGGTCGTCATGGTGATGCCGGCGTCGGTCGCCTATCGCAAGGCCGGCCGTCGCATCCGTGCGGAGCTCGTCCGTCGTGGCATCCTGACCCAGGTCACCGCTCTGGCCCCGGGCACGGCTGCCGCGCACTCCCTGCCCGTACACCTGTGGCAGCTGCGGCGGCCACGGACACCGGGCGACGCCGCCACCACCATCCGCATGATCGACCTCACGGCCAACGACCCGGACGGGCCCTTGGAGCCGCGCCCCGAGCAGGTCACCGACGTCGCTCAGATCGACCTGCTGGACGATCTGGTGGACCTCACCCCGGGCCGCTACGTAGACGAGTCCCACCGCGATTTCGTCACCGAATACGACGCCCTGAAGCGCGAGTTGGCCGATCAGGTGCAACGCTTGAGCGAACTGCTCCCCCACCTGGTCGCCGGCGAGGGACCCGGCGCCCTCGACGGGGCCAGCGTGAGCGTCGCCGACCTCATCAAAGCCGGACTGGTCGAGTACGCGGACCCGGAACCGGTCTCGGTCAGCGACCAGCTCGACACGGACTTCCTCCAGGGCTTCCTGCACAGCGCCGGCAACAGCCGCCGCTCCACCACCGCCAGCGGCACCTTCCGGTTCGACGGCAAGGGTGCCCGCATCCCCCAGATGGACATCGCGGCACAGCGCCGCTACGGAGCGGTCTTCGGCGCACTCAGGGAATTCGAGGAACGGTCGCGAAGGGTGGCCGAACTCAGCAGGCAGATCGCCGCACTGGCGCGGGACGGACTCAGCAACGGCGCCCTTGAACCCGGCGACTGACGGGACACGAGGGCCGGCGTGCCGGAGTCACCGGGGCAGGAACGGGCTGCCCGCCCCACTCCACGACACCGCGAGTGCCTCCCGGGCCCTGGTGCACGCCACGAACAGCAGGCACCGTTCCCGCAGCAGATCGGACTCGTGCTGCAAAGCGTCCACGGCAGCCGGCGTCACCTCCCGCCCGAACGGCACCGCGCCGGCCGTCACGCCCAGCACGGCGACACACCGGAACTCCAGCCCCTTCATGGCGTGCATCGTGGCGAGCCGCACCCCGTCCACGTCACGCCCGGGATTGTCCCTGCCCCGGACCACCGGCACACCGGCCGCGCCGAGCTTGTCGTAGGCCTTGTCCAGCAGGACGTTGAACCGGGCGCACACCCCGATCTCCGAGGGGCGGATGCCCTGCGCCACCCAGTCCCGCACCCGTGCCACGAGCGCCGCCACCTCCTCCTGCTCCGCCCCGTACCCGGTGACGTGAGGCCTGCGGCCGTGCAGCAGCGAGCGGTAGCCGGCCAGGGTGTCGTTGCCGTCGCCGCCCAGGTCCTCCACGGTCACGGGGCTCAGGAGCCCGGTGGACCACGTCAGGATCTCCTCGGTGCTGCGGTAGTTGAGCCGCAGCCGGTGGGTACGCCCGGTCACCGGGATGCCCAGCGAGCCGAGCGACACCTTCGAGTCGTAGATCCGCTGGTGCGGGTCGCCCGTGAGGAACAGGTCGTCGTTGCCGGGAGCCACCGCGCCCCGCAGCACGCGCCACTGCACCGGGTGCAGATCCTGCGCCTCGTCCACCACGACATGGTCGTGCGTGGGTGCGGAAGCGGCCAGCAACTCGGCCGCCCGCGCGCACACCTTCAGGTACGTGGTCCCCTTCTGGTCGCGCAGCATCGACTCGAACAAATCGACGGCCGGCCACAGTTGCTCACGCCTGCTCGATGACAGGGCGGTGCCCCGGCCGCGCCGGGACACGGCACGGTAGTCGTCCAGTGTCCGCAGATCCTGCGCGAGCACGACGTGCCGGTACTCCTGGGCGAGGAACTGCTCGGTCCACGGCAGGCCGAGCTTCTTGACCACGCGCTGCCACAACTGCCGTTCCTCACGGTCGCCGACGGGGGAGGGTGACTTGCCGTCGAGGCGGCTCACGACACCGTGCGCGTAGGAGCTGACCGTCGTCACGTCCACCCGCTCCAGGAGATGCTCGTCGCCGTCGAGGAGCAGGGACAGGTTCTCGCGCAGCGAGGCCGCCAGTGCGTTGGTGTACGTGGTGAGCAGGACGCGGGTGTGGGGTGAGCGGCCGAGGAGATGCTGGACGCGGTGCAGTGCGGCGACCGTCTTCCCGGTACCGGGACCGCCGGTGACCTGCACCGGACCGCCGTAGGACACCCGGTAGGCGACCCGTCGCTGCGAGGGGTGCAGGAACACCCGCCAGGCCGCGAAGGGCTTCTCCAGGATGCCGGCGAGCTCCTCCGGCCCGGTGACCAGCGTGATGCGGCTGGTGGTGTTCGCGATCGCGGCGGCCAGGCTCTCGTCCGGGTCGGGCCCGGAGGCGACCGGCCGCCGTACGGCGACCACGTCACGGTAGACGTCCTCGGGGCTGAACCCCTCGGCGAGGTACTGCAGCACCTCGAACTGGTCCTCGGGCAACAGGGTCCCGAACGCCTCCAGTTGGGGCTTGTCGATGACGGTGCGCACCGCACGGAGCACCTGGTCGTCGAGGCCGAGTTCACGCAGCACCGTGTCCGAGTACCGGGCGAACAGCAGGGAACCGGCAGCGGCGGCGGCCTTCTCCAGTTGCGGCGTCAACTGCTCGATCGCCACCACGTTGCGGACCTCGAGGGCCCTGGTCGCGGAGTTCGTCGTGTACAGCCGCTTGGCGGCCCAGGTGTAGGCGTCGTCGTGGCGGACGACGTTCACCAGCAGGAAGACGTCACTGCCGTCGTCCGGGGCGAGGACCACGCCGCGCCAGAAGTCGTTGATGCGGATGGTTCGCATCCGCGTATCGCGCGCCTTCTCGACGGACTCCAGGTGCAGACCCTTGTCCGCCTGCAACTCGGGCACGGTGAGCTGCTGGAACTTCCGCATCGCCTTGCGCACACCGGCCTTGACGGGCTTCTCGAGAACGTCGTAGCTCTCCCAGAAGCTGTTGGCGAACGCAAGCTGCGGCACGTGCCCCCCGACCCTGAATGGACCATCCGGGGCTGATCATACGCATCGGATGTACACCGTCCGACCGTCACTTCATCTTGTGGGCACGCTCCGATGTTCTGTTGACATCATTAACGGAAGGTAGCTACGGTTTACCCATGCATCCCCGCTGTGACTAAGGTGGTGGGGTGTGCACGTGAACATGTAGCACTACCCTTGGGGGGACCATGCACGCCCGTATCCGAATCACCGCCGCCGTTGCCGCCGCTGTCGGCGCGCTCACCCTTACCGCCTGCGACACCGGCAGCACCGTCGTCGACAAGCCGAAGGAGAACGCCGCCGCCCAGGCGGACAGCGGCAAGGACGCCAAGAAGGAGAAGTCCGACTCTCCTGAGGTCGCCAAGGTCGGCGACACCCTCACCCTGGAGGGCTTCGAGGAGGGCAGCAAGCTCGACGTCACCGTCGTCAAGGTCGCCGACCCCGCCGAGTCGGCCGACGAGTTCATGGAGCCCGCTTCCGGCAAGCGGTTCGTCGGCGTCCAGTTCCAACTCGTCAACACCGGTGAGGCGGCCTACAGTGACAGCCCGTCCAACGGCGCCCAGGTCGCGGACAGTGAGGGCCAGCAGTTCGACGCCACCTTCGGGGACATCACGGCCGGGCCGTCCATGGCCTCCGCTCTGAAGCTCAAGCCCGGCGCCAAGGGCCTCGGCTGGATCGTCTTCGAGGTTCCCGAGGCGGCGAAGGTCGACACCGTGCAGTTCACCATGGACTCCGGGTTCGCCGACAAGACCGGCGAGTGGAAGCTGCGGTAACCGCGGTTACCGCAGCAGCGGAGTCGCCCCAGGAGGTCGCGTCAGCCATTCCTCATGCGCCGCGCGACCTCCGCGACGTCGGCGAGCAACCCTGCCGGCTCCTGGTCCAGATCGAGGGCATGCTGGTGGATCAGGATGCCCGCGTGGCGCACCCGGTGGACCACGTGCGAGGCGTTGCCCTTCGCGTAGACCAGGTGCCCCGCACTCAGGTCGAGGGCGGTGCAGTACGCCAGCATCTGGTACAGATCGGCGTCCGGGTAACCGCTCCGCTTCTCCGCCTTGTACTTCGCGTCCGCGACGGAGCACGGGATGCCGTCCGGTCCGTACAGCACGAAGTCCGGCCGCATGCGGATGGCGGCGGCCTCGTCGAGGTGGTGACTGTCCTGGAAGTGGGCGGTGTGGCCCGACCCGCGCAGGGCATCGCGCAGGGCTGCGGTCACGAAGTCCTCGAAGAGGCGGTTCATGTCGAAGAGGAACCCCTCCATGCGCAGCCCGCCGGGCCCGTGTTCCGGTGAGGCGCCCTCCCACACGGCCCGCGCCAGGTGCAGGGCATGGTGGTACCGGGTGTTGAGGCGGCTCGGACGCCACTCGGGCAGGGGCCGGCCGCGCACCGGCACCGTGACGTCCGCCAGCCGAGCCCGCTGGTGCAGCAGCCTCCGGCGCACCTCGCGCGGCACGCCCGGCAGCCGCAACAGCCGCTCGACGGCCGCCCGCAGGATCCGGTTCTCCGCGATGTCCGTCGTGAAATCGTCGTACGTCACCTCCACCGGCAGCGTCGCCCCGAACCGGCGCCGTATCTGCTCCGCCTCCCGGATCCGGCCCCGCACGACCATCGAGGTCTCCTCCGTCACCCGGTAGCCCTGCAACAGCCCCCGCAGCAGGGCCCGGTCCACCTGCCGCTCCACGGCGTGGGCGAGCGCCGGCAACAGGTCCCGGTGCTCGGCCACCTCGACCTCACCGTCCCGCCAGGCACCGGCGGGGTCGAGGCTGTGTCCGAGGAGGAAGAAGAGGCGGACGATCGGCACCTTGGGAACGATGCGGAGCGTCAGCGGATCGTCGTGTCCCGGAACCGTGACCGTGACGGTCCCGACCTTGCTCCCCGCCCGCAGTGACCAGCGGCCGGGGGAGTACGGGTCCGGCGCGGCATCCACGATCCGCAGCGTTGCGAGCGCCCGCCCCACGCTGTCGGGCAGCGTGACGCCGACCGCCGGCGCATGCTCGACGAGCTCCACCACCGACGTCACCCCAGCGACTCCCGCAGCGCGGCCAGCCCGTACCGCTTCTCGATGTCCAGGCCCTCGCCGTAGTGGTGCTCCTCCAGCAGGGGCAGGATCTTCGTTCGCCAGGTCCGCTCGAGACCGCCCTCCCGGTAGACACCCTTCTTCATCAGGTACGACGGGCCGATCCGGAAGTCCGCCTCGTCGATACGGGAGTTGAGCGCGTCCAGCAGATCGGCCGGTTCGAAGTCCCTGCCCTCCTTCTCCAGCCAGCGGCGCAGCAGCCCGCTCGTCGGCTCGGTGCGCGGCGACAGCTCGACGAACGCGAAGCGCCGGCGCATCGCCGAGTCGACCAGGGCGATGGAACGGTCGGCGGTGTTCATCGTGCCGATCACGAACAGATTGGGCGGCAGGGCGAAGTCGTCACCGGAATACGTCAGCCTCGCTGCCCGGTTGCGGTACTCCAGCAGGAAGTACAGCTCGCCGAAGACCTTCGCGAGGTTGGCGCGGTTGATCTCGTCGATGATCAGGAAGTGCGGGATGTGGCGGTTGCCCTCACGGGACGCCAGGTCCGCGAGCTCGCGCAGGGGCCCGGCGGTGAGCCGGAAGGCCACCTCGCGGGTCTCCGGGTCCTCCTGAGGCCGGAACCCCTCGAAGAAGTCCTCGTAGGAATAGGAGGGGTGGAACTGCACGAGCTTGACCTGCTCGGGGCCGCCGCCGAGGAACTCGGCGAGCTTCAGCGCGAGGTAGGTCTTGCCGGTGCCGGGCGGGCCGTAGAGCACGAGCTGCCGCTCGTCCCAGAGCAGGTCGCGAACCTCCTGGAGCCAGGCCACGTCGTGCACGAGCAGGTCGGCGGCCAGTTCCTCCGTCGGCCGGGGCAGCTCCAGCTCGCGGCGGGCGGTGATCGCCGGGATCTCCACGCTGGGATCGCGGTCGGTGGCCTCGGCTTCCTCGATCAGGTCCTGGTCGCTCAGTCCGAGGCCGTCGATGAGGTCCTTGACCGCGGTGAGGTCGACCACGTCATGCTGGGCGGAGAGACGCTGCTGCAGCTCCTCCGGCAACGTGTCGTAAGGGTGCCCCTGCCCCGCCCAGTCGACCGGTCTGCGCAGATTGGACCGCCCGTCCTCGGAGTCGACCTGTTCGGCGGGGCCCGAGATCTCACCTACGTGGAGCCGGCCACCGGAGATCGTGCACATCGTGTCCCCGGGCCGCATCCGGGAGAGGAACGCGTGGATGTCCTCGACCAGTTGCATCTTCTGGTTGTACGTCGCGGTGGAGGCGTAGTCCTCGTCGACCGCCGCGCGCAGCCGGTCCTTGCTGCTTCCCTGGTCGACGTCCTTCCTCAGGTGGCGGGCCGAGAGGGAGACCACCCCCTCGGGCAGCCACAGCCGCTGCACGAGGTCGAGACCCGAGACGTTGGAACCCCGCACCAGCCAGGCGCGGGTGCGTCCCCACCAGACCTGGTCGAGGAAATCGGCGAGGGGATGCCCGTCGGCCGACTTCCATTCGGTCCATCCGTTGGCGCTGCGCCCGACCAGGATCTCGGCCGCAGCGGACGGTGAATTGCACTCGACGTCCCGCGTCGTCTCCAGCCAGCCGGGCAGGCGCGCGGATTCGACCAGGATGCCCTCGTCGATCAGACGCCGCCGCAGCCGGTACGAGGAGGGCATGCGCCGCGGGAACGAGGGCACGACCTCCGCCCGGGCGGGCGAGCCGGCCAGGACGACGAACTTCTGGCTGCCGTTGGTGCCCTTGTCCGAAAGCAGTCGCCCCCGTGCCTCGGGTCCGTCGTTGGGCAGCCGCAGCCGGAACTCCGGGTACTGCGTCGCACCGGAGGGGGCCTCGCCCTGCTCGCTCACACCTACTCCTCGTCCGGATGGAATCGTCCGTGATGCGCGACCCTATCCGCCGACCGACCCGTCCGGCTGTGCCTCCGGGAGACGGGGACGCCGTTCACGAACCCGTGCCCCGGCCGGGCGACACCGTTCCCGGTTCGACACCGAGCGCGGTCGGGCGCAGGTGGCGTTGCGCAGCCTGGAGGCGGGGCCCCGGCGTGCCGGCCAGAGGCTGTTCACTCCGCCACGTTCCCCGGGGTGCCCGCGACGTGCTCCGCGGCATGCGGTGGTGCGGTGCTCGCCGCCAGGTCGGACACCTCGGCCCAGACGGTCTTGCCGCCCGGCGGATACGGTTCCGTGCCCCAGCGGTCGGCGAGGGCGGCGACGATGAGCAGGCCGCGTCCCGACTCGTCGTGCGGCGACGTGGCGAAATCCGTCACGGGGGAAGGGAGCCGGTCCCCGCGGGTATCCGTGACCGCGATGCGGAGGGTGCCGGTGGCCGGGTCCTGGGTGAGGGCGAGACGGAAGTCGCGGCCTTGGACGCGGCCGTGCAGCGCGGCGTTGGCCGCCAGCTCCGCGACGATCTGCTCCGCGCGGTCGGTGACGTCGGGTGACGTCTCCCAGGCGCGCAACTGCTCATGGGTGAGCAGCCGGGCGAGGCGGGCACCGCGGCGGGTGGACGACAGTTGCTGTGCGAACGTCCGCACGGAGGCGGGAAGCTGGGGCGAGGTTGTGCTCATGGGACCACCGTGACGGGCGCGCGGGGGCGCGTTCCAGTGGTGAGGTCCGTACGTTGCGTGAGCGTACGGGCGCAAAACGTGGCAGGTACGCGTGTGGGGCGTCACGCTGGGTGCAGATCGGCGATACCGGAAGCAGCGCGTTGCGCACCCCGTCTCAGCGTGCACTCACCGCACGACACGGACGCCTTCCCGGCTCACCTCCCCGTGCGGCGCGAGGCGATGCCGGCCACGTCGTCCAGCCACTGCCGGATTCCGACCCCTGGCGGGGGTGACACGTCCATACCGAGGACCGAGGCGGCCTGCTTCGGATCCGCGTCCGTGGCGGCCGGCGCAAGCAGTTCCGAGATGTCCCTCACGAGTTGCTCCAGGTCCGTCTCCGACGCTCCCGCCAAGTAGTCGCCGACGGCCTCACGGTGAGAGGTGTACTCGTCGGAGAAGTCCTGATGGAAATAGCTGCCGAGGAACTGGTTCGGCTCGGGAAAGTGCTCCCGGTGCTCCCACTTGTTCCGCGGCAGGTTCTGCGCCATCGGCACAGGGTTCTCGATCTGGCGGGCCAGATGCCCGCGGATATGCGGAGACAGTCCTCGACGCTTCTGCCCGGGAGGGGTTCGATCTTCGGGAGGAGCGCGATGTCGTCCGTGATCTCGGGGGAGCGCAGGCCGGTGAGGAGAAGGTCGTCGAGTTGGCGTACGGCGGTTGCCGCCCGCTGTGGGTAAGAGCAGGCGCGCCGAGCTCACAGCCGACAGGCTCACCGCGCTCGGACTCTACTGGGCAGTGTGAGAGGGCGGGGAGTCGGCCGTCGACGGGGCATGGGCGTTGCTATGCCGTTTCGCCGTCGCCCGCGACCATGCGGACGAGAGTGTTGACGAGTTCGTCGCCGGTGGTGCGCCACGTGTCTGTGTCGAGGTGGCCGCTGAGCTCCATGCCCGCGATGCCGTGGGCGCTGGTGAGCAGCAGGGCGCCGTAGTGCCGTGCGTTCCGCTCTCCCACGAGGGCGGCGACGATGGCCAGGAACTCGTCCTGAAAGCGTCCGGCCGCACGGACGGCCGCGGCCGGGTCACCCTCCGGTCCGCACAGCTGACGCCGGACGCGCTCGATACCTTCACCGCGCTCCCCGGGACGGTGTCCGCGCCGCCTGAACAACATCTGGTACAGGTGCGGCTGGTCCCGGCCGACACCGATGAGGGCGCGAAGAGCGCCGCACAGCCTCTCGGAGGCCGACAGGGCGAGGTCGGTCCGCAGGGCGTGAACCTGGTCGCCGAGCCGTTCCCAGGTCTCGGCCACGACGGCGCTCAGCAGGCTGTCCTTGCCGGCGAAATGCCGGTACGGCGCTCCCCGCGTCACACCTGCCCGCGCTCCCACCTCGCGCAAGGTGACCGCTTCGGGGCCGCCGAGGTCGAGGAGTTCGGCGGCCGCGTCGAGCAGGGCGCGGCGGGTGGCGGCGGCGGACTCCGCACGAGTGACCATGGCGCCCATCATACAGTTGACAGTGTCATCTGAATCGGTATCGTCACCAAGGTGACAACGTCATCTGAAACCCAGAAGCTGATCGTCATCACCGGAGCCTCCACGGGCATGGGCGCGTCAGCCGCCCGCGAACTGGCCCGTCAGGGATTCCACGTCCTGGCCGGCGTACGACGCGACCGTGACGCCGACGCCATCCGGTCGACCGGAATCGAGCCGGTCATCCTCGACATCACCAAGTCCGAGCAGGTGGAGGCACTCGCCGCGCGGGTTTCCGGCGACCCGCGCGCGCTGCACGCGCTCGTCAACAACGCCGGCGTCCAGGTGAACGCCGCGGTAGAAGCCCTGCCGATGGCGGAGTGGAGGCGGGTGTTCGAAGTCAACCTGTTCGGCCACATCGCCGTCACGCAGGCCCTCCTGCCCGCGCTGCTGCGCAGCAAGGGCCGCGTGATCAACATCAGCTCGATCGGCGGCAAGGTCGCCATGGCCACCTACGGCGCGTACGCCGGCGCGAAGTTCGCCCTGGAGGCGGTCAGCGACTCGCTCCGCCGGGAGGTCGCGCCGCTGGGCGTACAGGTGGTCGTGGTCGAGCCCGGCGGCGTCCGCACGGAGATGGCCGCCCGCGGGATTGCGACGGCCAACGACCTGGCCGCCCGGATGACACCGGAGCAGGACGAGCGCTACGGCAGCCTGGTCCAGGCGAACAACAAGTTGATGGACTCGGGCACCGCATCGGGCCTCACCGCCGACGCCGCCGCCCGGGTCATCGCGAAGACCGTGACGACCCGCAGTCCCCGCCCCCGCTACACCGCCGGCCGGGACGCCGCCCTGATCCTGCGCCTGGTGCGGATCCTGTCCGACCGCACGCTCGACCGGATCCTCGCCGCCAACCTGCGCCGCCACTACCCGAAGGGAGCCGTCGGCCGACGATGACTCCACGAACAGCTCCGTCCCTTCGGTGCGGCCACCGGTGAGGAAACGAGGAGGGCCACCGCGTACGGGAAGTCCGCCTCGGCCGCGAGGGACGCCCCACCCCGCTGGGGCAGGCGTTCGCCGAATACGGGCGCATCGCCAAGACCGAACACCTGCTCCGCGTGGTCGACCCGGTCGACGACACCTACCGCCGGCAGATGAACCGCCGGCTCACCGTGCAGGAGTCCCGCCACAAGCTCGCCCGCGATGTGTGCCACGGCAAGCGCGGCACCATCCACCAGGCGTACCGCGACGGCATGGAGGACCGGCTCGGCGCGCTCGGTCTGGTCCTCGACGCCATCGTGCTCCGGACGACGCGTTACATCGACGCCGCCGTCGCCCAGCTCCAGGCTGAGGGCCACGAACTCCGCGAGGAGGACATCGCCCGGCTCTCCCCGCTCAAGCACCGCGACCTGAACCTGCTCGGCCGCTACAGCTTCACCGCCTCGACCCCCGCCGCCGGCGTCCTGCGTCCGCTTCGGGACCCTGATGCGCCGGAGCTGGACGAGGACGAGACCGGCCGGGAGTGAGTCGGGGCCGTCGCTGCCTGCGTCTCTATAGGCCGTCGCCCGGTCGTCAGAGGAGGGCGCCGCCGGAGACCTCAATGCGCTGGGCGGTGACCCAGCGCAGGCCCTCGGAGGCCAGCGTGGCGATGGCGTCGCCGATCTCCTCAGGTTCGCCGACGCGGCCGAGCGCGGTCTGTCCGGCCAGAACCTGGCGCATCTCGGCGTCGTCCCGCATCGCTCTACCGTTGAAATCGGTGGCGGTCGGTCCCGGGGCGATGGAGTTGACCCGGATTCCGCGCGGGCCGAGTTCTGCGGCGAGGGTGCGGCTCAAGGCTTCGACGGCGGCCTTCGAGGCGGAGTAGACCGAGGTGGCGGGGCTGGTGTGGCGGGTCAGTGACGTCGAGACGTTGATGACGCGGCCGCCTCGGGCCAGCAGCGGCACAAGTGACTGGATGAGGAAGAACGTGCCCCGGACGTTGGTGCCCATCACCGTGTCGAAGTCGTCGATCGTGACGTCCTCCAGCGGTCCGAAGATCCCCACTCCCGCGTTGTTGACCAAGATGTCGAGCCGCGAAGTACCCCAGCGCTCCAGCTGCTCGCTCAGTTCGGAGGTGAAGGACGCGAAAGAGGAGACGTCGCTGATGTCGAGCCGGAGAACAGCGGCAGTCCCACCCACCGCCTGCACCTGTTCCACCGTCTTCTCAGCCCCGGCCGCATCACCGCGGTGGGTGACCAGGACCCGCACCCCGCGGGTGGCCAGAGCGATGGCCGCGCCACGCCCGAGGCCGCGATTCGCACCGGTCACCAAAGCGGTCTTGTCGATCGTCATGAACTGTTCCTCCACCGCGCGGCTACCGGAATTCACCCGGCGCCACAGATAGGAGGCGAGTCACTCGACTCGCCTTGCTCTCGTACCGTAAGCAGGACTACCGAGGCGAGTCAAGTGACTCGCCTCGGGTCTGCGGCATACTGGCCGCATGGCAGCAGAACTCTCCGCACACCACCGCAGACTCGCTCAGCAGAAACGTGAGGCGATCACCACCGCAGCCACAGAACTGTTTTTGGATCGTGGCTACGACGGCACCTCACTGGCCCGGATCGCCGAAGCGGCCGGGGTCTCGAAGTCCACCCTGTTCAAGCGGTTCCCCACCAAGGCGGCCCTCTTCGAGGCCATCGTCACCGAGTCCTGGCAGCGTGACGCCGGCGACGCTGCCGCGCGGCCACAGACCGGAGATCTGCGCTCCGGACTGACAACCGTCGGCCACCGCTATGCCGACCTGGTCGGCCGGCCCGGCATGACAGCCCTGTTCCGGATCGTCATCGCCGAACTGCCTCGTTTCCCCGAACTGGGACGGATGCAGTTCCAGCTCGGCAAACTGCCCTACTTCACCTCCGTTCAGCACTACTTGGAATCCGAGCACGAGGCGGGCAACGCTGATGTCCCGGACGCCGCGAGCGCCGCGAACCAGTTCCTCGGCATGATCGCCAACTACGTCCTGTGGCCGCGCATGCTGCTGACCGACTGGAACCCCGCAGCCTTCGACATCCACGACGCCGTCGAACAGGCCGTCCAGACCATGCTCGCCAGATACGCCCCGACCCGCCGGCCTGACCCGAAGCCGGAACGTTGACACTGGCGCGCAATGCTCAATATCCGCGACGCCTCCACTCAGCGGTGATGCGCTGACCGCTTGAGCTCGCCATCGTTTGCCGACAGGCGGCCGCCGCGTCCAATGAACCCGTGCGATCCGGGGGTTCGCGGCGGCTCGAATCCCATCAGATCCGATGGTGATTACTGACAGGGTTTGACGACAGGCAGGGTCCGATCCTCCGTACGGAAGGGGTCCGCAGTGGCGAACCTGGTCTACAAGCGGGTCTCGACCGACCAGTAGTCGACCGCCCGGCAGAACCTCGTCCTGGACGAGGCCGGGATCTAGGGCCTCTCGTTCGGATCATGTCGGGCTCGTCGCCGACGAGCTACGGCCTTTGGGGCGGGCCGTGGTGTTTTCGGCATGCTCGCGACACCGTCCGCGTTGCAACGTTCGGCGGCCGGTGAGCGTCTCATCGGGTGTGATGGATCTTCCTGAGACCACGAACCCCGTCGACACCCAGGACGAACACGAGGACGAGCGAGTGCGGTCCGGCCCGCTGTGGCGCCATGCGCTGTGGGCGGCGCTCGTCACCGCCGCCGGAGTGACGATGGGGTGGTTGGGCGCCCTGTTCCGCATCGGCCCGGAGGAGTACGGCCTGCCGCCCGCCGCGCCGGGAGCGCTCTGGCCCTATCTGCTCGCCTGGGCCGTGATCGGCCTGGGGCTGGGCGCCATCCTGCGGTTCGTGGCGGCCAAGGTGCCGGTCTACTCCCCGTCGGAGGCCCTCCTCGGCACCGTCATGATCGGCACCCGGCTGTCCCTGGGCTGGCGGCCGGAGCCCCTCGAAGTCGCGGGCCTGGCCGCAGCCGCGCTGCTCCTGGTAACCGTCTGGTGTGCCGTCGCACTGCGTGGGGCGGCCGTCGTGCGACGGTCCCAGGACGCTTCCGGGGTCGCCTAGGCCGGTTCGCTTGGATCACTTCCACTGGCCGAGGTTGTCGTTGATGATGTCCATGTGGCTAACCGCATCAGCGCTCTGATCTCGGCCTTCGGCGTCCTTGTCAGCGTGATGCTGCTCGTTCTTGCCGTTCGTGAGTACCGCTCTGGGGCCTCGGTTCTCTGGCTCGTAGCTGGATCCGTGATCTTCCTCGGCGCTACGTACACGCTCGTGCGGGACGCGCGGCGGCTCTGCACTGGGCCGACCGCCTGACAGCGGCGCCGTTTCAACCAGCACCGCCAGTCATTGTTCGTGTGTGCCGTTGACTGACGCGCAGTGGGCGCGAATCGAGCCGTTACTCCCAGATCGGACACCGCGGCGGGGTGGCCGGTGGCGGGATCACCGAGAAGTGATCGACGCGATCGCCTGGAAGTTCCAGACGGGATCGCAGTGGATCCACCTCCCCGAGAAGTACAGCGACTGGCGAGGCGTCTACAACCGGCTGCGGATGTGGACCATCGACGGCACCTGGGAGCGGGTGTTCACCGCGCTGGTCGCACAGGCCGACGCCGACGACAACCTCAACTGGGCTGTCTCGGTGGACTCCACCATCGTGCGCGCCCACCAGCACGCGCAAGCCGCTGTACAACAGCGACTACACCGGCCGGGACGGCCAAGGCCTGACGGTGTGGGTCGAAGAAGTCGACATGGTCGATCTCGACGCCGGTGTCGGCCACACGATGCACCTGTTCCAGAGCCGTGTGGACAAGGTCGCGGACATCCGGCTCACCGCAGTGGGGAACCGGCTGTTCGCCGTGCGGATCGACGGCTCTCCGGGACTGGACTGGCGTCGGCACTACGACGACCTCGACTACAGCCTCATCGACACACCGCCCGACGTGGCGAAGGCCGTGCACGACTACCTCGCCGCATTCGGCCTGGTCTACGGAGCCTTCGACTTCGGGCTCGACGCCGCCGGACGGTGGCACTGGTACGAGTGCAATCCGAACGGACAGTTCGCATGGTTCCCCGACCCCCTCGCCGACCGGATCACCGCAGCCCTCGCCGACCGACTCCAGCACCCCGACCGGGACCGCCGATGACCAGCACCACATCCCTCCGCCAAGGCCTCGCCGGCGAACTCTCCGAACAGGGCCTGCTCACCGACCCGGCATGGCGCGCGGCCGTCGAAGCCGTGCCCCGAGAACTGTTCCTGGGCGACGCCGTCTTCCGTTCCGACGGCACTCAATGGGAACCCGTACGCCGCGAGCAACTCGGCGACGACGAGTGGTTCCGGATGGTCCACTCGAACACCACCTGGGTGACACAGGTCGACGGCACCGGCGCCCGGGACGCCCCGGGACCGCTGGCCGGACGGCCGACCTCCTCCAGCACGCTGCCGTCACTCGTCGTGCGGATGCTCGAACTCGCCGAGGTCCGGGACGACGACAAGGTGCTGGAAATCGGTACGGGCACCGGTTATTCCACCGCGATCCTCTGCCACCGGATCGGGGACGAGTGCGTGTACTCCGTCGAGTACGACGAGGAACTGGCAGCCGCCGCCGCACAGCATCTCCAGGCCGCCGGCCGCTCCCCGCATCTCGCCGTGGGTGACGGCCTGCTCGGCCACCAGGACGGTGCGGACTACGACACGGTGATCGCGACGTGCGCGGTGCGCACGGTCCCACCGTCGTGGCTGTGGCAGCTCCGCGCGGGAGGCGGCATCGTCACGACGATCAGCGGCTGGATGCTCGGCTCCGGCCTGATCCGGCTCGTCCTCGACGAGGAAGGAGTCGCGCGCGGCCGTTTCACGGCCGACCCGGTGTCGTACATGCTCGCCCGTCCGCACGAGCGGCCGCCTCGCCCCACGTTCTACGCACACCCGGGCCGCACGCGTGAAGCGCGGGTCGGCCCGGACCTGCTGGACGACTGGACCGGACTGTTCGTCGCGCAGCTCGGCGCCCCGTCCGCCGAGTTGGTGCGTACTGCGGACGGCGTCGCCCTGGTCGACGTGGCGACCGGCTCGCAGGCATGGACCGAGCCCGACGGCGACGGCAGCGGCTGGAGGGTTCACCAGGACGGCCCCCTGCGCCTGTGGGACCAGGTCGAGGAAGCGCTCGACACCTGGCAGAAGGCGGGCTCGCCCGACCAGAGCGCGTTCGGCATGACCGTCACCGAGTGGGATCAGGTCGTCTGGCTGGGAGATCCGGACGGGCCTTGCTGGCGGCTGCCGACCTGAGTGCGTGCCCGATTGACCACCGTGTCGGCGTCGGACCAGCGGTCCAGGCCGAGGTGGACAGTCCGGAAGTGGTTGCCCGGAGTCACCGGGACTTGACGGTAAGTCAGGCATGCTGCTCTTCTGTCATCGTCGTCGACGCGGAGGGGCGCTGGTGAGTAGCTCGGATCTGAGGGCGCTGTTCCGCTCGAACGATCGCGAAGTCAAGGCGATCGACTATTTCGCGGACAGGCGTGATGAGTGGGACTCGGTGGCGCGCAGTCTCTCCCATCACGTCCATGCCGTCCGTTCCGACGGCTTCGACGTCCAAGACCTTGAGGCGTCCCGCCGTAATGTGCTCACGTTCTACGGTGTCGGCGGCATCGGCAAGTCGACGTTGTCCCGGTGCGTGGCCAGACATCTGACGGGAGGACTTCCCGTCGAGGGCCACTGGCCGCCGCTGGACGAGAGGATCGGCCCCGTCGTACCAGTGCGTGTTGATCTGTCGCGCGATTCCGGCATGGATTTCGAGTCGCTGATCCTCGCCGTCCGGCTGGCCGCGGCGGAGATCGGGCAGCCGATGCCGACGTTCGACCTGACCCTGCAGCGGTACTGGGAGCACAACCACGCCGGTGAACCGCTCGACGACTACGTCCGTCGCCGTACCCGGTTGAGTTCCCTTCCCGGTGCTCGGAACCTGTCCGGGCAGATGCAGTCGGCGTTGGCGGACGTGGCGCAGGCGGTGGCTCTTCCGGGCACGGTGGGCCAGGTGGTCGGCCAGGGGTTACGGACCGTCGTCCGTGCGTTGAGGGAAAGGCATCACCGGATCAGGGCGCTTGCGGAGTGCAACCGCTTCGCCGACCTCTTGGAGGCCGCTCCCGATCAGGATGCGCTCAGCTATTACCCGCATCTCCTCGCCTGGGACCTCGCGAGCCTTCCCGCGAAGCACCGGGCGACCCTGGTGGTGCTGCTCGACACCTTCGAGGACGTGGGGGACCGGGTGCACCGCGACCTGGAGCGCCTTGTCCAGCGGGTGGTGTGGCTGATGCCGAACGTCCTGTTCGTCATCACGGGCCGCAACCGCCTGCAGTGGGACGACCCGAAGCTCGAGGGCCAGCTCGACTGGGCAGGCCCGCAGTGCTGGCCCCAGCTCGTCGGGGGCGCGACGCGGGAGCCCCGGCAGCACACGGTCGGATACCTGTCCGCCGGTGACTGCGAGACGTACCTGTCGCAGCGTCTGACACGTGACGGCCGACCGATGATGGACGACGCGACCCGCCGTCTCGTCACGGCGAACTCGCACGGACTGCCGCTCTACCTCGACCTGGCGGCGATGCGGTTCCTTGATCTGTACCGTCGCTCGGGGAACGCTCCCTCCGTGCACGACTTCAACTTCGACTTTCCCGCTCTGGTCGCCCGGACTTTCCGCGACCTGCCCCCGGAGGCGCGACGCGTCGTGCGGTCCGTCAGTCTCCTGGAGACCTTCTCCGTACCGCTTGCCTCGGCCGCCGCGGGCTTCGACCACGACGCTCCGGCCCAGAACCTGGTGGACCGGCCGTTCATCGACCACGATCCCGGCGCTCCGTGGCCCTACCGCCTGCACGCCCTGGTCCGGGAGGCGGTGCGGGAGGCGGACTCGACCAGCGACGACCGGTGGACCAGTGCTGACTGGCAGCGCGCAGCGCAACGCGCGTTCGACGCCCTCGGCCATGAGGACAAATCCCACCGCGCGCGCCTTGTCTCGGCTCTCCGCCAAGGCCTGTCCCTGTCGCACCAGTTCGGTCTTCCGCTCGGCTGGCTCGAGGACGCCGCCTTCCAGTACGTCGACGACTTCGTCTGGGAACCCCTCGAACCGCCCGCCGGCGTGCTGGGCGGTGCCACTCCCACTCCGGCGCAGGCACTCGCCACGGCTCTCTCCGCCATCGCCCAGCGGCAGCGCCGACACCGCAGCAGCACTGCGCAGCAGCTCCGCGACGTGCTGCGGGCCGACGTCCTGCCGCCGAGTCTGGAGGAACTGCCGCGCTACTTCCTGGCCGAGTGCGACCGGGATCTGGGCAACTTCCAGGAGTCCCTGAACGGTATGCAGCGCGTCGCCGACCTGGGAGGCCGCCTCGCCGCGACCGCCCGCCGGGGGCTGATCCACCTTGCCCGCCGGATCGGCGACTTCCCACAGGCCAGGGAAGCGGCACTTCACCTGGGAACTGAGGGCCGCCAGGACCGTGTCCTCGGCGACCTGTGGTGGCCGCAGGGATCCATCGCCTTGGCATGCTCCGCCTACGCTGCCGGCCGTGACCAGGCCCTGGCCGCCGGGCAGGTCGGCGAAGCCGCCCTGTCGCAGGCATGTCTCGCCTTCGCCGCGGCCTTCCAGGACCGCCCCCGGGCGGCCGAGCAGATCGCCCGGGCCGAGGAACTCCTCGCAGGTGTCTCGATCCGGTGGGCCGAGGCGCAGACCCGCATCGCAGGACTGGTGAGGGACGCGGGCATCGCGCGCGATCTGCCGGCGCGTGCCGAGGCCGTGGCGGTGGAGGCCGTGGAGGCCGGAATGACGTCGTCCGTCGCCTACGTCCGCTTCGCCGAGTGCCTGCACGCCCTCGTCGCCGGCGCCCCGGACGCGCTCGCCCGGGCACGGGAGCGCCTGACGGAGGACTGCGTCAACGGGGTCGAGTTCGCGTACCTCGCAGAACTCACCTACCTGATGGCCGACGAGGAACCGCCCGCTGGTCTCCCCCGCGCCGAATGGCTGGACGCCACCGCTCAGGTACGGGCACGCTGGGTCGGCCTCGTCGAGGACCGCCGACGAGAGTCAGCAGCAGCACGTCAAGGAGCTTGAACCTGTGGCTCACTACACCACGGCCGACCAGATCGACCTCACCGCCGTTGCCGGCAGGTACGGACTGACGGGCGCGTCCATCACCCCGCTCTCCGGTGGCGCCGCGAACTCCAGTTTCAGGCTCGCCTCCGAGGAGGGTGAGTATGTGCTGACCTCGCTCGACAACCACGACGAGGAAACCGCGACCACCCTCGCCCGTCATACCCAGGCCCTCCACCGGCTCGGCCTGCCGACCAGCGAGGTCGTCCCCACCACGGACGGCTCACTCATCGCCCCGATCGGCGACCGCCTCCTCGTTCTGAAGAAGTGGATCGCCGGCGCCGTTCAGCAACCACTGCCGCTCGCTCTCCTCGCCGAGGCGGGTGACCTCCTCGCCCGTCTGCACGCCCTTGCCCCGGACGCCGAAGGGCTGGACGACGTCCCGCTCAGCGCTCGTCGCCTCTCCTCGGAGCACCTGGCTGCGATTCCCGGTTTCGCCGACCAGGAGTTCGCCCAGTGGCTGACGTCCCGGCTCGACCGCGTCCGCGACGCCGAGGCCGGCAACCTCCGCGCGCCCTGCCTGATTCACGGAGACCTCTTCGACGACAACGTCATCGTCCGTGACGACGGCGGACTCTCCGTCCTGGACTGGGAGACGATCTCTCTCGACGACCCCCTGCTCGACCTGGGCATGGCAGCTGTCGGCCTTGCCCAGGACGAAGCAGGCCTTCTCGCCACCGACCGTCTCCACGCTCTCCTCGGCGGCTACGAGAAGAGCCGCCCCCTCACCGCAGTGGACCGCGCGATCCTCCCCCTCGAGATCGAGCACGCGGCGCTGATCATCGCCTTCCACCGCTACCACCGCCACAATGTCCGGTTCCCGAACCCGGGGAAGGCGACGTACCACCGGGCGATGGTCCGGTTTACGGAGTCGGTTGCCCGTCGCGTGTAAGACCCTTGGCGATCGCTGTAACCGGTGGAGTGGCTTTGACTCCGGTGTTCACTGGAATGGGACGAGCTGACCCCGGGCAGCTTCAGCTCCCTCAACAGGGTCTGTGCGGGTCTGCGGCATCGGTCTGGGCGATGTGCCAGGCCTTGAGGCTGTGGGGAGGGTGAAGCCCGGCCGGGCTTCACCCTCCCTCACGGTGTGCCTGTATTCGGGCCGTCCGGGCGCCGCTCGTGGGTGTACGGGTCAGGAGTGCCAGCGGTCGCGGCCGTCCGAGCCGGGGCCGCAGACCATCGGGGTGCCCTTCTTGGTGACGCCGGTGGCTCCGGGCGGGGAGCAGTACGAGCCGGGGTGGACGACGCCGACGCCGCCGCTACCGCCGGTGGAGCCGCCGGATGACGAGGAGTTGTCGTCGGCCGAGTCGCCGCCCCCGGTGGTGCTGTTGTCGTCACTGTCGTTGTACTCAGGGTCGTTGGCGGGAATCTTGTACGTCGTGTCCTTCACAGACGGACAGTCCCGTACGAGATTGACGTCGGTCCACTTGCCGAGGTCGAGGCGGACCGTGGTCGAGGAGGTGACCTTGGCGTCCTCGTCAGGGGCCTGGAAGCACACCCGCCACTCGTCGCCTTCCTCGGCGGCCTCCTCGGCCGTGGGAGCGTCGATGTCGAGGTAGACGTCGTCGAGCGTGACGCGGTCGAGGTCGATGCCCGCCTGGTCCAGCTCCTTGACGGCCGTGTTGTAGGTGTCGCCTACGAGGTCCGGCATCGTCGGCCACGGGAGTGGGCCACCGTCCTTGGCGGGGCAGGGCTCGCCGGTCTTGACGGCGGCGAACTCGATGCTCCTCGCCACGGTGCCGGCCTTCTGGAAGCACACCGTCCAGCCGGACCGCATGATGATCACCCGGTCCTCATCGGCGGCGTCATGATGGTCGGGGGCGAGGCCTGCCGAACGTGCCCGCTTCTCGGCCTCGTCCAGTGGCTTGCCCGTGTAGTCGGCGAACTCAGGGGTCTTGGACACATCCGGGGACGGCGTGCCTTCGGAGTTCGCGACGTCCGCGGGCTTCGCGTCCTGCGCCCTGGCCTCGGACTTGTCGGCCCCGTTGTCGTCGAGCTGCCCGCTCACGCTTGCGCTGATCAGCAGCAGGAAGAACGCGCCGACCGTGGCCCCGAGCCGGGCGTACCAGCGCCATGCGGGCAGGACCCATACCGCCACCATGGCGGCGATCATCACGAGAAGGCCGAGCCCGAAGCTCAGTGCCCCGATCAGGGCTACCAGGGCCAGGAGGCCGAGCAGGGCGGGAGTGGTCTTCCACCAGGGCCGGGACGGGGGTGCGAGCGGGGTGGTGTTGTACGGGTTCACGGAGGCGCTCTTGTTCTCTGGTGCGGATGGAGGCGAGCCCGGATCTCATTCCGTGCGCGCGCCATGTTCAACAGCAGTCGCTTCGCCACCGTTACGCCAACGATTCGACGCGTTGCCGGTGCGCGCGGCCCGTTGGTGTGGCCCGTACGGTGCGTCAGCGTACGGGCGTGGCGGGTGGGTTGTACGAGTGTCCTTTGATTCGTCCCGGGCGTTTCCACAGAGGGACCTGGTGTGCGAGTACCTGGAGGTGGGCCTCGAATGACGACCGACCATGTCGAACCGGCGGTGCCGGGCGGGGAGTGCGAGCGGGAGCCGGATCCGTCGGACAGTCTGCGGACGTTCGGGGCCGTCGTCCAGGCGCTGCGCGAGCACGCGGGGCTGAGTCGGGCGCAGTTCGGGGAGCTGGTGCGGTTCTCCAAGCACACGGTGGAATCGGTGGAGTTGGGGCGGCGCATGCCGGACGCGTCGTTCGTCGAGCGGGCGGAGGAGGCGCTGGGGAACACGGGGGCGCTGCGGCACTCGGCGAGGTTTCTGACGCGGGGGGAGGCGGGGCTGGCGGCTTGGTTTCGGCGGTGGGCCAGGCTGGAGCGTACGGCGGTGAGCCTGTGCACGTATGAGTGTCGGCTGGTTCCCGGGCTGCTGCAGTCGGAGGGCTACATGCGGGCTCTTTGCGAAAACGACATCCCGCCCATGGCCGACGATGACTTGGAGGCTACGGTGCAGGCGCGCTTGGAGCGCCAACGTCTGCTCAAGGAGCGGCCCAACACGACGTTCGACTTCATCGTGGAAGAGTCCTTGTTCATGCGACGTCTCGGCGGTGCCGAGGTGACGCGTGAGCTGATCGACTACGTGCTGGAGCTCGTTGCGCCCAGGAACGTCACGCTTCAGGTCATGCCGGCGGACAGCGAGTATCACGCATGCATGGCTGGACCGATCCAACTGTTGGAGACCCCGGACGCCAGCTGGCGCGCCTACGCGGAAGGACAGGAGAACGGCCGCCTGATCGCTGACCTGAAACAGGTCAGCAAGCTCCACATGCGCTATGCGAGACTGCGCTCGCAGGCCCTTACCCCGAAGGACTCCAGGGGCCTGCTGGAGCGGATGCGAGGAGCGCTATGAGCACGCCTGAACTCGACTGGTACAAGTCCAGCTACAGCAGTGCACAAGGTGACAGCTGCATCGAGGTCGCCATTACCGAACAGGCCATCCACGTACGGGACTCCAAGGACGTGAAACGACCTCACTTCGCCGTCGGCCGTGAGGAGTGGTCGTGGTTCGTTGGGTTCGCGGCCGGGGCCTGAGTCGCGTTCCTCCCGGCGGTGGCGTGGTCACGCTCACCGCCGGGACACCGCTTCAGTGGACGTTGGGGGCGCCTGCCTCGGTCGGAGACCCGAGCGGGCTCCCCTTCATCTCGACTGAGAGGAGCATCATGAGTGCCGACGGGACTCGCCTGGTTCATGTCGAGCTAAGCGGTACCTTGGGGAAGCGACTGCGTTGAGGCCGCTCCATCCTTGAGGTCAATTTTCCAACTCGTCTTCGGAATCGTCCTGGCTTTGGGCCATTATTCGACCACCAACAAAAGCCACACCCAGGGCGATTGCGGCACCGCCGACCACCACAACTTTCTTGAGTGCCTCGTCCAGGAAACGTTTGTTTTCGCTGTCCTTCTGAGATTCTTCCCTCACGGCCTGCTGCATTTTTTCGAGGATTTCCCTCCGCTGCTCCCAGGTCAACTCACCCCTGTCGAGCTCCCTCTTGAGGGTCTCCCTGAGGTCCTGAAAGGCCAAGTGGACGTACTCTTGGCTCTGCTTGTTGGCCGAGAGGGTGGATTCATGTGATTTCTTGATCACATCCATAACATTCAGGGCAAAATCCTTGAACTCAGGAAACTGTTCAACGATTTTTAGCGCAACCTCAGTATCCATGTCCGGCATCATGGCCACGAATTTGACCATCTTGTCCTTGGAGAGATTTCTCCAGGATTCGATTCCAAGCGCCTGCTTGATCTGGTCTTCGTCTTTGTACTTCATGCTGTGGTTCCGTCCGAGGTCTTCGCCGGGTGGCGGGGGCCGTGGCCCGGGGGCGGGGTGAGGGTGGATGTGTAGGTCTCGCCGTCGACGAGGGGGTTTTCAAGGGTGAGGCCGACCCGTGCCATGCGGTCGTATTCGGCGAGGACCAGGCGTTTGGTGCGGTACTCGCCGTACTTGGCGATCTCGTTGTTCTTGAGCCCGCCCGACTCCGACTGGAACGTCTCCAGGATGTAGTCCGTGTCCTTGGCCGAGATGCCGTACAGGTGGAAGAAGTAGGCATCCAGCTCCGCGCGCAGCTGCGTCCGACGGGGCTCGTCCCAACAGAACGGCTCGCCCTCGTCACCCAGATCGCGAGCGAGAGGGCTCATGTCGTATGCCGTGTAGACGAGTTCCAGGACGCGAGGGAGGAGATAGGGGATGTGAGGTTCGAGGGATGTGGGGGTGGGGACGGGCAGTTGCTTCCAGACAAACAGCTTCATATGGGCATCGCTGATCTTCTGGCGGCTGACAAAGTCGAAGACCAGCGAGGACTGGGTGGCGATGAGCCCGGCGACCAGACCCGGCGCCACCCCCGGGAACATGAGGGGATACGTGTGAAGTGCAGCCATTCGCGGAAGGAAGGCCGGGATGGAAGTGCGTTCGTTCGTCGACGCAGTTACGTCGCACCAGCCACACAACCAGGCACGGTCCCAGCCTGCTTCTTCCAGCCTCAACCGTACTCCCGGTACTTTGACCGCTTTTCCATTGCGTGTGGTGCTGATGAGTCCTGAATCCTGCACCCAGGAAAGTGGCTGAGGTGACCGATCCGCAGAGCCCAATTCTTCGCCTGTCAGGTACTGAGGCTGATTTTGGCGACTGACGGCTGTTTCGCTCTTGACGACGTCGGCGGCTCGGTGGTTGAAGAAGTCCACCATTTTCGCCTCGTAGAGAGGGACCATGCGGTCGGCTCCCCGTGTGAACACGTTACCGGAGAGTTCCCATCCCCTTTGCTCCAGCTCGGTCCGTGAGCGGAATACGTCGCCATCATTGGTGCTGCGGAAGAGGTACTTGAAGGTGATGTGCCAAGGGTCGCCACCGGGTGAACTCTCGTTTTGCAGCACGGGGAGACGGCGGTAAATCTCGGAGGTGAGATCAGCGTCCTTACGATTTCGGAAGATCGGCAGCGTTCCGGTGTTCGGATTGATCAGTGCGAGGTCTTCTGGAGTGAGTGCGAAAACGCGGTTCGTGTCGTCAAGATCCGTGACCTCGGAGAGGAAGAAACCGAAGCGTGCGGCGGGTTCCCGTGCAGCCCGGCCTGTGAGGGAGAGCAAGCAGAACTTGTAGCGGGAGTCCACACTTTCGAACCACCGGCCACCCTTTGGTAGTGCAGAACTCTTTGGGCGTCGGTTTTCGAAATCGTAGAGGGATGACAAAACCCCCCTCTGGGTGAAGTCGCCGAAAAGGAACTGGCCGCCTGCGTTTGTTGCGATGGCTGTCGGGATGATGGACCCGAAACGTCCCTCCGGGCTACATGTGGCTGCGAACAATTCAGTGAACAGTTGATCTGTCTGCAGTTTTGTGACGCCTCCGGCCGTGAGTCCTTTGGCGCAAAGTGGAAATACACCTGAGTTTGCGGCGAACATGAAGGTGCACTTCAGCTTGCGACGTACCTCCCAGTACCGAGTTGCGCCTTCAGGGTTTTCTTCGAGCCACGTAGTGATCCCCTTACGGAGTGCGGACCCAGCCAATTCTGCGATGGAGGGCTCTACGACACTGAAGTACTTTTTGTCCTCGAACTCTGACCGGTCCCACGGCGGGTTGCCCACGACGCATGAGAACCCGCCGGCCCAGCCCGTCGCGGTGTCGACCTTCGCCGCCTCCGCCGAGCTCTCGTCCGGGACAGTGAAGATCTCCGGGAACTCCAGGTGCCAGTGGAAGAAGGTGTACTGGTCGCGCAGACGGGCGATCTCGTCGTGTGTCGACTGCGGAGCCGCGTCGGCCTCGGGATCCTCAAGGCCCCGGAAGACCTTGTGGGTGATGGCCGGCGGCGCGTCCTCCCGCTTGACCCAGACGAACGCGGCGCACCACGCGTCGGCCAGGTGGAGCGCATGCAGATACTCACCGGAGGCCGCCCACGCCTCGAACGCGGCCTCCTTGCGGCGTACATCGGCCAGGGTGTGGGCGGGCGCGGATGTGATGCGGCGCAGCCCGGACGCGAAGGCCGTGTTGGCGACCCGGGTCTCCGACTCGACGTCGAAGAGGCCGCCCTGCCCCGCGCGCTCCTGCTCGTTGCGGGCGCGCAACATCTTCGCCCAAGCCTCGTCGTCGCCCTCGGCCTTCTTGAAGGCCGTGTCGGGAATTCCGTCCCGCATCAGCGCGGGAGTCGCGCCGATCAGACCGTTGCCGTGGCGGATGTGGGCGTCGAGGAAGCCCAGAGGACGGCCCGGCTCCATGGCCTCCAGCCACAGGGAGACCTTGGCCAGCTCCACCGCCATGGGGTTGAGGTCCACGCCGTAGACACACCGCGCCACGACCTCGTGCAGGGCGTGCTGCACCGTCTCGGCCGTGGGCTCCGGGTTGCGCTCGCGCACGGAGGCGACCCGCTTGGCGATGCGGCGGGCGGCGCCCACCAGGAAGTGGCCCGAACCGCAGGCCGGGTCGCACACCGTGAGGGACAGCAGCTCCTCGACGATGGTGTCGGCGGGATCGGGGCGGCCCTCAGCGGAAGCCCGCTGCTCGCCGCGCTTCACGGCGGCGTCGATCACCGGGTCCAGCGTCGAGTCGAGAAGTGTCTCGGTGAGCGCTGCGGGGGTGTAGTAACTCCCGGTCTTCTTGCGGTCGTTGCCCGCCCGGTCCACCAACGCGAACGTGCGGTCGGACGCGCTGTACTTCGGTACCAGCTCCAACAGGGCCTCGTACACCGAGCCGAGTTCCTCGGCGCCCATGTGCTGGTAGTCCACGGCCCGCCAGCGCGCGGCGTCGGCGTCCCGGACCCGGGCGAGGTGCCGCACCGCTTCCAGGAAGTGCCGGTTGGCGAGCCGGGCGCCCGCGAGCGGTGCGTCGGCCGCCGTGTCGTTGAACAGGCCGCCGAGACCCGGCAGGCCCAGTTCCGGGTGCCCCTGTTCGTCGCCCAGGGCGGTCAGCACGAGCTGGAGGGCCTCGTACTGGTCACTGTGCGCGGTGCCCTGCCGACGCAGGGACCGCTCACGCAGCCGGGTCGTGGAGAAGTATCGGGTGTAGCGATCGCGGGCCTGTTCGTCGGCGTTCGGAGAGGGCAGCGCCCGACGGTCCTCCGCCACGAACAGGAAGATCAGCCGGTAGACGAGCCGCAGCAGCGCCGACTGGAGTGCCGCCGAATCGAGGTTCTCGCGCAGTTCCGTGTTGTCGGGATGGCGCAGGAAGCCGGTGCCGAGTGCGGCGAGGGCCTGCTGGACGCCGTCGCGGTAGTTCTCCAGGGCACGGGTGCCCGTCTCGATCGCGGCCGTCCGCCACGCCTCCAGCCAGCACGTGGACGGCGCCGCCCCCTCCGTCACCTCGAACCGCGACACGTGCAGCAGCCGGTACAGCAGGACGAACTCGCTGAACAGCTCGCCGTCGAAGATCGCCTCCAGGTCGAACTCGACGTACGACGCGGTGGCCAGCGCGCTGGAGTCCCGCAGCAGTCGCACCTGACGCCCGTTCGTCAGCACGCCCCACAGGTGGGCCTCCGTCCGGTTCAGGCATTCCTGGAGCATCGACTGGGGCGGGACCGTGCCCGCGCCGCCCGGCCGCTTGTCCAACTCGGCGTTCCACGTCGCCTGGTGGATCAGGGCGTGGCCCCAGCGGTGGGAGACCGGGAACTTCTTCTCCGCGTCCGAGTCGGCCGCGATGCCCGCAGGGCCCACCGCCGTCAGCCGGCCGAAGCCCAGCTCCTGCCAGAGCGGCGCCAGCCAGTCGGTGTCGGCGCGGCCGGTCGGGTCGGTGGCCGGGACGCCCGTTTCCGCGTCCTCGGGCAGGTGCTTGCGCAGGTCGCGCCAGAGCGGCTTTAGGTACTCCCAGCTGCGCTCCGCCTCGTCCCTGACCGAACGCGATGACGGCAGGCCGTAGGCGGCGGGCTTGGAGCCGGGGACGTCCTTGCCCTCGGAGATACGGACCAGCATGTCGGCCGGCAGCAGGCCGCCGACGGTGTGGACGGCGGTGAACACCTGGTTGCGGGTGGTGGCGGACATCAGGCGGACACTCCAGCGGGGACAGAGGCGGTCGCGGGCAGGTAGACGTAGGCGCCGAGGACGTCGGCGGGCTTCTGGGCCGTGACCGACAGGCCTCGGACGATCTCGCCGGAAGCGGTCCGCACCCGGCGGTGGGACGCGTCCAGCCCGGCGGCCAGTTCGTCGCCGTACGACTCCAAGTGGGTCTTCACCTCACCCAGTTGATCCAGGATGCGGGTCATCGTGCGCTCGCCGGACGCCGCAGCCGTGTTCTCCGTGGCCCGCGCCTCCAGCAGTTCCACCGCACGCTCCGGCGGGAGCCACACCGCGTTCTTCGGGGCGCCCTCGAAAGTCAGCAGGCGCGCGTCCTCCGCGACCACCTGCTTCTCGCCGTTACGCGAGGGCAGGGTCAGGTGGAAGCGGTAGCGGACCAGCAGCAGCGTTGTTCGCGTGGTCACCGCGTCCGTGGTCACGACACCGCAGCGGCGGGCCGGACGGGCGCCGTCCGCCTGGGTGTCCAGGGCGGCGTTCAGGACGTGGGAGGCCAGCGCGCCCACCACCGGGTCCGTGCGCACCAGAGCCGCCTCACCCCGAGCGACCGCCGACGTCGAGCGGAACGGGATCGGGCGGTCCCGTTCGACCGTCTCCGCGCCGACGACCGGGGCCAGGGCGTCCCGCAGGCCGATCGGCGTGCCGCCGACCTGGGCCGTGAAGTCCGACCCGTCCGCGCCCCGCAGGACCGCGCCCAGCGCGTTCAGCGACTCCCGTACGAAGGTGTCGATCTCGCCCGCGCCGCCCAGTGCCTCCCGCACCGCAGCGACCTCGCGGGCCACCTCCTGCGGGTGGATGGAGCGCTGCGCGAACCGGGACCGGGACGCCTTCTCCCGGTCGGCCGCCGAGTTCCAGTCCTTGTCCAGGTCCGCGAAGCTCTGCTGGAAGGAGTCCGAGTCGAACAGGGCCTCCTGCTCGCCCTGCCGGCCCCGCAGCAGCAGCCACTCCACGATCGCGTCCGTCACGCCCGTCGACATCTCGTCCGGGACGGAGACCGAGATGCCGAGGTCCTTCTTGATCTGGCGGTGCTTCTTGATCAGCACCTCCAGGACCTTGCCGTCGATGCCGTTGTCCTCGCCGTAGAGCGTGATGACGCGGACCTCGTCGCGCTTCTGCCCGTACCGGTCGACACGGCCCTCGCGCTGGTCGTGGCGGGTCGGGTTCCAGGCCAGGTCGTAGTGGAGGACGGCGTCGAAGTGGTGCTGGAGGTTCACGCCCTCCGACAGGCAGTCCGTCGCGATCAGGACGCGGCGGGCGGCGGCGTCCTCACCGGCCTCCGCGGCCAGCTGCTCGATGCGGTCGAGGCGCTGCTGCGGGGAGAGCGTGCCGGTGACCGCCTTGACGACCGTCTTCGCGCCGAGCGGGCCGCGCTTCTTCGTCTCCGGGTCGTTGCCGAGCTGCTCGGCCAGGTAATCGGCGGTCGGGATGTAGCGGCAGAAGACGATGGGGTTGTGGCCGTCCGCCAGCAGGGCTTTCAGGTGCTTGACGAGCGCCTTCAGCTTCAGGTCCTGTGCCGGGCCTTCCAAAGCCTCGGCCCGTTCGGCGAGTTCGGCGAGCCGCGAGCCCGCGTTCTCCTCCGTCTCCGCACCCGGGGCCACGTCCATGCCTTCCAGCGCGTCACTGTCCGCCGAGTCGCTGGTCAATGGGGCGCCCAGGCGGTCCGCCTCCTCCGCCGACGCGGCCACCGCCGCCGCGGACCTGGTGCGCAGGGTCTGCGCCGCCGCCCGCGGCGACGACACCAGCGAGCGCAGCAGCGCGATCGCCGACCACCAGGCGATACGGGCCTCCCGCTTGCCCTGGTCGCCCGCCTCCTCCACGCGCTCACTCGCGTACGCGATCGCGTCGTCGAGCAGGGCCCGGTACTCGGGGGACAGCTTGTACGTCTCGTCCTTGAAGTAGCGGTCCGAGGGGAACGCCGTGCGCTCGGCGAGCGAGTCGTCCGCCAGGCCGTCCTCCTTGGTGAGGTACTGGCGTACGTCCGCCCGCTTGCGGGCCACGAAGTGCTGCGAGAGGAGCTTTCGGCCGGCCTGCGAGTCCAGGTCGACGTGGGCGAGCTCCGGCTTGACCAGGCCCAGCAGGTTGCGGAACGCGGACTCCTTGCCGCTGTGCGGGGTCGCCGTCACCAGGAGCAGGTGGCGCTCCGTGTCCTTGGCGACGCGGCGCAGCAGCTCGTAGCGCAGCTGGTTCTGGGTGCCGGTCTTCACGTCGTCGGCGGCCACGCAGGTGTGCGCCTCGTCGACGATCACCAGGTCGGGGCAGTGGCGGACGAAGTCGTCGCGGTGGCGGGTGGACTTGATGAAGTCCGTCGAGACGATCACGTGCGGGTACTTGTCGAACAGGGACTGTCCCAGGTCCAGGCCCCGCTCGAGGCGCGAGACGGTCGACGAGAGGACGAGTTCCGCGTCGATGCCGAACTTGGTGCGCAGCTCCTGCTGCCACTGCTCGGCCAGCGCGGGCGAGCACAGCACCGCCATACCCGTCGCCTCCCCCTGTGCGAGCAGCTCGCTCGCGATCAGGCCCGCCTCGATCGTCTTGCCGATGCCGACGTCGTCGGAGACCAGCATGCGGACCGTCTTCTGGCGCAGGGCCATCAGCAGCGGGACGAGCTGGTACGCGCGCGGCTCCACCGCGATCCCGGCCAGCGAGCGGAACGGTCCCGCGCCCGAGCGGAAGCCGACGCGCAGCGCGGTGCGCAGCAGGCCGGCGGCCCGCTGGTCGCCCAGGTCGCCGGGGACCGGCGGCGCGAACTCGGCGCCCCTGACCTTCTCGAAGGCGGGGAACACGGCGGCGATGTCGTCGTCCGAGCCGCCCAGCGGGCGCAGCACCAGCAGGTCGGGCTCGCTCTCGGGGAGTACGACCCATTCCCGGCCGCGTGCGGTGACCAGGGAGCCTGCGGAGTACGTGAGTGCCATGTCAGTCGTCAGATCCTCGGAAAGGCGCGGGCGGGCGGTCAGTCGGCGGTGGGGGAGCCGAAGCAGTCGGCGTAGGAGGCGGCGAGCGCGTCCCAGTCGTCGCCGGGGCGGAAGCGGACGTACTCCCAGCCGGCGTCGAGGAGGCGTTCCGCGGCGTCCTCGTCGCGCAGGGCGGTCTGCTCCGTGTCGGGCAGGTCGACGAAGACGGCCAGGCGCATGCCCGGCTGCCGGTAGACGTAGTCGGGCATGGCGTTGGCCTCGGTGAGGAGAACACCGGTCTCCGTCGGCAGGTTCAGGCCCTTCGCCTTCACCCAGTCCAGGAAGTCGCCCTGTTCCGCCAACTCCGCCGCAGCCGCGGCCTCCACCGCCGTCGGCTCGGCCGGCGACCGGGTGATCAGCCGCCGGTACTGCTCCGACCGGGACTCCCCGCGTTCCTCCCGCGTCGCCGTCGCCGACGCGAAGCGGACCAGCAGGGCCGCCACCGTGTGGCGGTTGATCCGGGCGTGGTCGAGCTGGTTGCCGTACGTCAGCAGGCACTCGTAGCAGCCGAGCGCGCAGGCGCGGTCGCCGCGGTGCGCCTCGTCGCCCCGGTCCGTGCCGTCCTCGCCGAAGTGGCAGATCTCCAGGGCGCGGCGGGCCGCCTTGGCCACGGCGTCCGTCTCGGCCTGGAGCCGGCGCAGGACGCCCGCGCCGCCCTCCGCGGCCTCCATGAACAGGATGCGGCGGCGCGGACCGTCGTCCGGCGGGAGCAGCTCGGCCGTCAGCTCGGCGTCCTCCAGCTCGAACGCGGCCTCGATGCCCCGCTCCAGCGCGTACATCAGCGTCAGCGCGATCGGCTCGGGCAGCGCCTCGTCGAGGGTGACGACGAGGATGTTGCGGCGGTCCTCCACGAACGGGATGACGCGCTTCTTGCGGCGCCGCTCGTTGCCGTCCGTGTCGATGACCGGAAGCTCGCTGGAGTCGCCGGAGGCCTCCGACGCGTCCTTGTCGTTCATCCAGCGGCCGTCCGTCAGGTCGAGCCAGTAGCCCGGCGGCTCGTCCTTCTTGGCCCGCACCCGGCCGGTGTTGGTGATGCGGACGGTCGCGGAGTCGCCGTAGGTGATCCCGGCGAGCCGGCCGCCCGCCGCGTCGGCGACCGTCGCGTTGAGGCGGCCCCGGCGGGCGCCGTGGTCGTGGAAGCGGTACGACGTCTCCAGTCTGAAGCCCGCCCGGCGCCGCTCCTCCTCGTCGGAGGAGATCCGCTCGCGGCGGGTGGTGTACACCGTGTGCAGGTGGAGCAGGCCGTACGTGGCCGAGCTCAGCGGCTCGTCGCAGAAGCCGCAGCGGTCCTCGCGCTCCTTCGGGTCGTGGTGGTAGCCGCAGTGCGCGCAGCGGCGGGCCTCGCCCGTCGTCAGCTCACCGGAGGAGTCCGGTGGCAGCTGGATGCGGGTCACCTGGTAGCGGGCGCCCTCGTGGTAGATCAGCGCGCCGGGGCCGAACTCGCGGACGGCGAGGAAGCGGGGCCGCTGGAGGTAGTCGCCGTCGCCGCGGCGGCGGCCGATCGTCGGGATGTACGCGGCCAGCGGCAGGCGCGGGAAGCTGTAGCCGGGCAGGAAGCCCTCGGACGCCAGGTAGCGGTACGGGTTGAAGTCCGAGAGGACCGACTTGCTGTCGACGCTCTCGTTCATCAGCAGATTCAGCTGGGTCTCGGCCTCGCGGCGGCGGGCGTTGGCACGGTTGCGGTCGCCCTCGGTGAGGCTGTAGTCGAGGCGGCGCTTGTTCTGCACGTACTGGTCGTCCAGCGCGGCGCGGAACAGGCTGCGCCAGCGGTCGAAGGCCCGGTCGAACCGCTCGGGGACCGTGCGCACCCTGTCCTGGATCCAGTCGTCGTGCCACCAGGTGGTGTCGGCGAACTCCTTCAGCAGCGGGCCGAGGACGGTCAGGGCCGCGTCGACCGTGCGGCGCTGGGCGCCGTCGTCGTACGAGGCCGCGTGGATCTCCGGCAGCAGTCCGAGGGCCGGGGCCGGGCGGTCGCCGGTGTCCGGGTGCGACACGTCCAGCACGTCCGGGATGGCACGGCCCAGCCGCAGGCCCGCCTCGGCGATCCAGATGCCCTGGAGGTGGGAGAGGACCAGGTCCTCGTTGGCGAGGTCCAGGCGGGGCGGGGCGACCGCGCCGGCGACCATCCGCTCCGAGCGGCGGAAGTAGTACTGGTCGTGGCTGTTGCCCGTCGCGCAGTACGTCGTGACCAGCGCGGGCTGGCCGCTGCGGCCCGCACGGCCCGAACGCTGGGCGTAGTTGGCGGGCGTGGGCGGGACGTTGCGCATCATCACCGCGTTGAGGGAGGAGATGTCGACGCCCAGCTCCATCGTGGGGGAGCAGTACAGCAGCTTCAGCTCCGCCTTGCGGAACGCCTCCTCGCGCTTCTCCCGGTCCGCGGGGGCCACCTGCGCGGTGTGCTCGCGGGCGAACAGGCCGGACAGGGCGTCGGCGGTCTCCCGGTACAGCTTGAGGAAGAAGGAGTTGATGCGCGGGCCGTCGCCGCTCTGGTATGTGCGGGTGAGCGGGTCGTGCGCGCCCGACTCGCCCTTGCCGGCCCGCCAGACGAGCGACTGGGCCGCCACCCGGTAACCGGTCGTCGTCGGACCCGACGGGCGACGGTAGCGGCCGGGCCGCTGCGGGGCCGTCTCGACCTCCTTGACCAGGCCCGCCTTGGTGAGGACCGTCAGCAGCTGGGCGATGATCAGCTGGAGGTCGTCCTGGTCCAGCCCCGCGAAGGAACCGTCCGCGCGCTTCAGGTACTTGCCGTACTTGCCGCGCGCCGACAGGAACAGGCTGGAGCGGTCGGCGCCCGGCCGGGACGGGTGCGGATAGGCCGTACCGACCCGCGGCTTGTCACCGGTGGACAGCACCCACGGATCCACCAGCCGCTCCTCGGTCGCCCGTTGCAGCGACTCGAAGGTGTCGTCGCGGAAGTACGACACGTCGATCGCCAGCGAGCGGCGCATCTCGTCCAGCAGCGTCCTGACGATCTCGGCGCGCAGCACCGGGTCGGCGTCCCGCAGCGCGGGGTGCGTGCTCTCCCAGCGGTCCTGCTTGCCGGCCACCCAGTGCAGGTCCTCGTAATCCATCTCCAGCAGGCCCGTCTGCTCCAGGTTGGGCATGGTGATGCGCCAGCCGCGCTCCAGGTCCAGGTAGAGCCGGAAGGCGATCACGTCGCGCAGCGTGCGGGCCGCGTTGCGGGCGAGGCCGGGGGAGAGGTCGGTGTCGCCGGTGTAGTCGGCGGGGGCGAGCGCGAGGGTGTTCGTGACCGCCGTGGCCAGCTCCTCGTGGTGCAGACCGTCCTCGCCCGCGTCCAGGGCCGCCCGGTACAGCGCCCCGCGCAACTGGGTGATCTGCACGAAGTCGTTGAAATGGCCCGCCTGGAGGGAGGCGTCCTGCCGGTTGTCGACGAAGGTGAGGAGCTTGCGCGCCTCCTTGTCCAGGGCTTCCTCCGGCACCGACTTGAGTGATCGCACGATGGACGCCGAGACCAGCGAGGTCGCCGACGAGCGGCCCTCCTGGTCCAGCGTGGCCAGCTTGGCGAAGTCCTTGCCGCGCGTCTGCTCGTACGCCACCCCGCAGTGCAGGCAGAACAGGAACGGGGACGGGACGAACGCGGCCTTCAGCTCGCCCCGGCCCTCCTGGCCGTACGGGTCGACGGTGATCGCGCGGGGCACCCGGTCGCGGTAGGTGCGCTTGACGACCTCCTGGCCCCTGTCGTCGACCTCCAGCCAGGACTCGGGCAGCCGGCGGTCGTCCACGGCGTACTGGACGTTCGCCGGCCACTCCCGCTCGTGGTCGATGTAGAGGTAGCCGTCGCCCTGCCGGCCGCCGGTCGCCGAGGTGTCGCGGCGTGCCTCGTAGCGGACCTCGCCGTCCTTCTCGGTGCGCCACACCGTCAGGTACTCCTGGCCGCACTCCCGGCAGAACGCCAGCGGCATCAGCAGCCTGCCGCCGCTGCCCGGCTGTTCGAGCTGGTAGGAGCGGGTGAGGTGGCGGGAGAGCTTGTCCTCCAGGGTGACGTACACGGTGTCGCCCTTGGACAGGAACTGGTGCAGCCGGAACGCGAACAGCGGGCGCTCGGTCACCGGATGGAGGGCCTGCGAACCGGCCTCCAGCGTGGCGCGGATGGCGGCGGCGCAGTCCTGCTCGGGCACGCCCGACCGCTCGCTCAGCTCCTTCGCCGCGACCTCGATCTTCGCCGGCCGCTGCCGCACCAGACGGCCCGACTCCTCGTCCTCGACCAGGCCGAAGCGGCCCTCGATCCAGCGGGCCAGCGGGTCGCGCACGAGGTCGTCGTAGGCGCGCGGGGCGGCGGACGAGGTGAGGCGCCCGGCCGGTACGGTCTGTGGGGCCTCACCGGTCGCGCGGACCAGGGTCTCGCCGATGACGTGCTCGGGCCGCACCTTCGTGCCGAACAGGGTGCTCGCCACCTCGGCGACCACCAGGCGCTGGTCGTCCAGGGTGCCCTCGGTCGACATGGTCGCCGACGTGCCGATGCACTGCAGGTCCTCGGCCCGACAGGCCTCGCGGACACGGCGGATGAGCAGGGCCACGTCGGCGCCCTGACGGCCGCGGTAGGTGTGCAGCTCGTCGAAGACCAGGAACTCCAGGCCCCGCGCCATCCGGATCAGGCTCGCCCGGTCGGCGGGGCGGGTGAGCATCAGCTCGAGCATCACGTAGTTGGTGAGCAGGATGTCCGGCGGGTTGTCCCGGATCTCCCTGCGCTTCTCGTCGTCCTCCTGGCCCGTGTAGCGGGCGAAGGTGACCGGCTCCTTGCCGGTGCCGTACCCGTCGCGCAGGTACTTCTCCAGCTCCCGCAGCTGACTGTTGGCGAGCGCGTTCATCGGGTAGACGATGATCGCCCGCACCCGCTTGGTCGCGTCGGGGCCTTCCTGGTCCCGCTCGCGCAGCACCTTGTCGACGATCGGGACGATGTAGGAGAGCGACTTTCCGGACCCTGTGCCGGTCGTCAGGACGTACGAGGATCCCGAGGCGGCGGCGTCGACGGCGTCGCGCTGGTGGCGGTGCAGGGTGAGCGGACGGCCGTCGCAGACGGTGCCGCCCTCCGTCTTCTTCGCCTGGAAGATGCGGGCACACTCGGCGTGCAGCACCTTCTGCTGGGCGAGCTCGACCACGGTGCCGCCGCCCTGGAAGAACGGGTTGAGCGACAGCCACGGGTCCGGCCACTGCGACTTCTCGTCGAGATCCCTCTCCACGAAGTCCGAGATCCGGTCGTCACGGATGACGGTGCCGCCCTCGGTGAAGGAGCGGTAGTCCCTGATGAGCGCCTTGTGCACGCCGAAGACGTCCATGACCGCGCCGGGGGCCGCGGCCTGCGGGGCGGGGACCTCCTCGGCGTGGGCCGGGGCCGCGGTCGCCGGGGCGGGCGCGGCCTCGCGCAGGGGCACCGTCGGGTCCAGCGCGCCCCAGTGCGGCAGCAGGTCCCCGGCGCCGGACACGGCGAGCGGGAGCAGCGCGTCCCGCACGGTCACCGCGTCGGCGGGGCGGTCCGCCGGGTCCTTGGCCAGCAGGCGCTCCACGAGCCGGGCGAGCTCGACGGGCACCTCGCCGCGGATCGCCCGGACCGGCGCCGGCTGCCGGTTGACGTGCCGGTCGGCCAGCTCGTACGCGGACTCGCTGGTGAACGGGGGAACGCCGACCAGCATCTCGTACAGCACACAGCCCAGCGCGTAGAGGTCGGCGGCCTGCGTCACCTGCTTGGCCAGGCACTGTTCCGGTGCCATGTAGCGGGCGGTGCCCACGCTGACGCCCGTGCTGGTCAGCCGGGTCTGGTCGGGGTCGTCGGCGATGCTGCCCATGCCGAAGTCGAGCACCTTGACCGTGCCGCCCTGCGTGAGCATCACATTGGCCGGCTTGAGATCGCGGTGCACGATGCCCGCGGCGTGCGCGGTGGCGAGGCCGGCGGCTATCTGCGCGCCGATGGCCGTGGCCCAGGAGACGGGCAGCTGGGCCTCTTCCTGGATCAGGTCCCGCAGGGTCTCGCCGTCGAGGAACTCCATGGCCAGATAAGGCAGGCCGCCGGGACTTCCGGCGTCCTCGTCGATGCCGCCCGCCACGAGCCGGGTGAGATTGGGGTGCAACAGGCGGCGCATGATCCGCACTTCGCGGAAGAAACGCTGCACGGCCTTCGCGTCGCCACCGGTGTCCACCTGCGTGCCGGTACGACGGCGCAGGATCGTCTTGACGGCGACGGCGCGTTCCGGGGTGCCCTCGGGAGCTTGCAGGTCCTCGGCCCGATGGACCTCCCCCATGTTGCCCCTGCCGATGACCCGTCCGATGCGGAACCTGCCGTCGACCAGTGCGTGACTCACTGCCGCTCGCTCCCTCGTCCCTCGCACACGTCCCCCACACCCCCCAGGTGCACGGGCCCCCTTACGCGCCGCTGCGCGTACCCATCGTGACAGAGGAGATACAGCGACAGCCGACACCGTACACGAAGGGTGGTTTGAGAGGTAGCGGTGTACTTGTTGACATCATCAACGTGACTCACTTACGGTGACGGTGAAAATGTTGGGGGGTGGGCCGATGGTGCAGCGGTCTTCGGTCGGCGACGGGTCGTCCGGTCTGCGCGCGGCGCTCGGCGAGCTGCTGGTGCGGCTGCGGGGCAGTGCCGTGGACGGGGTCGTGCCGGAGCAGGTCTTCAGCGAGGGCGTGAAGGCGCTCGTGCTGGGGGACGCCGAGCGGGAGCGGCTGCGTCACGAGCTGGCCCGGCTGGGGCTGCCCGTGCAGGAATTGCATGTGCACACAGACGGTGACAAGCGGAATGGTGAAAAGGTTGCGCAGAAGCGAGGGGAAAGTGTGTTCCCCCGGATCCGGTCGGTGCACCACCTGATACGGCGCTACGTCGACGCCGACGGCTACGTGACCTCTCACGTCCTGGACGGTGTCGTGAAACTCGCCGGACTCCAGGCTCATGAGGCCGCGCGGCTGCGCGCGGAGACACCGGTGAGGGACCCGGAAGCCGAACGTGGCCCGGAGCGGCCGAAAGCGGAGGAGCGGGGCGGCGGGGGCGTCGACGAGGCGGGGTCGTCGGAGGGAGTACGGGAAGACGGTGAAGACGGCAGGGAGGGCCTCCTCGGCGAAACGGAGGCGGACGAGGCGGATCGGGCGGACCTGGGTGGCGACACTCCCGCAGTGGAGACGGCGCCCGGAGACCTCGCCGAGGCGCTCGCCGCGGCGTACGCCGTTCTGGACACCGACCGACGCGAGCGGCGGCCCGGCAGCCGGTTGCTGAGCGCGCAGGCGGAAGTGGGCCTGGCCGTGCTGACCCGGGGCGGAGCGGACCACATCGCACGGGAACCGGACGAGGACGAACTGAAGGCACTGCCGACGGACGACCTCAGGATCCGTGCCCGGGACTGCCTCGTCCTGCACAACCAGCGGCTGGTGCACTCCCTGGTCCGGCCACACCTGGAACAGGGCCTCGACTACGACGACCTGCTCCAGCACGGATTCCTCGGTCTGCTGCGAGCCGCCCGGAAGTTCGACCCCACCAAGGGCTTCAAGTTCTCCACCTACGCCACGTGGTGGATCCGTCAGTCCATCACCCGGGCCATCGCCGACGAGGGCGCGCTGATCCGGATTCCGGTTCACATGCACGAGCAGATGCGGAAGGTGGCCAGAGCGGAACGCACCCTCCTGTCCGAGGGGCGGCCCGCGGCCACCGCCGATGTCGCGGTGACGTGTGACATGCCTCTGCAGAAGGTGGAGGAGATCCGGCGCCTCACCCGCCGCACCGACTCCCTCGACCGCGTCATCGGCGACGGTGCCACCCTGGCGGACTTCGTGGGACGGACCCACGTCCTGCCGTCGGTGGAGCGGCACGTGGTCGCCGCCCTCACCCTGGAGGCGGTCCTGGCCGTCCTGGAGACGTTCACCGAACGGGAGCACGGCATCCTGGCAGGGCGCCTCGGGCTCGACGGCGGCGAACCCTTGACGCTGGACGAACTCGGACGCGTGTACGGCGTCACACGGGAGCGCATCCGGCAGATCGAGGCGAAGGCGCGGCCCGTGTTCCAGGAGAGGCTGCGCAAGGCGGGCCTCGCCGACGACGGCCTGGACGCCGTCTGCGAGGAAGCCGAGTACGCAGCCCGAAGAGCCGCCGAAGCGGTGCGACGGGCACGGATCGCCCGTGCCACCCACGCGGCCCGTACGGCACCTGCCCGGCGTGCCCTGCGCAAGGCCGTGGAGGAGCGGGCGGGGCGGGCTGCCCGAGCCGCGCATGTGGCTGAGGCGGTGGAGCGGACCGCGGTCGTGGAGGAGAGCAGCGACATACCGGGCATCGAGGTCGAGGCGGTGAGCGAAGCCGCGGTGCAGCCGAAGGCCGACGGCGAGACGAGTGACGAGGGCACTGCGCAGGCCGCAGTGGAACCGGAAGCCGAGGTGACGCAAGGTGAGAGTCTCACGTGCACCGATGTGGCCGTCGGCGCCGGGCCTGTCCCCTTGACGGCCGAGGCGGCGCCGCAGCCGGCGAGCGCTTCGGGCACGGAAACGGAGCCCGGGGTGGTGGCGAACCAGGCGGCTGCCGACTGGGAGCGTGTACGGCGGATGTCGGCGACGCCCGTCGAACAGGACTGGTGGCTCGCCGAGTACGCACTGGCGGCCCTGGGGCACGACGCCCTGGCCGCGCTGCTCGGGCAGCCCGACGCCGATGCGGTGGTCCGGAGCGACCGGTACCGAAACCGCTTCACCCGCCCGGTCCTCACGGCGCTGGAAGTGCTGCGTCGAGTCGTCGACACCCTGGTGGAGACCGGGCGGCGGCCCGAGGACTACTTCGACCGGCCCGCCGACGCCTTGCGCGGCAGCACGCCCCGCTCGTACCTCACCAGCCGGCCCCTTGTACACCGCGAGTCCCGGCTCGCCGTGCGTGACGCGCTGCGGGAGTTCGTCGCCGCCGGGGCGGCCGAGGAGAAGGAACCGGACCAGGACGCACCAGGGGATGCGGAGCCGGAGGCGGAACCACGGGAGGCCGCTGCGGTCCCCCTGGGTGCTGGGGACGCGGACACGCACACGGAGCCGGAGGGGGGCGCGGAAGCGAACCCGGTCCGGACCGAGCCGGCCCCGGTTCCCGTGGCACGCGCCACGGAGGAGGCCGAGGAGGAGTTCGAACGGCGGCTCACCGAAGCCCGTGTGGAGGCCGAGCGTGAACTCCACGCATGGGAGGACGTGCTGCTCGCGCGCATGGACACCGTGCTGCTCCGGCGCGAGCGGCGTACGCGTGCCGAGGGTGAGGCGCGCATCGCACAGCTGAAGGCGCAGCACCACGAGGCGTACCAGGCGGTGCTGCGCCGGGCCGAGTCGGCCGAGGAGTCCGTCCGGTCGGCGGACGACCGGCGGGACCGGACCCAGGTTCTGGAACTGCGGCTGCGCCAGTACCGAGAGGGCGCCGAAGCCCGCATCGCGGAACTGGAGGACCGGCTGCGGCAGGCCGCTGCCGCCGTCACGCAACGCGACCGGGCAGCCGAGGACGTGCTGCGCCGGCAGCGTGAGGCCGCCGAGGCCCGCGTGGAGGACATGGAGGCGCGGCTCCGTGACACCGAAGCCGCCCTGGCCCGGCGGGACCAGGCGCTCGAGGCGGCGCGGCGGCACGCGGAGAGCACGGAGCAGCTGGCCGCCCAACGCGTGGCGCAGGCAGAACAGAACGCCTGGGCCCAGACCGCCGAACTGCAACAGCAACTCGCCGCACTGCACACACGGTTGGCCGCGGAACAGGAAGCCGCACGGGCCCGGAGCTCCTTCCGGGACCGCTGGCGCCGTCCCTGAGCCGCCGACGGCCCCTTCGTTTCTCCTCTTTCCGAAGAACAGCAGGAATCCCATGGACCCCAGACAGGAACTCGTCTCCTACCTCAGGCGGCAGCTCGTCGGACCGGCCGGTGGCGACGACGAGACGCTTGACGCCCCGCCCGACCGGCAGTACCTCATGGGCACCCTGTATCCGCAGGAAGCCGACCTGCAGGCCCAGTTGGACCTCGCCCGCGAGCACTTCGACGGAGCCGGCACCGAGAGGGGCGCCGAGGACACCGCCCCGGCGGCCGACCCCGTGCCCGAGTCGAACTCCTGGCTGCCCTCGTCCCTCGGGTTCAGCTTCTACACCGACGCGGACGTGATCGAGATCGGATGCGCTGCCGCCCGGTATCTGACGAAAGCGCGCAGCGGCCGGCGTGGCAGGAGCTGGCAGCGGATCGCCATACCTGCCGAGAAGCATCTCCTGGGAGCCGACCGGGAGCACGTCACCGTGCTGGACGGGCGTGCCGAACTGCGTGTCAGACGAAGAGCGTTCGGCAGTGGGCAGCTCGTCACCGCCGCCCTCGTGAACGCCGCGCAGGATGATCCCGCGCCGGAGAGCAACGACCGCTGGGACCGCATGCTGTTCCAAGTGGAGTTGTGGGCCCGGCCGGTCGACGGACGGGTGCTGCAGTATCCCAGCGTCCTTCTGGCCAGCAGGGATTCGGAGGAGCAGGAACTGCGCCTTCAGTACCGGCACGTGCGGACACACGCCGTCGGGCACGGGTGCGCCGTCGAGGAGACGCACGACGACGGGACCGGCAGCCGCGTGACCGGGCTGCGGGCCGCCGTCATGCCCGAGGCGGAGGTCACGGGCGTACGAGCCGCCGGCCTGACCGACACCCCGGTGCTCAAGCTCACCCATCTCGCCGACCCCGCCGTTTCCGCCGACCAGCTGAGGGAGGAACTGGCCGAGTTCGCCGCCTCCTACCGCGCCTGGTACGTGGGACAGCTCAACCAGCTCGACACCGAGGTGCCCGAGTGGGGCAGGGAAGCCGCCCGGCGCGTCCTCGACCGCATCAGCACCGCCGTCACCCGCATCGAGTCCGGTGTACGGACCCTCTGCGACCCCCGCCGCCCCGAACTGCTGCACGCCTTCCGGGCCGCCAACCGTGCCATGGCACTGCAGATGCGCCACTCCGCCGCCGACCTCGCCGGCACCCGGCGCCCCCGCCGGGACGACGGCGTACCGCCGGACCCGCAGCCGTACGCGGACGCCTCCTGGCGCCCCTTCCAGCTGGCGTTCTTCCTGCTGGCCGTCGACGGGACAGCCGACCCCCGCCACCCGGACCGTGCCGTGACGGACCTGATCTGGTTCCCGACCGGTGGTGGCAAGACCGAGGCGTACCTGCTGCTCGCCGCGTTCGTGATGGTGCTCCGCCGGGGTGAGCGCGACGGCGGCGGAACGGCCGTGCTCAGCCGGTACACCCTCAGCCTGCTCACCACGCAGCAGTTCCAGCGCGCCGCCACGACCGTGTGCGCGCTGGAGTCCATGCGCCGCGCCGACCCGGCCACGTACGGCGAGGAGCCCTTCTCCATCGGTCTGTGGGTCGGTGAGACCACCACCGCGAACAGCTACGAGAAGGCGCGCCGCGACTTCCACGACGCACGCCAGGCCGCCACCCCCGACGACGTGTTCATCCTGGACCGCTGCCCCTGGTGCGGCACGCGCATCCTGCCCGCCCACAAGTCACCCGGCAACGACGACTACGGGGTGCGCGCGGGCGCCGACTCCTTCGCCTTCTTCTGCCCCAGGGACGCGTGCCTCTTCCACGACGAACTGCCCGTCGCCGTCGTGGACGAGCAGATGTACGACAGTCCGCCCACCTTCGTCCTCGGCACCGTCGACAAGTTCGCCCGGCTCGCCTGGGAACCGCGCTCCGGCCGGCTCTTCGGCGCCGGCACCGGCCACCTGCCGCCGTCCCTCGTCATCCAGGACGAACTCCACCTGCTCACCGGTCCGCTCGGCACCACCGTGGGCCTGTACGAAGCCGCCGTCCTCGGGCTGTGCACCGCACCGGACGGAACCGGGCCCAAGGTCGTGGCGTCCACGGCGACCATCCGCCGCTCCGGCGAACAGGTCCGCGCCCTGTACGGGGGAGACGTCCAGCTCTTCCCGCCCGCCGGACTCGACGCCCGCCACTCCTACTTCGCCGAGCCGGACACCTCCCGCCCGGGCCGCCGCTACCTCGGTGTCATGGCCCAGGGACACACCGCCGGCCGCGCCTCCGTGGCCACCGCGGCCGCCCTGCTCCAGGGGGCGTGGCAGCTCCCGGAGGAACACCGCGACGCCTACTGGACCCTGGTCGCCTACCACCACAGCCTGCGCGAACTCGGCCGCACCGTCACCGCCGCCGCCGACGACATCCCCGCCCAGCTCGCCGGTCTCGACTCCGGCGCCGGGGTACGCCCGTTGACGGACGCGCAGGTCGAGGAGCTGACCAGCAACCTGCCACGGGCCGAGCAGCCGGTGCTGCTGGACCGGCTGGAGAAGAGCTGGGACGACCCGAAGTCGGTGTCCTTCCTGCCCTGCACGAACATGCTGTCCGTGGGTGTCGACGTCAAACGGCTCGCCCTGATGCTGATGCAGGGCCAGCCCAAGACGACCGCCGAGTACATCCAGGCCACCAGCCGCGTGGGCCGGCACGCCGTTCCCGGACTCGTGGTGACCTTCTTCAACGCCACCCGCCCCAGGGACCGTTCGCACTACGAGACCTTCGACGTGTACCACCGCGCCCTCTACCGGCACGTGGAGCCGACCAGTGTCACGCCCTGGTCGGTTCCCTCCCGCCGCCGCGCCCTGCACGCCGTGCTCGTGATCCTCGTACGGCACCGGCTGGGGCTGGCGGCCGAGAACCAGGCCGGGCGGATCCTCGACCGGCTGCCCGAAGTGGAAAAGCTGATCGAAGAGCTGGCGCAACGGGCGGAGACCGCCGAGCCGACTGCCGGGGACGCGGTCCGCAAGGAACTCGCCGGGCTGGTCGCGGACTGGGAGGACCTCGCACGCCAGGCCCGCAAGGACGGCCGCGAGCTGTACTACCGCAGCCAGGGCAAGGGCCAGTCCAACCTCATCAAGAGCTTCGAACAGCTCTACGGCCTGTGGGAGACACCCAACTCCATGCGCAACGTCGACCGGGAATGCCAGGTGACAGTGAAGGGAGCCGACCTGTGAGCCGCACACTCCGGGTACGCCAGTCGCAGACCGTGGTGCCCTTCGGGGTCGGAGCCGTCTTCGACATCCAGGGCGAGTCGTTCGTGGCCGCCGGCATCGGCGACTGGCCGGCCCGGGCCAAGCAGCGGATCGACTCGCCCCGGCTCGCCGACCGGCTCGGCGTCACCGGCTTCCACGCCGCACCCGCCACCGCCAACGACCGCTTCGACGTTGCCGACGCGCCCGGAGCACCGTACATCCGCTTCCCCTCCTGGCTGTTCTGCGGTGCCTGCCGACGCATGAAGCGCTGGCGGATCGCCGACGAGAAGCACGGCCAGGCGCCGCGCTGCCCGTCCTGCACCCCCGCGCGGACCCTGGCACCGATGCGGTTCGTGCAGATCTGCCAGGCCGGGCACCTCGGCGACGTCGACTGGTGGTTCTGGGCGCACTCGCGGCGCGACGGCGGCGAGCGGCGGCGCTGCGAGGAACGCGAAAGGCTGCGGTTCCTCGTCTCGGAACGGGCCTCCGGCCTCGAAGCGCTCTCCGTCACCTGCACGGCCAAGGGGTGCGGCGCCACCCGGGACCTGCTCGACATCCTCGGCACCCACGGCATGCGCTGCTCGGGACGCAACCCGTGGCAGCGCGCGAGCGAGGCCGCCACATGCCCGCGTCCGGTGCAGATCGTGCAACGCACGGCGGGCAACCTCTACTACCCCCTCGTGCACTCGGCGCTGGACATCCCCGAGACCGACGTCCCCGTCCACACCGATGACGCGCTCGCGACCCAGGTCCGTGAACATCACCTGTGGGTCCTGCTGTGCAGGGACCCCGCCTCGCCGCGCTCCACCGCCTTCCGGACGATGATCCAGGAGGACACCGGAGCCGACGACAGCCTGATGGACACCCTCCTGGCGGAGGAGACGGGACACGCGGCCCCCGCCGCGGCCGGCTCCCCGGAGCAGACGCCCGCCGGCCCCGACCGCCCCGACCTGAGCCGGGAGGAATGGGCCGCGTTCACGGCGCCCGCCCCACCCGTCACCCGTGACTTCGCCCTGCGCGAGACCACGCTCGGCCTGGCGGGGGAGACGGACGAACCGTGGGCCGGGCTCGCCCGCCGCTTCGGCCGCATCGTGCTCGCCGACCGCCTCCGCGAGGTCCGGGCCCTGTCCGGCTTCACCAGGGTCTCTCCGGACGCCACCGTCGTCACCGCCGACACGTCCCGCCGGCTGAAGTGGCTGCCCGCCGTCGAGGTCTTCGGCGAGGGCGTCTTCCTCACCCTCGACCACGACGCGCTCCAGGAATGGGAGCAGGCCGCGGAGGTACGCCGACGGGTCGGAGGCATGCGGGCCGACCTCGACCGCTCGTTCCAGAAGGACCGTCTGGAAAGCGTGACCGGACCCGAACTCGCTCCCCGCTTCGTCCTTCTGCACACCCTCGCCCACCTCCTCATCCGCCAGCTGTCCTTCGAGTCCGGGTACACGACCGCGAGTCTGCGCGAGCGGATCTACGCCCGCCCCGAACAGGACCAGTGCGGAATCCTCGTCTACACCGCCGCCGGAGACGCCGAGGGCACCCTGGGCGGACTCGTCCGCCAGGGCGAACCCCCGCGGCTGGCCGAAACGCTGCTGCGAATGACCGAGTCGGCCGCCTGGTGCTCGGCCGACCCCCTGTGCGCCGAACACAGCGGCCAGGGCTTCGGCAACCTCAACCGGGCCGCCTGCCACGCCTGCGCCCTGCTCCCGGAAACCAGCTGCGAGACCGGCAACTCCCTGCTGGACCGTGCCCTCGTCGTCGGAGGCGAACACGTCCCCGGCTACCTGCAGCCCATCGTCGCCGCGGCTCGCACCGCCGCGGCCACCGCTCTGGAGCAGCCGTGACCGTCACCTACCTGGACCTCGACCCCGACCAGCGGGCGGGCCTCGACGACCTGCCCTTCGACGGCAACCATCTGATCAGTGGACCACCGGGCAGCGGCAAGAGCGTCCTGGCGGCCCAGCGGGCCGTCATGCTGGCTCTCACCGGCACACCGGTGGTCCTGCTGACCTACTCCAACCTGCTGCGGCAGTCGCTCGCCGGTACGGTGCACGCACTGGGGCCCGCGGACCGCTCGGTCCGTGTCATGACCGCCCACAGCTGGCTCGCCGAGTGGTACGGAGCCGCCCCACCGGTCGGCGACGACGGCTGGTACGACTGGGACGCCCTCTTCAACCGGGCCGCCGAGCAGGCGGGAGGCGTCGGCGTCGCCCTGGTCGTCGACGAAGGCCAGGACCTGCCCCCGGAGTTCTACCTGCTCGTCCGCATGCTCGAGACACACACGACCGTCTACGCGGACGAGTGCCAGCGGCTCACCGACACCAACTCCACCCTTGACGAGATCGCCCGGAACCTGGGCAAGTGCACCCGCCACGACCTCGCCGGGAACCACCGCAACACCGAACAGATCGCGTCCTTCGCCGCACACTTCCACACCGGCACCGGCACCCCCGCCCTGCCGGGCCGCCAAGGCCCGCCGCCGCGCCTGCACCGCTTCCACGAACGAGGCGTCGCGGACCTGCTCGTCCTGCTGGCCGAGACACAGCCCAAGAAGAGCATCGGGGTGATCGCCGCTTCCAAGCACACCCAGTTCTCCCTGCTCGGCAGCATCCAGAAACGGGCGCCACGGCTCAAGCCCCAGCTGTACACGTCGCAGTCGAGGGGCGGTCAGTACCGCAACCTCGACCTCGGCCGGCCCGGCATCGTGATCGTGCACCGCCGGAGCGCCAAGGGGCTGGGATTCGACACGGTCGTCATCCCCGACACCCACCAGGACGCCGCGACCGACCCGACCTCCGCCGCACTGCGGATGTCCTACTACGTCATGGCCACCCGGGCGCGGCGGGAACTCCACCTCGGTTACGAGGGAGAGTCCGAACCACCGCTTCTGGCCCAGGTGAACCGAGGAGATCTGCAACGGGGGTAGACCGGTGCCGGGCGACCCGCCTGACACGTCGCACGGATGGACGCCCTACGGGGTGTCCCCGCCCGAAGGAGGGTTTCCGGTTCCGGTCAGCAGCCGCAGCAGGTGCGTGCAGGCCGATTCCTCCCGCGCGTGCCGGGTGACGACCTCCCAGGTGCCCCGTTCGTAGGCGCCGGTCTCCCACATGCCCGGTGCCGTGCGGGAGCGGCGCAGGTAGAGGAAGTCGGTGGGCAGGGGAGAGGGCTCGTGCACGCCCTCGATGTAGTAGTGGCCGTCCTGCACGCCCAGGGCGCGCAGGACGGTGTGCAGCGTGCCGCGGTTCACCGGCAGGCCCGGGTCAGCCCGCCGCGGGAGCGAGGTAGCCGTGGTCCAGGAGCCACTTGACGTTCAGACGCTCGCCGTCGCCCGGGGTGAGCAGGGCGGGGTCGAGCTTGATCTGCTGTCCGCCGCCCGGCTGTTCGAACCAGGGGGCGATGCCGCCCTGCCAGACGGCGAAGGGCCGCGTGACGGTGTAGCGGTGGTAGTCGCAGGGGTGGGCGGGCTCACGGGTGTTGAGGTTCTGCGGGGGCAGCGCCCGCTTGGCGTAGGGGTCGCCGGCGGGGGCGAGGTAGGAACCGTACTCGGAGCCGAAGCGGTCCAGGTCCTCACCCGGGTCCAGGACCTCCACGTGCTTGTCGACCTCCCCGTTGACCTCCGCGAATCCGTCGTTGGGCGGGTACTTCCATCCCGCCGGTCCCTCAGGGTCCTCGTCCTTCCAGTACTTGGCCAGGAACGCGCTCGGGGAGAGGTCACCGGTGCGCTGGTAGTCCTTCAGCAGCGGTCCCACCGGGGCCTCCCAGGGGCGGGGCAGGGTCTCCGGACCCAGCCGGGCATCGCCCTGGTACGCGCCGGTGCACGGGGCCGGACGCGGGGCCGCTTGTTCCGATCGGTGGTGCTCCTCGACCGCGGAGGACGTGCCGGGGCCGGTGCCGGGGCCGGTGGCGGCGGTCGCGGTCGTCGGGGACAGCGCGGCGGTCAAGGTCAGGGTCAGGGCGGACAGGGCAGCGCGTGAGCGGTTCTTCACGTGTCGTACTCCGGTGCTGGTCGGGGCGCCCTGGCTCGTACGAGGCCACCCGCTGGGGCGCGCAGTGGCAAGGTGAACAGCGACGGTGGCGCATGCCAGGGCCGGTGCTGTCGGGGCGTTGTCGCCCGGCTTCCGCAGTCAGGAGGTGGCCGTCCCGGCTGGTTCGGCGTTTCGACGTGAAGATCAACGACCGCGTGACGGCAAGGACACGCGCTCTCGTGACCGGCGACGGGGAAAAGGGCGGAGGGGAAAAGGGCGGACCGGATCGTCGTGGGGCGCTCGTTTCCGTCGCCCAACTGCTCCCGGCCCGGTAAGTGGAAGGAGCGAAGGGCAGGAGAGACGCCAACGACCGTTCCCACGGGCGGGCGTGCACTGTCGGGCCGTCCGCAGGAGTGCCACCATGAGGCGGGGCCACGGCCGATGATCCTGCCCGGCAGGCACCGGCCCGGCCCGGTCGTACCGTTCATGCAGCGAGGAACCGCATCACAGGGAGCCGCCGTGACCGCGCACGTGACCGCCGTCCTGCCCCGTCGAGCCGGCCTCCCGGTCATCCTCGCGGTACTGCTGCTCGCCGTCCTCGCGCCGACCGCACCGGCGCTCGCCACCGGCGCACCCGCCGTCGCCGTGGACGGGGCCGCCGACACCGCCCGGTCCGGGAAACAGCGAGGCGGGGCCGAGGTCGTCGCGGTCACCCAGGTCGCCGAGCGGCAGGTCGACCTGTCGGTGAGATCGGAGGCTCTGGGCGGCCGTACCGTCAAGGTGCGGCTCCTCACCCCCGACGGCTGGGACCCCGGTGACCGGAGTCAGCACTGGCCGACCCTCTGGCTGTTGCACGGATGCTGCGGCGACTACACCTCATGGACCAGCCTCACCGATGTCGCCGGGATCGACAGCCTGCGCGACGACGTGCTCGTGGTGATGCCGGAGGCCGGCTGGAACGGCTGGTACAGCGACTGGTGGAACCACGGCGAGGGCGGCGACCCCGCGTGGGAGACCTTCCACACCGTCGAGCTGCGGCAGCTCCTGGAGCGGGACTGGGCCGCCGGCCGCAACCGTGTCGTCGCCGGGCTGTCGATGGGCGGCCAGGGTGCCCTGCAGTACGCCGCCCGGCACCCCGGCATGTTCAAGGCGACCGCCGCGTACTCCGGCTCCGCCCACCCCCTGCTGAACGACGAGTCGGTCGATCGCATCATGGGCTTCTTCGCCGGGCAGGGCAACGACCCGCTGCGCGTCTGGGGCGACCCGGTGGCACAGCGCCGCATCTGGAAGGCGCACGACCCGTTCCACCTGGCCAAGCGCCTCAGGTCGATCCCGGTCTACCTGTCGTGCGGCGACGGCACCACCGGCCCCCTGGACCCGCCCGGCAGCACCAGCGCGCTCGAGGCCGACTTCAACCGGCAGAACCACGCCCTCGCCGCCGAACTGGAACGCGTGGGCGCGAAGCACGTCACCACCCACTTCTACGGACCGGGCACCCACGGCTGGGCCTACTGGGAACGCGAACTGCACGCCTCCCTGCCGATGCTGCTCGGTGCGCTGCGGGTCGACGGATGAGCCCGTTGCCGTAGAGGCCGACGACTGCGCTCTGCCGCTTGGAACCGCCCCTGTGAAGTCAGTGGGGGCAGATGGGGCGGGAAGCCTGCCCCGTACGACAGTCTGCGGACGGGCCGCGCCGTCGGCCCGTCCGGTCCCCGCCCGCCCCCGCCCGATCGTTAGCCCGTCCGGGGTGTCCGAAGCGCCCGAACCACCCGGTCGCGATGGTGGCGATGCGGCCCGGGGCCACCGACCGCACCATGGTCACGTTGCCGACCGGCAAACCGATCGGCACCGGCCGGATGCGAAGGAGGCCCCGCGGTGGGCGAGCTGTACATCGACGGCGAGTGGACCCAGGCCGCGGCCGGCGGACGGCGGGAGGTGGTCAACCCGTACGACGCCTCCGTCATCACCACCGTCGACGAGGCGGACGCCACCGATGTGGACCGTGCGGTGCGCGCCGCCCGGCGGGCCTTCGACGAGGAGGAGTGGGCGAACACCCCCACCCGTCACCGCGCCGACCTCCTGCTGCGCGTCCACGACCTGCTGCTGCGCGACCGGGACGAGATCGCCCGTACCGAGACCCTCGACACCGGCAAGACGCTGACCGAGGCCCGCATCGACATCGAGGACGTGGCGAACGCCTTCCGCTACTTCGCCGAACTCGCGGACAAGGACGGCGGCCGTGTCGTGGACGTGGGCCCGGACGTCCTCAGCCGCGTCGTCTACCAGCCGATCGGGGTGTGCGCGCTCATCGCCCCCTGGAACTATCCACTGCTCCAGGCCTCGTGGAAGGTCGCGCCGGCGCTGGCCGCCGGCAACACCTTCGTCCTCAAACCCAGCGAGACCACACCGCTCACCACGATCGCCATGATCCGGCTGATCGAGGAGGCCGGCGCGCCCCCCGGCGTCGCCAACCTGGTGCTCGGCTCCGGCGCGACCGTCGGCGCCGCCCTGACGGATCACCCCGAGGTCGACCTGGTGTCCTTCACCGGCGGCCTGGCCACCGGACGCGCCATCATGGCCGCCGCCGCCCGGGGGCCGAAGAACATCGCCCTGGAACTGGGCGGCAAGAACCCCAACCTCGTCTTCGAGGACGCCGACTTCGCCGCCGCCGTGGACTACGCGCTGGACGCCGCCTTCCTGCACTCCGGGCAGGTCTGCTCCGCCGGATCACGGCTGCTGGTCCAGGACGCGCTGCACGACCGGTTCGTCGACGCCCTCGCCGAGCGCGCCCGGGCGATCCGCCTCGGCAACGGCATGGAGGAGGGCACCGAGAGCGGCCCGCTCAGCTCCGCCGAGCACCGTGAGAAGGTCGAACGCCACATCGCCTCCGCACAGGAGGAGGGCGCCCGGCTCGTCACCGGCGGCACCCGCCCCGACGACCCTGCCCTGAGCAGCGGCTTCTTCCTCCTGCCGACCATTTTCGCCGACTGCGACCGGTCCATGAACATCGTCCAGGACGAGGTCTTCGGGCCGGTCGTCACCGTCGAGCGTTTCCGCACCGAGGACGAGGCGGTGGACCTGGCCAACGACACCCGCTACGGCCTGGCCGGCGGCGTGTGGACCTCCGACGCGAGCCGCGCCCAGCGGGTCGCCCAGCGGCTGCGGCACGGCACCGTGTGGATCAACGACTTCCACCCCTACGTGCCGCAGGCCGAGTGGGGCGGCTTCGGCCGCTCCGGCGTCGGGCGCGAGCTGGGCCCCACCGGGTTGCGCGAGTACCAGGAGGCCAAGCACATCTACCAGAACCTCGCCCCCGCACCCTCCGGCTGGTTCAAGGGCTGACCGGGCGCGGCGCACCGCCCTCCCGCCGCCCTCCCACCGCCCTTCCACCGCCCTTCCAGCACCCGACGGCCGCCGAAGAAAGGCACTCCATGGCCTCCACCGTCCCGCACGGCGCCGAGTCCGCCTACGACTACGTCATCGTCGGCGGCGGCACCGCCGGCTGTGTGCTCGCCGCCCGCCTGAGCGAGGACCCCGACTGCCGTGTCTGCGTCATCGAGGGCGGCCCCAGCGACGTCGGCGACGAGCGCATCCTGCGCCTGCGCAACTGGATCAACCTGCTCGGCTCGGAGTTCGACTACGGCTACACCACCGTCGAGCAGCCGCGCGGCAACTCCCACATCCTGCACTCACGGGCCCGCGTACTCGGCGGCTGCTCCTCCCACAACACGCTGATCAGCTTCCTGCCGCTGCCGCAGGACCTCGACGACTGGGTGGCCCACGGCTGCACCGGCTGGGACCCGGCGACGATCCTCCCCTACCGGGAACGGCTGCTCACCCGGATCGTCCCGGTGGCCGAGGCCGACCGCAATCCCATCGCCAAGGACTTCGTCACCGCCGCATCCCGCGCCGTCGGCGTCCCCGTCGTCGACGACTTCAACGCCGAGCCGTTCGCCGACGGCACCGGCTTCTTCTCGCTGGCCTACGAGCCGGAGGGCAACCTGCGCTCCTCCGCGTCCGTCGCCTACCTCCACCCGGTCCTGGACCGCCCCAACCTCACCCTCCTCCTGGAGACCTGGGCCCACCGGTTGCTCACCGACGAGTCGGGGAGGCTGACCCGGGTCGCCGTGCGCGGCGCCGACGGCGAGCCCGCCACCGTGCGCGCCGAACGCGAACTCCTGCTGTGCGCCGGCGCCATCGACACCCCGCGCCTGCTGATGCTGTCCGGTGTCGGCCCGGCCGACGACCTGCGCCGCCTGGGCATCGAGGTGCGGGCCGACCTGCCGGGCGTGGGGGAGAACCTGCTGGACCACCCCGAGTCCGTGATGGTCTGGGAGACCGACGGCCCGCTGCCGCCCAACTCCGCGATGGACTCCGACGCCGGCCTGTTCCTGCGTCTCGACCGCGGCCAGCCGCGCCCGGACCTGATGTTCCACTTCTACCAGGTGCCGTTCACCGTCAACACCGAACGCCTGGGCTACCCCGTACCGGAGCACGGGGTGTGCATGACGCCGAACGTGCCGCGTGCCCGCTCCACCGGCCGCATGTGGCTGCGCAGCGCCGACCCCGCCGAGCACCCCGCCCTGGACTTCCGGTACTTCACCGACCCCGAGGGCCACGACGAACGCACCATCGTGGAGGGCCTGAAGATCGCCCGCGAGATCGCCGCGACCGATCCGCTGAGCGGCTGGCTCGTCCGCGAGGTCGCGCCCGGCCCGGACGTCATCTCCGACGCCGGCCTGTCGGAGTACGGGCGCCGTGCGGCGCACACCGTCTACCACCCGGCGGGTACCTGCCGCATGGGCGCGGCGGACGACCCGATGGCCGTCTGCGACCCGGAGCTGAGGCTGCGCGGCGTCGAGGGCGTGCGCATCGTCGACGCGTCCGTGTTCCCGACGATGCCCACCATCAACCCCATGGTGACCGTCCTGCTCGCCGCCGAACGCGCCGCCGACCTGCTCACCGGCAGCCCCCGGCCCGCCGGCCGGGAGGCGCCGCAGTGACCGTGCGTAGCGCCACGCCCCCGTGAACGGCTCTCCGGGGGTCAGCACGCCGGACCGGCCCTGGACGCAGGCACCGCATCACCGGAAACGGCCTTGCCCCTGTGCAACAGGCGCTTGAGCACCGGCAGGAGGTCACTCACCCGCGCTCCGTGCGCCGCCGCAGACGCCGTCGGCCGTCGGAGGTCGGGAGCCGACGTCCTTGCCCTCAGCGAAGGAGGAGAACGATCGTGTCGACCGCTGGAGAGAAGGGCACCGGAGCGGCACCGGAGGAGTCGCCGGCAGAGGCCGGGCCGACGGACACGGGCACGGGCACGGGCACGCTCAAGCCCGTGGTCTTCTTCGGCGCGGGCGCGCTGATCCTCGCGATCTCGATCTGGGCGATCATCACGCCCTCCGGTGCGGAATCGGTCATCGGAGTGACGGTCGGCAAGATCTCCTGGTGGTTCGGCTGGTACTACTTCCTCGCCGCGACCCTGTACCTGGCGTTCGTCGTCTTCATCGGCGTCTCCAAGTACGGCACGATCAAGCTGGGGCCCAAGCACTCCACGCCCGACTACGGCATCTTCACGTGGGGGGCGATGCTGTTCGCGGCGGGCATCGGCATCGACCTGATGTTCTTCTCGGTCACCGGACCCGTCAGCCACTACCTCGCGCCACCGCAGGGAGACCCGGAGACGCTCGAGGCCGCCCGTCAGGCCGTGGTGTGGACCCTGTTCCACTACGGCATCACCGGTTGGGGCATGTACGCGCTGATGGGCATGACGCTCGCCTACTTCTCCTTCCGGTACCGGCTGCCGCTCGCGATCCGTTCCGCGCTCTACCCGATCATCGGACGCCGGATCCACGGGCGGATCGGTGACACCGTCGACCTGGCGGCCATCATCGGCACCGTGTTCGGCATCTCCGTGACGCTCGGCATCGGCGTGGTGCAGCTGAACTACGGACTGAAATTCCTCTTCGGTGTCCCGCAGGGGCTCTCCGCGCAGATCGGCCTGATCGTCGTGGCGGTGCTCATGGCCACGGTGTCCGCCGCGTCCGGTGTGGACAAGGGAATCCGCCGGCTGTCGCAGCTCAACGTCCTCCTCGCCGCCCTGCTGATGATCTACATCCTGGTCGTGGGTGAACCGTTCCGGCTGCTCAACGCCATCGTCCAGAACGTCGGGGACTACGTCAGCCGTTTCCCGTCGATGACCCTGAACACCTTCGCCTACGACCGGCCCACCGAGTGGCTGGACGCATGGACGCTCTTCTTCTGGGCGTGGTGGATCGCCTGGGCGCCGTTCGTCGGGCTCTTCCTGGCCCGCATCTCCCGCGGCCGCACCCTGCGCCAGTTCGTCGCGGCGACGCTGATCATCCCGTTCCTCTTCACCGGCCTCTTCCTGTCGATCTTCGGCAACACCGCCCTGTTCGCAGTGCGCGACGGCAACACCGAGTTCGGCCGGACGGCCATGAACTTTCCCGAGCAGGGCTTCTACGACCTGCTGGACCAGTACCCGGGTGCCCTGTTCAGCGCCGGACTCGCGACGTTCGTCGGGCTGTTGCTGTATGTCACCTCCGCGGACTCCGGGGCCCTGGTCATGGGCAACCTCAGCGCGGAGCTGCCCACCCCGGTGACCGACGCGGCCCCGTGGCTGCGCATCTTCTGGGCGGTCACGACGGGGCTGCTCACCCTCGCCATGCTCATCGTGGGCGGAGTGCAGGCGCTCACCAACGCCACCATCATCATGGGGTTGCCCTTCTCCTTCGTCATGTTCCTGATCATGGCCGGGCTCTATCTGGCGTTGCGCACCGAACGGATGCGGGCGGAGTCACGGATCGCCACGCTGCCCGGTGTGCTCTCCGGACGTATGACGCTGCACGGCCCGCCCGGGGCGCTGAACTGGCGGCAGCGGCTGAGACGGGCAATGGCCTTCCCCAACAGGCGGGCGGCCGTGAAGTTCGTCGACGAGGTGTGCCGCCCCGCCTTCCAGGAGGTCGCCCACGAACTGCGGGAGCAGGGAGTGGAGGCGGAGGTCCTGGAAGGCATCGACGAGGAGACCGGCCTCGCACACGTGGACCTGCGGGTACCGATCGGCCCGGACGACGAATTCGTCTACGGGGTCCGGCCCGTCGAGCTGCCGACTCCCGCGTTCGCCACCCGCTCGGTCAGCACACACGACACCTACGTGCGCTTCGAGGTCCGGCTCGCCGAGGGCAACCAGGACTACGACGTGATGGGATACACCCAGGAACAGCTCATCGCCGACAGCCTCGACCAGTACGAGCGGCACCTGGAGTTCCTGCGGGTGCGCCACGAGGCGGACACCCGCTCGGGCTTCCCCGGCCACCGCCCGGACGCGCCGGAGGCACACCTGCCGGAGTAGCCCTCCACGCGATGCGATGCGGTGCGATGGCGGCGGACAGTGCCGGTGACCGGGTGACCGGGTGACCGGGTGGCCGGGTGGCCGGGTGAGTAGGCGAGCCGGCGGTCAGCGCAACGTCTGGACGGCGTAGAGCGTGCCGAGGGCGACGGCGAGCGTGCCCAGGGTGAGCCGTAGTGCGGTCTCGGGGAGCCTGGGCTGGAGGCGGGCGCCGAGGTAGCCGCCGACGAGGCCGCCGAGTCCGCAGGCCAGGCCGAGGCCCCAGTCCGGTGCGACATCGCCGGGGCTGACCAGCCCCAGAAGGGCGAAGGTGGCCGCGCCGACGAGGGACGTGACGAACGTCGAGGCGAGAGCGGCGGGCGCGACACGGCCGACGGGCATGCCCCGTCCCACGAGGATCGGGCCGAGCAGGGAGCCGCCGCCGATGCCGTACACGCCGCCGATGATCCCGACGGCGAGGGCGAGGCTGCTCACGGCCCGGCCGGACGGTTCGGTGTGAGCGGGGGCGGGAGCCTGCCGCGAGTCCCGCCGCAAGAAGCCCCGCTGGAGAGTTCTGGCGCACAACCACAGCCCGAGCGGTACGAGGAGCGCGGCGATCAACAGGCGGAAGACCGTGGGACTCGGCAGGGCGAAGACCCGGATCACCGCGCCGATCACCACCCCCGGGACGGTACCGAGAACCAGCCGCCGGGCGAGCGGACCGCGCAAAGCCCCGTCCCGGCGGTAGCGCCACAGGGCCCCCGGGCCGGCGACGACGTTGAAGAGGAGGTTCGTCGGAGTGACGGCCGGACTCGGCACACCGAACAGGCTGAGCTGGACCGGCAGCAGGAACACCGCGCCGGAGACCCCGACGGGCGCGGTCACGACCGAGATCAGCGCGCCGACGATCATCCCGGCCGCCAACAGTTCCACGAGTTCTCCCGGTCGGGTTGAAGGGCGGATGCATCCGGCCGCCCACTGTGACACGGAGCGGCCTCCGGTATGAATCTGCCGGACGATTCGGGCAGGTCCGGCCGGGACACGGTCACATGACCGCTGGTCCGGCACCCGGAGCGTCGACCTCCGGCAGGGCCTGGTGGTTGCGCCGGACGTCCTCGCGCTTGGATCCGGCTGCGCTTCCCGCACCCCGGCCGCCGTCGTCCACCAGGACGCCCCTTCCGTGAGATTGAAAAGCGGAACGCTGTTCCGTATCGTAAGCGGAGCAAGGTTCCGCTTCATTCGTGACGGCAGACCGAGGGGCTGAGCCGTCCATCGCCGTCCCGCTCCGGCCGGACGAGGAGCACGCGCTCGTCGGTACCCGGGTCGATGCGACTGCGCGTCAGAAAAGGAAAAACATTTCCATGTCCGACTCGAACAACTCAAGCAACTCGAACAACGTGAACGTACGGAGGGCCACGAACGCGCCCACCACGGTGGTGTCCGCCAGGCCGGTCGTCCTGCCTGCCCCCGGCCGGGGCGAGGACCTCCAGGTCGCCGTGTCCGCCCCCGCGACCGGCGGGGAGTTGCCGGTCGTCGTCTTCTCGCACGGCTTCGGCGCGTCGATGAAGGACTACGCCCCGCTGGCGGACTTCTGGGCCGCTCAGGGCTTCGTGGTCCTGCAGCCCACCCACCTCGACTCCAGGACGCTGGGGCTCCCCGCCGAGGACCCCCGCACACCGCGGATCTGGCGCTTCCGCATCGAGGACCTCAAGCGGGTGCTGGACGGACTCGACGTCCTGGAAGCCTCCGTGCCGGGCCTCGGCGGGCGTGTCGACCGCGGCCGCATCGCTGTGGCAGGCCACTCCTGGGGAGCCCAGACGGCGAGCACACTGCTGGGCGCGCGCGTCCTCGACGCCGGCGGTGTCCCCGGCGAGGCCATGTCCGACCCCCGGGTGAAGGCGGGCGTGCTGCTCGCGCTGACCGGCCTGGGCGACGACCTGACCCCGTTCGCCGCCGAGCACTTCTCCTTCATGAGGCCGTCCTTCGACACCATGACCGCGCCGGCCCTCGTCGTCGCCGGGGACCACGACCGGTCCGCCCTGTCCACCCGCGGACCGGACTGGTTCACCGACCCCTACACCCACAGCCCGGGAAGCAAGAGCCTGCTCACCCTGTTCGAGGCGGAGCACTCGCTCGGAGGCATCTACGGGTACGAGGCCGCCGCGACGACGGACGAGAGCCCCGCGCGCGTGGCGCTGATCCAGGAGCTCAGCTCGGCCTTCCTGCGCAGCGCCCTGTACCCCGAGGACACCAGTTGGAAGGCGGCGTCCACCGCACTGGACGAAGACCCCACCCCCCTGGGGAAGTTGCAGCACAAGTAGGCGAGTCCCACCAGGACCGGCCGCAGGACCGACCGCACAGGTGGACGCGACGTCGGAGGCCGGAGGTTCGCAGGGAAGGCGCCGCAGGGCCGAGCCGACCGGGCGCGGCGGTCAGTTGGCCAGGGCGACACGTTCCGCGTGGGCGACCTTCACGGACGCGATGTCGGACAGCTCGCGGTTCCCTTCGAAGTCGTTGTACTCGTTGAACTCGCCCTCGTCGGAGTCGGTTTCACCGGCGGCCAGGTGGGTCGTGCCGACGTAGGTCTGGCCGACGAAGTCGCCTTCCTCGTCGAAGGCGTTGACGACGACGGAGTAGTTGGCGGGTCCGTCCCCCTTGTTGGCGATCCTGTAGCTGAACTCGTACGTCTCGTCGGGGTCCGTGTCGCAGTCGTTGTACGAGTAGATGTCGTTGTCGTCGCAGTACGCGTCGTCGCTGTCGTCGGCGACGAGTTTGCCGCCCGAGACCTCGACATGGTCCATCACGTCGCCGTCCTCCTCGCCCAGCACCCACCAGGCGACACCGCCACCGGCGAGGAACGCCACGACGACGGCGGCGATGACGGAGAGTACGAGGGTGCGCCTTCCCGGCCCCGGGCGGCGGGCAGCCATTGACATCGGGTCCTGAAATCCCTGAGAGACCGGGGGAGTCGGCGGAGCCGAGGGCGGTGTGGAGGGGAGCGGGGGTGCGGATGCCGATTCCGGGTTCGGTGCCGGTGCCGGACCCGGTCTTTCCGGGGTGCTGTTGTCGGACATGGTGTGGCGGCTCCTCGTCGGGGTGGTGCGCGCCGTGGGCGGCACGGGCGAGTGGTCCATCGGGGTGAGTGGAGGCGGCACTTGTCCTTGGGCTGCGGTGTCCTGCGTTCCGTTCTTCCTGCCCTCTGTGTAGCGAAGCCCGGCCCCGGCCAGCAAGGGCGGCGGGCTGCGAATGTGATGTGAACGGGCCGGGGCACCGGGACCCTCTGAAATCCCGGCGGCCCGTGATCTCCGCCCGCCCTGCGGTGGTACGTCGTCACTGCTGGGCGTGGACACCGGCTCATCTGCCGTCGTGCCGGGCAGGCCGGGTGACTCCGGTCCGCCCGGCGCCCGGGCCCCCCCCCCCCCGGCCCCGGCCCCCCCCCCGCGGGGGGGGGGGGGGCGGGGCGCGGGGGCGCGCCCCCCCCCCCCCCCCCGCCCCGGGCCGCCCCCCCC
>NZ_JBITSN010000013.1:88785-182539 GCF_044540975.1 Streptomyces sp. NPDC085927
CACACGGCCACCTCTGCCGTGGGGCCGGGCTGGGCGGGTCAGCCGGGCCCGCCCGGGCCCGTCACACCACTGACGCGTCCGGCCGGACCCGTCAGTGGTGTGACGGCTCCGGGCATCGGTTCACCCGGGCCCCAGGCCACCTCATCTCAGGGACAGCCCCTCGGGTGAGGTGAGCCCCTTGTCGGGGTCGGCGCGGAAGGTCGCCGTCCATGCCTCGGGCGAACACGAAGTGCCGTTGGGGTGTTGCTCCGTCAACCGTGCGCGGCGGCTGTCGGCCACGACGACCCGGTCGTCCCGCGCCGCTGTCACCTTCAGCCGCACCGGGACGGTGACGGCGCCGATGTCGTCCGGAAGCCGGACCGACACCCTTGCGATCGGGTTGTCCGCGTCGCCGGACTTCTGCTCCTTGCACTTGTCCTCCACGCACACGCGGATCACCGCCGCGTCCGTGCCGCCGAAGTCGGCGGGCCGCCACACCACGGCGACCTCCGAGTCCATGTCCGCCTTGGTGCACAAGGTTTCCTGGCCGAAGACCGAGCAACCGGTCAGGGTCGCCGCCGTGGCGAGGGCGAGCAGGATGCGTCGCATGTCAGGACCTTGTCATGGTGCCGGGGAAGGCGCTGTTGGCCAGTCCGATGTCGGTGAGGACGAGGTGGCAGGGGTCGAAGAAACCACCGCTGTTGTCATCTCCGCCACCGGGGATGCTCTCCTTGGCAATGACTCGTCCGCTGTCGACGGTGTACATCGGCCCTCCCGAGTTGCCCGGCTGGTGGGTCCTTATGGCATGGACCCAGTGGGGATTGGATCTTCCCTCTTGATGTGCCGACTCGTCTCTCCGGCGAGCTGGTCCGCTCTCTCAGGCGGAGATCGGGAGGTCCGTGGGCAGCCCTCCGGGTTCGTCCGGCTGCTGCTCCGGTTGGCACTTGGGAGGAAGGCAGCTGCCAGGACGACGGGCTCGACGGGCTCGAGTACCCCCTCCGGGATGTCCGTGGGCCGGCGCAGCGGATGAAACTGCCGGTCGGCCGGGATCAGGTGGTTGAGTGAGCCGGCCGAGGACGGTGGTGGTGTCCCCGACCGGCTCGGCTCGCCATCCGGGCCCTGCGGCTCTACATCCAGGCCCGGCAAACGCGAACTGGCACAGTCCCGAGGCCTGAACCCCGGATGGAGGTGGCTCAGGCCGTCCTGAACCCGGCGATGCGCCCGTGGTCCATGGTGAGCCGGGCACCGGTGAACCGGGACCGCATCCGGCGGTCGTGGGTGACGACGACCACGGCACCCCGGTAGTCCACCAGCGCCTGCTCCAGTTCCTCCACCAGCACCGGGGTGAGGTGGTTGGTGGGCTCGTCCAGCAACAGCAGGTCCATCGGGTCGCTCACCAGCCGGGCGATCTCGATCCGGCGCCGCTGTCCGTACGACAGGTCCTTCACCTGCCGCCGTAGGTCGGACGGGCTGAACAGGCCCAGGGAGAGCAGTTTCCCGGCATGGTCCTCCAGATAGCCGTCCCGGCCATGGGCGAAGGCCCGTAGCACGGTCAGCCCGGGCGGCCAGGGCATCTCGTCCTGCCGCAGGTGCCCGACCCGGCAGCCGACCCTCACCGAGCCGCTGTCCGGCTCCAGTTCTCCGGAGAGCACCCGCAACAAGGTCGTCTTGCCCGCACCGTTGGGGCCGGTGATCAGTAGTCGGTCGCTCGGCCGGATGCTCAGGGAGTCGACGACGAGCCGGTCCGCGACACGCACGTCGGTGAGCTCGGCCAACGCCTCCTGCGTCTCCTCCGCCTTTGGGCCCGCGGTGTCGATACGGGCGGTGAAGGTCAGCGGGTCCGCGGGGGCCGGGGCCGGGTTCTCGGTCAGCTGCGCCACGCGTTGCTTGGCGTTGCGGATCCGCACCATCGCGCCGTGGTCGCGTCCGCGCCTGCGGTACGCGCCGTGACCGAACACGGAGAGGGGCGTCTTGCGCGGGATGCCGTCCATCCGCGCCACATTGGAGGCGATCAGCCCGCGGTTGCGGTCGAGTTCGGTGCGCCACTCCTCGTACTCCCGCAGCCGCCGCTCGCGTTCCACGGCCTTGGCCGTCAAGTAGCCCTCGTAGCCGTTGCCGTAGCGGGTGACGCGGCCGGAGTCGACCTCCAGGATCGTGGTGGTGAGCCGGTCGAGGAACACCCGGTCGTGGGTGACCGCGATCACGGTGCCGCGATGGCTCCGCAGGTGCTCCTCCAGCCATTCCGTCGCCCGGTCGTCGAGGTCGTTGGTCGGCTCGTCGAGCAGCAGCAGTTCCGGCGCCGAGGCCAGGGTCGCCGCGAGGGCGAGGCGGGAGCGCTCGCCGCCGGAGAGGGTCCCGAGCTTCCGGTCGCGGTCCAGACCCGGCAGCCCGAGGCCGTGCAGCGCGACCTCCACCCGCACGTCGGCCTCGTAGCCGCCGCGGGCCTGGTACCGCTCGACGAGGCCGGCGTAGTGCTGGAGGACGGCGGGCAGCTCGGTTCCGGGGCCGTCCGTGTCGTGCTCGGCCAGTTCCGCCTCGGCCCGGCGCATCGCCGCTTCGAGTTCGCGCAGGTCGGACAGGGCCAGGTCGACGGCGTCCTGGACGGTGGCGTCGAGCGGTAGTTCCAGTGTCTGCGCCAGGTAGCCGATGCCGCCGGGGGCGACCACGGTGAGGATGCCGTTGTCGGGCCGCTCGCGGCCGGCGAGCACCTTGAGCAGCGTGGACTTGCCGGATCCGTTGTCGCCGATCACGCCGACCTTCTCGCCCGGCCTGATGCTGAAGCCGACCCGGTCGAACACGATGCGGTCGTCGTAGCGCTTGGTGATGTCATGCAGTGCGAATTGCGCAGTCGGCACGCGTGTCTCCTGATGCACCGTGAGGATGAGGGAATGCGTGAGCGCGCTCGGCGAAACGGCCGTGGAAAGACGACACGGACGCCACCCACCACAGCGGACGGAACCGGTCGGTCAGTGGCGTGTCACGAGCACGCTGCCGGATGCGGCGACGGAGACCGGCTCAACGCCGCGCATCCTCATCCCTCACAGAGATCCCATGCGAGAAACCATAGGGGGGCGACCGGAGACCGGCAAGGGGGTATGGCCCCCGCCCCGCCCTGCCCCTCGTTCTCGCCCGTCGGGCGCCCGTTGTGATGCGGCGCCCTCCGCACCACGGCACGTGTGCCCGGCCCGAGGGCCGACAGCGCGCGGAGCGAGCCGTGAGAGGGCATGCCTGCCCTCCGGCGCCGGGAGCGCGTACGCCTCGCACGCGCCGGTGAGCCGCCGGCCGGCGCATCGGGGCCGCACGCCGCGACGGATGCCCGGTCAGGCCGGGCAGATCTCCGTCGGCAGGCCGTCGGCACGGTTCCGCGGTTGGTGAGGCCTTTGCCCGGCTCCCGGCCATTCGGGGACGACCGACGGCATGGGTCCGGATCACGGGCCGGAGCGTCACCGGGCGAGGTCGCCAGTCACTACCCCTCGTGATCCCTTTGTCACGAAGGGGGGCGCGTAATGGATACTGGGCGGGCAGTAGATCACTCGTGGTGTGGGGGACTCGGCATGGGGCTGGCCAACGAAAAGATCGTTTCGCAGGTGGAGGACCTGCTGCACGGCAGGGTCGTCATTCCGTCCATCCAGCGCGACTTCGTGTGGATGAGACCCGACGTGCGTGACCTCTTCGACTCCCTCTACCGGGGCTATCCGGTCGGCGCCCTGCTCCTGTGGAAGACCAATCTGACGGTGCCCTTCAAGACCGCTGCCGTGGTCCAGGCCGAGAAGTCGACGCACCAGCCCCTCTACCTCCTCGACGGCCAGCAGCGGTTGACGTCCCTCGCCTGGGTGTACCGGCCGGAGTCGAAGGCGGACGGGCGCCTCATCGACCTGCGCTTCGACGTGCGCACCGAGGAGTTCGTCAACCCGAGCGCCGTCCAGGGCAGGGACCCCATGCTGTTCCGCGTCTCCACCCTGCTGCAGGAGAACGTGCAGTACCACGAGGTCCTCAAGGAAGCCGGGGTCGAGTACTCCGACCCGGACTTCGGCGAGTGGATGCAGCGGCTGCAGAAGGTGCACGACATCCGCAGGCAGCAGATCGCCGTGATCACCTACGAGTCGGACGACTACGAGGAGGTCGCCGAACTCTTCGCCCGGCTCAACAAGGGCGGCCGCCGGCTCTCCAAGGGCGACCTCGTCTACAGCGCCATCGCCGCCCGCTGGGCGGACGGTCTGGCCACCATGGACGCCTTCCACCAGTACCTGCGCGACAGCGACTTCTCCCTCGACCGGGAAGCCGTCCTCCGCCTGATGAGCCTGCTCGCGGGCACCAGCGCCCGGCACATCAAGCTGATCGGGGCGGCAGTCGACGAAGTCGCGCTGAAGGAGGCCTGGCAGGCCACCGAGAAAGCCCTCCGGCTCGCCATCGACTTCCTGCGGGAGGAATGCGGGATCCCCCGCTCCGGGATCCTGACGTCGCCCAACGTCATCGTCGTGCCCGCTCTGCTCCTGCACCAGCGCGACGGGAAACTCCAGGACAACGAGCAGGCCCTGCTGCGCCGCTGGGTGTACACGGCGATGGCCTTCAGCCACTACTCCCTGCAGGTCGAGACGAAACTCGACGCGGAGGCACGCTTGTTGAGGACGAGGCAGGGCGAGGAACTGTTCACCGAGCTGATCCGTCGCGCCTCGGGCAGCCGTTCGGCGGACACCCCCCTGCATCCGAGGGACCTGGAGCAGAAGTACTCCACGCACGCCTTCTTCCGGCTGCTCTACATCGCCGCGCTGCGCGACAAGGCCCGGGACTGGGCCACCAACATCGCCATCAGCGACCAGCCGATGAGCAGCGGAGCCAGGATCGAGTTCCATCATGTGTTCCCGCGCGCCCAGGTCCAGTCGGCCTACGCGAAGGAGGAGTGGAACAGCCTGGCCAATCTGGCGTTCGTGACAGGGCAGACCAACAAGATGATCGGTTCGAAGCTGCCCTTCGAATACATGGGAGGGATCGCCCCCGACCGCCTCGCCGAACAGTGGATTCCCAGCGATCCCGAGCTGCGCTCCCTCGACCGGTTCCCCGAATTCCTGGCCGCGCGACGGCGGTTGCTGACCCACGTCCTCAACGAACTCCTCGGCCTGCCGGTCCCCGACGAGCAGGCTCCGCGCCGGGACGCCGACGAGCCTCCGGCCGACGACGAGCTGATCGCGGAGGAATCCACCGCACCGGTCCTGGCCCCCGCGGACGCGCCGGCACGCACCGGGGAACAAGGGGTGACGATCCATGCCGTCTACGACGGTCGGCACGTCGACGGCTTCTACGACCCCTCGTCCCGCGCGGTGACGATTCCGTCCGGGCCCGGCCAGGGCACGTACGACAGCCCCGACGGAGCGGCCGTCGCCGTGGTCCGGGCGCTCGATCCGCAGGTCGTCCCGTACCACAAGGGCTGGTCCTTCTGGACCGTCACGGCCACCGGGGAGGAACTGCGGAGCATCCGATAGGGAGGGGAGGGGGCGAGCCGGGGGCGGTCGTGTTTCGCGGGGTTCGCCGGGGAGGCGTGAGGGTGTCCCGGTGGTTGCACTGTCTGGGGGAGTCGTGACAAGCAGGTTCACCGAGTTGGCCGTTGACTGCCGTGATCCGGAGGGACTCGCGGCCTTCTGGTGCGAGGTCCTGGACTTCGAGGTGATCGACCGGAGCGAGGGCAAGGTCGAGATCGGCTCCTGGGTGCCGACCGTTGAGGAGGTCCGGGCCCGCCAGATGCCGCCCACCCTGCTGTTCATCCGGGTGCCCGAGGGCAAGGCCGTGAAGAACCGGCTTCACCTCGACGTCAGCCCGGTCGACGGCAGCACCGAGGACGAGGTGACCCGACTGCTCGGCCTCGGCGCCACCAGGACGGACATGGGCCAAGGCCCGGACCGCAACTGGGTGGTCATGGCGGATCCCGAAGGCAACGAGTTCTGCGTCCTGCGCACCCTGGCACCGTAGAACCGGACCGTGAGCGTGAAAAAGGGGCTAGCGGGGCGAATGCCGCAGGTGATTGCGGTGGTGGCCGTGCACGCATGACCAGGTTCCGACCGCAGCACACTTCAGCAAGATCGTGTCACGAGCTCATAGGGTCCGGAGTATGGACACCGAACATATGGAGCGGATGGCCACTGCCTGGCAGCAGTTGACCGAGTGGCTGCGCGTACACGCCCCCACCTCGCACGCGTCGATCCTGCCCCCGGCCACCGTGGTCGAGGTCGAGGAAGCAGAAGATCACCTCATGCGTTCCTGCGGGTACGGCTTCCCACCCGAGCTGGTCGCTCTCTGGGCGTTGGCCGGCGGGGTGCGGCAGCTCGACATCAGCGAGTACGACGAAGAGGGTGAGGTGGGCACCGGGCGGTTCCTGCCTCATGGGCTTCTGCTCACCCCTTCCCAGTCGATCCGGCCACGGTTGGCCGGCCTCGACCGCCAGGGCGAGGACTTCTGGAAAGGCGAGCAGTGGGCTGCCCCCATCGGCAACTACCCCGAAGCGACCGACACCGGCCTGTACCTGTCGGCTTCCGGCCTCGGCAAGTGGAGCAGCTATGAGGGCTTGCTCATGGAAAAGCCGCTGTATCCGTCGATCGCCGCCTACCTGGAAGCCGTCAACCGAACGCTCGGCGAAGGTCCGGCCGATCTGATGGGTTACAAGGTGCCCGGTGTCGTGTACGGCTGCCTCATCTGGCAGGACCCGCAGGGTCCTCCGGGGCTGGACGAGACGTTCGCCGACTGGCGGCCCGTCCACTAGAAGTGCAGGGCCCCTCCCCGGCCGGGGAGGGGCCCCACCAGCTTCGCCGCAGCCGGTTTTACGGCTTTGTCATGACACAGACCAGCTCGGCCTTCGAGGTGTCACATCCCTTGAACCAGGCGTTGCCCGGATCCAGGAAATAGGCCTGTTCGTCCAGGAGCCGCATCTGCTGCGCGAAATCACCGAACGGCCGCATCGAGCCCTGGTTGACGTCACCGGACATCGAGGACCGGCCGCAGTTCTCGGTGAACGACGGCGCGTCGTAGCGGGTGTCGTCGAGGAAGTGGACGTTTCCGTCATCTGCGGTGGCGGATACGGTCTGCATGCAGTCCGCGCCGCCGTTCGGGGCCTCGTTCTTACCTCCGTCGGTCTTCTTCATACCGGCGGACTGGTACGTCGAGGCGAACGGGAACTCGTCGCAGTTGACTTCGTCCAGATGCGGCCCGACGTGGTGCAGGGCTGTCTTCGGGTGAGGCAGGAACGTCTTGCGCGGAACCCATCCGGTACTTCCCGACTTGGGTCCCCGGTAGCGGGTGCACATCGCGTCGCGGCTCTTGTCCGAGTCGTAGCTCTTCTTGTTCCTGGCCGCCGGTGGCAGGTACTGAAGCGGGGCGGCCCAACTCTGCCCGAGGCCCTTGACCTTCGACTTGTTCTGGATCAGCCAGGCGTGCGCGGCTGCCTCGGGATAGGCGGCCGTGTTGAACCTGTACGTCGGGGCGTACTGCGGGAGTACACAGCCCGGGGCGCCGTAGGAGGCGACCTTGTCGCAGGTCACGATCAGATGCGGGGACTCCCAGTGCCCGTAGTCGTTCTTCCATTCGCCCTTCTTGCCGTTCAGGCCGGGCGGGGGTTCCACCTCGGTGATGGGCCGGCCGGAGAAGAACACCGGCATGCTCTTCGACAGGTTGTCGTCAGTGGTGCCGGAGGCGTTGTCCACGGTGCCGTTCCACTTGTGGTCGGCTGTACCAGTGGCCATGTGGGTGTCGACCGGGTCGTTGCCGTTCATGCCTCCCTTCCAGGTGAGGTCGCCGAAGAAGTCGAAGTTCTGCCGTGTGCTGTCGCCGCCCGTGTTGCAGCCGTTGCTCTCGCACATCGAGTCGAACCAGGCGTCCGGGTTGCCGTCGCCCATCACGACCGCGCCCTCATCGCCCGGGAAGTTGTTGTAGACCGGGTTGATCTGCACCCACGTCTTGATGGCGTCGCCGTGGACGTCGGTCTTGACCTGGAAGTGGACCTCGAAGTCCGCCTGGTACTTCACCGGCACGACGCCGTCTTCCAGCTTGCTCTCCGCGATGAACTGGATATCGAAGAACACGCAGGCTTCGGTGCGGGTCATCAGCGATTTCTGCGCCTCGCCGGACAGGCTGGGCTGGCACCAGGCATCCTTGACGATCGGGTCCGGGTACGAAGGGGCGCGGGCACCAAGCTGTTTCGCGGCCTTCCGGGTGAACTCCTCGGAGGCCTGGTCCTTCGGGGTGACGATGACCTGGGTGTCGTCGCTGGTCTTGAAGGTGCCGGCCTGACCGCCCTGCTTCCAGCCTGCCCACGCAGGCTGCGGAGGATCGGACGGCGCCGGCTGCTGCGCGCCGGCGTCGTTGGCCGGGAGCGTGATGTCGATCTTCTGCTTGCGGTTGTAGTCCCGGTTCCCGGCGGTGAACCCGTAGTCCTTGATCGGGCCGACGTTGCCCGCCCGGTCCACGGTGCGGGTCTGTGCCACGTGGTTGCCGTCCGCTGCGGGGGTGATCGCGTAGGAGGCGTCCGGAGCCACGGCCCTGCCCGACATCGCCGGGGTGGTGGTGCGCACCGAGGTCCAGCCGTCACCGTCCGCATCATCGGAGTACGGGTCGAGGCGGTAGCGCACCTCGTAGGCGTCCGAAGCGCCCGTAGTGACGTCGAAGTCACCCGGGACGCCGGCGCCGCCACCGCCCCAGTTCTCGGGATAGGTGGCCGAGGTGACGCTCTGCGGCTCGCCCGGTGCGGTGGTGTCGACGACGAACTGGGTCCAGGGGGACCAGCTGAGGTTGTAGTGGGTGCCGTCGTAGGCGTTGGTGCGGAACTTGTAGGTCCTGCCGTCCTGGAGCTGTCCGGCCGGGACGGTGACGGAGGCCGGTTTGCCGGAGGCGACGGATCCGGAGACGAGCAGGCCTTCACCGGACGGGGTGGTGATGGGGGTGTCGGTGGCGGCGTCGTAGACCTGGAAGGTGCCGCTGACCGCGTCGCCGTCAGGGTCGGTGAAGGTGTCCCGCAGGGTCGGGGTGGTGGTGTTCACGGCCCACACGCCCGCGTACGACCTGAACGGCCCACCGGCCTGCCGGTCCGTGCCGTCGGAGGGGCGGTAGTTGTAGGTGACGGACAGCTTGGGCTGGTTGGCCGTGTTGTTGGCGGAGTTGACCCGCTTCCACGCCTTGGTGTCGTCGGTGGCGGCGCGCAGGCCCATGTGGCCCCGAGTGGCCTTGGCGGAGGCCCAGGTCTGGACGAGTTCGTCGACGTCGGCGTTGATCCAGCCGTCCGGCTGGGTGGCGGCGCAGTCCGGGTTGCCCTTGGTCTGGGTGGAGGAGTGGTACTGCTGGTTCCACGCGGGCTGGGACGTCCAGCGCGAGGACGTCGAGGGGGCGCCGGTGTCCCAGACGGTCCAGGACTGTGCGCTGCAGTCGGTGTTGCCGGAGTGGAAGTTCCACAGCGCCAGGTTGGTGTCGACGATCAGCGCGTCCTGGATCGGTGTGGTGTTCCACGTGATGAAGGACCTCGCGGTGCGCGCCGTTCCGTCGGCGTTCTTGGTGCCGGGGTTGCCGAGGTCGAGTTCGGTGTCGGTGGACCAGTCGACGGTCTCGCCCTGCTGCACGTAGGTGTCGAAGGTGTTCGACAGTGCGGAGGTGGACGGGTCGACGGTGACCGGGTACCGCGTCTTGGGGTCGGTCAGGAAGTCCGCATCGGGCGTGACGACCAGATCCCACTCGCCGGTGCCCTTGCCGACGACCTCCATGTCGACGCGCACCCGGTTCGTGTGTTCGCCGGAGGCCTTGTCGACGGTCGCGTCCCACATGACCGGGGCGGGCATGACAGCACGCTCGACGCCGGTCCCGGCGTCGGAGAAGGTGACCGAGCCGTCCTTGTTCGCCTTCGCCTTCAGGCCCTTGGCCTTCACCGGGAGGGTGTAGGAGTAGGCGCCGGTGGGCCGCTCGCCGATCTCGACGAACTGCTCGAAGCCGGTGCGGGTGGCCTCGACGATGACGTCCGCTCCGGGCACCGCGTTCTCGTAGCGGGCGCGGGTGCCGTCCAGTTCGGGTTCCGGCAGGCCGCCCTTCCACTGCAGGGTGACCTTGTCCTCACCGGCGCCGAGGGTGACGAGGTCGCGTGCGGAGGCCCTTTGAGCGGCGGCGAGAGAGGCGGAAGGGGTCCCGTCCTTGCCCGCCAGCCGCAGGCCGACCGGGTGCGCCTTCGTCTCAACGGCCCCGTCGGCGGTCTTCGTCAGGGTCGCGTCGACCGTATGCCACGTGCCTCCCTGCCAGACCCGCTCCGGTCCGGGAGTCATTTCCGTGGTCAGCGTTCCGTCGGGGGCGGCGATCGTGAGGGAATCCGGAGTCGTCTCGTCGTGCGCGAGGGTCTTCTTCCCGGTTCTCTTCGCTTCGAGGATCGCCCAGGCCTTCGAGCCCTCGGCGTGCGCGGCGGCCCACCGCATGTCGGATCGGAGGATCTCGGCCTTCGACGGTTCTGCGTTTCTGGCCGGAGAGGGTCCGTCCTGAGGGGCGGGCGCCGCCGCGGCCTGCCCGGTCAAAGCGGTACCTGCTTCTGCGGTCAGCAGCAGGGCAGCGACCACGGCGATGTGCTGGAGACGTATGCGTCTTGGGGATAAGCGGGGTTTACGTGGGTGCACGACGTGCTGTGTCCTTCCTTTGGAACTCCTGTACGAAAGCGTGCCGAGGGAGGACTCTAGGGAGGAAGATCGGCCCTGCAGAAGGCGCCTTCTGGCCAGGCATGATCACGTCAACCGGCTTCTCGCCGGGAACAGTGGAGACCGCTGGGCTCCACCGGTCGAAACGTAAGGTGGATCACGTCGCCTGCGTGCGCTCGGTCGTGATCAGCGGGCTCGCCGGTCGAGGAATCGTCCGTCGTGGGCAGGCGGGACAGGGCCTGTCAACACATCGAACGGCTCTGTCTCCTCCTGATTTTGAACCCGTGGCGTCGTGGTGTGGCTCAGATGGGTCTGCTGGTCAGGCTGGTGTCGCCGAGGCAGCTGTCGGCGAGGTGACTGCGGAACCGGAGGTGCCGTAGGCCTCACGGGACGCGGTTGATGAGGTGCTCGGGTGTGCTGAAGACAATGGGGTGGAGCCGATCGCGCTACTGGGCGTGGGTGCAGCCGTCCGGGGCCTCGTGGACGACGGCCCCGAGCGACTCGGCCCGCCACCGGCGCGCCCTGGCCCGCGCTTGGTGAACGGGCAGTTCGACCCAAGGGGTGCACGGTGGTCTTGTCCCGGCATGACCTGCTTCGGCTGCTCGAGCCACTGTGTTCGGCGGATGGTCTTGAACCCGTCCGACCGTGGACGGTGCCGTCAACGCACGCGAGAAGGCCGTCATCTCCGAGCTTCGAGACCGCTGCCGCCGAGTCTGACGCCGTCATGTGCTGCCTGCCACAAGGGCGAAGACTCCATGAAAGCGCAGCTTGACGGATTCCGCTGTGGTGGGAGGGCTTCCACCCTCGACCGGGGACGGAAGCCAGTGACGCATGGGCGACTTGCCCCGCGGACCCCAGGAGGGCCTCTGCCCGCTGTGACACGACTGTGACGGGTGGAGTGGCTTCCGCCACAGACGGTCCGGTGCGGTGCTGATGAGGTGGCCGCATGCGTGCCGCCCCCCTCATCCCTCAAGCCCCGCCCCCGCTCGGACGGGGGTGACGGGCGTGCTGCTGGTGGGTTTAGGTCTCTCCGCGGTCTGTGCCCTCGGGGCGCTCATCGCCGCGGTGGGGGTCGTCGCGATGGCGTTCCCCGGTCGGCCCGAGCCCTGGGCGGTGCATCTGCTGCGCCGCGCGGCGGGAGCGGCCGGGTGGGCGGCCGTGGCCGTCTACTCCCTGGGGCTCTCCGGCGTTCTGCTGTCGGAGCACGCGTTCGGCAACGGCGCGGACTCGATTCCGGCTCCGGCCTGCCGCGAGGGCTTCGACGCGGAGACGAGGCAGGGCCTCTCCCACCACCGGTCCTCGTACCTGCCGCTCCGCTTCGACTGCGTCCGCGACGACGGCACCGTCTACTCCAGTGATCCCAGCTACGTGTGGATGAACCGGGCGACCGCGTTCCTCGCCCCGGCCGCCGTCCTGCTCGTCATCGGCGCGGGCTACGCCACCGAGTTCCGCGCCCGGAAGACCGCGGTGGTGTCATGACGCTGCTCCCGGTCTTCGTCGGGCTCGTGGTCGGCTGGGTCGCGCTGCGCGGGCTGCTGGCGCATCCGCTGCTGCCGCTGTGGGTGCGGACCTCGGTGTTCTGGTCGGTGCCGCTCGGTGCCCTCACCTGGGTCGTGATCATGGTGGCGGACGACCCCTTCCTGTTCCCGGAGACCGCCCCCTGCCCCAGGGAGCCGATGCAGCAGGGCATCCTCGGGAGCGGGGAGGTCTCGGGAATCTCCACCCCGTTTCCGCCGCGGGCCTACTGCCAGTGGGAGGACGGCACCGTCTACAACCTCGCGCCCGGGGCCGAGTTCGTGTTCTGGGTCTTCTTCGCCATGACGGTCGTACCGCTCGCGGCGGGACTGCGGCACGCCCTGCGGGATCCGAAGTCGTTCCTGCGCTGGAGCGTGCCTCTTTGATGAGCTGGTCGGCTGATCGGATGCGTCTGTCCGGTCAGTGATCACCGATGCGATGCGGGACCGGACAGAGCCGCTGATGCCGGCCGATCCGGCCCGTGGACGACGGTGGGCCGACCACCGCCGAACCCTGGAGGCCATCGCTTGGAAGCGCCGCACGTGCTCGCCCTGGCGGGACCTGCCCCACGAACTCGGTGCGTTCCAGTCAAAGAGACACGCTCTACGCGGCTTCCGTCTCCTTCCGCAGAGCCCGTGTGAGGCGTTCGCCGAGCTCCCGGTCGACGACCCCCTCGCACTCGACGCCCAGCGCGGCCGCCAAGTCGCGCATATGGAGGTCGGCCAGGGCCTCGGTGAGTTCGGCGAAGGCCTCCGCGGCCGCGCGCCCGCGCCGCACGCCCGAGGCGACGGCGACACCTCCGACCAGTGCCGCAGGCCACCACCAGAGCGCCAGCACCAGATACCCCACGCCCCAGGCGTACAGGCGCGCCGACGCGGTCAACCTGAGGCGGGCGTCCTGCAGTTCGGCACGCGTGCCGTCGGCGGCCAGGAGCCACAGATGCGGCCAGGCGGCCGCCAGCTCCAACCGGTGGGCGCGCCAGAGCCGTTGCCCGGGCGCGGCGAGGTGGTCGCCCGTCCCGAAGGGGTGGCGGGGCGGCGCTGAGGCGATGCGGCCGCGGTCGGCGTAACGGCGCTCGGCAATGCCGGCGAGCCGGTCGGCGTCCTCCGCTCCCTCGATACGGGCTCGGCCCGCTGCCACCAGCGCGGTGCGGAAGGCCGCGTCGGCCGCGCGCCAGCGGCGCAACCGGCGATCGGCGAGGTACCGCAGCAGTGGCCCGTGCGGCTCCGCGCACCAGAGCAGTTCCACGCCCGTGCCCAGGGACTGGGCGGCCGCGCCGGTCACGGCGGCACCGGCCAGCACGCCCAGCGCCACGAGGGCGACGGTGCCGGCGCTGCGGGACGCGGGGGAGGCGGCAAGCGTGTCGAGCCAGGCCCGCAGCCGCTCGAGGTCGGACCAGTGTTCGTGGCCGAGGACCATGGCCGTGGTGAGGGCGGCGAGGAAGAGCAGCCCCGGCAGGGCCAGCGCGGCCAGCCATCGTTCGGCGATCCGGCCGCCCAGCGCGCTGAGAAAGGCGCTGGTCACCGGAGGGGGACCGTGCGCAGCGGCTGCTCGAAGATCCGGCAGCCGGGGTGCGGGGCATCGTCGCCGGGCGCCTCCACACGCCCGCAGTGGCCCCGCGGGCAAGCCAGCACGTGCAGCGGCGGGCGGACCGGCCCGGCGACCGGGAGTCGCTGGTAGCCGGGGGTGAGCGGCGGCGGTGTGGTGCGATAGGAGCCCAGGCCGGCGCTGTGCCCGGCTGCGAGCAACTCCTCCTCCAACTCGTCGAAGGCGTCGTCGAGTTCCTCGGGGGCCCGGCCGGTACGCAGTTCGGAGGTGATGGACTCGACGAGTCGCAGCCCCCGCTCACCGAGACCCAGCGGTCCGGACGCGTCCGTCAGCCGTCGGCAAAACTCGCCCAACCGGGCGTGTCCGCCTCGCGGCCCGCTTCGTCCGCCGTTCTCGATCTCCACCGTTCCCCCTCGGACGCCGGATGCCGGTCGGCCGCGATTGTACGTCGGCCTTCGCCGGCTTCCGCCGGCCGTATGCCGGCCTTCGGTTGAACGCAGGCCTTCCTCGGCCGGTCCGCTGTACGACGTCGGTCCGCTGTACGTCGGTCCGACGACTCGTTCGCTATCGTGAGCATGGGCCGCGCAGCGCCGAGGGGCCGCGGTACGGCGGTGCGACACGGGGGTGGGCGTGTTCAACGCGAGTCTCGGGCGAGCGGCGGACGGACCGGACGCGGAATCGCGCGCCGATCGGCTGCTGTTCCACCACCTCCGGACGGGCGACCGGCAGGCCCTCGATCAGGCGATCGCGCTCTACTGGCAGTTACTCGCCTCAGCGGCGGCGCCGGACACCGTACGGACTGCCCACTGGGCCGCCAACCTGATGGTCGCCCTCCAGACCCGTTACCGACTGCTGCGGCGCCCGGACGACGTGGAGGCCCTGGTCGGCCTGGGCCGTGAACGGGCGGCGTGCGAACCGGTCCACCAGCAGGACGTACGGCTCCTGGGCCTCGCGTACCAGCAGAGATTCGCGATTCACGGGCGGCCTGACGACCTCGACCGGGCGGTGGAGACGTTCGACCGGGCGGCCCGCCTCCCCCAGGAGGCCGGGACCGCGGCGCAGTCGCTGGGCGCGCTCGGTGAGGTGCTGCACCTGCGACACAGGATCGCCGTCGGCCGCGAAGCGGCCCGCGACGGGGGCCGGGCCGCGGGACCTCGGGGCGGGGACACCGCCGCCTCCGCCGCGACGGATCTCCTCCGCGCGACGGACGCGCAACGGCGCGCGCTCCGCGTGCTGCCGGACGGATCGGACGACCGTCTCGGCCACCTGAGCAACCTGGCCGGGCTCCGGTACAGCGCGTACCTGTTCGACGGGGACTTGGGCGCCCTGCGCGAGGCCCTCGACATGTGGCGCACCGCGCTGGAGGCCGCCCCGCCGGGCGGCCCCGCCCGCGTGATCGTCCTGCGCAACCTCACCCAGGCCCTGCGCCAGTGGTTCGAGCACCATCCCGAGGAGACCAACCGGTCCGAGATGCTGCGGATCCACCGCACGGCCCTGGCCGAATGCCCGCACGGCCATCCGGACCGTGCCGAACTGCTCGCCGGGTTCGGCATCGCCCTGCGCCTGGCCGCCGAGACCACCGGCGAGCCGGCGTTGCTCGAGGAGTCCGCGGCCTCGCTGCGCGAGGCCCTGACACTGTTCCGCCCCGGCACGCCGCTACGCGCCATGAGGCTGAACAGTCTCGGCAACACCTTGCACAGGCTGGCGCAGTGGACCGGTGACGCGGCGCTGCTGGACGAGGCCGTCGCCACCCTGCGAGCCGCTCTCGCCGAGCAGCAACCGGGCACGGACGAGTACGCCGAGACCCTGGCCAACCTCGCCGTCACCCTGCGCGAGCGCGCCCTCCAGACCGACGACCTGACCTCCCTGCGGGAAGCCTCCCGACTGGCGAGGGAAGCCCTCCACGCGTCACAGGCGCCCCCCGCCCTCCAGATCGGCCAGCTCGGCAACCTGGGGGTGGTCATGCAGAGTTGGCACGGCGCGACCGGAGAAACCGCGGCCGTCGACGAGGCGATCGACGTGGCCCGCCAGGCGCTCGCCCTGGCGCCCCCGGCCGGCCAGTCGCGCGCCGACCGGCTGAACCACCTGGCCAATGCTCTGCGGGCCCGGTTCACGTCCACCGCCGATGTGGCAGACCTCGACGAGGCCGTCGAACTGCTGGAGGAAGCCGTCCGGCAGGTCCCCTACGGCGATCCGGCGCTCGCGGTGGTCCTCTCCAACCTCGGCTCCGCCCGGCTCACCAAGCACCACGCCACCGGCGAACCCGGCGGGTTGGAGCAGGCCGTCAGCGAACTGGGCCGCGCCGTATGGGCCGTCACCGAGCACACCTCGGCCCACGGCAACCATCTGAAGGCGTACGGCGACGCGCTGCGCGCCGTGCACCACCGGGACGGCGACCCGGGTGTGCTCGGTGCCGCCGCGGATGCCTACCGGCAGGCCGCCGGAACCAGGTCCCTGCCCGCCTACGAGCGGGTACTCGCGGCCTGGGAATGGGGAGCCGCCGCCGCGGACGGCAACCGATGGGACGAGGCCCTGCCGGGTTACGAACTGGCCCTGCGGCTCCTGCCGTTCGCCGCGTCCGGCCGACTGGTCCGCAGTGACCAGGAACGCGGTCTGTCCCGGGTGCGGGGCCTGGCCGCCGAAGCCGCCGCGTGCGCGGTCAACGCCGGGCAGCCGGAGCGCGCGGTGCTGCTGCTGGAACAGGGCCGAGGCGTCCTGCTGGGCCGGACCATGGCCACCCGCGACGGACTCGGACGGCTGCGCGGCGCCCACCCCGCTCTCGCCGAGCGCTTCGCCCGTCTGCGGGAACGGCTCGACGCGCTCGAGGCCGCCGACGCCGCCGACGCCGCGGACATCGCCCAGGACCGGCTGCCGGCCGGCACCACCGACCTGCGGCACACCCTCGCGGCCGAGCTGGAGCACCTGGTCGCCGAGATCCGAACGCGGCCCGGCTTCTTCGACTTCCTCGGCGCGCCGGCCATCGAGGCGCTGCTGGCCTGCGCCGACAGGGGCCCGGTGGTGCTCGCCTACTGCAGCGCGTACCGCAGTGACGCCCTGGTGCTGCGGGACGGCGAAGTCCTCCTCGTCCCACTGCCGCATGCCACCCCGCGGGCCGTCGGTGAACAGGCGGACCGCCTCGAGCGGGCGCTCGCCGACGCGGCCGACCCCGCCCGCGACCGGGCAGCCCAGCAGACTGTCGGCGAGGTACTGGCCTGGGCCTGGGACCACGTCACCGGCCCGGTGCTCGACCGGCTCGGGTTGCGCGGGCCCACGCCCGATGGCGGGTGGCACCGGGTGTGGTGGTCACCGGGGGGTGCGCTGGCCTCTCTGCCGCTGCACGCGGCCGGTCACCACGACGAGGCCCCGGACGCGGTACCCGACGACGCGGCCGTACCCGCCCCGGCGACGGCCGTGCCGGGACCACGGACGGTACTGGACCGGGTGGTCTCCTCCTACACGCCGACAGTCGGAGCTCTCCGGTACGCCCGGGCCCGGGCCGCCGCCCCCCGCCCGCACGGCCCGCTGCTCGCCGTGGCGCTCCCCGACACCCCCGGTGCCCGGCCGCTCGGCGGCGCGCGGCGCGAGGTGGAGGTACTGCGCGGCCTCCTGCCGACCGAGGTGCTGTACGAGGAGCGGGCCACCTTCGAACAGGTGATGGACGCCCTGCCTCGTCACTCCTGTGTGCACTTCGCCTGCCACGGGGTCAGCGAGCCCGCCGACCCCTCGAACGGCCGGCTCCTGGTGCACGACCACGAGACCCGTCCGCTGACGGTCCGCGAGATCTCCCGCCTGGAACTGCCGGCGGCGCGGCTCGCGGTGATGTCCGCGTGCGAGACGGCGCGAGGCGGCGGGGAACTGGCCGACGAGGCGATCCACATCACCTCCGCCTTCCAGCTCGCGGGATACCCCAACGCCGTCGGAACGCTCTGGCCGGTGCACGACGCCGTGGCCGTTCGCGTCACGCGCCTCCTCTACCGGGAGCTGTGCACCGAAGGAGCCGACGGCGGGCCGGAGCTGGACGACACGAGGACGGCCCACGCCCTGCACCAGGCGGTCCTGCGGTGCCGCGCCGCCTTCGCGGCCAGTCCCAGCCTGTGGGCGGCACACGTGCACGCGGGCGCCTGACCACACCGGCAGCAACGAGGAGGCGGTCACGATGACCCGATGGTGGCGGCGACGAGCCGCGGGAGACGGCCAGGGCGCCGGCGCGCAGCCGCCGCAGCCCCGACAGGAACAGGAAGGCCGGCAGGAACACCGGGAACACACGGACGGGCAATCCCGGCCGGGCCCGCACGCGCCGGAGCCCGCTGTGGGATCCGGGAACACGCGGCGGCTGGTCGGGGGACACCTCACCATCACGGAGGTGACGCAGGGCCGGCCGGAGCAGGAGATCGCCAGCATCGAGCTCTCCTCCGAACAAGTCCACGCCATGCGGGCCCGGTCCGCCATCGACAGGCTGGGCCCCGAGCACCCGGACGCCCTCACCGCCCTGCGCGAACTCGCCCAGGTCCTGGGAGCGATCCCGGGACGGGGCGAGGAAGCCGTCGAGCTCTACCAGCAGGTGGCGCGCACCCAGTGGACCGTGCTCGGCGACCGCCACGAGGAAACCCTGCGCACCTCCGCCGAACTGGCCGGCGTCCTTCGTGCCACCGGTCAACTGAGCCTCTCCGAGGCAGCGTGGCGCGACACCTTCCGCGCCCAGGCGGAGACGCTCGGCCGCGACCACCCCGACGCACTGCGCAGCGCCACCGGGCTCGCCGCGGTCCTGGAGGACCTCGGCCGCGCCCCCGAAGCCGAGCCGCTCATGCGGGACGTCCTGGAACGCCGTGTCCGGCTGCTCGGCCCTGACCACCCTGATGTCCTGTCCTCCACCAACGCCCACGCCGCCTCGCTGATCAAGTGTGGCCGCCACCACGAGGCCGAGCACGCCTTACGCGTCCTCGTGCCCCGGCTGGAGGACCGGTACGGGCGCGACCACGAGGCCACGATCGCGGCCCGGAGCAACCACGGCGCCGTCCTGGTCCGACTGGACCGCCACGCCGAGGCGGAACAGCACATCCGCGCCGTCGTGCGGTCGCTGGAGGCGACGGTGGGGGAGCACCACGAGTCCACCTTCACCGCGCGCAACAACCTCGCCGCCGTCCTGCACGCCATGCAGCGCTACGAGGACGCCGTGCCCATCCTGCGCGCGATCCTGAGCGGGCGCGTCGCACTCCACGGCGACGATCACCCGATCACGGTCGCCACCCGGGACAACCTCGCCAACGTGCTGATCGACGTGGGCCGGCCCGCCGAGGCCACCGAGCTGCTCGACCGCTGCGTACGCGACTACCACCGTATTCACGGCCCCGGACACCCCCGTCTGCGGGCCGCCGAAGAGAAGCTGGCCTGGCTGCGCGAAGGGCCGGCCCCTCACTGATCACCCGGCGGAGGACGATCGCCTCATGACCGGGCCGGCCACGGCATACGGAAGTGCACGCAGGTGAGACACAGGTCAGTGGCCCGGCCAGGTGATCGTCGGCTGGTCGGAGGTGAGGGTGATCTCGAACTCCTCCAGCGGCGGGGCCCCGGCGCCGCGCCACCGGGCGATGTGCGCCTCGACGGCGTCCCAGAGGCGGGCCGGCCCGTTCTGCCGGACCGTCCACCGGCCGTCGTGCTCCCGGAGCACCGCCCAGGCGCCGGTGTCGGCGTCGAGGAACAGGTGCTCCGTGCGGCCTTCGCGGGCGAGGGTGACGTACTGGGCGCGTGGCGCGGCGAGTTGGGCGACGAACCGGGTGTTCCAGCCGTCGATCACGTCGGCGCCGAAGACCGCATGCCGCTCGTCGCCCTCGTCGAGGTCGGGGAGCAGCCCCAGCGGCGGCGGCAGGTGCGGCCTGGCGAGCATGAAGGAGATCTGCCCGCCGAGGAAGCGGCCGGATGCCGTGCCGTCCTCGTGGACCGTGAGCCGGGCCAGTTCGGAGGAGTACAGCCACCCGCAGAGGGTGAGGAGCATGATCCCGCCGGGACGGGTCTGCTCGATCAGCTCGCGGGGGACGGTGAGGAACCCGCAGGCGGCGATCACCCGGTCGTAGGGGGCGCCGTCCTTGTCCCCGGCAAGGCCGTCGCCGACGATCAGGTCCGGTGCGAACCCGCAGTGCCCCAGCGCGGCGCGGGCGCGGGTGGACACGCCCTCGTCGACCTCGACGGAGGTCACCGCGTCGTCGCCGAGCCGGTGACACATCAGGGCTGTCGAGTAGCCGGTGCCCGTGCCGATCTCGAGGACACGGTGGCCGGCGTCGACCTGGAGGTCCTCGAGCATGCGCACGACCAGGCCGGGCATGGTGCTGGACGAGGTGGGAGCGCGCAGGATCTCCCCGCGGACGTCCCCGGGCACGACCGTGCCGGCGATCTGCGTCACCAGGGACGCGTCCTCGTAGCAGCTCTCCAGCCACCGTGGATCGTCCTGCATGACCGGGGCCCAGGCGGTGGGCGTGGAGCCGTCGACCTCGCGGAAGAAGCCGCCGCGCAGGAACTCGTGGCGCGGAACCGCGGACACGGCCTCCCGCCAGGGCTCGGTGCGCAGATGCCCGTTGTCGGTCAGCCGCTGTCGTGCTGCTCCTCACGCCTGTTCGGTCGTGGCGGGTGCGTGCTCGCGCTTCGTGTGGTTGGTGATGCTCGCCGGGGCGCCGACGTAGGCGCACGACGGGCACTTCCGCCATACGCCCTCGGACACGGCACGGGCGCTCACCGAGTGGCCGGGGCCGTATCCGTGCGCGTGCAGCAACTGGGCGACGGAGGAACCGTATTCGGCTGCCAGCAGGGCCGCCTCGGCCACCTTGTCGTGGCCCGGGGCGAAGAAGGATCCCGTACCGACCTTCCTGGCGCAGCCGCACCAGCAGGTGCCGGTCGGGGTGAGGTGGGGCAACGTCTTCCCGGGCTTCGTGGTCATGGCGCCACGGTAGTTCAGGGAGCGTGACGAGCCATGGGGATTGCGGTGATTCCCGCAGGTGGGGGATGCGCGCTTCGCCGGTCGGCGTCAGCCTGTGTCCTGTGGTCACACGATGGGGTGAGGGCCGGGCGGGGTGGGCACGCCGCGGGGGCTTGGACCGTTTGATCCAGCGACGAGGGGTTCTCTTCATCCCTGTTCGTCATCATTCATCCACATCACAGACTACGGGAGTACCCATGAGTCTCTCCTTTCATCGCAACCCCGACGGCACGACCACCGGGCGCAACGACGCCAACGGGTTCACCGTGACGCACGCCGACGAGGAGGAGGTCAAGCGGCAGGTGTACGAGGACGCGGGCTGGGAGTACACGCCGCCACCGCCTCCGGCCCCGGCCGGGTTTCATCGGTTCTCCCTCGTGCACGAGGAGTTCGACGCGACCGGGTTCGGGGACGAGCGGTACGCAGGACTGCGGGAGCGGCCGCCGGACGGATGCCTGCCGGTCGACCGGGGGTGCCTTGCCCTGGACTGCGAACGGCAGGGGAGGACGCTGCTGGACGCGGTCGCCGGCACCGTCGCCCAAGTCCGGCGCGAGCATGGGCTGGTGATGAACAGCCTGGGGGTCGAGAAGCCCCAGGAGTGGTTCGGTGACGACAGGGACGGATACGCGGCGCACATCGCCGCACACCTGTTGCTCACGGGTGTGTACCGTGCCCGCCTGCTCGGGTACGGGCGCAAGGACCTGGTCCGGCTGCTCGACGCGACCGGCATCGAGTAGCGGGGTCTCGTCGACGAGGACGGGGCTGCCTCGCAAAGGGTCGGCTGCGATCAAGAAGCCGGCCCGCCCGCTGCGATCCGGTCACCCATGGTGCCGGACATCCTTTGTCGAGGCGAGGCTGTCCATCCTGCTGAGAAGTCTCTCGAAGTCCTGAGGGCACGGAAGGTGGTTCCGTGCGGAGCGCCTGTTCCTTCGAAGGCTTTGTCGGCAGCACAAAGCTCCGCTTCTCCAGGGGCGCCGCGTTTGATGCGAACCCTCACAGCAACTCCTCGCGGGGTCAGGCATCGATCAACGTTCCCGACCAATGTTCTCGGATCGGTTTCCGGTGCCGATCTGCCACCGGACGGTCTGTACCCGCACATCCGCCATAGTCTCGGCCGGAAGCGAGTGCCGGACCCGTCCATCGAGATGCCCTGCCGCATGGACGTACTCCGCCCGCACCAGCTCTGGCGCCACCGCTGACCACGAACCCGCCGACATCCTCCGCCCTTCTCCAAGGAGTTCACCGTGCCACCTCGATTCGAGACCGCCCGCTTCCACGTCGAGACGGGCCCCGGAAGCCTCTTCACACGGGTGCGCCACATCCTGGGCGAACCGGTACGGCTGAAGGCCCATGGCGCTCATGTCACCGAACGCCTGCGGCAACGAGGCGCGCCTCTCGAGACGTTGACCCGCTTCGACCCGGAAGGCTGGGAGCTGGTCTCGGCCGAGGTGCGTACGGACACCGGAAAGTGGGTGAAGTCGACCTGGCGGGTGCGGGCGGACGGGCAGGACTGGTGGGTGGTGATCGGACTGGGCAACTCGCTCGTCACCGTGATCGACGTGGACCCGCGGCGCCGGGGGAGGGGCGAGGACATCGTCACCGAAGGTCCCCTGTACGCACGGGTCGACGCCGTCAACGCGGAACTCATGCGCGGTGCGTGAGGACGGGGCGCCGGCTGCCCCGCTCACCAGCACAAAAGGCGAGCGGGCTCCCAGGCGCGGCCTGATCCGCCGGACAGGCCCCAGTTGATTACGGTATACCCCTGTATCGGACTTCAGCGCCGCGCCAGCGCCAGCACGCTCAGTCCGAACATCAGGACGCCCAGGGGGAGATGGAGCGAAGGTACGTGCGCGATACCGAGCACGACCTGGACCGAGGCGAGGACAAGGAAGCCGGACGCCTGCCAGACGGGCCGGGGCGAGCCGCCGCCCGGCTTCCATGCCAGTACCGCCGCGAGCACATACAGCATCGATGCCCCGTACATCACGCGGGCTCCGACACTGTGCAGTGTCTCTCCGTAGGCCGAGGTCAGCAGCAGTCCGGCGGAAACGGCTTGAAGGAAGATGGTCAGGGTCTGCAGGGCGATCGCGATCCGCAGAAACGAGAAGCGGTGCTGTGCCGTCGACTGGGTCGCCATGCCACGGTCCCCTTTTCCGCCCGGGGGGCAGTAGATCGATAAGGTCTTACCAATCCGACGACGCAGGGCTGTGAAAGGTAAGGCGAGGGGGCGGCCGGAAGCATGGGGACGGCTGGGACGAGCACCGATGGGACAGCCGGTGAGCGGCGCCAACTGATCAATGTCGCCTACCGGTTGCTCGGTTCACTGGCCGAGTCCGAGGACGCCGTGCAGGAGGCCTACGCGCGCTGGTACGCGCTGCCACGAAGTCGGCAGGACGAGATCGTGTCCCCCGGCGCCTGGCTGACGACGGTGACCGGCCGCATCTGCCTGGACGTGCTCGGCTCGGCGCGGGCCCGGCGTGAACGCTATGTCGGCGCGTGGCTGCCCGATCCGCTGCCCGACCACGCCGAGTGGGAGCACGGTCATGACACCGACCTCGCCGACCAGATGGTTCTGGACGAATCGGTGACCATGGCCTTCCTCGTCGTCCTGGAGTCGATGACACCCGCCGAGCGGGTGGCGTTCGTCCTGCACGACGTCTTCCGGTACTCCTTCGCCGAGATCGCCGACATCCTCGACCGGACTCCTGCGGCCTGCAAGCAGCTCGCGGCCTCCGCCCGGCGGCGGGTGCGCGTCGCGCGGGCTCCGGTGACGGCGGCCGGGCAGGCCGACGTGGTGCGGCATGTCAAAGAGGCATGGGAGACCAAGGACATCGCGGCCCTCGTCGACCTCCTCGACCCGGCTGCCGTGATGACCGCCGACGGCGGCGGCATGGTCGGTACCGTCCTGCGCCCGGTCGAAGGCGGTGCGCGCATCGCCCAGTACATGGTCGCCATCGCCGACAAGGCCCCGGGACTCGAACTCCTGGAGCGGTCGGTCAACGGTGTGCCGGGCCTGGTGGCCCGGCGTGCCGGCGTCGTCATGACCGTGGCCTCGTTCGATGTCGCCGACGGTCGCGTCACCCGGATCTGGGCGGTCCGCAATCCGGAGAAGCTGCGGCCGTGGGTGCGGGCCGACTAGGTACTGTCCGATGAGGGTCGTGTGCTCGCCGGGGCGCAAGCCGGTCACCCGCATCCGCCGTGATCGGCCAGAGGGTGAAGCGGATGGGGAAGCAGACCTCAAGGACGGGCTGCCATACGATCATCCGGGAAGTGTGCGGCACGCCCCTCCCCGCACCGCTCCTTGAATGACACGACGCCGGGCCTCCCCCCGACGCTGTGGACGGCCGGATCTCCGAGCGCGGCTCGGCGGCGAAATCCTGTCGAGTTCCGCCCGGGTGCTGCCTACCCTGACGGCATGGGACACGCGAAGACCTCCTACGTCTGCCTGCCCTGCCGGGCTTCGTACAAGCAGCCGTACGAGCCGCACGACAGGGACCGGCGGCGGGTCTGTCCGCGCTGCGCGGAGCCGCTGATCCACGTGGGGTCGGCCTTCGCCGCGCCGCCGCGCCGGGACACCGAGGCCTGGAGGGTGCTGTCCGTCCTGCTGCACGCGGGTGTCCGCTTCCACAAGAGCTGTTGCGGCGGGCCCGGGTACCGTCCGCGCACGCCGAGGGAGGTGCGCGAGCGGATGGCGTACGCCCGCCGCAGCGGCGAGCCTTTCGCGAAGGCGCTCGTGCGCTACGAGGTGCCGTGACGGGGGATCCGGACCTGATGCGGCTCGTGCCGCCGCCTGCTGCTCCCGTCGACGCCCGCGGCAGCTGGGCCGTCGTGGAGGCCGGGCTCGGCGTGCGGCTGCCCGACGACTACAAGTGGCTGGTGGGGACGTACGGGTGGGGCGAGTTCTGCGACTACCTCTACCTGCGGACGCCGTTCGGCACGAGTGAGCACCACGGGGTGGCATGGCAGAACGGCAGGCTGTCGGGCGTGCCCGAGAGGGACCGGGAGTACTACCCGTACCCTCTGCATCCGGTGTCGGGCGGGCTGCTGATCTGGGGCACCACCATGGACGCCGACCGGCTCTGCTGGCTCACCGCGGGAGCGCCCGGGGCCTGGCCCGTCGTGGTGTGGAGCAGCGAGGGCCGGTACGAGACCCATCCCATGGGAGCGGCCGCTTTCGTCGAGGCGTGGAGCGGAGGACGTGTCGGCTCCCGGTTGCTCGCGGACATGGAGCCGGGGCCGGCCCCCTGGTTCAACGCGTTCCGGCCCCGGGTCCACCGCTGCCTTCGTCTCACCGAGGGCACGCTCGCCCACGACCGGCGCCTGGCGATCCTCCGGCAGGCCCTGGCCCCGACCGTGGACCGGGGCAGCTGGCGCTCGGAGAAGGGCGACTCGGGACAGGACCACTTCGCCACCGTCGACACGGACTGGCTGCTCACCTACGACATGTCACGTCCGCACCAGATCCGGATCTCTTTCCCGCCGGGAGACGGAGCGGTGGCCCGGGACCACCTCTTCGCCGCCGTACGGCGGATGCGGTGCGAGGTGGTCCACATCAGTGCGTCCGACGGGGTGCCGCTGCCGGCCTGGGACGCAGGCGCCGGCGAGGACGCGTAGGCGTCGACGGCGCCGTGCCGCACAGCGGGGCTGCTGCTGTGCGGCAGGAGGATGAGCGGTACCGAGGGGCGGCAGTGTGTCAGAGGGACAGGGTCGCCGGGCCCGGGACGTACTCCGGGTCCACCTGGGCGGCCAGGTCCTCGCCGGTGCGGGCGTCGGCCCAGGAGCGGGCGTTGCGGAGGTGGAACTCCACGGCGTGGCGGTGGAGGCGGTCCCAGTCGCGGGGGTGGGAGTCGACGGCCTCGCGCATGACGGTCAGGGCGTGGCGGTTGTGCGGCTCCAACGCGCCCAGGGGGTCCGAGGCGTTCGGGGACCCAGGGGCAGCGGGGTGTGCCGGCGGGGTCCTGCCCTGTTCCGCCGCCCGGACCCAGTCCGAGTGCACGAGGTGGGTCAGGAGGTCGTCGCCCACCTGTTCCTTGAGGAAGAGGAGGTCCTCCTCGCAGGTGACCTTGTTGCCGACGACCGCGACGCGGATGCCGAACTCGCGGGCGTGGTCGCGGTACTGGCGGTAGACGGAGACGCCCTTGCGGGTGGGTTCGGCGACCAGGAAGGTGAGGTCGAAGCGGGTGAAGAGGCCGGAGGCGAAGGCGTCGGCGCCCGCGGTCATGTCGACCACCACGTATTCGCCGGGGCCGTCGATCAGGTGGCCCAGGTACAGCTCCACCGCGCCCAGCTTGGAGTGGTAGCAGGCCACGCCCAGGTCGCTGTCGTCGAACTCGCCCGTGGCCATCAGCGGGACGCCGCCGGCCCGGGAGACGTGCCGCGCGTGCAGTGCGTCGTCGCCGAGCAGGCTCAGGAGACGTGAGCCGCGGCCGGGCGGGGTCGTCTTGATCATCGACTCGGTGGAGGTGATGCGGGGATTGGTGCCGCGCAGGTACGCCTTGATGTCGTGCAGGCGCGGGCCCAGGGGAGGGGGCGTCACCGGGGTCTGTCCGGCGGGGGCGAGTGCTTCGGCCAGGTGCTGGTTGATGTCGCCGTCGATGGCGAGCACCGGGGCTCCGGCGGCGGCCAGGTGACGGGAGAAGAGGGCCGACATCGTCGTCTTGCCGCTGCCGCCCTTGCCGACGAACGCGATCCTCATCGGCACCCCGCCTTTTTGAAAACGAATGTCATGTCGCTAGGTTCTAGGGGTGCGGTCGTGGCGGTGTCAAATCCTCCGGCGCGTGTCCTGGCCGTCCTGCCGCGAGGTTCACCCGAATGATCGATCGTGAGGGCTTACTGCGTAAGCTGTGCAAGTGCGTGACTACATCATCAGGACCGCGGGCCCGGCAGACCTCGACCGTGCGCGAGCCGTGATGCTCGACACCGTCTACCGCGACTTCAAAACCGGGTACGTGCCCCGCTGGCACGGCGACATCATCGACCCGGCCGCCGCCTACCTCGTTCCGCCCCGTCACACCCTCCTCGTCGCGATCGACCCCGAGGGCGACAGCGGCGACGGCAGCGGTGCCGGTGACGTCGTCGCCACCGCGGCGCTCGACTCGCGGGGGCCCGCCCACCCGCCGAATCCGCGGGAGCTCGCGGAGCGGTACCCCTCCGGCGAGACCGCGCAGGTGCGGCGCGTGTACGTCCGGCCGGACCACCGCAGGCGCGGGCTCGCCCGGCGCCTGGTCGACGAGCTGCTCGACTTCGCCGCGGCCGACGGCGGTTACCGGTCCGTGTATCTGCACACCGATCCGGCCGTCCCCGGCGCCGAGCCCTTCTGGCGGTCCCTCGCCAAGGTCGTGCACGATGAGCGCGAGGACAAGGACGGCGGCAACGGCGTCGTCCACTTCGAGATCCCGATGGGACGGTGACCGGTGCGCCGGCTTCCTTCGCGGCTGCTCGCCGCCCTCGCCGTCACCCCGTTCCTGGCCGGCTGCTTCGCCTCCGGAGGCGGTGACTCCACCGACGGCGACGACGCCGCGAACGGCTCCCGGCTGCGCGTCGCGCTCGCCTTCCCGCCCGCCGAGCAGCTCTCCCCGTACGGTGCCGACGCCACCCTCCTCAGCCGGCTCGGCGTGTCCGAGGGGCTGACCGCGATGGACGCCAACGGCTCCGCCGCGCCCGCGCTCGCCCAGTCCTGGCGTCGGGACGGCGACAAGAACTGGGTGTTCACGCTGCGCGAGGCCCGGTTCCAGGACGGTACGGACGTCACCCCGGCCGCCGTCGCCGCCGCCCTCACCCACGCCACCGAGGCCAGGCCCTCACCCGGCGCCCTCACCGGCGTCACCCTGACCGCCGAGCCCGACGGCGACCGGGACGTCCGCGTCGGCACCGCCGAGTCCGACCCCATCCTGCCGCTGCGGCTCTCCAGCCCCAGCCTCGCCGTGTTCGCCGAGAAGGCCTACAAGACGAAGAAGGGAGAGGGGAAGGGCGCCCACCGCGTCGACCCCGTCGGCACCGCCGCCGGGCCCTTCGAGCTGACCGAGGTCAACGGTGCCACGTCCGCCTCCCTCGACCGCTTCGACGACTACTGGGGCGGGCGTGCCCAGGCCTCCGGCATCGACGCCCGGTTCATCGCCGACGGCACCGCCCGCGCCAACGCCCTGCGCACCGGCGAACTCGACATCGCCGAAGCGGTACCCGTCGCCCAGGCGGCCACCCTGAACCGGCCCATGCGCCAGGACACCGCCACCACCCGCACCACCAGCCTGCTGCTCAACGCCGCCTCCGGCCCCTTCAAGGACCCGAAGCTGCGCGCCGCCGCCCGCGAGGCACTCGACACCGCCACGCTCGCCGAAGACGTGTACGAGGGATACGCCGACCCCGGCGCCGGTCTTTACGGTCCCGCCGTGACCTGGGCCGACGGCAAGCGGATCGAGCCCACCGGACGGGCCGCGGCGGCCGGCGGCGGCAAGGGCGCCGCCCCGGTCACCCTCGCCACCTACGACAACCGGCCCGAACTCCCCGAAGCCGCCCAGGTGCTGAAGCAGCAGCTGGAGAAGGCCGGGTTCGAGGTCGGGCTGGAGGTGCGGGAGTACTCGCGGCTCGAGGCCGACGCGCTGGACGGAAAGTTCGACGCGTTCGTCCTGGCCCGCAACACGATGCTCGACACCGGTGACCCCGTCGCCGTGCTCGCCGCCGACTACTCCTGCGACGGCGCGAACAACATCGCCCAGCTCTGCGACGAGGACGTCGACCGGGCCGTCGCCGCGGCCGAGCGCACCGCCGACCCCGACAAGCGGCAGGACGCCGCCATGAAGGCCGAGGCCGCCGTCCTCGGCAGCGACGCGGTGCTGCCGCTGGTCCACCAGCGCATCATCACCGGCGTCGGCACCTCGGTGCGCGGCGTGCTGTTCGACCCGTACGAGCGCACCCTCGTCGGTACGGGAACGCGGCGCTGACCGTGCGACGGCAGCAGGTGGCCGCACTCCTGTGGCGGGCCGTACTCGCGGCCGCCCTGGTGTGCGGCATCGGCCTGCTGCCCTGGTTCTCGGGCACCGATCCGGCACGCACCGTCCTCAAGGCGAGGTCCGCCGACCGCGACCCCACCCCCGAGGTCCTGGCCGACATCCGTGCGCAGCTCGGACTCGACGCCGGGCCCGCCCATCTGCTCGGGCAGTGGCTGAGCGGCCTGGCGCGCGGGGACGCGGGACGGTCGTGGATCTCCGGCAGCGACGTCCTGCCCGATGTGCTCCGCGCACTGGGCGCCTCCCTGCTGCTGATGGCGGTGGCGCTCCTCGTCGCCGCGCTCACCGCCGCGCTGGTGTGCGCCCGTACGCTCCGGCTCGGCGCGCGGCGGCGCCTCGGCGGGCGGCGCGCCGCGGGCACCGGGTCCGCGGTGCTCGCCGCCCTGCCCGAATTCCTCCTCGCGTCCGTCCTCGCCACCGTGGTCGCCGTCCAGTGGGGCTGGCTGCCCGCCCTCGGCTGGTACGGGCCCCAGTGGACGGTGCTTCCCGCGCTCGCCCTCGGACTGCCCGCCGGAGCCGTCCTCGGCAGGCTCCTCGACGACCTGCTGCCCGGCGCCTTCGCCGAGCCCTGGGCCCTGAGCGCCACCGCCCGGGGCATCCCCGGCCGGCGCGTCGCCCGTCAGGCGGTACGCCGCTGCCTGCCCGCCCTGCTGCCCAACCTCGGGCTGTTCGCCGTCGGACTGACCGGCGGGGCCGTCGCGGTGGAGCAGGTCTTCGACATCCCGGGACTCGGCCGCACCACCCTCCAGGCGGCCCTCGCCCAGGACCTCCCCGTCCTCCAGGCGGGCACCCTCGCCCTGGTCCTGCTCGCGGCCGTCGTCACCGCCGGCTGCCGGCTCGCCGCCCGGCTGCTCACCGGGCCCGCCCTGCGCGACGGCGCCCTGACGACCCTGCACCGGCCGGCCCCGCCGGCCCGCCGCGTCCAGCCCCTCGTCTACGCCGTCCTCGCCGCCGTCGTCGCGCTCGGCCTGCCCCGCGACCCGCTCGCCCTCGATACCGGGGCACGACTCCAACCCCCGTCCCCCACCCACCCGTTCGGCACCGACGCCCTCGGCCGGGACCTGCTCGCCAGGGTCGGACACGGCGCCTTCGACACCCTGCTCCTCGCCCTCGGGATCAGTGCGGCGACCCTGTTCCTCGGCGTCCTGCTCGGGCTCGTACCCCGGCTGTCCGGGGCCCTCGTCGACACGGTCAACGCCGTGCCGCCGGTGCTCGCCGCCCTGCTCGTCACCGCCGCCGTGGGCAGCGGCGCCACCACGCCCGCCCTCGCCGTGACCGCCGTCGGCTGGACCGCGCTCGCCGCGCACACCTCCGCCCTGCTGCGCCAGGAACGCGCCACCCAGCACCTCGCCGCGACCAGGAGCCTGGGCGCCGGCCGCTGGTACCTGCTCCGCCGCGCCCTGCTGCCCGCCGTACTGCCGCCCGTCACCCGCCACGCCCTGCTGCGGCTGCCCGGCATCGCCCTCGCCCTCGCCTCCCTCGGATTCCTCGGGCTCGGCGCGCAGCCGCCGTCCCCGGAATGGGGCCTGCTCCTCGCCGAGAACCAGCCCTACGCCGAGCGCGCCCCCTGGGCCGTCCTCGCCCCGGCCGCCGCCCTCGCCCTGCTCGGCGCCCTCTCGGTGACGGCGGCGGGCGGACTGCGGCGGGGAGGGCGACGGCGGGGAGGGCGGTGGCGCGGGCGAAGGACGCGCACGCCGTTCAAGCCCGAGGGACGCACTTCAGCCGGTAACGCTGAAAGAGCAGAAGGAAAAAGCCAGTTGACGGAGGTCCGATGACGCCCCTGTCGTCACTCGGCTCACGCAGGGCCGGGGCGGAGGGCCGCCGTACCAGGCTCTCCCCGCTCCTGCGGCTGCTGATCCTCACCCAACTCGCCTTCAACATCGGCTTCTTCGCCGTCCTGCCCTTCCTCGCCACCCACCTGGGACGGACCGTGGGCATGGCGGGGTGGCTGGTCGGGCTGGTGCTGGGGCTCAGGACGTTCAGCCAGCAGGGGCTGTTCGTGGTCGGCGGGGCGCTGGCCGACCGGTACGGCATCCGGCCCGTGGTCCTCGCGGGCTGCGCCCTCAGGATCGCCGGGTTCGCGTGGCTCGGGTACGCCGACGAGACCTGGGCGGTGATCGGCGCGGTGCTGCTCATCGGATTCGCCGCCGCCCTGTTCTCGCCGGCCGTCGAGTCCGAGGTGGCCCGGCAGGCCGTCGTGTGGGAGGAGGAGAGCGGCCGGGCCCGTACCCACGTCCTGGCACTGTTCACCGTGGCGGGCCAGGCGGGAGCGTTCGTCGGCCCGCTGCTCGGCGCCCTGCTGCTGGCCGTGGACTTCCGCACCGCGTGCCTCGCGGGCGCCGGGGTCTTCGTCCTCGTACTCGCCGGACACGCCCGGCTGCTGCCCCAGCGCATACCGGGCCGGAAGCGGACGCCGATGCGGGGCGGGCCGCGGCTGCTGCTGCGCAACCGGCCCTTCCTCGCCCTGTGCTGCGCGTACGGCGCCTATCTGCTCGCGTACAACCAGCTGTATCTCGCCCTGCCCGCCGAGGTGGAGCGCGTCACCGGTTCGCAGGCGCCGCTGGCCTGGCTGTTCGCCCTGTCCTCGCTGCTGGTGGTGACCACCCAGCTGCCCGTGACCCGCTGGGCGGGGGAGCGGCCGGCGATGCGCCGGTCCATGGCGGCCGGTCTGCTGCTGATCGCGGCCGGGTTCGCGGTGGTGGCGGGGGCGGCCGCGACGACACGGCCCACCGGGTGGCCGGGAGCCGTCGCGCTGGCGCCGGTGGCCGGGTTCGTCGTCCTGCTCACCTTCGGCCAGATGCTCGTCGCGCCCGTGGCCCGGGCCTGGGTCCCCGATCTCGCCGAGGACGGGCGGCTCGGTCTCTACACCGGGGCGCTGTCCTCCGTCTCCGGCCTCATCGTGCTGCTCGGCAGCTCGGCGACCGGAATCCTGCTGGACGCGGGACTTCCCCCCCGCGGTGCCCTGGCTGGTCCTGGCCGGCGTCACGGCGGCGGCGGTGGGACTGCTGCCCCGGCGCCCGTGACCGGGGCGGGCCCCGGCGCACCGTACCCGTAACCCGTAAGACCCGTAAGACCCGTAAGACTTGTGAGACCCCTGGGAGGCCGTCATCCCGCGACGAGTTCCCGCACGGGCCGCTGCTCCGTAGCGGCGGGCCGGCTCCGCGAGGTCCGCAGCAGCCACAGCACGTCCCGGCCGAACGACCACACCAGCAGCCCCAGCGCCAGCGCCGCCACCCCGACGTTGACCAGATGCGGCAGCAGGTTCGCGCCCGCCACCAGCAGGAGGACGCCCTGGAGCGCGGCCACCGTCTTGCGGGCCGTGCTCGGCGGCAGCGCGGCGTTCAGCCACGGCCACACCCGGGCCGCGGCGACGAAGACGTACCGCATACCGCCGATCAGCAGCACCCAGGGCCCCATCGCCATCGACACGTACACGCTGAGCACCAGGATGAGGAACGCGTCCACCTCCATGTCGAAGCGGGCGCCCAGCGGTGTCGACGTGCCCGTCCTGCGGGCCACCTTGCCGTCCACCCCGTCGAGTATGAGGGCCACCGCGGTCAGGCCGACGAACAGGGTGACGGGCGGTGAGTCCTGGAAGGAGTCGGCCACCAGCGCGGTCACCCCGCCGACCAGGATCGCCCGGCCCAGCGTGACCCGGTTGGCCGCGCCGAACGAGCGCAGCCGGGACCGGTGCAGGGCCCGGGAGAGCACCGCCCAGGTGGCGATCGCGAACGCGAGGCCGGTCAGCCAGCCCGCAGGGCCCATGCCGATCGCCGTACCGAGCAGCGCCAGCAGCAGGACCTGTACGCCCGCCCCCACGGCGGTCTCCTGCTGTACGAGCCTTGCGTCGTAACTGTTGTTCAGGGCCACCGAACACCCTCCGGCCGTGTGACAGAGTCGATCAACGCCGCTACCTTGTGCGCGGCCTGTGCATCCCTCGGTACGCGTGCAACGTGCCGATCGTTCAGGAGGAATTCGATGAACCGCGCCGCTCATGCGTTCTGGCTCGCCTCGCCCGGCCGGGGCGAGATCCGCGAAGTCCCCCTGTCCGGGCCGGGCGAGGACGAGGTCCTGGTGCGCTCGCTGTACTCCGGTGTGAGCCGCGGCACGGAGACCCTCGTCTTCCGCGGCCACGTGCCGGAGAGCCAGCACGCCGCGATGCGCGCCCCGTTCCAGGAGGGCGACTTCCCGGGACCGGTGAAGTACGGCTACCTCAACGTGGGCGTGGTGGAGGAAGGGCCCGAGGCACTCGTCGGGCGGACGGTCTTCTGCCTCTACCCGCACCAGACCCGCTACGTCGTCCCGGCGAGCGCGGTGACACCCGTGCCCGACACCGTGCCCGCCCGACGGGCCGTGCTCGCCGGCACCGTGGAGACCGCCGTCAACGCCCTGTGGGACGCGGCGCCGTTGATCGGCGACCGGATCGCCGTCGTCGGCGGCGGCATGGTCGGCAGCTCGGTCGCCGCGCTGCTGGCCCGCTTCCCGGGCGTACGGGTCCAGCTCGTCGACGCCGACCCGGCGCGCGCCGGGACCGCCGAGGCCCTCGGCGTCGGCTTCGCATCGCCCGCGGACGCCCTCGGGGAGTGCGACCTGGTCGTGCACGCCAGCGCCACCGAACAGGGCCTCGCCCGGTCCCTCGAACTCCTCTCCGCCGAGGGCACGGTGATCGAACTGAGCTGGTACGGCGACCGGAAGGTGAGCCTTCCGCTGGGCGAGGACTTCCACTCGCGGCGGCTCGTCATCCGCAGCAGCCAGGTCGGCACGGTCTCCCCGGCCCGCCCCGGCCGCAGCTACGCCGACCGGCTCGCCCTCGCCCTCGACCTGCTGGCCGACCCGGCCCTGGACGCGCTCATCACCGGCGAGTCGGAGTTCATGGAACTGCCCGCCCTCATGCCCCGCCTCGCCTCCGGCGAGACCCCGGCACTGTGCCACCTCGTGCGTTACGGCGAGGCCACCGCTGTCTGACCCCGGGTCAGGCCGGGCAAGGGCCTCGGGCCCGCTCCGAGGACTGCGCGTGGGGACCGCCCGAGGACTACGCGGGGACCACCCGAGGACTGCGCGGGGCCGCCCGGGGGCTGTCCGAGGATAGCCCCCGGGCCCTGACCTGAGAAAAGACGTAACCGACGCTGAACGCCGGGAGGCGTACGGCCGTACTACCCGACATCCCCGGCGGCGATCGGCCGGGGAACAGACGCGCCGCACCTGGAGGGTCGTCCGTTGTTCAGCATCACCGTCCGCGATCACATCATGATCGCCCACAGCTTTCACGGCGAGGTCTTCGGACCGGCCCAGCGCCTGCACGGGGCCACGTTCCTCGTGGACGCCACGTTCAAGCGCGAACAGTTGGACGAGGACAACATCGTCGTCGACATCGGCCTGGCCACACAGGAACTCGGGGCCGTGGTCGGCGGGCTGAACTACCGCAACCTCGACAACGAACCCGACTTCGCGGGGATCAACACCTCCACGGAGTACCTGGCCAAGGTCATCGCGGACCGGCTCGCCGAGCGCATCCACAAGGGCGCCCTGGGCGAGGGCGCCAAGGGCATCGCGGGACTCACGATCACCCTGCACGAGTCGCACATCGCCTGGGCGAGTTACGAGCGTGCGCTGTGACCGACACGACCATCGGCGTGCCCCACAAGGCCGTCGACCGCGCCCGCCTGGACTACGTCCCGCTGCAGTCCCCGGCCCAGGCATCCGCCCAGGCCGCCGTCCAGGCGCCCGCCCCGTCCGCCGCCGCCGCCCAGGCCTCCGCCCGATGGAACGGGGGGATCATCCCCATGTCCCTGCGCCGTGTGCACTTCCTGATGCCGGGTGGCGTCGACGACCCGTCGGTGCCGAGCGGCGGCAACGCGTACGACCGGCGCGTGTGCCTGGACCTGCCCGGCTTCGGCTGGCAGGTGGAGCGGCACGCCGTGCCCGGCGACTGGCCCCGCCCGGACGCCACCGCCCGCACCGCACTCGCCCGCACCCTGCGCGAACTGCCGGACGGCACCGTCGTCCTGCTGGACGGACTGGTCGCCTGCGGAGTCCCCGAGATCGTCGTCCCGGAGGCGGAACGGCTGCGCATGGCCGTCCTCGTCCACCTCCCGCTCGGCGACGAGACCGGACTCGCCCCGGCCCTCGCCGCCGACCTGAACGCCCGCGAGCGCGCGGTGCTGCGCGCGGTGCCCGCCGTGATCGGCACCAGCGACTGGGCGGTACGCCGCCTGGTCTCCCACCACGGTCTCGCGCCCGACCGCGTCCACGTCGCCGCTCCCGGCGCCGACATCGCGCCCCTCGCCTCCGGCACCGACGGCGTCTCCCGCCTGCTCTGTGTCGCCGCCGTCACCCCGCGCAAGGGACAGCACCGGCTGGTGGAGGCACTGGCCGCGGTGTCCGACCTGCCGTGGACCTGCGCCCTGGTCGGCGGGCTCGCCCACGACCCCGAGTACGTCACCCACCTGCAGTACCTGATCGGCAAGCACGGTCTCCAGGACCGGCTCGAACTGACCGGGCCGAAGGCCGGCGCCGAGCTCGACGCCAGTTACGCCACCGCCGATCTGATGGTCCTCACCTCGTACGCCGAGACGTACGGCATGGCGGTCACCGAGGCACTGGCGCGCGGCATCCCGGTCCTGGCCACCGATGTCGGCGGCCTGCCCGAGGCGGTCGGCCGCGCCCCCGACGGAGGGGTGCCCGGCATCCTCGTCCCGCCGGAGAACCCCGCCGCCATCGCCGTCGAACTGCGCGGCTGGTTCGGTGAGGCGGACGTCCGCCGGCGGCTGAAGGCGGCCGCGCGCGGCCGGCGTGCCGCGCTCGGTGGCTGGGCGAGCACCGCACAGAGCCTGGCGACGGTACTGCGCCGGCTTCCTGCCGAACCCCGGAGGGCCGCATGACCGACCAGGCGACGACACAGCAGGCCGGCAGCGGCACCGACGCGATCCCGGCCCAGCCCGGCCCCCGGTACGAGGACGACCGGTCCGTCATCCCCGGCGCCGGTCCCGCACCGCGTCCCGGTGAGCGGGCGACCCTCCGACTGCGGGAGGCCGGCACCGACACCGATACCGAGGCGGACGAACCCGCCCGGTACGCGCCCGAGTGGCTCCAGCTGCGCGAGCCCGCCGACGCCTTCGCGCGGGCCCACGACCTGCTCGACCCGCTGCGCATCCGGCTCGCCAACCTGCCCCGGCGGGCCGACGGTTTCATCATCCACGACATCGGCTGCGGCACCGGCTCGATGGGCCGCTGGCTCGCACCCCGCCTGGACGGCGCCCAGCACTGGGTCCTGCACGACCGGGACCCCTACCTCCTGCACTTCGCCGCCGTCGCCTCCCCGCGGTCCGCCGCCGACGGCAGCCGCGTCAGCGTGGAGACCCGGCGCGGTGACGTCGCCCGGCTCACCGCGGACGCCCTGTCCGGCGCCTCCCTGGTGACGGCGTCCGCGCTCCTCGACGTCCTCACCCGCGAGGACGTCGACGCCCTCGCCGCCGCCTGTGCCGGAGCCGGCTGCCCGGCGCTGCTGACACTGTCGGTCGCCGGACGGGTCGAACTGACCGCCCCGCACCCGCTGGACCAGGAGATCACCGAGGCGTTCAACGCCCACCAGAAGCGGGGCGGACTGCTCGGCCCGGACGCGGCCACCGCGGCCGCGGAGGCGTTCTCCGAACACGGGGCGACCGTACGGCTCGCCCCGAGCCCCTGGCGGCTCGGCCCCGAACAGGCCGGGCTGACCGCGCAGTGGCTGCGGGGCTGGGTCGGCGCGGCGGTGGAGGAACGCCCCGAACTGGCGGAGCCCGCGGGACGTTACCTGGCCGAGCGCCTGGAGGCCTGCGCCGCGGGCGAACTGCGGGTCGTCGTCCACCACAGCGACCTGCTCGCCCTGTGCCGTCCGGCGGGCGGCGCGGCGTGACCGCCCGGGCGGCGGAGACACCGGTACGGGGCAGGCCGGCTCCGGAGACGTCCCCGCCGGACCCCGGCAGCACCGGCGACGGCACCGGCCCCCGCGCCCTTCTCGCCCGGCTCAACACCCCCGCCGTACGCACCCGGCTCGGCACCCTCGCCGGCGTCGCCATCCTCGCCGTGCTGCTGTGGCGCCTGGGCACCGGTGTCTTCGTCGACGGGCTGCGCCGGATCGACGGGCCGTCCCTGCTGGTGGCACTCGGGATCGGGCTGGTGACCACGGTGTTCAGTGCCTGGCGCTGGGCGCTGGTGGCCCGCGGCCTGCGCATCCGGCTGCCGCTCCTCCCTGCGGTCGCCGACTACTACCGTGCCCTGTTCCTGAACGCGGCCCTGCCCGGTGGCGTCCTCGGTGACGTCCACCGGGCGGTGCGGCACGGGCAGAGCACCGGCGACCTGGCCCGCGGGGTGCGGTCCGTCGTCCTGGAACGGATGGCCGGACAGTTCGCGCTGTTCGCCGCCGGGACCGTGATGCTGCTGACCCTGCCGTCCCCGGTCCGGGACGACCTGAGGCAGACGGCACTGCCGGCGGGCCTCGCCGTGCTGGGCGCCTGCGCCGTCGTCCTCGCCCTGCGCATGAACCGGCCGAGGCCGTCCCGCCGGGGCCGGGCACTGCGGTCGGCGCTCGCCGAGGCACGCGAAGGGCTGCTGTCCCGGCGCAACGGGCCGGGCGTCCTCGTCTCCTCCGCCGTCGTCCTCGCCGGATACCTGGCGATGTTCGTCCTCGCCGCCCGCGTCGCCGGAGTCGGCGCGGAGGTGACCGAACTGCTGCCGCTGGCCGTCCTGGCGCTGCTCGCCATGTCACTGCCGCTGAACGTCGGCGGCTGGGGACCCCGCGAGGGCGTCGCCGCCTGGGCGTTCGGCGCCGCGGGACTGGGCGCGGGCCGGGGTCTGACCGTCGCCGTGGTCTACGGAGTGCTCAGCCTCGCGGCGAGCCTGCCCGGCGTGGTCGTGCTCGTCGCCCGCTGGTACGCCGGCCTGCGCGCCGGACGCCGGACGGCCGCCACCACCGCGGCCCCGCCGGCATCCGCGCCCGCCCCCGCCTCCCGCGCCCAGGACGCCCCCGGCCGCACGGCGTCCGGACCCGGCCGCGCGCCGCTCGCCCCGGACTACGCGCCGCTGCCGCCACCGGAGGTGAGCATCGAGAAATACGCGCCGAAGGAATCCACGAGGCTCGCCAGAAGTTCCCTGCCCTTTTCCGCGGAGCCCAGCGAAGGGCGGCCGATGACACCGGAATCGGTATAGGCGGACATTCCCAGCGTGAGCAACTGGCGCCGGTCGTCGGCGACGTGATCGGAGGTCTCATAACCGGGTCGGAGCAATTCGGGATGAGTGTGCAGAAGGATGGAGGTCTCGATTTCCCCCGCGTGCATGTCGGTGAGCAGTGAGGTCGCCACGCCGGCGTGCCGGAGCGCGCTCTCCCAGTCCTCCGGGGCGGGGAACAGCGCCATGCGCTCGCCGCGGGCGGAGGATTCCTGAACGACGTTGCCGAGTACGTAGTTGCCGCCGTGTCCGTTGACCACCACCAGGGTGTCCACGCCGGACCGGCGCAGCGAGTCGGCGATGTCCCGTACCACCGCGTGAAGGGTCACGGAGGAGATGGAGACGGTCCCCGGCCAGGCCGCGTGCTCGTGCGAGCAGCCGATCGTCACCGGAGGCAGGAGATGCACCGGGTACGCGTCGGCGATCTCCCGCGCGACGGCACACGCCACCAGGGTGTCGGTCGCCAGCGGCAGGAACGGGCCGTGCTGTTCGAAACTGCCGACGGGAAGTACCGCGATCTGCCGTGAGACGTCGGCGCCCCGCTTCCGTACATCTTCTGTAGTATCCGCCGGCAACAGACCGTGGACCGGGCCGTATGCCGCCGACCGCTTTGGTGAACCACTCATATCCTCACGGCCTTTCGTCTCTGCTTAGGAACTCGAGAATCATGACAGAAAACATAGGCGTACTCGGCAAGAAGCCCTCGCAGCGGACCGGTGTGGAACGCGTCGTGAATGCGCCGCTGCCCACCGTGTACGGAAAGTTCCAGGCGGTCGGCTACCTGGACCACGACCGCGGTGACGAACAAGTCGCCCTGGTCTACGGAGACATCGGCACGGACCAGGTCCTCACCCGGCTGCACTCGGAATGCCTGACCGGGGACGCGTTCGGCTCCCAGCACTGCGAGTGCGGTGACCAGCTCTCCTCCGCGCTGCGCGCCGTGGCCGCCGAAGGAGCGGGCGTCGTCGTCTACTTGAGAGGGCACGAGGGCCGCGGCATCGGCCTGCTGGCGAAGCTGCGCGCGATGGCCCTGCAGGCGGAGGGCCTGGACACGGTCGAGGCGAACCTCGCCCTCGGCCTGCCGGTGGACGCCCGTGACTACGGCGTCGCCGCCGGCATCCTCCGGGACCTGGGGGTGCAGTCGGTCCGGCTGATGTCCAACAACCCCCGCAAACGCGACGCGTTGCAGCGGCACGGTGTCCAGGTCACCGAGCAGGTACCGCTGTTGATACCGCCGTGCGAGAGCAACATCACGTACCTGCGCACCAAGCGGGAGCGCCTCGACCACAACCTGCCCCACCTCGACGCGGTGGCGCACTGGTCCTGACGGCGCCCCCGGCCGGACGGAGGCGGCGGGTTCAGCCGGTCACGGCCTCGTGCACGAGCCGTTTGAGGTCCCGGAAGGCCGTGTGGGAGGACCTGGGCCGCACCTGCGTGTAGAACTGCACGGTCAGGTCGCGGCCCGGGTCGACCCAGAACGCCGTGGTGGCGACCCCCGTCCAGCCGTACGTGCCGAGGCCGGACGGGGCCTGCGTACGGGACGGGTCGACGACGACGGAGACGCCGAGGCCGAAGCCGATCCCCTCGTTGCCGGGCTCGTCGTGGGCCGGACGGCTGCCGAAGGCGCGCAGATCGGCGCCGCCGGGAAGCTGGTTGCGGGTCATCAGGTCCACGGTCCCGGGGGCGAGCAGCCGGACGCCGTCCAGCTCGCCCCGCCGCCGCAGGAGTTCCATGAAGCGGTGCATGTCGCGGGCCGAGGCCACCAGGCCCCCGCTGCCGGACAGGAACCGGGGCCGGCCGTGCAGCGGCAGCCCGGCGACGGGCTCGAGGCCGTAGCCGTCACCGTCGCCGGAGCGCTCTGTCTCCCCGTACAACTCCGCGAGCCGTCCGGCCTGTTCGCCGGTGACGTGGAACCCGGCGTCCGTCATCCCCAGCGGGCCGAGGATCCGCTCCGCGAAGAAGACGTCGAGCGGCTGCCCGGAGACCACCTCGATGATCCGTCCCAGCACGTTGGAGGCGACCGAGTAGTTCCACTGCGTCCCCGGGTCGAACTGCAGCGGCAGCCGCGCGTACGCGTCGACCGTCCCGGCGAGGTCCGTTCCCGGCGCCACGGACGAGTTCAGCCCGGCCTCGCGGTACAGGCCGTCCACGGGGTGGGCGTGGTAGAAGGCGAAGGTCAGCCCGGCCGTGTGGGTCATCAGATGCCGTACGAGCAGGGGGCCCGCGGCAGGACGCGTCCGTATCCCGTCGCCGGAGCCGCTCTCGTACACGCGCGGCTCGGCGAACGCCGGCAGGTGGCGGCCGACCGGGTCGTCCAGGGACAGCCGGCCCTCCTCCACGAGGGTCAGCGCGGCCACGGCCGTCACCGGTTTGGTCATCGAGTAGATCCGCCACAGTGTGTCGCTCTCCACCGGCAGCCCGGCCGCGACGTCCCGCCGCCCGTACGCCGTGAGGTGGGCGATCCGCCCGCCCCGCGCGACGGACACCAGGAATCCGGGCAGCCGCCCCTCGTCGACCTCGTGCGCGAAGTGCCGGTCCAGCCGGCCCAGCGCCTTCGCGTCCAGACCGGTCTCCTCCGGTTCGGCCTCTTGCCGCAGCACTCCCATGGCACTCCTTCGATCACGCTCACGAACCGATTGCGGCATACCCCGCCCGGGCCGTGCCGCACCTCGCCCGCGTACGGGAACACACCGGCGAATCCCACCGGGAACACCCGACCCCGTGTGCCCCGTTGAGCCGGGTATGACACAGGACACACAGTGGGCCCTGCTGGGGCTGATCGGCGACGAGAACGGCGGGGTGCTCGTCACCCTGAAGCAGGACGGACGGCCCCAGCTGTCGAACGTCAACCACGCCTACTACCCCGACGAGCGGTTGATCCGCGTCTCGATCACGGACGACCGCGCCAAGACCCGCAACCTGCGGCGCGACCCCCGGGCCTCCTACCACGTGACGACCGCCGACCGGTGGGCGTACACGGTCGCCGAGGGCACCGCCGAACTGTCGCCCGTCGCCGCCGACCCGCACGACGGGACGGTGGAGGAACTCATCCGGCTCTACCGCGACGTCAACGGTGAGCACCCCGACTGGGACGACTACCGCGCCGCCATGGTCCGCGACCGCCGCCTCGTGCTGCGGCTGCGGGTGGAGCGGGCGTACGGGATTCCGCGGCGCGGCGAGTCGTAGGACCCCGGCCCCCCCGCCGGACGGCCGATGGATCGGTGAGCGTGGGGTCCCTACGCCGCGGAGCGGACCGGCATCGAGGACCCCGATGGCCGTCGACCGGTGCTGTGCCGGCGCGGGTGGTCCAACCGGTAGAGGCGGGCGGGGCGGGGCCGCGCCGACGCGGGACCCCCGGAGCCGGGATTCGGCTCCGGGGGCCAGAATCCCGGCTCCGGGGGTCGGGCCGTCGCTCCCGGCGGGTCAGGCCGTCACTTTCTCCGGCCGGGCCACGCCGCCGTCGGCCGTGCGTTCGCCGAGCAGTTCGGTCGGAACGCGGTGCGTCTCGCGGGCGGAGAGCGCCGCGACCACCGGCGGCACGCACAGGGCGGCCGTGAACAGCGCCACCGCCATCCAGTTGTCACCGTCCGGGCCGGCGATCTGCGCGGCGAAGGTGACCGCGAACCCGGCCACCGCGAACCCGATCTGGGTGCCGATCGCCACACCCGAGAGCCGCACCCGGGTCGGGAACATCTCGCCGTAGAAGGAGGGCCACACACCGTTCGCGGCGCTGTAGACGACACCGAAGGCGATGATGCCCAGGAGCATGGTCAGCGCGAAGTTGCCGGTGGAGATGGCCCACAGGTAGGCGAACATCGCCACCGCGCTGCCGGCGGCGCCGACCAGGTAGACCGGCCGGCGGCCGATCCGGTCGGAGAGCGTGGCCCACAGCGGGATCGCGGCGAGCGCGGCGACGTTCGCCAGCGCGGCCACCCACAGCATCGACGTGCGGGACATGCCGACCGCATCGCTGGTCGCGTAGGCCAGCGCCCACACCGTGAAGATCGTGCTGACCGAGGCGATCAGCGCCCCCGCGACCACCCGCAGGACGTCCGCCCAGTGCTCGCGCAGCAGCACCACCAGCGGCAGCTTCACGACACCCTCGGTCGCGGTCTGCTGCTCGAAGGCCGGCGTCTCGTCGAGCTTGCGGCGGATCACGTACCCGACGACGGCGACCGCGACGCTCATCCAGAACGGCACCCGCCAGCCCCACGAGAGCAACTGCTCCTCGGGCATCGCGGCCACCGGGATGAAGACCAGGGTGGCGAGCAGCTGACCGCCCTGCGTGCCGCTCAGGGTGAAACTGGTGAAGAAGCCGCGCCGGTGGGGCGGCGCGTGTTCCAGGGTCATCGAGTTCGCGCTGGCCTGCTCGCCCGCCGCCGAGATGCCCTGCAGGATGCGGCACAGCACCAGCAGGACCGGCGCGAGGGTGCCGATCTGGTCGCGGGTGGGCAGACAGCCGATGAGGAACGTCGACAGGCCCATCAGCATCAGCGTGAAGACCATGATCTTCTTGCGGCCGGCCCGGTCCCCGTAGTGGCCGAGGAACAGCGCGCCGACGGGCCGGGCCGCGTACGCGACACCGAACGTCGCCAGGGACAGCAGAGTGGCGGTGGCGGGGTCGGAGTCGTCGAAGAAGACCTCCGGGAAGATCAGCGCCGCCGCGCTGCCGTAGATGAAGAAGTCGTAGTACTCCAGGGCGCTGCCGATCCAGGCGGCGGTCGCCGCCTTCTTCGGCTGTCCGGGCGGAGAGGAGTCGCGGGGCGGGTTGGGGACGGACACGGCGGGCTCCTTCGGGGGACTCCACGACGGTACGCGGAGGACGAGCGGAGGGGAGGCGCCGCAGTGCTAATTAACCCACTGGGTAGTTAGTCGCGGCTGGGTACGGATGCTGCGCCCGACCGTGCACGCTGTCAAGGGGTGGCGTCGCGCGGACTTGCTCCGGAGTCCGCCGGAGCGGGGCCGGCGCGCGCCGTGCGCAGGTCAGTCCGTCGCCCGCTCCGCCGTCAGGTACGCGATCACCATGTCGCCCAGCATCGCCCGGTAGTGCTCGCGCCGGTCCGCGTCGACCAGGTCGCGGCCGAACAGCGCGCCGAAGGTGTGCCGGTTGGACACCCGGAAGAAGCAGAACGCGCTGATCATCGCGTGCAGGTCGACGGCGTCCACATCGGCCGTGAACAGGCCCGAGCTCTGCCCGGCGGCCAGGATCCGGCGGATCACGTCGAGCGCGGGCGAGCCCATCCTGCCGAGCTTCCCGGAGGCCGCGATGTGCTGCGCGCCGTGGATGTTCTCGATGCTCACCAGGCGGATGAAGTCCGGGTGCTGCTCATGGTGGTCGAAGGTCACCTCGGCCAGGCGCCGGATGGCCGCCACCGGGTCCAGGTGATCGACGTCCAGTTCCTGCTCGGCCTCCCGGATCACGCCGTACGCGCGCTCCAGCACGGCCGTGAACAACTGCTCCTTGCCGCCGAAGTAGTAGTAGATCATCCGCTTGGTGGTGCGGGTGCGGGCGGCGATCTCGTCGACACGGGCACCGTCGTAGCCGGCCCGCGCGAACTCCCGGGTCGCCACGTCGAGGATCTCGGCCCTGGTGCGGGCGGCGTCACGGACGCGCTCGCGCTCGCCGGGCCGTGCCGGTTCTTCGACGCTGGTCATGGGTTCCTTCGGGTGGGAGGGCAGTGCCGGTGATTGTAGAAGGGGGGACGCCGCCGGCCCGTCGGGTCTTCCGTGCCGCCCGACCGGCTGATATAGCTAACGTACTGGTTCGTACATTAGTGAGCCGCTCTCTGGAGGCGTCGGTGCTCAAGGACTCGTTTCTCGTCGGGCTGATCGGCTCCGGCATCGGCCCGTCGCTCAGCCCCGCGCTGCACGAGCGGGAGGCCGGCCGGCAGGGCCTGCGCTGTCTGTACCGGCTCCTCGACCTGGACGTGATCGGCGTACCGCCCGAGGGAGTGGGCGAGCTGCTGAGCGCGGCCCGGCTGCTCGGATTCGACGGGCTCAACATCACCCACCCGTGCAAGCGGCACGTCGTCGAGCACCTGGACGCGCTCGATCCGCAGGCCGAGGCGCTCGGCGCGGTCAACACCGTCGTCTTCGAGGACGGCCGGGCCGTCGGCCACAACACGGACGTCACCGGCTTCGCCGCCTCCTTCGCCCGCGGCCTGCCCGACGTGCCGCTGGAGCGCGTGGTGCAGCTCGGCGCGGGCGGCGCCGGCGCCGCCGTCGCGCACGCCGTCCTCACCCTCGGCGCCGGACGGGTCACCGTGGTCGACGCCCTGCCCGAGCGGGCCGACGAACTCGCCGGCTCCCTGAACCGCGCCTTCGGCGCCGACCGCGCCGCCGCCGCGCCGCCGGCCCTGCTGCCCGAGCTCCTCGCCCTGGCCGACGGCAACGGCGGCCTGGTGCACGCGACCCCCACCGGCATGGCCGCCCACCCGGGCCTGCCCCTGCCCGCGGACCTGCTGCACCCCGGACTGTGGGTCGCCGAGGTCGTCTACCGGCCCCTCGAGACCGACCTGCTGCGCGCCGCCCGCGCCGCCGGCTGCGCCACCCTCGACGGCGGCGGCATGGCCGCCTTCCAGGCCGCCGACGCGTTCCGTCTGTTCACCGGCCGGGAACCCGACCGGGCCCGCATGCTCGACCATCTCACCGAGCTCACCGGCCCGGTGCCCGCCCCCAAGTAGCACTCGGAACAAGGAGCTCACCAAGCTCCACGGAAGTCACGGAAGCAGAGGTACCGACGTGCGTACGTCCATCGCCACCGTCTCCCTCAGCGGCACCCTCACCGAGAAACTCACCGCCGCCGCCCGCGCGGGCTTCGACGGCGTGGAGATCTTCGAGAACGATCTGCTCGCCAGCCCGCTCGCCCCGCGGGAGATCCGCGCCCGCTGCGCCGACCTGGGACTCACCGTCGACCTCTATCAGCCGATGCGGGACATCGAGGCGGTGCCCGCCGAGCTGTTCGCCCGCAACCTGCGGCGCGCCCGGCACAAGTTCGCCCTGATGCGCGAACTCGGCGCCGACACCGTGCTCGTCTGCTCCAGCGTCGACCCCGAGGCGGTCGACGACGACGCCCTCGCCGCCGCGCACCTGCGCGAACTGGCAGACCTGGCGCAGGACTTCGGCATCCGCGTCGCCTACGAGGCGCTGGCCTGGGGGCGGCACGTCAGTACGTACGACCACGCCTGGCGCATCGTCGAGGCGGCCGGGCATCCGGCGCTCGGCACCTGTCTGGACAGCTTCCACATCCTCTCCCGGGGGTCCGACCCCCGGGGCATCGAGGACATCCCCGGCGAGAAGATCTTCTTCCTCCAGCTGGCCGACGCCCCGCTGCCCGCGATGGACGTGCTCCAGTGGAGCCGCCACCACCGCTGCTTCCCCGGACAGGGCGGCTTCGACGTCGCCGGTCTCGTCCGGCACGTCCTGCGCACCGGCTACGCGGGCCCCCTGTCCCTCGAGGTGTTCAACGACGTGTTCCGGCAGGCCGAGGCGGCCCCGACCGCCGTCGACGCCCGCCGTTCCCTGCTCGCGCTGCAGGAGGAGGTGGGGGCGGCGGAAGAGCGGCCGTCCGCCCCGCTCACGGCCACCCCGGCCATCCCCGCCCCCGTCGTCCCCACCGGCTTCGCCTTCGCCGAACTCGTCACCGCCGATTCCGAACCCCTCACCGGGCTGCTGGACGCCCTGGGCTTCGCCCGTACCGCCCGCCACCGCAGCAAGCCCGTCGACCTCTGGCAGCAGGGCGAGGCCCGGATCCTCGTCAACACGGGAGCCGTCGTACGCCGCGACGCGGCCCAGCTCGCCGCAGTCGGCCTGGAGTCACCCGACCCCGGCGGTGCCGCCGCCCGCGCGGAGGCCCTGCTGGCGCCCGTGCTGCCCCGCCGCCGCGCACCCGAGGACGCCCCGCTGGACGCGGTCGCCGCCCCCGACGGCACCGAACTGTTCTTCTGCGACGCCGGGCGCGACGCCCGGCACACCGGCTGGCGGGCCGACTTCGAGGACGTGGGACAGCCCCCGGCCGCCCCCGGCGTCCACCGCATCGACCATCTCGCGCTCACCCAGCCCTGGCACCACTTCGACGAGGCGGCCCTCTTCCACCGCAGTGTGCTCGGACTGGACGCCGAGGACAGCGTCGACGTCGCCGACCCCTACGGCCTGCAGCGCAGCCGCGCGGTCAGCAACCCCGACGGCACCGTCCGGATCGCCCTCACCGTCGGCGCCGCACCCACCGACGACACCGTGCACGCCCAGCACATCGCGTTCGCCACCGACGACGTGGTCGCCGCCGCCCGCAGATTCCGCGACGCCGGCGCCCCGCTGCTGCCGATCCCGGCGAACTACTACGACGACCTCGCCGCCCGCCACGAGTTCGCCGACGGCGAGCTGGAGACGTACCGCGAGCTGGGCATCCTCTACGACCGTGACGAGGCCGGGGGCAGTCTGCGGCACTGCTACACCCGCACCGTCGGACGGGTGTTCTTCGAACTCCTCCAGCGTGACGGCGGCCACCGCGGCTACGGCGCCCGCAACGCGCCGGTGCGGCTCGCCGCCCAGCACGCCGTACGGGCCGCGAGCGCCCTCAGCGGCGGCTGAGGAGCCGGGAGCCGGCCCCACCGCCCCGGGCCGTCACTCAAGGCCGGGTGTTCCACTCCGCGACCATCGGACTGCCGTGCTCCAGCGACAGCCGGCTCAGCGTGCCCGTCTCCAGCCGGAACAGCCGTCCGCCCGCGGGCGGCAGGCCCAGCCGGCGCGCCGTCAGGACCCGCAGCAGGTGGCCGTGCGCCACGAGCATCACATCGCCCGCGTCGAGCGCCCCGGCCACCCTGGACAGCACCCGGTCGGCCCGCTCGCCGACCTGCCCGGGGGACTCGCCGGGAAACTCGGGACCGGGCGGCACGCCGTCGGTCCACAGGTCCCAGCCGGGCCGGGTGCGGTGGATGTCGGCGGTGGTGACGCCCTCGTAGCCGCCGTAGTCCCACTCCCGCAGGTCCGGTTCCGGCAACGCGTCCGCCAGACCCGCCAGTTCGGCGGTGCGCCGGGCGCGGGCCAGCGGGCTGGTGAGGACGAGGGTGAAGGAGCGGCCTTCGAGGAGCGGGGCCAGCGCCCTGGCCTGCGCCTCGCCGTCCTGTGTCAGGGGCAGGTCGGTCCGGCCGGTGTGCCGCCCGGACCTGCTCCACTCCGTCTCCCCGTGCCGGGCGAGCAGCAGATCGCCCACGGCGGCTACGCCCCGTCCGGGCTTCCCGGACTTCCCGGGGCCGCCGCACCGGGCCGGTCCGCGGACGTGACCGCGTGCCCGCCGAACTGCTTGCGCAGCGCCGCGACCATCTTCATCTGCGGCGAGTCCTCCTGCCGGGAGGAGAACCGGGCGAACAGGGAGGCGGTGATCGCGGGAAGCGGCACCGCGTTGTCGAGGGCCGCCTCCACGGTCCAGCGGCCCTCGCCCGAGTCGTCGGCGTAGCCGCGCAGCTTCTCCAGGTGGGCGTCCTCGTCCAGGGCGTGGACCGCGAGGTCGAGCAGCCAGGAACGGATGACCGTGCCGTCCTGCCAGGAGCGGAACACCTCGCGGACGTTGTCCACCGAGTCGATCTTCTCCAGCAGCTCCCAGCCCTCGGCATAGGCCTGCATCATCGCGTACTCGATGCCGTTGTGGACCATCTTCGCGAAGTGGCCGGCGCCGACCTTGCCGGCGTGGACGTAGCCGTACGGGCCGTCCGGCTTGAGCGCGTCGAAGATCGGCTTCAGGCGCTGCACGTGCTCCTCGTCGCCGCCGACCATGAGGGCGTAGCCGTTCTCCAGCCCCCACACACCGCCCGAGACACCCGCGTCGACGAAGCCGATGCCACGGGCGCCCAGCTCCTTGGCGTGCTTCTCGTCGTCCGTCCACCGGGAGTTGCCGCCGTCGACGACGGTGTCGCCCGGTTTGAGCAGGCTCCCCAGCTGGTCGATGACGTGCTGGGTGACGGCACCGGCCGGAACCATCACCCAGACCGCGCGCGGCCCGTCGAGCCGGTCGACGAGGTCGGACAGATGGCCGACGTCGGAGAGGTCGGGATTGGTGTCGTAGCCGACGACGGTGTGTCCGGCGGCGCGAATGCGCTCGCGCATGTTGCCGCCCATCTTTCCGAGACCAACAAGACCGATCTGCATCTCAGTTCACTTCCCGATGTCGTGGTGGGTGGGGCGGCCCACCGGGGCGGCGGGTCGGTGCGGACGTGTCACGGATGCCGGCACGGCCGGGGCCCTCGGGGGTACGAGCGGGCTCCTCGCACACGGGCGGGGCCCTCGCCGGGGCCGGGACCTCAGGCGGGGGAGGGGGCCTCCTCCGCGGGCTCACCGCGCAGGGCGACGGCGTACATCTCGTCCGCGTCGAGGCGCCGGAGCTCCTCGGCGATCAGCTCGGACAGGGGGCGGACCTTCAGCGCGAGCCGCCGCGACGGCTGCCCCGGCAGCGACAGCGTGGCCATCGGGCCCTCCGGACGGTCGATGACGATCTCGCCCTCCGCCGTGCCCAGCCGCACCCCCGTGACCACCGGGCCGGCCGTCTCCACCCGCTCGACCGGCACGTTCAGCCGGGCCCCGAGCCAGCGCGCCAGCAGCTCCGCGCTGGGGTTCTCGGCCTCGCTCTCCACGGCCGCCGACGTCACCGTCAGCCGGGCCTGGTCCAGGGCGGCGGCCAGCATCGAACGCCACGGCGTCAGCCGGGTCCAGGCCAGGTCGGTGTCGCCGGGCGCGTAGGTACGCATCCGGGCCGACAGGACCTCCAGGGGGTTCTCCACCGCGTACAGGTCGGTGATCCTGCGCTGGCCCAGCGCGCCCAGCGGGTCCTTCGAGGGGTGCTCGGGCGCGTCCGACGGCCACCACACGACCACCGGCGCGTCCGGCAGCAGCAGCGGCAGCACCACGGAGTCGGCGTGGTCGGACACCTCGCCGTAGGTGCGCAGGATGACGGTCTCGCCCGTACCGGCCTCCGAACCGACCCGCACCTCGGCGTCCAGCCGCGGATGGGTGCGCTCGCGCGGGGTGCGGGCGTGCCGCTTGATGACGACCAGCATGCGGGAGGGGTGCTCGTGCGAGGCCTCCTCGGCGGCCTTGAGCGAGTCGTAGGCGTTCTCCTCGTCCGTGACGAGCACCATCGTCAGGACCATGCCCACCGCGGGAGTGCCGATGGCGCGGCGGCCCCGCACCAGCGCCTTGTTGACATCACTTGCCGTGGTGTCGGTCAGATCGATCTTCATGGCCTGCGCCAGCTCCGTCCGTCTCGTGCGAGCATCTCGTCGGCTTCCACGGGCCCCCAGGTACCGGCCGAGTACCGGGCCGGTCTGCCGTGGGATGCCCAGTACTCCTCGACCGGGTCGAGGATCCTCCAGGACTCTTCCACTTCCTGATGCCGGGGGAACAGGTTGGCGTCCCCGAGGAGGACGTCGAGGATGAGCCGTTCGTACGCTTCCGGGCTGGCCTGGGTGAACGACTCGCCGTAGGCGAAGTCCATCGACACGTCCCGGATCTCCATCGAGGTGCCCGGCACCTTCGAGCCGAACCGCACCGTGACACCCTCGTCCGGCTGCACCCGGATCACGACGGCGTTCTCCCGGAGCTCCTCGGTCGCCATGGAGTCGAAGGGGGAGTGCGGCGCACGCTGGAACACCACCGCGATCTCGGTGACCCGGCGGCCCAGCCGCTTGCCGGTGCGCAGGTAGAAGGGGACGCCCGCCCAGCGGCGGTTCTCCACGCCCAGCTTGACGGCGGCGTAGGTGTCGGTGGTGGAGCCCGCGTCGATGCCGTCCTCCTCCGCGTAGCCCCGCACCCGCCTGCCGCCCTGCCAGCCCGCCGTGTACTGCCCGCGCACGGTGTGCCGGCCCAGGTCCTCGGGCAGCCGCACGGCCCGGAGCACCTTCAGCTTCTCGGTGAGCAGCGACGCCGCGTCGAAGGAGGCCGGCTCCTCCATGGAGGTGAGCGCCATGAGCTGGAGCAGGTGGTTCTGGATGACGTCACGGGCGGCGCCGATGCCGTCGTAGTAGCCGGCCCGGCCGCCGATGCCGATGTCCTCGGCCATGGTGATCTGCACGTGGTCGACGAAGGACCGGTTCCAGATCGGCTCGAACATCGTGTTCGCGAAGCGCAGCGCCAGGATGTTCTGGACGGTCTCCTTGCCCAGGTAGTGGTCGATGCGGAAGACCTGGTCCGGCGCGAACACCTCGTGGACGATCGCGTTGAGCTCCTTGGCCGACCTCAGGTCGTGGCCGAACGGCTTCTCGATCACCGCGCGCCGCCAGGCTCCGGCGGGCGCGTCGGCCAGCCCGTGCTTCTTCAGCTGCTGGACCACCTTCGGGAAGAACTTCGGTGGTACCGAGAGGTAGAACGCGTAGTTGCCGCCGGTGCCCCGGGAGCTGTCCAACTCGTCGACAGCCGAGCGCAGTTGCTCGAACGCCGTGTCGTCGTCGAAGTCGCCCGGGACGAACCGCATGCCCTCGGCGAGCTGCTGCCAGACCTCCTCGCGGAACGGGGTGCGGGCGTACTCCTCGACCGCGTCGTGCACCACCTCCGCGAAATCCTGGTCCTCCCAGTCCCGGCGGGCGAAACCGACCAGCGAGAAGCCCGGCGGCAGCAGGCCCCGGTTGGCGAGGTCGTACACCGCCGGCATCAGCTTCTTGCGCGACAGATCGCCCGTGACCCCGAAGATGACGAGCCCGGAGGGGCCGGCGATGCGAGGGAGGCGGCGGTCGCGCGGGTCACGCAGGGGATTGGACCATTCGGTACCGTCCGGATCCCCGGAGGTCTTCCCGTCCGGAGCCCCGGTCGTCTCCTCGGTCATTCCCGTCAGCTCCTTGTCGTCGAGGTGGTCGAAGGCCTGCCCCACCGTTCCCGCGGATTTCTGCCCGGCGCGCCCGTACGTCGTGGCGCCCTCGGCCCTCTTCTCCACTACAGGGTGTCCCGGTACGCCCGAACCTTCACCTCCGTAACATGTTTACCAGTAAAAGTATGACGTATTCGTGGGGAGGTGGCCCTGCGGCGCGGGCGTCCCGGGAGAGCGCCGGGTCGCGGGCATGGGTGAGGGGGCCCCACGCGTGCGTGGGGCCCCCTCGGCCGGTCGGGGAAGTCGGTGGTTCGGGGGAGCGGCCGGCCGGGTGGACCTGCCGGTGGTCAGCGGCCGAACGTGAACCAGTTGACGTTCACGAAGTCCTGCGGCTGGCCGCTCGTGAAGGTCAGATACACGTCGTGCGTGCCCGTCACGGACGCGGTGTTCGCCGGGACGGTCCGCCATGACTGCCAGCCGCCCGTGTTGCCCACCGAGAAACTCCCGACGGGGGCGTTGCCGCGGCTGTCCAGACGCACCTCGACCAGACCGCTGACCCCGGCGGGCGCACCGCTCGCCACCCGGGCCGAGAACTGCCTGGCCGCGGACGAGCCGAAGTTGACGCCCTTGAACTGCATCCAGTCGCCGTTGGCCAGCGCGCCCACGTTCTGGCCGCCGCCGGAGTCGGTGGTGGTCTCCGTCAGCGTGCCGGACTGGGCGTCGAACGACTCGGCCTGGATGGTGCCGTACGCGTCGCGGTTGCCGGTCGGCGGGGGCGTGGTGCCACCGCCGCCGGAGGTCAGCACCTGCACGTAGTCGACGAGCATCGAGTGGCCGGGCTGCGTACCGGCGTCCGGGCCGCCGCCGAAGGCGTCGGGGAAACCGCCGCCCATCGCCACGTTGAGAATGATGAAGAAGCCGTGGTCGGTGGCGTTCGTCCAGGTCGTCGCGTCGACCTGGTTCTCCCGCACGGTGTGGAAGGTGTTGCCGTCGAGGGAGAAGCGGATCTCCTCCACGCTCTTCGAGCGGTCCCACTCCAGCCGGTAGGTGTGGAAGCCGGCCTGACAGGTCGTGCCCTGGCAGGTGGTCGAACCCCCGATACCGCTGTTCTCGTTGCACGGCCCGCCGGGCGCGGTGCCGCAGTGCATCGTGGCGAAGACGGTGTTGTTGCCCTGCGTGTTCTCCATGATGTCCAGCTCGCCGACAGCCGGCCAGTTCCAGTAGTTGCCCCGGTACGGCGCGCCCAGCATCCAGAACGCCGGCCAGTAGCCCTTGGCGGCGGCACCGGTCACGTTCGGCACCTGGATCCGGCTCTCGACGCGCAGGGTGCCGCCGGCCGGCGGCTCGAAGTCGGAACGGTTGGTCTCGACACGGCCGGAGGTCCAGTTCCCGGAGGCGTCCCGGCGCGGGGTGATGCGGAGGTTGCCGTTGCCGTCGAGGGAGACGTTCTGCGGGTTCGACGTCATCGTCTCGATCTCACCGGTGCCCCAGTTGGCGGGGCCGCCCGGGTATCCCTTGCCGGTCGCGTACTGCCAGTCGGAGGTGTTGACGCCGCTGCCCGCGGCGCCGTTGAAGTCGTCGACGAAGACCTGGTTCCAGCCCGACGGGGGTGTCGGGGCGGAGGCGCTCGCGGACGGCAGGGCGATGGTGGAGGCCGCGAGCGCGAGCCCGAGCGTGCCGACGGCGGCCAGCAGCGCCCGCCGCAGCGGGCGGGATCTGCGCGGGGCACGGGGTCTGCGGGGGGTGCCGGAGGTGTCACTCATGTGGGGATGCCTCTCGGAGACGGATGCGGGTGCGGGTGCGTCGGTCGGTCAGGTGCGGATCCAGACGCGGATCCGCGTGCGGTTCCAGGTGCGGATCCAGGAGCGGGGGAGTGCCCGAGAGCCCTGCTCATCGGCTGTGAGAGCGCTCTCACGGTGTCGCCAATGTGCTCCGCGCCCCCGTGGCCGTCAAGAGGTGTAACCGAGAAAGTCCTTGCGCGCGAGGAGAGTTCATCTCATGAATTGACGTGAATGGGTGCAACAGCGCCACGCCCGGCCGTACGGAGCGGCGCCCGCCGGTGACCGGGCACCGCGCGCGGTTTTCCGTTCGACCACATGCCGAGCGCGTGCCCTCCGCTTGGCCCCGGACCTTCACCGGCGCCCGCGGGCGGAGCCTCACCGGTGAGGGGGCGTCCCCGGGCTCGGGCGGATCCCCACTGCCGGCCGGAGGCATCATGACCGAGGACAGTGACGTGGTGGACGATCGGAACGGCAGGCGTCGACGCCGCCGTGGTGGGAAGGGTGCGGACGTGAAACTGACGATTCTGGGCGGCGGGGGATTCCGGGTCCCGCTGGTGTACGGCGCGCTCCTCGGGGACCACGCCGAGGGGCGGGTGACCCAGGTCGTTCTCCACGATGTCGACGACCGTCGACTGTATGCGGTCGCCCGTGTACTGGCCGAACAGGCGGCCGGCGTGCCCGACGCTCCCGAGATGAGCACCACCACCGACCTGGACGAAGCGTTGCGGGGCGCCGACTTCGTCTTCTCCGCGATCCGCGTCGGCGGCCTCGAGGGCCGGGCGAACGACGAGCGGGTCGCGCTCGCCGAGGGCGTCCTCGGACAGGAGACGGTCGGCGCGGGCGGCATCGCCTACGGGCTGCGTACCGTCCCCGTCGCCGTGGACATCGCCCGGCGGGTGGCCCGGCTCGCCCCCGACGCCTGGGTCATCAACTTCACCAACCCGGCGGGCCTGGTCACCGAGGCCATGTCCCGCCACCTCGGCGACCGGGTCATCGGCATCTGCGACTCGCCGGTCGGTCTCGGCCGTCGCATCGCCCGGGTCCTCGGCGCGGACCCGCGGGAGGCGTGGATCGACTACGTCGGCCTCAACCACCTCGGCTGGGTGCGCGGCCTGTACGTCAAGGGCCGTGACGAACTCCCGCGCCTGCTCGCCGACCTGCCCCTGCTCGGCTCCTTCGAGGAGGGCAGGCTCTTCGGCGCCGACTGGCTCCAGTCCCTCGGTGCCGTCCCCAACGAGTACCTGCACTACTACTACTTCAACCGGGAGACCGTACGCGCCTACCAGCGGGCCGAGAAGACCCGCGGCGCCTTCCTCCACGACCAACAGGCCCGCTTCTACACGCAGGTGGGCGACCCGGACATCCCCGCTCTCGCCACCTGGGACCGCACCCGCGCCGAACGCGAGGCCACCTACATGGCCGAGAACCGCGAGAGTGCCGGCGCCGGCGACCGTGACGAGGACGACCTGTCCGGCGGCTACGAGAAAGTGGCCCTCGCCCTGATGCGGGCCGTCGCCCGTGACGAACGCACCACCCTGATCCTCAACGTCCGCAACCGCAGCACCCTTTCGGTGCTGGACGGGGACGCGGTCATCGAGGTCCCCTGTCTGGTCGACGCCCAGGGAGCGCACCCCGTCTCCGTCGATCCGCTGCCGGGCCACGCCACCGGCCTGGTCTGCGCGGTCAAGGCGGTCGAGCGCGAGGTGCTCCGTGCCGCCGAGTCCGGCTCCCGTGCCCATGCGGTCAAGGCGTTCGCGCTGCACCCGCTCGTCGACTCCGTGAACGTGGCCCGCCGCCTCGTCGACGGCTACACCGCCGTCCACCCCGGCCTCGCCTACCTCAAGTAGCTCTGGGGACGAGTACTTCGGAAGAAGAGAACGCAGAAGGAAAGAAACTTCTGGAGGAGAGCACTTCGTGGTGCCGACCCCGCGGCTGACGGCGGGGCGGGACCGACGGCATGCATCGGGTCGGCCGGTCGCCCCCCGTGACAGCGGCCGACCGACCCGAGCCCCCCGTTCCCCCGTGCTTCCCCCGTCCCCTCCGGAAGGCTTCCCCGTCCCCCGGAAGGGGTTCCCCCGTCGCCCTCCACCGTTAAGAGCGCGGGACCCGCCGTCTGATACACCCTCCGGAGAAATTTCCCGAAAAAAATCCGGTCCCGGCGCAGGAAGCGCGCCGGGACCGGCCGGTGGGCAAGGAGCGCGGACGGCATCCGGGTTCTAACGGTGGTGCGTTCCCCAGGCGGCGGGGCTCCCGGCCACGGCGTCCGCGGTGGTGGCGCGCACCTGACCGGAGTCGGCCGCGGCCCGCGGCCCGGCGGGCACGGCCGGGGCCGGCACACCGCCCAGCGCGGGTGCGGGGACGTCCGCGGGCACGTCCGCGCGCTGCTGCGGCACCGACACCGGGCGCAGCGGACGCGGCCCCGACACCACCGAGTAGTCCTGGCCCAGGAACGGCGGGGACATCTCCCCCGGATCGTCACCGAGCGCCAGCCGCACGGCGGCCCACGGCGCGTTCACCCCGCACAGCGACAACTGGTGCAGTCCGCCGGCCGGGCGGGTGTTGACATCCATCAGCACGGGCCGCTCGCCGAACATCCGGAACTGGATGTTGGACAGATGGTGCAGCCCGAAACCCTCCGCGATCCGCCGGGCCGGCTCCAGCCAGCGCTCGTCCACGGTGAACCCCCTGCGGCGGCCGTTCTTGGTGCGGCCCACGGCCAGCCGGACCCGGTTGTCCGGCCCGGTGAGGCAGTCCACCGACACCTCCGGCTGCTCCAGCACCGGCATCACCAGCCAGTCCACCGGCTCCTCGGCCTGCCGCACCGCCTCCAGCACCAGATCCAGCGGCACGTACGGGCTGGGGAAGCCGTTCAGCTGTGTGAGCGAGAAGGGGGCACGGGTGATCACCCGGAAGCCCACACCACCCGCGCCGGACGCGGGCTTGAAGCAGGCCCGATGGCCCCGCGCCTCCAGCTCGTCCACCGCGCGGACCAGCTCGTCCGCCGACCGCACCCGCCACCACGGCGGCACCGGCACCCCGATCGCCTGGACGGCCTCGTAGGCGATCACCTTGTCGTGGAAGACGGCCACCGCCTCGGGCGGCGGAGCCAGCAGCGCCGTACCGGCCGCCTCGAACTCCGCGCGGTGCGCGACGATCGCTCCCTGGTGCAGCCGGGGCACGAACACGTCGATGCCGCGTCGCGCGCACTGGGCGAGCGCGTACTCGACGTACGCCGCCGGGGACAGGCCCTCGGGCTCCAGCTCGGCGGTGTCGGCGGCGGCCAGTACGGGGGAGTCGGGGTCGCCGTGGGTGGCATGGATCTCGACGGCCCGGTCGCTGGGATTCCTTCTCACCTGATCCATGAAGAACACGTTCTCCGCGTACGTGCGGTTGAGCCATACGCGTACGCAAGAGGCCATGCAGGCCGCCTTTCACGGTTCGCGGGCAGGCTTCGGCGGCCCGTGCCCGGGCAGAGGGTATGGAGGATCGCCGGACGGCCCTGGGGGAAGGGCTTCACTGCGGCGGTGTTGCGGCCGATCATACGGCTTCGCCACGCGCTCCCGGACCACGGGCGTGTTACGGATTCCACGGTCCCGTCCACCGGTGACCGTACTCTTCGTACATGGTGTGCGTACGGGTTGATCCTTCATGCTCAGGGGGCGACAGGTGACGTCAACGGCAGCCGGCGGCGGACAGCTGTGGGCCATCAGCGACCTTCACATCGGCTACGACGAGAACCGTGCCCTGGTGGAGCGGATGCGCCCCGAGTCGGACGACGACTGGCTCCTCGTGGCCGGAGACGTCGCGGAGACCGTGGACGACATCCGCTGGGCGCTCGGCACCCTCGCGGGCCGGTTCCGGAAGGTCGTCTGGGTGCCCGGCAACCACGAGCTGTGGACCCACCCGAAGGACACCGTCACCCTGCGCGGCGTCGCCCGCTACGACCACCTCGTCGACCAGTGCCGCGACCTCGGCGTGATCACCCCCGAGGACCCCTACCCCGTCTGGGAGGGCCCCGGCGGTCCTGTGGCCGTGGCCCCGCTCTTCCTCCTGTACGACTACTCCTTCCTGCCGGCCGGGTGCGCCACCAAGGACGAAGGGCTGGAGTACGCGCACGGCACCGGCGTCGTCTGTGCCGACGAACGCCTGCTGCACCCCGACCCGTACCCGAGCCGGGAGGCCTGGTGCCGGGCCCGGGTCGAGGAGACCGAACGCCGGCTCGCCGGACTGCCCGAGGGCCTGCCCGTCGTGCTCGTCAACCACTACCCGCTGCACCGGCACCCCACGGCCGTCCTGTGGTACCCCGAGTTCGCCATGTGGTGCGGCACCGTACTCACCGACGACTGGCACCGCAGGTTCAACGTCCACACGATGGTCTACGGCCATCTCCACATCCCGCGGAGCACCCGGCAGGACGGCGTCCGTTTCGAGGAGGTGTCCGTGGGCTACCCCCGTGAATGGCGGAAACGGCCGGCACCGCCGGGGCGGCTGCGCCGGATCGTGCCGGGGGAGGAGTCCGGTGCCGGGGCCGAGTCCGGTACCGGGGCCGTGGTGGGAGAGGGCGGTGGCCGGTGATCGGGGGGTTGCTGCCCGGGACGGTCGTCGTCGTGGAGGCCTACGGCGACGAGGGCACCGACGCCCCGCTGTACCCCGAGGAAGCGGAAGCCGTGGCGCGGGCCGTCGACAAGCGCCGCCGGGAGTTCACCGCGGTGCGCTCCTGCGCCCGCCGGGCCATGAAGAAGCTCGGTGTGCCCCCGCGGCCCGTCCTGCCCGGCGAGCGCGGTGCACCCACCTGGCCGGACGGGCTGACCGGCAGCATGACCCACTGCGCGGGCTACTGCGCCGCCGCCCTGGTCCGTACGGGTGATCTGGCCTCCCTCGGTATCGACGCGGAGGTCCAGGGGCCGCTGCCCGAGGGGGTGCTGTCGTCCGTGGCGCTGCCCGCAGAGGCGGAGCGCATCGGGCGGCTGGCCCTGGAGCGGCCCGGAGTGCACTGGGACCGGCTGCTGTTCAGCGCCAAGGAGGCCGTGTACAAGGCGTGGTTCCCGCTGACCGGGAAGTGGCTGGACTTCATGGAGGCCGACATCGAGCTGTTCGCCGAACCCGGCGGCGGCGCCACCGGTGGTTCCGGCCCCGGCGGCTCTGCCTCCGAGGGGCCAGGGGCTCCGGTGCGCGGCGGGTTCCGGGCGGCGCTCCTGGTGCCCGGGCCCCGGGTGGGCGACCGCCATCTCGGCCACTTCGACGGCCGCTGGACCGTCGAAGGCGGTCTGGTCGCGACCGCGGTCGCCGTACCGCACGGCTGACCGGGCGGCGGGGCCGGGAACAGCGCGGCGCCCCGTGCCCGCCCCCGGCGCGGCCGGCTCCGGCCGGCCGTGCGGCCGGGTCACGGCCGCGGGTGCCAGTCGCGGAGCATCCGGAAGAAGGACTCCTCGTTGCCGGAGAGCCCCGCCCGGGCCAGGGCGGTCTCCGCCTCCGCGAGAACGGAGGGCGCCACCATCGGGGGCCTGCGGGAACCCGGCGGTCCGGTCTCCCCGTCGTAGGCGGCGCGCACCGTGTGCAGCAGTCGCAGATAGGCCTGGACGGCGGTGCGCTCGCGGTCGGTCAGTACGGCGGTGGGCATCGCTTCGCTCTCCCCGGGTCATGATCCCGCATCGGGCGTCCCGCACGGTGCGGGCGCACCCCCAGCTTGCCGCCCGCCACTGACAATCGGTCCGTGCCGCACGCCGGTCCGCCCCGGCTGAAGCACCCCCCGGCTCAGGCCCTCCCCAGCTCAGGCCTTGGGCCGCTGGACGCTCTCCAGGAGCATGTCCAGCCACTCCGCGACCTTGTCGCGGTGCTGGTCGGTGGGGAGCTGGGCGGCCCGCCACGCGATGCCGCGCACCCCGTGGTCCTGCAGCAGCCGCTCCAGTGGGTCGTCGGCCGCCGCGGCGGCCCGCCGCTCCCGGTCGGCCAGGTTCTGCAGCAGCTCCTGCTCGGTGTGCCGGAGCGCGTTCGCGAGGGCTTCGGGGTCCTCGGCGGTGAGGAACCCGGCGTGCACCCGGAAGAACCGCTGGATGGCGTCGCAGTGCTCCATGGTGGGACGCCGGTCGCCGTTGAGCAGGGCGCCGGCCTGCTGCCGGGACATGCCCGCGCCGTCGGCTATCTCCTGCTGCGTGTACTTGCGGCCGTTCGGTTTGAGCCGGGTGCGGCGCAGCAGGTCCAGACGCTGCACGAACCGGGTCTGCACCTCGGGTTCGCCCGCGGGCCGGCCGCTCAGCAGGGCCTTGACCACCGGCTCCGGGACTCCGGAGGCCGCGGAGAGCCGGCCGATGCCGAAGACCTCGGTGTGCGGCACGTCGAGCCGGTCGGCGAGTGCGGCGACGCGGGCGACGACGGCCGACAGCGCGGTCGTCGGCGCGGTGTCCTGTCCCTCACCCACGAAGCCCCCCGTCACCGACAGATCTCCTACGTCTCTCACACGCTTCTCACATGTGGTTGCCGTGAACTTCACGGAGACTAGCCCGTGTCTCGAACTCACATCCAGGTCTCGCCACAACTGTGGCCAATTTCAGCCGTCAACCGACATGAAATGCCACGATAGTTGACACGCTCGAGGTTCGACCCGCAGGATCGGGGCGCCGCGTCAAGGCCGCACAGGCAAGAGGGGTGACCTCCCGATGGCACATCAGGCAGGAGGCCGGCGGCCGATACCGCGGCCCGGTCCCGAGACTCCCGAGGCGCAGGCCTATCTGGAGGACTACGCCGCGTTCCTCCACGCGGTGCCCTTCCCCTCCCTGGTGGTCGACCGCCGCTGGGACGTGCTGCTGGCCAACACCGCTTTCCGGACACTTTTCCGGGATGTCGAACCGCATCCGACGGCCATGCCCGGTGACAACTTCCTCCGGTTCGTCCTCTTCCACCCGGACGCCGCCACCGTGCTGGGGGAGCACGAGTCGAGCTGGTGCCTGCCGATGCTGGCGCACTTCGCCAAGACGGTGGAGCGGCACGGCCACGACCACGGGCTGCAGGCCATCCGCCGGGACATCGCCCAGGACCCCATCATGGAGGCCGCCTACCGTCAGGGACTGCCGCACTGGCTCCGCGCCGTCGGCGAGCAGGCCGCCGAACACGACGGCGCCGTACGGCCGTTGCGGCACCCCGATCCGCGCTGGGGGGACACCGACTGCCGTCTCGTCGTGGAGACGACCAGGATTCTCGACGACATGGACTGCATCCGGCTGACGCTGGTCCTGCGCGAGGCGCGCCGCACCCCGTCCGGCCATCGCAGACGCCGGCGCGCCGCCTCCCATCTCAGCGTGGTGCCGGAACCGCTCTGACGCGCCGGTTTCTTGCACGCCCACGCAAGTTGCTTGCGTGACTTGCGCTATTCTTGCGTTCATGACGCGACGACTTGCTGTGGTGGCGAAGAAGGTCGGGGTCAGCGAGGCCACGGTCAGCCGGGTGCTCAACGGCAAGCCGGGAGTCTCCGAGTCCACCCGGCAGGCCGTGCTCTCCGCCCTGGACGTGCTCGGTTACGAGCGGCCCACCCAGCTGCGCGGCGAGCGCGCCCGGCTGGTCGGCCTGGTGCTGCCCGAGCTGCAGAACCCGATCTTCCCCGCCTTCGCCGAGGTGATCGGCGGCGCGCTGGCCCAGCTCGGACTGACCCCGGTGCTGTGCACCCAGACCCGCGGCGGCGTCTCCGAGGCGGACTACGTGACGCTGCTGCTCCAGCAGCAGGTGTCCGGCGTCGTCTTCGCGGGCGGGCTCTACGCCCAGGCCGACGCGCCCCACGACCACTACCGGCAGCTCGCCGAGCGCAACATTCCGGTCGTCCTCGTCAACGCTGCCATAGAGAACCTCGGCTTCCCCGGCGTCTCCTGCGACGACGCCGTGGCCGTGGAACAGGCCTGGCGGCATCTGGCCTCGCTCGGTCACGAGCGCATCGGTCTGGTGCTCGGCCCCGCCGACCACGTCCCGTCGGCCCGCAAGCTGGCCGCCGTCCGCGCGGTCGCCGGCGAGGTGCCCGACGAGCACGTCGCCCGCGCCATGTTCTCCATCGAGGGCGGGCACGCCGCCGCCTCCCGGCTCATCGACCGGGGCGTCACCGGTTTCATCTGTGCCAGCGACCCCCTCGCCCTCGGCGCGGTACGGGCCGCCCGCCGCAGGGGACTCGACGTCCCCGCGCAGATCTCGGTCGTCGGCTACGACGACTCGGCCCTGATGAACTGCACCGAGCCCCCGCTCACCACGGTCCGCCAGCCCATCGAGGCCATGGGCAGGGCCGTCGTGGAACTGCTGAACGCGCAGATCAACGGGGGGCAGGTCGCCGCCGAGGAGCTGTTGTTCGAGCCGGAGCTGGTGGTGCGCGGGTCGACCGCGCAGGCCCCCCGGACCTGAGGACCGAGGCGCCCCGCCGTCCCCGGGAGCCGGACCTCCCGGACCGCGCCGTCCGGGAGGTCCGGCCCGCTGCGACCCTGATTCCGCTTCGCTTCCGGTCGACTGTCGAATAATTTCAAATTCTGCGCGACATCTTGCGGACCCCTGTCGTCGGTGCTTGAGTGTGCCCCGCCCACCGCTCCTGTTCCGAGGGGTTCACCCGCTCCTGTCCCAGAGGGGTCCATCGATGAGAAGCACCGGGATCCGCCGTACCCTCGTCGCGCTAGGCGTCGGCGCCCTCACGCTCACCGCCTGCGGGTCGAACGACGACCAGGCAGCCGACGGCAAGACCCGCATCACGGTCAACTGCATGCCGCCCAAGAGCGCCAAGGTCGACCGCCGGTTCTTCGAGGAGGACATCGCCGCCTTCGAGAAGAAGAACCCGGACATCGACGTCGTCCCGCACGACGCGTTCCCCTGCCAGGACCCGAAGACCTTCGACGCCAAGCTCGCCGGCGGGCAGATGGAGGACGTGTTCTACACGTACTTCACCGACGCGCGTCATGTCGTCGACATCAAGCAGGCGGCCGATCTCACCCCGTACGTCAAGGAGTTGAAGAGCTACGGGACGATCCAGCAGCAACTGCGGGACATCTACACCGTCGACGGCAGGATCTACGGCGTACCGCGCACCGGGTACTCCATGGGGCTGGTCTACCACCGGCAGCTCTTCGAGCGGGCCGGACTCGACCCCGACCGGCCGCCCACCACCTGGGCCGAGGTCCGCGACGCCGCGAAGAAGATCGCCGCACTCGGCGACGGCACCGTCGGCTACGCCGACTACAGCGCCCAGAACCAGGGCGGCTGGCACTTCACCGCCGAGCTCTACTCCCAGGGCGGCGACGTCGTCACCCCCGACGGAAGGAAGGCGGCCGTCGACTCGCCCGAAGGCCGCGCGGTCCTGCAGACCCTGCACGACATGCGGTGGAAGGACGACTCCATGGGCAGCAGACAGCTGCTCGTCATCAACGACGTCCAGCAGATGATGGGCGCCGGCAAGCTCGGCATGTACCTCGCGGCTCCCGACAACATCCCGATCCTGGTGAAGGAGAAGGGCGCCGAGTACAAGGACCTCGCCCTCGCGCCCATGCCCGGCGGACAGGCCACCCTCATCGGCGGCGACGGCTACATGTTCAACAAGAAGGCCTCGCCCGCCCAGATCAGGGCCGGCCTGAAGTGGCTCGACCACATGTTCCTCACCCCCGGCGACGGCTTCCTCGGCGACTACGCCCGCGCGAAGGAGAACGACGCACCGGTCGGCCTGCCCGAGCCCCGGCTGTTCACCGGCGCCGCCGACGCCAGGGACCAGCAGGTCAAGGAGTCCCACGCCAACGTGCCGGTGGAGAACTACCAGGCCTTCCTCGACGGCAACCAGGACCTGGAGATGAGGATCGAGCCGCCGCAGGCGCAGCAGCTGTACTCCGTCCTCGACGGGGTCGTCTCCGCGGTCCTCACCAAGGAGGACGCCGACATCGGCCGGCTCCTGAAGGACGCCTCCACCAAGATCGACGGCATCCTGGCGCGAGGCTGACCGGCGATGACGACCCCCACGTGCGAGGCCGGCCCACGATGACGAAGACCGCCGCACGGCCCGCCGCCCCGGCGCCCGCCGTCCGCCCGGTGAAGGCGCCGTCCCCGTCCGGAGACCGCGGACGGCGCCGCCTCGCCGACCAGGCGCACGCCTACGGCTTCCTCCTGGGCGGCCTCGTCTGCTTCGCCCTGTTCTCCTGGTACCCGGCGATCCGCGCCGTCGTGATCGCCTTCCAGAAGTACACGCCGGGCTCGCCGCCCGAATGGGTGGGCACCGCCAACTTCACCCGCGTCCTGTCCGACCCCGAATTCGGCGCGGCCTGGCGCAACACCCTCACCTTCACCCTGCTGGCCCTGCTGATCGGCTTCGCCGTCCCGTTCGTCCTCGCCCTCGTGCTGAACGAACTCCGGCACGCCAAGGCGTTCTTCCGCATCGTGGTCTATCTCCCGGTGATGATCCCACCGGTGGTCAGCGCCCTGCTGTGGAAGTGGTTCTACGACCCGGGCACCGGCCTCGCCAACGAGGCACTGCGGTTCCTGCACCTGCCCACCTCGAACTGGTCCAACGGCGCCGACACCGCCCTCGTCTCCCTGGTGATCGTCGCCACCTGGGCCAACATGGGCGGCACCGTCCTGATCTACCTCGCCGCCCTCCAGTCCGTCCCGGGCGAGCTGTACGAGGCCGCCGAACTCGACGGCGCGAACCTGTTCCAGCGCATCCGGCACGTGACGGTCCCCCAGACGAGATTCGTCATCCTGATGCTGATGCTCCTTCAGATCATCGCCACCATGCAGGTGTTCACCGAACCGTTCGTGATCACCGGCGGCGGCCCGGAGAGCTCCACCGTCACCGTCCTCTACCTCATCTACAAGTACGCCTTCCTCTACAACGACTTCGGCGGTGCCTGCGCGCTCAGCGTGATGCTCCTCGCCCTCCTCGGACTGTTCTCCGCCGGCTACCTCCGGCTCACCCGTTCCTCCGAGGAGGCGGCATGAGCAGCACCCGCACCCTCGTCTCCCCGGCCGTCCTGGCCCGCCCCCGGGGCCGGGCGGTCTACTGGACCGTGTTCACCGGCGTCGTCCTGCTCTTCGCGCTGGCCTTCCTCTTCCCCGTCTACTGGATGGTCACCGGCGCGATGAAGTCCCCGGACGAGGTGGCGCGCACCCCGCCCGGCCTCCTCCCCGACCGGTGGAGCACGAGCGGCTGGACCGACGCCTGGGAACTGATGCAGCTCCCCACCCACCTGTGGAACACGGTGGTGCAGGCGGCCGGCGCCTGGCTGTTCCAGCTGGTGTTCTGCACGGCCGCCGCCTACGCCCTGTCCCGGCTGCGGCCCGCCTTCGGCAACGTGGTCCTCGGCGGGATCCTCGCCACCCTCATGGTCCCCGCGCAGGCCCTGGTCGTACCCAAGTACCTCGTCGTCGCCGACCTGCCGCTGATCCACACCAGCCTGCTCAACGACCCGCTCGCCATCTGGCTCCCCGCCGTCGCCAACGCCTTCAACCTCTACCTGCTCAAGCGGTTCTTCGACCAGTTGCCGCGGGACGTCCTGGAGGCCGCCGAGATCGACGGCGCCGGGCGGCTGCGCACCCTGTGGTCCATCGTGCTGCCCATGTCCCGGCCGGTGCTCGGTGTCGTGTCGATCTTCGCCCTGGTCGCGGTGTGGCAGGACTTCCTGTGGCCGCTGATGGTCTTCTCCGACACCGGCAAGCAGCCGATCAGCGTGGCCCTGGTGCAGCTGTCGCAGAACGTCCAGCTGACCGTCCTCATCGCCGCGATGGTGATCGCCAGCATCCCCATGGTCGCGCTGTTCCTCGTCTTCCAGCGGCACATCATCGCCGGGATCGGCGCGGGCAGCACCAAGGGCTGACGCGGCACCGGCGGCCGTCACGGCCCCGAGGCCGACACCGAACCCGTCCACCGAAGAGAAAGGCACGCACCGTGGGACAGCCCACCCCTGCCCGGAGCGACGACGACTGGTGGCGCTCCGCCGTCATCCACCAGGTGTACGTCCGCAGCTTCGCCGACGGCGACGGCGACGGCACCGGTGACCTCGCCGGAGTCCGGGCGAGACTGCCGTACCTCGCCGAACTCGGTGTCGACGCCCTGTGGTTCAACCCCTGGTACCTGTCCCCGATGAAGGACGGCGGCTACGACGTCGCCGACTACCGGACGGTCGACCCGGCCTTCGGCACCCTCGCCGAGGCGGAGAAACTCATCGCCGAGGCACGGGAACTCGGCATCCGCACGATCATCGACATCGTGCCCAACCACGTCTCCGACCAGCACGCCTGGTTCCGCGCCGCCCTGGCCGGCGGGCCCGAACGGGACCTGTTCCACTTCCGGCCGGGCCGCGGTGAGCACGGCGAACTGCCCCCGAACAACTGGACGTCGGAGTTCGGCGGCCCCGCCTGGACCCGCCTGCCCGTCTCCCCCCACCGCCCTCCCGGGGAAGGCCCTTCGGGCCCTGTCGATTCCGGCGGCGACTGGTACCTCCACCTGTTCGCCCCCGAGCAGCCCGACCTCAACTGGGCGCATCCCGCGGTCCGCCAGGAGCACGAGGACATCCTGCGTTTCTGGTTCGAGCGGGGCGTGGCCGGTGTCCGCATCGACTCCGCCGCCCTGCCGGCCAAGGACCCCCTGCTGCCGGACCTCGTCGAGGGCCCGGGCCCGCACCCGTACGTCGACCGGGACGAACTCCACGACGTCTACCGGGCGTGGCGGGCCATCGCCGACGAGTACGACGCCGTGTTCGTCGGCGAGGTCTGGCTGCCGGACGCGGAACGCTTCGCGCGCTATCTGCGCCCCGACGAACTGCACACGGCGTTCAACTTCTCCTTCATGACCTGCCCCTGGGACGCGGCGCGGCTGCGGACCTCCATCGACGAGACGCTCGCCGAGCACGCCCCCGTCGGCGCGCCCGCCACCTGGGTGCTGTGCAACCACGACGTGACCCGTACGGTCACCCGCTACGGCCGCGCGGACACCGGATTCGACTTCGCCGCCAAGACCTTCGGCACCCCGACCGACCTGGCCCTCGGCACCCGGCGCGCCCGCGCCGCGGCCCTGCTGTCGCTGGCGCTGCCCGGCACGGTCTACCTCTACCAGGGGGAGGAACTGGGCCTTCCCGAGGTGGAGGTGGCACGGGAGCACATCCAGGATCCGATGCACGCACGCTCGGGGGGCACCGATCCGGGACGGGACGGGTGCAGGGTGCCACTGCCGTGGGCGGCGAAGGAGCCGTACGCGGGATTCGGGTCCCGGGAGACACCGTGGCTTCCGCAGCCGGACCACTGGGCGGCGTACGCGGTCGACCGGCAGCAGGACGACCCCGGCTCCATGCTCACCCTCTACCGCCGGGCGATCCGCCTGCGCCCCGCCTTCGGCACGGGTCCGCTCACCTGGCTCCCCGCCCCCGACGGCGTCCTGGCCTTCGAGCGCGCCGACGGCCTGCGGTGCCTCGTCAACCTCGCCGACACCCCGGCCGACCTGCCCGAGCACGCCGGGATCCTCCTCGCCAGCGGACCCCTCGACCCCGGGAACCGGCTGCCGAGGGACACGGCCGTCTGGCTCCGTACGCCGGCGGCCCGGTTCAGCGAACCGGAGGGGAATCCTTCCTGAGGCCCACCGCGGCGTCCTGGGCCGCCGTCGCCGCTCCCCGCTTCGCCGCCTGGATCTGCTCGTACACATGGGTCCGCAGCTCGGCGAAGCGCGGGGCGACCCGGGTGGTCAACTGGTCCCGCTCCCGAGGAAGATCGACCTTCAGCTGCTCCTGGACCACGGTGGGGGACCTGGACAGCACGATCACCCGCTCGCCGAGGTAGACGGCCTCGTCGATGTCATGGGTGACGAACAGGACGGTCATCGACCGCTCCTGCCACAGCCGGCGCACCAGGTCCTCCAGATCGGCCCGGGTCTGCGCGTCCACGGCGGCGAACGGCTCGTCCATCAGCAGCACATCGGGCTCGTACGCCAACGCCCGTGCGATCGCGACCCGTTGCTGCATACCGCCGGACAGCTGCCACGGATACGCTCCGGCGGAGTCCGCCAGCCCCACCGACTCCAGAGCGTCACCGACCAGTTCCTTGCGCCTGGCCGCGCTCAGGCCCTTCTGCTTCAGCGGGAGTTCGACGTTGGCGCCGACCCGCATCCACGGAAACAGGCTGCGTCCGTACTCCTGGAAGACGAACGCCATCCCGGGCGGCGGCCCGTCCACCTTCCGCCCGGCCAGCGTCACTTCGCCGGACGTCGGTGCGAGCAGCCCGCTCATGCACTTCAGCAGGGTCGTCTTGCCGCAGCCCGACGGGCCGACGAGACAGACCAGTTCTCCCGCCTCGACCGTGAAGGTGAGATCGCGGACCGCTTCGGTTCGGCGTCCGGATCCCTCGTAGACCTTCTGCAGGCCGCGTACGTCGAGCATGGACCCCCCTTTCTCGAGCTTCACGGCGACCGCCTGGTGGCGTCGCGCAGGCCGTGGTACCAGGCGAGCACCCGCCGCTCGGCCAACTGGAAGAGGACCGACAGGGCGAAGCCCAGCAGGCCGAGCAGCAGGATGCCGGTCCACATGTCGGGGATCGCGAAACTCCGCTGGAACTGCACGATGGTGAAGCCGAGCCCGTTGCTGGCGGCGAACATCTCGCTGATCACCATGAGGATGATGCCGATCGACAGGGCCTGGCGCAGGCCCGCGAAGATCTGCGGGCTCGCCGACGGCAGCACCAGGTTCCGCAACCGCGCGGCGCCCGTGATGCCGTAGGAGCGGGCCGTCTCCGACATCACGGAGTCGACCGCCCGCACCCCCTCGACGGTGTTGAGCAGGATGGGCCACACACAGCCGCTCGCGATGACGACGATCTTCATCGTGTCGCCGATGCCGGCGAACAGCATGATCACCGGAACCAGCACCGGCGGCGGCACGGCCCGCAGGAACTCCAGCACCGGTTCGCACACCGCCCGCACCCGCCGGTAGGAGCCGATGACCGTGCCGAGCGCGATGCCCGTCACGGCGGCGAGCGCGACGCCCGCCGCGAGCCTGAGCACGCTGGGCAGCACGTCACCGCGCCACCGCTCGGCGGTCCACACGTCCGGGAACGCCTCTGCGATGGTGCGCAGCGGCGGCCAGTACACGTCCTGGCTGGCGTCCGACGTCACCCACCACGCGGCCGCCAGCACCACGGGCAGGGCGAGCACGAAGACCAGCCGCCGCAGCCGCCGCACCCAGGCGCCCGGGCCGGCCCGGCCCGGGACCGTCCCCTTCACACCGCCACCTCCCCGCGTACCGACTGGTGCCAGGCCAGGGCCCGCCGCTCGACCATCCGGGCACCGATGTTGATCAGCAGCCCGAGCAGCCCGGTGACCACCACCAGCGCGTACATCTCCGGTACCGCCTGCGAGGTCTGGGCGACCGCGATGCGCGCGCCCAGCCCCGGTGCCCCGATGACGAGTTCGGCGGTGACGGCGAGGATCAGCGCCACCGCCGCCGCCAGCCGCACCCCGGTCATGACGTAGGGCAGCGCGCTCGGCCACATCACGTGCCGCACCCGCGCCCAGGCGCCGAGCCCGTACGAGCGTGCCGTCTCCTCGGCGACCGGGTCGACGTCCCGCACGCCGTACAGCACCTGGAGCAGGACCTGCCAGAACGCGGCGTACACGACGAGCAGCAGCACCGACCGGAGTTCCGTGCCGTAGAGCAGCACCGCCAGGGGGATCAGCGCGACCGAGGGGATCGGGCGCAGGAACTCGATGGTGGACGCCGTCGCCTCACGGAGATACGGCACCACCGACAGGAGGACGCCGACGACGATCCCGGCCGCGACCGCGATCGCCAGGCCCAGCGCCCAGCCGGTGAGGGTGTCACCGAGCGCCGTCCAGAAGGCGGGGTCCCCGGTCTCGGTGCCGAGCGCTTCGGCGACATGACTGACCGGCGGGAAGTACTCCTGCTCGACCAGGCCGATCCGCGGGATCAGCTCGCCCAGGACGAGGAAGCCGGCGAGCCCGGCCGCACCGAGCGCGGCGTTCTCGCCCCTCACGGGAGCAGCTTGTCCAGGTCGGGCGTCTGCTTGAACAGGTCACCCTCCTCGCCGAGCTTCACCAACTGCTCGATGGAGGCGCGGTTCGGGTCGGTCGGCCACTTCGGCAGGGTCACCTGCTCCAGCACGGCCGGCGGGATCTTCGTGTACGTGGTGACCACCTCGCGCACCTCGTCCGGGTGGGAGTCGGCGTACGCGAGGGACTCGGCGGTGGCCTCCTGGAACTTCTTCACCACCTCCGGGTTCTTCTGCGCGTACTGCGTGGAGGTGAAGTACAGGGAGATGGTGAGGTCCGGGGCGATGTCGACCATGGACGACGCGATCTCCCGGCCGCCCTGGCCCTTGATCGTGGCCAGCGCCGGCTCGACCACCATGGCGGCGTCGATCTGCCCGCCGTCGAGCGCGGCGGGCATCTGGTCGAAGTTCATCTCGACGAAGTCCACCTTGCCGGGGTCACCGCCCGACTTCGTCACCGAGGCGCGTACGCCGAGCTCCATCGTGTTCTTCAGCGTGTTGACGGCGACCTTCTTGCCCTCCAGGTCCTTCGCCGACTTGACCGGGCTGTCGCCCTTGACGGTGATCGCGGCGAAGTCCTCGCCCTCCACGCCGGTCGAGGCGTTGCCGTTCGCCACCCCCTTCACCGGCACGCTGTTGGACTGGGCGATCAGCAGCGAGGTCATGTTGGAGAACCCGAACTCGAACTGACCGCTGGCCACGCCGGGAACGATCGCCGCGCCGCCCTGGGCGCTGGAGATCGACAGCTTCAGGCCGCGTTCGCTGAAGAAGCCCTTCTTCTCGCCCAGGTACAGCGGCGCGACATCGACGATCGGGATGAGGCCCACCTTCACCTCGGTGGTGCCGCCGGACGAACCGGAGCCGTTCGACTCCTCGGAACCGGACGAGCCGCACGCCGTCGCGGAGGCCAGGACGGACACGGCCGTGAGGCCGACGAACAGACGACGCATGATTCCCCCTGTGGGACCGGACCAGGTGCTCCGCCAGGCTGTTCGCAGACAGCACGAACGTACACAGCGGGAACGTAGGGCCCTTGTCGAGTTCAGGTCAATGCCCCTGACGGGATGGATCGTCGGTGGTCGCCGTAGGTGTCGTTGACAGTGCGAGAGGTGCACTCATAGCGTGCGCACAGCGTACGGCCGGCCGTGCCGCACGCCCTGCCGCGAGCCTTCCGCCGGAGGCCGGATGAACGAGGACACAGCCCGTGCACCGCACTTCGTGAGGTCCTTCGGACGCGGTCTCGCCGTCATCCGGGCCTTCGACGCCGACCATCCGGCGCTGACCCTGAGCGAGGTCGCCCGCGCCTCGGAACTGACCCGCGCGGCGGCCCGCCGTTTCCTGCTCACGCTCGCCGACCTGGGCTACGTCCACACCGACGGCCGGCTCTTCCGGCTCACCCCGCGCGTCCTGGAACTCGGCTACTCCTACCTCGCCAGTTGCACGCTGCCGGAGATCGCCGAGCCCCATCTGGAGCGACTCGTCGCGCAGGTGAGGGAGTCGTCGTCGCTCTGCGTCCTGGACGGCGACGACATCGTCTACGTGGCGCGCGTCCTGACCCGGCGCATCATGAGTGCCTCCATCACCGTGGGCACGCGTTTCCCCGCCCATCTCACGTCGGTCGGCCGGGTCATCCTCGCGGATCTGCCGGAGGAGGAGCTCGACGCCCGGCTGGCCCGCACCGACCTGCGTCCGTACACCTCCCGGACCCTCACCTCGGCATCCGCCGTGCGGGCCGAACTGCGCCGGGTGGGCCGGCAGGGGCACGCACTGGTCGACCAGGAACTGGAGGAGGGCCTGCGGTCGGTCGCCGTCCCGGTGCGGGACCGGGACGGCGCGGTGGTGGCCGGAGTGAACATCGCCGTGCACGCCGGCCGCAACTCCGTGGAGTCCGTCCGCCGGGAGCTGCTGCCGCACCTGCTGGCGACCGTCGCGCGGATCGAGGCGGACCTGTGGATCACCGGCCCGGCCCGGGCCGCCTCCCACGGAAACGGAAACGGAAACGGAAACGGGAGCGGGGCCGGGGCCGGGAGATGAGCAGGGTCGTTCCGCCGTGCCGTCATTCCGCTCCGGCGCCGGGCTTCCAGCCCAGCTCCGGTGCGATCAGGTGGCGTACGTCGTGCAGGATCTGCTCGTAGTCGTCGCGGTGGAACTCGTACGGCAGCTCCAGACGCAGCTCGGAGACGGCCCGGACCACCGGGTCGGCGGTCAGCCGCTCCAGGATCTGCTCCGCGGTCCCGGCCACGTCCGGCGCGAACAGGATCCGCTTCGGCCCCTGCGGTGCCAGGGTCCGCACGTGCCGGGAGGCCGCGTACGCGCGGTAGCGGGCCCGGCCGTCGACCTGCCGGGAGGGCCGGATCGTCCTAGGGTGGACGGCACTGCGCTACACAGCGACCGGGAGTTCTCATGCGTCTTCCCATCGAACTCAGGCACGTGGCACCCCGTCTGGCCCTAGGGGCGTTCATCCTCAACTCCGGACTGTCCAAGCGGGGTGCCGACGAGGAGACGGCCGCCCAGTTGCACGGGATGGCCAAGACCACCTACCCGTTCCTGGAGAAGGTGCAGCCCGCCGCCTTCGCCCGGCTGCTCTCCGCCGGGGAGATCGCGCTGGGTGCCGCTCTGCTGCTGCCCGTCGTCCCCACGCTCGTGGGCGGTGCCGGGCTGGCCGCGTTCTCGTCGGGCCTGCTGGGGATGTACCTGCGTACGCCGGGGATGCGTGAGGAAGGCAGTCTGCGGCCCACCCAGCAGGGCATCGTGCTGGCCAAGGACGTCTGGATGCTCGGCGTCGGGATCGGGTTCATCGTCGACGAACTGACGCGCGACGGCCGGTGACCGCTCCCGTTCCCCGCCCCGGCCCAGCCCTCGCCGTGGAGCCGTCTACGCCACGTCGGCCGGACGTCCCGGTTCGGGCTGCCGGTGCCGGTGCCGGTGCCGGTGCCGGAACCGGGGCCGGGGCACGAGGCGGGCGAGTCCGCACGGTGCCGGTGCCGGACGCAAGGTGAGCACCTCGGCCCCGGGGCGGACGGCCTCGGGGTGAGTGGCCGCGGAGCGGTCCGGCGCGGCGGAATCCGCCCCGGACTGCACCCCGGCGCGGTCTGCGGGGTGCGGGCGCGGTGTCGCCCGGGTCAGGAGGATCACGCCCCACGACGCGAGCGCCGCGCCGGCCAGGGCGAGCAGCACCTCCGCCGGGCCGCCCCGGAACCGCTCGCCGAGCAGCCAGAGTCCGATCGCCGCGGCGGCCACGGGGTTCGTCAGGGTCACCACCGCGAGAGGGGCGCCCAGCCCGCTGCGGTAGGCGGTCTGGGACAGCAGCAGCCCGCCGGCCGCGAACAGGGCGACGAGCAGGGCCACCCCGATCACCCGGACGTCCGGCAGCGGACCCGGGCGCTCCGTCACCGCCACCGTCACGGTCTGGGTGAGTGCCGAGGCCACCCCGGAGGCGATGCCCGACGCGGTCGCGTGCCGCAGTCCGGGCCGGGCACGCGGCCGCGACAGGACGCCGATCAGGGCAGCCGTGGCACCCGCGACCAGCAGCGCCTCGGACACGGACAGCGTGTCGTCCGGTGCCGCCCCCGAGGCGGTGACCAGGATCGCCGCGAGACCGACGAGGGTGAACGCCGTGCCCCGCCACTCGGTCCGGCCCACCCGCCGCCCCGCGACCCACGCCCCCAGAGGCACGGCCGCCACCAGCGTGAGCGCGCCGAGCGGCTGGACCACGGTCAGCGGGCCGTACGCGAGCGCCACGACGTGCAGCAGCGCGCCCGCGGCGTTCAGCACGACCGTCCACCACCAGGCGCCGCTGCCCAGCAGCCGCAGCGCACCGGTGCCGGGCGACCGTGACGCCAGCCGTTCCTGGGCGACCGCGGCAGCCGCGTAGGCGACGGCGGAGACGAGGGACAGGGCGACGGCGACGAGGCTCGCGCTCATCGGCGCGCCCCCACGAGTTCCTCGCCCTCGGCCCTCGCCTCGTCGGTCTGCTCCGCCTCGTCGCTCTTCGCCGGCACGGTGGGCGCGGTCGGAGGCCGGCGGGCAGGGCGCGGGAGGCGCAGGGCCGCGAGGGCGGTGCCGAGCAGGGCGGCTGCCACGATCGCGTCCAGCCAGAAGTGGTTCGCCGTCCCCACGATCACCAGCAGCGTCAGCACCGGATGCAGCAGCCACAGCAGCCGCCACCGCGATCGGGTGGCGACGGCCAGGCCGATCGCCACCATCAGCGCCCAGCCGAAATGCAGCGAGGGCATCGCCGCGAACTGGTTCGACAACGTGTCGGTCTCCGGAGGCCCGTACACCGACGGCCCGTAGACCCGCGCGGTGTCCACCAGGCCGGTGGCGGCGAGCATCCGGGGCGGGGCGAGCGGGAACGCCAGATGCAGTACCAGAGCGGCGGCGGTGACCGCGGCGAGCACCCGTCGCGCCCACCGGTAGTGGACCGGGCGGCGCAGGTAGAGCCAGATCAGGAAGGCGGCGGTGGCCGGGAAATGGACGACCGCGTAGTAGGTGTTCGCGAGGTGCACGAGGCCGTCGCCGTGCAGCAGCAGGGACTGGACCGCTCCCTCGCCGGGCAGGCGGAGTGCTCGTTCCAGCTCCCACACGTCGTGCCCGTTGCGGAGGGCGGCTTCGGAGTGGCCCGTCGCGAGCCGGCGGCCGCTTTTGTAGACGAGGAAGAGTGCCACCACGAGCAGGAGCTCACGGAGGAGGGGCGGGCGCGCCGAGGCGCCGGACGCCGGCGGTGCGTCGGGCCTCGCCGGTGGCGGCTCGCTCGGTGGCTCGCTGCGGGCATTCATCCCCCGGCCCTTTCGCCGACGCTGGTTCTGAGGTGGTGCTGGTGGCAGTGGTGGTGCCGGGTCGCGCTGTGGTGCGGGCCTTCGCCGGTGCGGGTTCGAGTCGAAACATGTCCGTACCGATACGGGCTCGTACCGATACGGGAGTGTACCGATACGGAACCGTTCCGGTACACTTGCGTATCGATGGGCGGGGGCGCAGGCGCACGGGAAGCCGGACCCCGGAGGGCCCGCCCCCAGGACAAGGAGCCGAGCCGATGACGTCGCAGGCCGCGGACCAGCCGGAACAGGTTGGCAGTTCGCGCCGCTCCAAGATCACGCCCGAGCGTGAGCAGGAGTTCTTCGACGCGGTTCTGGAACAGATCCGTCAGTGCGGCTACGACGCCGTCACCATGGACGGGGTCGCGGCCCGGGCGCGGTGCAGCAAGTCCACGCTGTACCGGCAGTGGCAGACCAAGCCCCGGTTCGTCGCCGCGGCCCTGCGCTCCAGCGGGCAGGCGCGCTTCACCGGCATCGACACCGGCACCCTCGCGGGGGACCTGCGCGAGGCCGCCCGGAGCGCGGGCGCGTGGTCGGCGCAGGACACCTCGTTGCTACAGGCGCTCGGGCACGCGGTCACGCAGGACCCGGAGCTGGCCCAGGCACTGCGCGAAGCGCTGGTCGAACCGGAGATCGTCGCGCTGAAGGCGATCCTGCGGCGCGGGGTCGAACGCGGTGAGGTCTCCGCGGAGAACCCGGCGCTGGCGTACGTCCCGGCCCAGTTCTTCGGCGTGCTGCGGGTGCGGCCCCTCCTGGAGGGGCGGAACGCGGACCCGGACTATCTGCTCCGGTTCGTGGAGGCCGCCGTACTGCCGGCACTCGGCCTCGAATGAGACCAGGGCCGCCGTTCCCGGACGACCGGGCGGCGACCTGACCGCGCCGCACCGTGGGGACGGGGGCGGCGCGCACCACCGGCCGGGTGGGGCTCCCCTTGAGCGGAGGGGAGCCCCACCCGGCCGTCTTCCCGGCGTGGTGGACGCCGGGGCGGCGGGCTCAGACGTCCTGACCGTTGCCGCGGCCGCCGCTCTCGGCCTTCTCTATGCCCTTGGTGATGTCGTCGAGGACGGACTGCTTCTGGTCGGTGTCCACACCGAAGCGGACGACGACCATCCGCTCGGGCTGCGTGGGGGAGGGGAAGGCCAGCGACTGGACGTACCCGTCGGAGCCCTTGCTGGTGACCGCCTTCCAGCGCACCAGGTAGCCCTTCTGCCCGGCGACGGTCACCGCCTTCGACTCGAGGACCTCGTGCGAGCTGATCCTCCCGTAGGAATCGCCGCCGTACGACTCCTCGGCGTTGGCGGAGATGTCCGCCTTGGCGACCGCCTCCGCGGTGGAGCCGCGGGTGCCGAGGGCCTGTGCCGGTGCCGAGTACGCGCCGCCCTTGGTGCAGGTGCTGGAGGCGTCACCGGGGCAGTCGTAGGTGTCCTCCGACATGATCTGGGCGCCCACCTGGCCCTCCTGGCCGTACCAGCCGTCCGGGATGGGCAGGCTGATTCCGCTCAGCCCGTCGGTCACCGACCCGCTCTCGACCCGCGGCGGCTCGGAGGTGTCCGGGCCGGGGCCGTCCTCGCCCGGACCGCCCTGCGGACCTCCGTCCCGTCCGTCCGGCGCCTGCGAGGCGGTGGAGGTGCCGCTCCCGCCGTCGTCGGTCAGCGCGTACACGCCGGCCCCGATGCTCGCCAGCACCGCGACGGCCGCCGCCACGGCTATCCCGATGCGCAGCCCCCGCCCCCGGCCGGAGCCCGGGCCGGGCTGCACGACCCCGGGGTACCCGGGATGCGCCGGATACGCGGGGTACGCCGGCTGGGCCGGATGCACCGGCCCGGCGGCCGTGCCCGGCGCAGGAGGGTCCCAGGCGGGTGCCGATCCCGTGGGCCGGACCTGGTCCGTCCAGGAGGTGCCGTCCCACCAGCGCTCGGTGGCCGGTCCGTCATTCGTCTGCCCGGGGTCGGGGTACCACCCGGGAGGAGTCGCCTGCGTCATGCCCCCACCGTATGAGGCGTCGGTGAAAGAGGGATGAGAGAGGTCCGTAAGTTCGGGAGTCCGAGGTGCGGGCCGCGCGTGCGCGTCCCGTGAGCGCGTCGGCCGAGCGGCCGGACATCCCGGCCCCGGCCCCGGCCCCGGCCCCTGCCCCGACCTCCCGGCCCGACCTCCCTGCCCCGGAAGCCCGGCCCGGAGTCCCCGACTCGCCCCCCGCCGCCTGTCGAAAAGACCCGACGCCCCATCACCTCCCTTTCTCTTGACAGGTGTTGACCGCCGGAACCCTGGTGAGCGACGGGGTGCGTCGACCCCTGTACCCGGTGTCACCCGTCACGGCAAGAGCCCGTCCGGTACCGCTCCGTCGGGGCCCTCTGAGGACTACGCTCGACGCCGGTACGTCGTTCGGGCGACTTGGGGAGGTAGCGCAATGACGGAGGTGCGGCCCACGGCATCGGCCTCTCTCTGGGAGCGGGACGAGGAGATCGCCGCCATCACCGCGGTGGTCGACACCCTGTGCGCGGACCGGTCCTCGCCCGGCAGCCTGCTGGTGCTGCGGGGCGAGTCGGGGCTGGGCAAGACCGCGCTGCTCGCCGAGACCCGGCGCATCGCCGAACAGCGCGGCTGCACCGTGTGGTCGGCCCGCGGCGGCGAGACCCTGCGCACCGTCCCGTTCAACGTCGTACGCCAGCTCCTCCAGCCCGCGCTGGTGTCGATGCTGCCGGAGGAGGCCCGCGAGTACCTCGGCGACTGGTACGACATCGCCGGCCCCGCCCTCGGCATAGCCGAGCCCGGCGACCGGCACGCCGACCCGCAGGGCGTCTGCGAGGGCCTGGTCGCCGCCGTGCGCCGGCTGGCCCGCCGGGACTGGCCGCTGGTACTGACCATCGACGACGCCCACTGGGCCGACCAGGAGACCCTGAACTGGCTCTCCGCCTTCACGGAAAGCCTGACGGACCTGCCCGTTCTCGTCGTGGTCGCCCGCCGGCCCGGCGACATCTCCGGAGTGAGCACCCACCACCTGGACGCCGTCGCCGCCGCGACCGAGCACCCGGTCACCGTCCTCAGCGCACTGACCCCGTCCGCCGCGGCCGGACTCACCCGCGCCACCCTCGGCGAGAACGCGGACGCCGCGTTCTGCCGCGAGGTGTGGGCCGTCACGGGCGGCAACCCCTACGAGACCGTGGAACTCCTCGCCAAGGTCCAGGACAGCGAACTCGAACCCGTCGAGGCGAACGCCGGTGAACTGCGCGCGCTGAACCGCTCCGCCCGCGGCGGCGGGCTCGTCGCCCGGCTGGAAGAACTCGGCATAGACGCCACCCGGTTCGCCTGGGCCGCCGCCATCCTCGGCAGCGACATCACCGTCGGCCTGGTGGCCGAACTCGCCACCCTCGACCACGACGACGCCGTCCGCTGCGCCGAGCGGCTGCGCAGCGCCCGTATCCTCACCACCCCCGACCCCGGCACCGGCCGCAGCGGACCCGCCGACCTCGAGTTCGTCCACCCGCTGATCGCCACCGCCGTCTACAACTCCATCCCCGACGCGCTGCGCCGCGCCATGCACGGCATCGCCGCCCGGATCGTCACCGACTCCGGACGCGGCGCCGCGGCCGCCTCCCGCCACCTCCTCGAAGTGCACCCGGACGACGACGAGGAACTCGTCCGGCAACTGCGGGACGCCGCCGGTGAACACCTCGCCGTCGGCGCGCCGGACGCCGCCCGCCGCTGCCTGGAGCGTGCCCTGGAGGAACCTCCCCGCCCCGAGGTCCACGCGCGCGTGCTCTACGAGCTGGGCTGCGCCACCTTCCTCACCGCGCCCGCCCGGACCATCGGCCATCTGCGGACCGCGCTCGGCATGTCCGGCCTCGACGGGGACGCACGGGTGGACGCCGTGGTCCGGCTCTCCCAGGCGCTGCTGCACAACGACCAGATGGAGGAGGCCGTCCGCACCGTCGACGAGGAGGCCGCCCGGCTGGAGCCCGGCCCCGCCCGGATGCGGCTGCAGGCCGTGCAGTTCATGTGGGAGGGCATCCACGCCGGCGAGACCACCGCTCCCGGCCGTTCCGAACGCCTCGCCGCCCTCGCCGCCACCTGCACCGGCCGGGACAACTCCGAACGCGCGCTGCTCATTCTGCGCGCCTTCGACGCCATGATGCGCGGCGAGAACGCCGAAGTGGTCACCGAGAACAGCGACCGCGTCCTCGTCAACGGCCGCCTCGCGCCCGGCCTCGGCTGGACCGACGCCGAGTGGGGCGTCGAACTGCTGCTGATGCTGGCCAGCACGTACGCCTACACCGACCGCCTCGACCGTGCCGAAAGCCTCTACAACGAGGCACTGCGCTCCTACGAGACAGCCGGCTGGAGCGGCGGCCACCTGGTCCTCGCCCACGCCTACGTCGGTCTCGCGCACCGCAGGCGGGGCCGCCTCGCGGCGGCGGAGAAGTCGCTGCGCGAATCCCTGCGCCTGGCCGAACGCGTGGGCCGCGGCCTGCCCCTGTACTGGACGGCGACCTGCAACCTGGTCGACACCCTGCTCGTCCGCGGCCATGTGGACGAGGCCTGGGACGTCGCCGAACGGCACGGGTTCGCGCCGCCCTACCCGTCCACCATCGTGCTGCCCGACCCCCGCTCGGTGCGCGGCAGGCTGCTGCTCGCGGTCGGCCGTACGAAGGACGGCATCAACGAACTGGAGGCCGCCGAGAAGGCCGCGGCCTCCCGCGGCCACCACAACCCCGTCCACCTTTTCTGGGCCGCCGACCTGGCCCGCGCCCTCGCCACCGAGGACCCGGCCCGCGCCGCCCGGCTCGCCGTCGAGTACCGCAGCCGTGCCGAGCGCTTCGGCACGGACACCGCCATGGGCGAGGCCCTGCGCTGCGCCGCCGCCCTGGAGACCGGCCGGCGGGCGGTGAGGCTCGCCGCCCGGGCCGTCGCCTACCTGGAGTCCTCACCCTGCCAGTACGAACACGCGGCGGCCCGCGTCGAGTACGGCATACTCGCCCGCTCACGGGCCGACCTGGAACGGGGCCTGGCACTCGCACGCTCCTGCGGCGCGGACGGCCTGGCCGCCCGCGCCGAGGCCGAACTGACCGCGGTGACCGGCCGGCCCCGGACCGCCGGCCCGGCCACGACCCCGGGAGGAGAGCCGGACACCCGGCCCCTGTGACCCGCGGGCCCGCGGCCGGCCGCGTCCCGCTCGGCCACCAGGCGCAGCGTCACCCGTATGTCCCCGGGCACGTCCCCGGGCGGGGCGCCGACCGCTGAGGGCCCGCCCGGGACGCCCGGCCGGCCGCGGGCCCGTGCCCCGACCGGTGTCGGCCCACAGTCCCCCGGCGGCAGCGGACGTCGCCACCGACATCACCGACGGAAGAGGCTCAGCCCGCTCACCGGCCGCCCCGCCGCCCCGGCCCCTTTCCTGACCGTCGCCCGCCGGGTCGGCAGCGTGTCACGACGGCCCCTCGGACTCCTCCGCCAGGACCCGCTGGGCCGTGGTGAACGCCGAGTTGGCCGCCGGGACTCCGCAGTACACCGCCGTCTGCAGCAGGACGGCCCCGATCTCCTCCGGGGTGAGCCCGTTGCGCCGTGCCGCGCGGACGTGCATGGCCAGTTCGTCGTAGTGGCCGTGCGCGACCAGGGCGGTGAGCGTGATCATGCTGCGTTCGCGGCGGCTGAGCGTCGGGTCGGTCCACACCTCGCCCCAGGCGTAGCGCGAGATGAAGTCCTGGAACCGCGCCGTGAACGGCGTCTGCCGCGCCTGGGCCCGGTCCACGTGAGCGTCCCCGAGAACCTCGCGCCGTACCCGCATCCCGCTCGCCGCGTCCCCGCCGAAGTGGGCCCGCAGCGCCGTCAGCACCGCCTCCGGGCGCTCCGCCGGCGCCAGGTGCGAGGCACCCGGGATCTCGACGAGCCCCGCCCCCGGCACCGCGTCGGCGATCTCGCGCAGATGCGCCGGGGGCGTCGCCGGATCCTCCCGGCCGGCCACCAGCAGCGTCGGCGCCGCGATCCGTGCGAGGCGGTCCCGCAGATCGAACGCGGCCAGCGCGTCGCAGCAGGCGGCATACGCCCCGGGATCGGCGTCCCGGTGGTCACGGACCAGCTCCGGCACCGTGAAACCGGGCGTGAACCAGCGGGAGTCCGCGCTCTGCGCAAGCCCCGCGAGGCCTTCGCTCCGCACCAGCGCCGCCCGCTCCTCCCACGCCTTCGCACCGTTGAAGTGCGCCGAGGAACAGATCACGGCCAGCGACGACACCCGCTGCGGACACCGCACGGCCAGCTCCAGCCCCACCGCGCCGCCCAGCGACACCCCCGCGTAGGCGAACCGCTCGATGCCGAGGGCGTCGGCGAGCGCGATCACCAGATCCGCCAGATCACCGACGGTCGCGCCGGGGCCGATCAGCCCGGCCGCCGAACCGCCGTGCCCCGGCAGGTCCCAGCGGACCACCCGGTGCGTGGCCGACAGCTCGGGCGCCACCTTGTCCCACAGGGCGTACGACGTGCCCAGCGAAGGGCCGAGCAGCAGCGGGGGAGCGGAACCGGAGCCTTCGGCACGGTGGTTGAGGAGAGTGTCGGTCACGAGCGCTCCAGTGCACGGTCGGTGAGGAGTCCGGCGGAGCCGGTGTAACGGGCGGGGTCGGTCGCGGCGGTGAGGTCGAAGCGCTTCCACTCCGGGCGCTCGGCCAACTCCGGCTCCTTCGCGAGCAGTTCATCGAGCATGTCACCGAGCAGTGCTCCGAGGTCGCGGCCCTCCGCGTACGCGCGCCGCGCCAGGCCGGTGAGCAGTTCCTTCGCCCGGCCGCGCCCGAGGAGGGGTGCCAGTTCGGCGGACAGCCGCTCGGAGACGATCAACCCATGTGTCAGACCGAGGTGTTCGCGCATCACGTCCGCGTGCACCCGCAGGCCGCCGGTGAGTTCGGCGGCGTCCCGGGCCGCGCCGCCGGCCAGGCGCAGCAGCTCCCGCAGCGGTTCCCACTCGGCGTGCCAGGCCCCGGCCGGCCGCTCGTCCTCGGCCGTCAGCGAGCCGTACAGCGTGGCCGCGAGCTGCGGCGCCTGCCGTGCCGCCGCCGCGATCAGCGTCGAACGCACCGGGTTGGCCTTGTGCGGCATGGCCGAGGACCCGCCGCCGCTGCCCTCGGCGACCTCCGCGATCTCGGTGCGGGAGTACGTGAGCACGTCCGCCGCGAGCTTGCCCAGGGCGCCGGCGGTGAAGGCGAGGGCGCCGGCGAGATCGGCGACCGGTGTGCGCAGCGTGTGCCAGGGGAGCGCGGGCGGGCACAGTGCGAGCTCACGGGCGTAGAGCGCGGGAAGCCCGGTCGGGTCCGTCGCCCCGTACGCCGTGAACGCGGCCAGCGTCCCGGCGGCACCGCCGAGCTGGGCGGGGAGCGAGACGCGTACGGCCGTCACCCGGTCGCGGGCGTCGAGCACGAGGGAGCGCCACCCGGCGGCCTTCAGCCCGAACGTCGTCGGCACCGCGTGCTGGGTCAGTGTGCGCCCCGGCAGCACCGTGTCGCGGTGCTCGGCGGCGAGGCCGGACAGCGCCCGCTGAGCGCGCTCGAGGTCGTCGAGGAGCGGGCCGAGGACGCGGTGGGCCATCAGCATCAGAGCGGTGTCCATGATGTCCTGGCTGGTCGCCCCCCGGTGCACATAGGGGCCGTAGGGCTCGCCCACCGCCCGGGTCAGATCCGCGACCAGCGGGATCACCGGGTTCCCGCCGCCCCGCGCCCGCTCGGCGAGGGACGCGAGGTCGAAGCACCCGGGGTCGGCGGCCGCCTCGGTGACCGCCGCCGCCGCCTCGGCGGGGGCGAGCCCGGCCGCCGCCTGCGCCCGGGTCAGCGCGGCCTCGGCGTCGAGCAGCGCCCGCAGGACGGCGCCGTCCCCGGCCTCGGCGGCGGCCGGGGAACCGGCCCACCCGGGGGCGAGCAGACCGGTGCCGGCGTCGGCCGGTGTCACTGGAACTCCAGGAAGACCGTTTCGCCCTCGCCTTGGAGGCGGACGTCGAAACGGTACGTCCCCCGCCCCTCGTCCACCGCGACCAGCGTGTCGCGGCGGTCCGCGCCGAGCCGGGACAGCAGCGGGTCCGCCGCGAGCGCGGCCTCGTCGTCCGGCAGGTGGATCCGGGTGAACAGATGCGTCAGCAGGCCCCGCGCGAACACGCACAGACTGAGGTACGGCGCGCTTCGCCCCCGGGCCCCGGGCCGCAGCGTGCGCACGTACCAGTGGCCGTCGGCGTCGGTCTGGATCCGGCCGAAGCCGGTGAACTCCACTCCGTTGCGGCCCAGGAAGTCGCCGCTCGCCGGGTCCCGCCGCATCGAACCGTCGGCGGTCGCCAGGTTGCCCTCCGGGTCCGGCCCCCACACCTCCAGCAGCGCGTCCGGCAGCGGGTCGCCCTCGCCGTCGTACACGTAACCGTGCACGGTGACGGTGTCCGGGTGGCCGGCCGGCGCTATGTCCTCACCGCCGCGGAACGGCAGCGCATAGCCGTAGAAGGGGCCGACGGTGTGCGAGGGGGTGGGCAGCACGTTCTCCGGATTGCCCGTGTCGATCTTCGTCATGACGGTCAGCGTCCTTCTTCCGTCCAGGTGGCCCGCGGGCCGTCGAGCACGATGTCCCAGTGGTAGCCGAGGGAGAACTCCGGCACCGACAGACCGTGGTCGTAGGTCGCCACCAGCCGCTGACGGGCGGCGTCGTCGGTCACCGACTGCAGGATCGGGTCGTACGGGAACAGCGGATCGCCCGGGAAGTACATCTGCGTCACCAGCCGCTGGGTGAAGGCGCTGCCGAAGACGGAGAAGTGGATGTGCGCCGGACGCCACGCGTTGACGTGGTTGCGCCACGGATACGGTCCCGGCTGGATGGTCGTGAAGCGGTAGAAGCCCTCGGCGTCGGTGAGGGTGCGGCCGGCGCCCGTGAAGTTCGGGTCCAGCGGTGCGTCGTGCTGCTCGCGCTGATGGGCGTACCGCCCGGCCGAGTTGGCCTGCCAGACCTCCACCAGCTGGCCGCGCACGGGACGGCCGTCGCGGTCCAGCAGCCGTCCGGAGACGGTTATTCGCTCGCCGACGGGCTCGCCGGGGTGCTGCCGGGTGAGGTCGTTGTCGGTCTCGGTGACGTCCCGTTCCCCCCAGGCGGGGGAGGACAGCTCCACCAGCTCGGGGTCCTTGGTCACGTCGACGGCGATCGCCGGCTGCCGGGGGTGGCGCAGCACCGACGAACGGTACGGCGGGTAACCGCGGCGTGGATGATGCTCGACCGGGGCTCCGCTCGCCACCCGCTTCTCGTACGCGGCGTGCTCGGCCGCGATCTCCTGGTCGATGTCGTGCTGGGTGAGAACGTTCGTCACAGAGGCCACCACCTTGTCCATCCGAGGTACCCCGTCCTTTCCGGCCCAGTCGGCCGGACGCGCGTAGTCGGTCCGCGTCGCCGGTCCCGAATTGGTCAGGGCACTGAGTATTTTCACAACAATCCCTTCACGCTGTCATCGCCGGACGGGAGCGTCAATACCCCGGCACATCCTGCGTCGATGTCGTCGCGGACCGCAGACAGGGTCGTTCTCGCGCGGGTATTGTTCAGTGCACCAACGAATCGCGCCAACGAATCGCAGCAACGAACTGCGGCAGTGGATCGACGGCATCGGCAGTGAGGGGCGTACATGGCCGCGGTGGACCTCACCACCCATCCCGGGCACCTGGCCCGACGGCTCCAGCAGGCGCACCACCTGCTGTGGACCACGATGGTCTCCGAGGAGATCACCTCCCCGCAGTTCGCGGTCCTCAACGCGCTCGTCGCCGAGCCGGGGCTGGACCAGCGCACCGTGGGGGAGCGGGTCGGGCTGGACCGGTCCACCATCGCCGAGGTGATCGGCCGGCTCATCCGGCGGGAACTGCTCGACAAGGTCCGCGATCCGCAGGACGGCCGTCGCTTCCTGCTCCGGCTCACGGACGACGGCCTGCGCACCCACCGCAAGCTGGCGGTGCGCACCGCCCGGATGAACCAGGTCTTCCTGGGCCCGCTGGACGCCGGCGAGCAGGCCGCCTTCTTCGCTTTGATCCGGCGGGTGGCGGACGCGGCCGAGGGGCTGCGCAGCCCCGGCGGGCCGGCCGCCCCGCAGTGATCAGGCGGCCTCCGCGTAGACCACCCACACCTGCCCCTGTGCGAAGTTCACCCCGGTGCCGTCGTCCGTCGTGAACGCGGTGCCCTCCGAGGCGTCCGGGCGGCTCCAGCGGACGTCGTGGGCGCGTCCGTCGCGCAGCACGGTGGCCCTCCCGGAGCCCACCGTCTCGGTGTACGGCGTGTTGTTGCCGCGGGAGTCGTGGTAGTCGGACGGGCGGACGGTCACGTACTGCACGACGACGGTCGCGGGCGCCACCGGCTCGCCCCGTGCGGTGACCGCGGGGGTGCCGTCCATGGAGACGAGCCAGCGGTCGCGGGCGTCGGACCAGGTGAAGGTGAAGCGGGCCGCCGGATAGCGCACCGTGCGCGTGCTCGTGGGCTCGCCGCCCGGGGGCGGTGGGCCGTGGCGGAAGCCGGTGGTCAGCGAGGCCCAGCCGGGCGGGTCGTCCATGAGCCGCCGGGGCTGGAGGAAGAGGTTGTGCGGGGCGGACCGCGTGGTGCCCCGGACGTAGACGTCCGCCTCCGTGCCGGACGTCCCGGGCGTCAGGGGCTCCAGCGGTGCCCGGTCGATCAGCGGCAGCAGTCTGCCCTGCGCCCCGGAGAACGCCAGGACCGGCCGGTCGAACTGGCGCAGCAGCTCCAGGTCGGCCTCCCGGACGCTGCGCACCGGCCCGACGGACTCGGGCAGCCGGGTGGCGTAGACCGCCATCAGCCGGCTCAGTCCGCCCTCGACCTGCTCGACGTACACCACGTCCGCCGACTCCAGACCCGTCTGGGGACGGGCCGCGGGGGCGTTGTCGATCTTCACCGCGAGGACCGGCGGGTGGTCGTCCCCGCGGGTCCCGTCCGTCCCGGCCGGGCGTGAGGTGCGCGGCGCCCCGCGTCCGTCGTCCCCCGGGCCGTTCGATGCCGTGCAGCCCGCCGTCAGGCCGGCCGCCAACAGCGTCGCCAGCAGTGCTCCCGCCGTCGTGCCGCGTCGTGCGCGTGCTCTTCGTCCCGTGCCCACCGTCGCCACTCTGCCTGCCCCACATCATCGGTTGTCTTGATTGTGCGCTTTTCTGATTGTCAGCGGCCATAGTCGATCGATGGTGTTCCCGCGCGGGGACTTCCGCCGATCGGCCCAGTGGGGAGCGGTTCGGCGAGGGCGCTCCGGGTACCCGGAGCGCCCTCCGTACGGAACAAGCCGACAGGACACACCGCGGCAGACCGTACGGACGGCGCACCGGCCACTACGACGCAGGGAGCAGGCGGAGATGAGGGCAGTGACCTGGCAGGGAAAGCGGGACGTTCGCGTGGAGGAGGTGCCCGACCCGCGGATCGAGGAACCGACGGACGCCGTCATCCGCGTCACGTCCACCGGACTGTGCGGCTCCGACCTGCACCTCTACGAGGTGCTCACACCGTTCATGACCCCGGGCGACATCCTCGGCCACGAGGCCATGGGCATCGTCGAGGAGGTCGGCGCCGGAGTGCCGGACCTCCAGGCCGGCGACCGTGTCGTCGTGCCCTTCCAGATCGCCTGCGGCAACTGCTGGATGTGCCTCACGGGTCTGCCCACCCAGTGCGAGACCACCCAGGTCAGCGCCGAGGGCATGGGCGCGGCCCTGTTCGGCTACACCCGCCTCTACGGTGCGGTGCCGGGCGGCCAGGCCGAGTACCTGCGGGTCCCGCAGGCCCAGTACGGCCCGATCAAGGTCCCCGAGGGGCCGTCCGACGACCGGTTCGTCTACCTCTCCGACGTCCTGCCCACCGCCTGGCAGGCGGTGGCCTACGCCGACGTCCCCCGGGGCGGCAGCATCGCCGTGCTCGGCCTCGGTCCCATCGGCGACATGGCCTGCCGGATCGCCCGGCTCCAGGGCGCCGGCCGGGTCTTCGGCGTGGACCTGGTCCCGGAACGGCTGCGCCGGGCGAAGGAACGGGGCGTGGAGACCTTCGACCTGCGCTCCTTCGACGACGAGAAGGAGCTGGTCACCGCGATCCGTGACCGCACCGACGGCCGTGGCCCCGACGCCGTGATCGACGCCGTCGGCACCGAGGCGCACGGCAGCGCGGTGGCCCGCCTGGTGCAGAACACCGCGGCGCTGCTGCCCCGGAAACTCAGCGGTCCCCTGGCCGAACGCTTCAGCGTCGACCGGCTCGCCGCCCTGTACACCGCGATCGACCTGGTGCGCCGGGGCGGCACCGTCTCGGTGTCCGGCGTCTACGGCGGCGCGGCGGACCCCATGCCCCTGCTCACCATGTTCGACAAGCAGATACAGATGCGCATGGGGCAGGCGAACGTACGCCGCTGGAGCGACGAGATCATCCCCCACCTCACGGACGACGACCCCCTCGGCGTCGATGACTTCGCCACCCACCGCCTGCCGCTGTCGGACGCGCCCCACGCCTACGACATGTTCCAGCGCAAGCGGGACGGCGCGGTCAAGGTCCTCATGCAGCCGTGAGCCGGCCGGCGGCCCCGGGGGACCCGGCCGGGTACGGCCGCGCCGGGCCGGGAAGCCCGAAACCGCGGCTTCCCGACCCGGCGTGCCGATTCACCTCCGAGGGGAAATCAGCCCTGTGTCACGGCAGTTCGTGTCACAGCGGGGGTTTCACGGCAGCTCCTTGATCCGGACGTCCCGGTACGAGACCACGTCCGTCGTGCCGTGCACCTGGAGGCCGATGTAACCGGAGGCGAACCGCCGCCCGTCCGTGCCCGGGTCGTCCGAGCGCGGCGGGGTGAAGTCCTGACCGCCGGTGTTGTCGAACTCGTTGATCAGCACACCGTTGCGGAAGACCGAGTAGTGCTGGCCCTCCACCCGGATCTCGTAGTCGTTCCAGGTGCCCTTCTGGGTCACACCCGCACCGGCGAGACCCACCCGGTCGAAGCCGTAGACCGAACCGGTCTTGTACATGTCGCCGGTGGGCGAGTCGAACACCTGGACCTCGTGCCCGTACTTGATGGCGACCCACTCCGGCCGGGTCTCCTCCGGGTGGTCGTGGACCTGCGGGAACCGCACGAACACACCGGAGTTGGCGTTCCCGGTTCCCGGGGCGTCGTCACGCCACTGCAGCTTCAGCGAGAAGTCGCCGTACTTGCGCTCGGGGAACCACAGCATGCCGAGCCCGGACTTCGTGGTGCCGGACGTGATCGATCCGTCCGGGTTCAGTGCGAACGAACCACCGCCCACCTGCTGCCACTTGGCGAACGCCGCCGCGCTGCCGTCGAGGATCTTGCGGTAGCCGTCGGTCTGGCCCGGCTCGCCGATCCCGGACTGGCGGGCCGCCTGGTTGACGGCCCGGTACTCGCGCTGGTCGACGACGCCTTCCTTCCGGAGCTTGTCCAGCACGCTCTTCACGTGCTTCAGGAAGAGGGCGCTGGACGTCCACTCCTTCTCGTCCTCGATCAACTCGCCGATCCGGCACCGGTTGTTGGTGACCCGGTTGGGTACACCCGAGTCGACCTCGCCGACGATCACCGTCAGCCGCTCGTCGTACTCCGGGCAAGGGGGCGCGGGGACCTGGCCGGTCACGACGGTGAAGCTCACCGTGAGCGGCGCGGAGGTGTTGCCCGCCTTGTCGCTCGCCCGGTACGCCACGGTGTGCCTGCCCGCACGGTCGACGACCACGGGCTGCGTGTACGCCAGGTAGGGCCCGCCGTCGAGCGAGTACTCGATGCCGGCGACGCCGGAACCGTGCGCGTCGGTGGCGCTGACGGTCACCTTCGCGCTGCCGACGTACGCGCCGTCGGAGTTCTTCGAACCCTCGACGCTCACGCCGGTCACCGGCGGGGTGGTGTCCTGCGGGGGTGCGGCGACGACGGTGAACCCGACGCTCTTGACCGCCGAGACGTTGCCCGCCTTGTCGGTGGCGCGGTAGCGCACGGTGTGCGTGCCGACCTGATGCACCATCACCGGTCCGCCGTACGCCTGCCAGGCGCCGGAACCGACCGCGTACTCGATGGTGTTGACACCGGATCCCGTGTCGGAGGCGCTGACGGTGACGGTCGCCATGTCGATGTAGGCGCCGTCAGGGTTCTTCTCGCCGGCCACCGTCGCCGAGGTCTCCGGGGCGGTGGTGTCGTCCGACTGCGGGGCGACGACGGCGAACCCGACGCTCTTGACCGCCGAGACGTTGCCCGCCTTGTCCAGGGCGCGGTAGCGCACGGTGTGCGTGCCGACCTGGTCGACGACCACCGGTGCGGTGTACGGCTGCCAGGCCTCGTCGGCGCCGATCGCGTACTCGATTCGGTCGACGCCCGAGCCCTCGTCGGTGGCCTCGACCACGACGCTCGCCGAACCGACGTACGCGCCCTCGGTGTTCTGCGTGCCGGTCACCTCGGCCGTCGCCTCGGGCGCCGTGGTGTCCTCCCCGCTGCCCTCGGTCACCACCAGGATGCCCTGCATCGCCCCGTGGCCGGGGATCGTGCAGTGGTAGAAGTAACGGCCCGGCGTGAGCGTGACCTCGGCGGTGTGCCGGCCGCCCTGGGCGTCGGCGGGGTTGGCGAGGATGTTCAGCTGGACGTCGTTGTTGAACTCCGGGTCCGACGTGGCGAACGTCAGCGTGTGCGGCATACCGGTGGTGTTGCCGGTGGCCGTGCTGTTCTCGAAGACGATCGTCGCCGGTCCGGCGACCGCGGTCGCCGGCGCGGAGAGGTACTTGTCGATGTCGTTGCCCGCGGTCCAGGTGAGCACCTGGTCCGCCGCGGCCCCGGCCTTCCCCGCCTGCCCGGTCTCCGGCTCACCGGCGGCGGAGACGGTCTGCAGGCCGAACATCACGAGGAGGGCGGCCAGCAGGGCGGCCCAGACTCTTCGCTGTCGGTGCATCACTGGTTTCACTCGGCCTTCCTCGCCAGTTGGCCGGCGGCCGGGGTCGGGCCGCCTCCCGTGTAGGTGACCCGCCACAGCGCGGACTTGGAGTCCGAGGTGAAGAAGCCGCGGCCGTAGTCGAGGACGTACAGCGCGCCGTCCGGACCGAACTTCCAGTCCATCAGGTTCTTGATGCCGTCGTTGCCGACCGGCACGATCTTCTTCAGCGACTCCGAGTGCACCGGCAGTCCGCCGTCGCCCTGCGTCTTCGGGTTCATGAGTACCGCGTTGCGCGGCTGGTCGGCGTCGTAGAAGTCGCCGACGAACCACTTGCCGTCCCAGTAGGCCGGCCACTTGACGGCACTGCCGCTCGCCTCGTCGAAGCGGTAGACGGGCCCGTTCATCGCGGCCTGGCCGCCGCCCTTGAGCCAGGGAAGCCCGTAGGTGGCCTCGTCCTGCTTGTAGGAGGGGACGCCGTCGGCGTTCCGGGGGAAGTCCGGGCCGCCGCCCTGCGGCGAGTACCAGATGTTGTTGCCGGTCACCGGCGGCAGGTTGACCAGGCCGTCGTTGTTCGGCGACTCGTTCTTCGGGTTGTCGCAGTCGTACCAGCCCAGCGGCTGCGACGGGTCGGGCAGGTTGCGGTCCCGGTAGGGCTGCTTGTTGCCCATGCAGTACGGCCAGCCGCGGTTGGACGCCTTCGTGATCACGGCGAAGGTGTCGTACTTGGCCGGGCCCCAGGTCGTCGACGGCTGACCGGCGTCCGGGCCGACCCAGCCGGCGTAGAGCACGTCGGTCCGCGGGTCGACGGAGATGCGCGCCGGGTTGCGCACCCCCATCACGTAGATCTCGCCGCGCGTCTTGCCGCCGCCCTCGGCGCTCTCCTCACCGGTGAACAGGTTGCCCTCGGGGAGGGTGTACGTGCCGTCCGGCTCCGGGTGGATGCGCAGGATCTTGCCGTTGAGGTTGTTGGTGTTGCCGGCCGTGCGGCGCGCGTCCGCGAAGGAGACGCCCTTGTAGTTCGGTTCGGGGTTGTTTCCCGAGTAACCGCCGCTGAAGCCGCTGGAGTTGTTGTCACCGGTGGCGATGTACAGGTTGCCCTTGGAGTCCCAGGCCAGCCCGCCGCCCGAGTGGCAGCAACTGTGGATCTGCACCGGCCAGTCGAGCAGGACCTTCTCACTGGCCAGGTCCAGCCTGCCGGTGGACTCGTCGAACGTGAAGCGCGAGACCCGCCGGTCGGCCATGCGCTTGTCGCGGTCGATCTCCGAGTGGGGCGTGTAGTGCAGGTACACCCACCCGTTCCGCTCGAACCCCGGGTCCAGCTCGATGCCGAGCAGGCCCTCCTCGACCTTGACCAGTTCGTCGCCGCCGCCCTTGTTGCCGAAGACGGTCAGCGCCCCGGCGAGGGCGGTCTGTCCGGTCTTCGGGTCGTAGACGTGGATCTCGCCCGTGCCCTTGCCGATGTCCGGGTTGTTCCAGTCGGTGACCACGGGCTGCGAGGAGTCGGCGCCGCCGCGGCCGATGTAGAAGACGCGGCCGTCGGGGGCGGTGACCAGTCCGTGCGGCTCGCCGATCTGGTCGTTCTTCCCCGGCTGGTTGGGCCGGGTCAGCCGCTCCGCCTTGTAGTTGCCGTTGATGGTGGCCTTGCAGTCGGCCTGCACCAGCCGGCTGGTCCACAGCAGCGCGCCGCGCAGGTGGTCGCGGAAGTCGGTCTCGTCGTACGACGACACCGTGCCGCCCATCCCGGTGTAGAAGGACCGTCCGCCGTCGTAGTCGCGGCACCAGCTCACGGGGTGGTCCGCGCCGTTGGCGCTCGCTCCCGGCTGGTAGGTCGACTCGCGGACCCTGGCGACGGTGTGCACCTCGCCGGACGGGTTCCGCTCCCAGTTCAGCCACTTGTCCGGCCGCTTCCACTCCTGCGGCAGGTTCTTGGCCGCCGGGTGCTGCCGGTCGCCGACCTCGACGGTCGCCCGCTGGACGTTCGCCGGGCCGGACGAGGCCGGGCGGGCTCCGATGAGACCGGTGAACCAGTCCGAGTACGGCTCCGCGCGGGCCGCGTCATGAATGCCGACGAACCCGCCGCCGGCCTCCATGTACGCCTCCAGGCCCGCCTCCTGCGCCGGGTCGAGGACGTCCCCGCCGCCGGTGAGGAAGACGACCGCGTTGAAGCGGCTCAGCCTGGTGTCGTTGGTGAACACGGAGGCGTTGTCCGTCGCCGTGACCTGGAACCGCTGGTTCTCCGGACCGGACAGCCCGATCCTCTCGATCGCCTCGATCCCGGCGTTCACCAGCGGCGACTCGTCGCCCGCCGCGGCGGAACCGTGGAAGAGCAGCACCCGTACGTTCGCACCGCCCGGGGGCGACTTGATCGACATCGTTGTCAGCTCCGGGTCCGGGGCCGGGCGCGCGCTGGCGGCGGGACCCGACAGCAGTCCGGCGGCGACGACCCCGGCGGCAACGGTCGCCGCCCAGGCCCTTCGCCTCGGCCCCGTTCTGTTCGTTCTCGTGCTTTTCGCGCTCAACCCGTGCAAGCGCATGGGTCCTTGATGCGATGTGAACCGCACGTGGCCACCCACCCCTCCTCGGTCGCAGCAACAGCGTCAAGGAAGCTAGACCTCTTTGCGTCACACGCCAATACCTATGGCCGCAATGAAACGAACTTTGTCCTGAGTGTGGATAAACGGGAGAGTGGCCGCTACGGTTTCCCAGGTTCATGACAGCAGATTCACAGCCGGCGTGCGCACGCCTTCCGATGCTCGGCACCATCGAGTCCCGTACCAGTAAGGGGAGTTCGGCATGGACAGACGCGGCTTCAACCGGCGGGTGCTGCTGGGCGGCGCGGTCGCGGCGACATCGTTGTCCCTGGGATCCTCCGAGGCGGTGAGCGCACCGACCCCGGCGAGGACGGCACCCGCGGGCGGCGAGGTGAGGCGCATCAAGCTGTACGCCGAGCGCCTCGACGGCGGGAAGATGGGCTACGGCCTGGAGAAGGGCAAGGCGTCCGTCCCCGGCCCGCTGATCGAACTCAACGAGGGCGACACGCTGCACGTGGAGTTCGAGAACACCATGGACGTACCGGTGAGCCTGCACGTCCACGGCCTGGACTACGAGATCTCCAGCGACGGCACCAAGATGAACCGCAGCGACGTCGCGCCCGGCGGCACCCGCACCTACACCTGGCGCACCCACAAGCCCGGACGGCGCCCGGACGGCACCTGGCGCTCCGGCAGCGCCGGCTACTGGCACTACCACGACCACGTCGTCGGCACGGAACACGGCACCGGCGGCATCCGCAACGGCCTGTACGGCGCGGTGATCGTGCGGCGCAAGGGAGACGTCCTGCCGGACCGCACGCACACGATCGTCTTCAACGACATGACGATCAACAACAGGCCCGCCCACACCGGCCCCGACCTCGAGGCCACCGTCGGCGACCGCGTCGAGATCGTCATGATCACGCACGGCGAGTACTACCACACCTTCCACATGCACGGTCACCGCTGGGCCGACAACCGCACCGGCATGCTCACCGGACCCGACGACCCCAGTCAGGTCATCGACAACAAGATCGTCGGGCCCGCGGACTCCTTCGGCTTCCAGATCATCGCGGGGGAGGGGGTGGGAGCGGGCGCCTGGATGTACCACTGCCACGTCCAGAGCCACTCCGACATGGGGATGACCGGGCTGTTCCTGGTGAAGAAACCGGACGGCACGATCCCCGGCTACGACCCGCACGCACACGGACACGGCCGGAAGTCCGCCCCGAAGGAGACCGAGGGCGGGAAGCACGAGCACTGACGGGGCGCGGGCCGCGGGGCGAGGGGCACGAGGGGCACGGGCGTACAGCGGGGCACCCTCCGGCGAGAGCGCTCTCACCGCCGGGGGACACCGGGGCTATCCTGATCCGCAGCCGCAGGTGAGGAGCCCCCGACGTGACCGAGACAGTGCCGCGCCCCACCCTGGAGGCGGTGGCCGCGCGGGCCGGGGTCTCGCGGGCCACCGTCTCCCGCGTGGTCAACGGGGCCGACGGCGTCACCGAACCCCTGGCCGAGCGGGTCCGGCTGGCGGTGGAGGAGCTCGGCTACGTGCCCAACCAGGCCGCCCGCAGCCTGGTGACGAACCGGCACGACGCCATCGCCGTCGTCGTCGCCGAACCCGAGAGCCGCGTCTTCGCCGACCCCTTCTTCGCCCGCCAGCTGCGCGGCATCAGCAGGGAACTGACGGCGCACGACAACCAGCTCGTCCTGCTGCTCACCGAGGGCCGCCACGACCACGCCCGCGTCGCCCGCTACCTGGCCGGCGGGCATGTCGACGGCGCGCTGGTCTTCTCCCTGCACCTCGACGACCCGCTGCCCGAGCTGATCCAGCGTGCGGGGGTCCCGGTCGTGTTCGGCGGCCGGCCCGACTGGTCCGGCGGCAGGAACGGCGTCGTCTACGTCGACAGCGACAACCGCGGCGGCGCCCGCGACGCCGTACGGCACCTGCTCGGCCTCGGCCGCGACCGCGTCGCGCACATCACCGGCGCCCTGGACCAGACCTCGGCCGTGGACCGGCTGGACGGCTACCGGGACGCCATGGCCGACGCCGATCCGCGGCTCGTCGCGGAGGGCGACTTCACCCTGGCCGGCGGCGAGCGGGCGATGCGGGAGCTGCTGGAGAACTGCCCCGGCCTGGACGCCGTGTTCGCCGCCAACGACCTCACGGCGGTGGGCGCGCTGCGGGTGCTGCGCGAACACGGGCGGCGGGTGCCGGACGACGTGGCGGTGGTCGGCTTCGACGACATGCTGCCGTTCGCCGAACAGACCGACCCCCCGCTGACCACCGTCCGCCAGGACATCGAGGAGATGGGCCGGCTGATGGCCCGGCTCCTGCTGCGCGGCCTCGACCGCACCGCCGCAGCGCGCGAGACCGTGGGCGGTGCCCCCTCCAGCGTGATCTTCCCGACGACCCTGGTGCGCCGCGCCTCCGCGTGAGGCCCGCGGCCGGCCCCTGCCCGGCGGCGTCCGCGTCTTCGCACGAGAACACTCCGCGCGCCGCCGTGCGTTTCGGCGCCGGTGCGGGCATCGTTCGAGCGGTCGGAGCGGGGACGGGTGCCGATGCGGGGGCGGGTAGGGGGCGAGGGCGGGCACGGGGCGGGCGTGGGCTCGGATCCGAGGGCCGGGGCGCCGCGTTGATCCGTCGTTGATCGAACGTTTTTCACCGCCCGGCACGCTGTCGGGCATGCACATCGACACCATCGCGTCGCCCGACCTCGCGTGGCAGGAGGAGGCCCTGTGCGCGCAGACGGGGGGAGACTTCTTCTTCCCCGAGCCCGGCAGCTCGGTCCGGGACGCCAAGCGGATCTGCGGTCTGTGCCCCATCCGGGCCACCTGCCTCGACTACGCCATGACCAACGACATGCGCTTCGGCGTCTGGGGCGGGCTCTCCGAGAAGGAGCGGCTGGATCTGCGCCGTACGTCCCGGCGCTGACGGACGGGGACAGAGGTGGCAGAGGCGCCGAGGGGGAACCCCGGCCGGGGGGAACGACAGCGGCGGGGGGCCCCCCCCCCCGGGGGGGCCCCCCCCGGGGGGGGGGGGGGGGGGGGGAGACCCGCCCCCCCCCCGCCCCCCCGGCCGCGGGGGCCCGGCGCGGGGGCGGGGGCCAAAAGGGCCGCGC
>NZ_JBITSN010000013.1:182549-218433 GCF_044540975.1 Streptomyces sp. NPDC085927
GCGCGGGGGGGGGGGTAGCGCCGCCCTCGCCCCGGCCGCGGCGGGCGGGCCACGGGGGGGCCCCCCCCCCGGGGGGCCCCCCGGGGGGGGGGCCACCCCCGGGGGGGGCCCCCCCCGGCGCGGGGGCGCCCCGCCGCTGTGGAGACGAGGGCGGAGATCAGCCGGCCGCCCGCGCGGCCATCCGGGCCTTGCGCGCCGCGAGCTTCTCGTCGAACTTGCTCGCCTCGGAGTCCAGACCGCCGAGGAACAGGCCGAGTTCCTCCTGGGCCTTGACGCCCTCGGGGCCGAGCCCGTCGATCTCCATGATCTTCAGGAAGCGGATCACCGGCTGGAGCACGTCGTCGTGGTGGATGCGCAGGTTGTAGACCTCGCCGATCGCCATCTGCGCCGCGGCCCGCTCGAAGCCGGGAATGCCGTGGCCCGGCATCCGGAAGTCCACGACGACGTCCCGCACCGCCTGCATCGTGAGGTCGGGGGCGAGCTCGAAGGCGGCCTTGAGCAGGTTCCGGTAGAAGACCATGTGAAGGTTCTCGTCGGTCGCGATGCGGGCCAGCATCCGGTCGCAGACCGGGTCACCCGACTGGTGGCCGGTGTTGCGGTGCGAGATACGGGTGGCCAGCTCCTGGAACGCGACATAGGCGACCGAGTGCAGCATCGAGTGCCGGTTGTCCGACTCGAAACCCTCGCTCATGTGCGACATGCGGAACTGCTCCAGCTTGTCCGGGTCCACCGCCCGCGACGCGAGCAGGTAGTCCCGCATCACGATGCCGTGCCGGCCCTCCTCCGCGGTCCAGCGGTGCACCCAGGTGCCCCAGGCGCCCTCGCGGCCGAACAGCGAGGCGATCTCGTGGTGGTAGCTCGGCAGGTTGTCCTCGGTCAGCAGGTTCACCACCAGCGCGATCCGGCCGACCTCGGTGACCTTGGACTGCTCCTTCTCCCAGGCCTCGCCGTCCTCGAAGAACCCGGGGAAGTTACGGGCGTCGCTGAACGGCACGTACTCGTGCGGCATCCAGTCCTTGGCGACCTTCAGATGCCGGTTGAGCTCCTTCTCGACCACTTCCTCCAGCGCGTACAGCAGCCGGGCGTCGGTCCAGACGGAAGGGCTGCCGAGATGGGGGGAGGTGATCGACATGGGTACTCCAGGGGACGGGGACAGTCGTGCGGTGCCGGCGAGCGGTGCCGGCAACCTACGGAATCGTAGGCTACGAATCCGTAGGTTACGAAACCGTAGGTTAAGCGTTCCGTAAAGATCGCTGATCAGAACGGGAATCGCCCGTCAGGCGTACAAGGTCCCGCAGCCGCACCGAGAGGCAGGTGACGCAGCCCTCGAGCTTCTCGAACTCCCCGATGTCCACCAGCACCGGCGCGTGGCCGAGGTCCGTGAACAGCTCCGCCGTCTTCGGCGCGCTCGCCGCCATCAGCAGCCGGTCCCCGCCCAGCAGCACCACATGCGCCCCGGACTCCTCCGGCACCGGCAGGAAGCGGGGAACAGCGACGGCGCGTCCAGGTTCGGGACGTGTCCGACGCCCGTCCCGTCCGGCACGCCGTCACCGCCGACTTCAGGTGCAGCACCTTGCTCACGGGCACCGCGACCACCCGGGCGCCCAGCGGCTCGAACGTCGCCCGCACCTGCTGGATCCCCGCCGCGTCGGTGCGCCCGCCCCGGCCGACGTACAGCGTGTCGCCGATCTTGAGCACGTCCCCGCCGTCCAGCGTGCCCGGCTCCCAGACCCAGTTCACCGAGCAGCCCAGCGCCGCCACGGCCTCCTCGACCCCGACGGTCTCCGCGCGGCGGGACTCGGCGCCGGAGCGGGCGATCAGGGCCACGTTCCGGTCCACGACGACCGTGTCCTCGACGAACACGGCGTCCGGGCAGTCGTCGGCCGGGACCACCTCGACCGTCTCCCAGCCGTGGTCGCGCAGGGCCCCGGAGTACGCCTCCCACTGCTCCACCGCGCGGTCGGCGTCGACGGCCCCCCGTTCGACGTGGGTCACCAGCCCTTCGGCCAGTCGGGGGCCGGGGCTGGGGGCACCTCCCACGCCCTTCAGGCAGTGGGGTGGGGGCACCTCCCACGCCCTTCAGGCAGTGGGGGAGGACGAGAGCCTTCTTGCTGGGCACGTGCGTGACTCCGTATCGGACGGGGCAGGTCCGGCAGCGGTACCGAGGGCGCCGTTGGACCGGGCGGTTCCCCGGGTACCGGCGCAGCCATCATGCAGGGCGAACCCGGCCCGGGTCACCCCGTCGGCCCTGTGATCTGCCACCGGTCATCGGCCCGAACAGGTCATAAGCGGATCACACGGGCGCCATCGACCCTACCTGCCGCACTTACCTCATCCGTCCTACCTGCTTCTCCTGTCTCATGTGGACCGCCCGCCCTGCCTGTCCCGCCCGCCTCATCCGGGGCGTCCGACGGCTTCCGGTGCGATCTCCTTCAGTACCCCCTCCTCCATCAGCAGCCAGCGCGTGATCCCGACGGACTCCAGGAACGGCAGGTCGTGGCCGGCCACGATCAGCGCCCCCTCGTATGACTCCAGCGCCGTGGTGAGCTGACGGACGCTGGCGATGTCGAGGTTGTTGGTCGGCTCGTCCAGCATCAGCAGCTGCGGCGCCGGCTCGGCCAGCATCAGCGCGGCCAGTGTCGCCCGGAAGCGTTCGCCGCCGGAGAGCGTCATCGCCTTCTGGTCGGCGCGGGCGCCCCGGAACAGGAAGCGGGCGAGGCGGGCCCTGATCCGGTTGTTGGTGGCGCCCGGCGCGAACCGCGCCACGTTGTCGGCGACACTCAGCTCGCCGTCGAGGACGTCGAGGCGCTGCGGCAGGAACCGCAGCGGGACCTGCGCCGTCGCCTCCCCGGACACCGGCGGGAGCTCGCCCGCCACGGTGCGCAGCAGCGTGGTCTTGCCCGCGCCGTTGCGCCCGATCAGCGCGACCCGTTCCGGGCCCCGCAGCTCGAAGCCGCCGTCCACCCGTGCGCCGTAGGCGAGTTCGAGGTCCATGAGGGTGAGGACGGTACGTCCCGGAGGTACGGCCGTGTACGGCAGGTCGACGCGGATCTCGTCGTCGTCCCGCACCGCCTCCACGGCCTCGTCGAGCCGTTCCTTCGCCCCGGCGAGCCGCTCCTCGTGCATGATGCGGTGCTTGCCCGCGGACTCCTGGGCCGCGCGCTTGCGGGCCCCCATGATGATCTTCGGCTCGCGTTTCTGGTCCCACATCTTCTGCCCGTACCGCTTGCGGCGGGCCAACTTGACCTGAGCGTCGACGAGCTCGCGCTTCTGCTTGCGCAGGTCCGCCTCGGCGACCCGCACCATGCGCTCGGCCGCCTCCTGTTCGACCGCGAGCGCCTCCTCGTAGGCCGTGTAGTTGCCGCCGTACCAGGTGACCTCTCCCACCCGTCTCCCACCACCCCCCTCAACCGAAGCGCTGCGCGCCGCTGTGTTCACTCGGCGCAGATCGGCGATCTGGTCGACCAGTTCCAGCAGTTCACGGTCGTGGCTGACCACGACCATGACGCCCGGCCAGTTCTCCACGGCCGTGTAGAGCCGCCTCCGGGCGTACAGATCGAGGTTGTTGGTGGGTTCGTCGAGCAGCAGCACGTCGGGCCGGCGCAGCAGCAGCGCGGCCAGCCGCAGCAGCACCGACTCGCCGCCCGAGACCTCGCCGATGGTGCGGTCCAATCCGATGTGTCCCAGGCCGAGTTCGCCGAGGGTGGCCAGGGCGCGCTCCTCCACGTCCCAGTCGTCGCCGACCGTCTCGAAGTGCGCCTCGGCCACGTCGCCCGCCTCGATGGCGTGCAGCGCGGCCCGCCGGGCGGCGATGCCGAGCGCTTCGTCGACCCTCAGAGTGGTGTCGAGCGTGACGTTCTGCGGCAGATACCCCACCTCGCCGGTGACGCGGACGGTGCCGTCGGCCGGCCGGAGTTCACCGGCGATCAGCTTCAGCAGGGTTGATTTCCCCGACCCGTTGACACCGATGAGGCCGGTCCGGCCGGGGCCGAAGGCGACGTCGAGGTCCTCGAGGACGGGGGTTCCGTCGGGCCAGGTGAAGGACAGGGAGGTACAGGTGATGGATGTGGGCATGCGGGCCTCCGCGGTTGCGTGCTGCGATCGGGGCAAACGCGTATCGAGACACCGCGGGAGGGCGAACGCCGTACGACGACGGCCGGACGACGGTCGTGGGACGACCGGGAGCCGGGCGGAGAGGTGGGGCATGAAAAAAGCCCTGTTCCGCAAGGACGGCTCGTACGCCGAGGTCGCACGCTGCGTGCACACCACAAGGGTGTGACGCGGTGTCTCAGAACCTCAGACGAGCAACGTCCCTCTCCGATCGACGGCAACAGAAGCGTTGTACACGGTACGAAGGGCCGGGAACGGGTGTCAACGCGTTTTTCCCGCAGGCCGGGCCGGCCGCCTCAGCCGGTGAACGGCCCGCCGGCGCCGAAGGCCAGCTCCGCGAAGCGCTCGCCCATGCGCCGGTGCGTGGCGGCGTCCGGGTGCAGCGCGTCGGGCAGCGGCAGCTCGGCGTGGTCCGCCTCGCCGTACAGCTTCCGGCCGTCCAGGTAGTGCAGATACGGGTCGTCGGCCGCCCGCTGCTCCACCAGACGGGCCAGCTCCTCCCGTATGACGTTGAGGGTCAGTTTCCCGGCGGCCCGTTCCTCCGGATCTCCCATGGCCGCGAACCGGAGCCGGCCCTCGTCCAGGGTGCTGAGGTCGGGAAGGCTCGGGCCCGGGGTGTCCTCGTGGATGGGACACAGAATGGGCGAGACGACCAGCAGCGGCGTCGTCGGATGGCCGTCGCGGAGGGTGTCGAGGAAGCCGTGCACCGCCGGAGCGAAGGCGCGCAGCCGCAGCAGATCGGTGTTGACCAGATTGATGCCGATCTTGACGCTGATCAGGTCCGCGGGCGTGTCCCGCATGGCCCGCGCGGTGAACGGGTCGAGCAGGGCGCTGCCGCTCAGCCCCAGGTTCACCAGGTCCACCCCGCCGAGCGAGGCGGCCAGTGCCGGCCAGGTCGTGGTCGGGCTCGCGGCGTCGGAGCCGTGACTGATCGAGCTGCCGTGGTGCAGCCACACCCTGCGGTCCCCGGGGGCCACCGGCGTCACGGGGGCGTCGGTGCGCAGGGCGACCAGCCGGGTCATCTCGTTGTGCGGGAGCCAGATCTCGACGCGCTTGTCGCGGTCCGGCAGCCCGGTGAACCGGACCGTGCCCACGGGGCCCGGCCGCAGCTCGGCGGCGCCCGTGGCCATGTCCGTCAGCATGACGTTGCCGCCGGGAGCACGGGTCTGCCCGGCCGGTTCTCCGTCGATCAGCAGGTCGTAGACACCGTCCGGGCGGGGCGGGGCGCCCTCGTAGGCCATCTTGGTGCGGAGCACGTCCAGTTCTACGGCCGTGGCCCGGGTGCGCAGCACCAGCCGGACGCCGGACGGCTGCGCCTCCGCCATGGCCAGCTGGCCGTCGGCGGCCTGCGCGCGGGCCCGGGCGGGCAACCGGTGCGGCTGCACTCCCTGTGCGGTCCGCTCCAGCTCGAGCGCGCCGCGCAGCAGCTCCTCGGTGAGCGGGGTGGTGATCCAGCCTTCCGCCGGGGGAGTGGGGGAGGAGCCGTGGGTGGGGTCGTGGGGGGTACTCATGATCGCAGGCTGCCAAGCGCGCCGGCGATCCGCAAACATTTATCCCGGGTCCCCGACGGGACCCGACCGCGCCGTGCCGTGTCGCGGCCGTCGTGGGTGACTGTCCCCGCTCGACTGTCGCGGGTCGGCCGTCGTGGCTCAGCAGGCGTCGCGGATCAGCTCGGCGAGATCGTGGTCCAGATCGAACTGGAGGTGTTCCAGACCGGTCGGCACGAGTTCGCTGGTCGCCTCCAGGAACCGGCGTATCTCGCCCGAGCGGACGTGCACGACGGCGGTCCCCTCCGGAGCGTGGAACTCCAGCACGGTCCGGTCGTAGCCGTACGGCCGCACGCGGACGTCGCCGTGACCCTCGGGCTCGTCCAACCCCGCGGTGAGCAGCTCGCGGGCGAAGGTCCAGCAGACCTCGACGCCCTCCAGAGTGGCGGGAGCGGGGAAGGACATGCGGACGGCGAACGGATCGCTCCGGTCGTAATGCAGAGTGGCGGGAATACTTGCCATCCGCGGCGCGGCGGCGACGAGACGGGCCTCGACGGGCTGCTCGATGACGGTGGACAACGCCTTGCTCCCTCGTGACGGCTGGACAGCTTCCGGGCGGATAGGGCGGGCTACTCAAAGAGACGACGGAATCGGCCGATCCGTGCCCACCGGAACAGCGTGACCTCTGTCACCGCCCTCCTGTGCCGGTGTGACCAGACTTCCCCGGGACGGGTGTTGCATGCGGCATGTGCGGTCGCGGTGGGGGGCGGGCACCCGGCCCCGTACCCGAAGCCCTCCAGCCCGTAGGCTCGTTGCCATCATGACGAGCGTACGCATCCCCGACGACTGGCCCACGACCGAGGAAGCGGCCCGGGCCGTCCAGGACGGACTGCGCGGGCGGGTGGTGCTCGACGAGTCCGGCCCGCCGCCCGGGACGGGCCGGGTCACCGGGGTCGACGTGGCGTACGACGACGAGCGGGACCTCGTCGCGGCGGCGGCCGTCGTCCTGGACGGGGTGAGCCTCGAGGTCGTCGCCGAGGCGACGGCCGTCGGCCGGATCTCCTTCCCGTACGTGCCCGGCCTGCTGGCCTTCCGGGAGATCCCCACCGTACTGGCCGCCCTCGCCGCCCTGCCGTGCCCGCCGGGCCTGGTCGTCTGCGACGGCTACGGGCTCGCCCATCCCCGCCGCTTCGGCCTCGCCAGCCATTTCGGGGTCCTCACCGGCCTGCCGACGATCGGTGTCGCCAAGAACCCGTTCACCTTCACCTTCGCGGCCCCGGCGGCCCCGCGCGGCAGCACGGCCCCGCTGCTCGCCGGCACCGAGGAGGTCGGCCGGGCCCTGCGCACCAGGGACTCCGTCAAGCCGGTCTTCGTCTCGGTCGGCCATCGCGTCGGCCTCGCCAACGCCTGCGCCCACACCCTCGCGCTGGCTCCCGCCCACCGCCTCCCGGAGACCACCCGCCGGGCGGACGCCCTGTGCCGCAAGGCCCTCCGGGAGGCGGTGGGCGCGGCGTCCTAGACCCTGTCGTGGGGGGGGCGCCGGGGCCCCCCCCCCCCCCGGCGGCGGCCGCCCCCCCCCCCCCGCCCCCCCCCCCCCCCCCCCCCCCCCCCCCGGCCGGCCCCCCCACGACAGGACCTAAGCGGCTCCCTCCCGGTCGTCACCCTCACCCTGCTCGATGCGCCAACGGCCCACCTCGCGGTACCCGGAGTCGTAGATCTCCGACCCGTCACCGGCCTGCATCGGGTAGTGGTGCAGGTTCCCGCCCCAGTAACGCAGGATCCGTCCCAGCTCACCCACGGGGTCCTTCGCCAACGCCTCGTCGTCCATGCCCACTTCGAGAAGAAATCGCATGCCTTCAAGTGTTCCATTGAACTCCTTCTTGGCACTTGTGCGGAGAGTGCCGCCGACCGGTCCGGGCCTGGCGCCGAAAAGTCCCCACTCGGTGCCGCCGCGGACGGGCACGGGACGACGCGCACCGGATGCGGGCACCTGAGTACCTGTACGGATGCCGGGCCGCCACTCCACCGGCAGGCTGAGAACATGACAACGTGCCGTGCCTCCGAGCCAGTTGCCGCCGTCGTCCGTCCCACCGGGCGGGCGATGGCCCTCGGACTGGTCCTGGCCGGCCTGGCGGGTGTCGGCTGGATCGCCGGGATGATCTACACGGTGCTGGAGTGGCGGTTCTAGGAGGGGCTCCCTCGCCGCCGGCACCCTCCGCGTTCGCACCGTCGCGCCGAAGCACCCGGTGGCGGAACGGACGGCATGTGAACAGGGCGGAAGCACCGGTCGCGCCGTACAGTGGCGAACAGTGGCCAAGCGCTTGCTCGCCCGGTCTTGTGCTGAGTGGGAGGTGTTCTTAGCATCATCGGTGTGACATCGGTTGTGTCAAAGCTGGGGGTGTGATGACGGAGGCACAGGTTCCCGCACCCGCGCGGTCGCCGGGGCAGGGGCCGCTGACCGGCGTGCGGGTGGTCGAGCTGGCCGGGATCGGCCCCGGCCCGTTCGCCGCGATGCTCCTGGCCGACCTGGGCGCCGACGTCGTCCGCGTGGACCGCCCCGGCGGCCCCGGACTCGGTGTCGACCCGGCCTACGACGTCACCAACCGCAACAAGCGCTCCGTGGTCGTCGACCTGAAGGCCCCCGACGGCGCCGACCGCGTCCTCGACCTGGCCGAGCGCGCCGACATCCTCGTCGAGGGCTTCCGCCCCGGTGTCGCCGAGCGCCTCGGCGTCGGCCCCGAGGACTGCCACGCCCGGAACCCGGGCCTCGTCTACGGCCGGATGACCGGCTGGGGCCAGCAGGGGCCGCTCGCGGACCGCGCGGGGCACGACATCGCGTACATCGCCCGCACCGGCGCCCTCGGGATGATCGGCGGTCCCGGCCGGCCGCCGGCCGTTCCGGCCAACCTGCTCGGCGACTACGCGGGCGGCTCCCTCTACCTCGTCGTCGGCGTTCTCGCGGCCCTGCACCACGCGCGCCTGGGCGGTACCGGGCAGGTCGTCGACGCCGCCATCGTGGACGGGACCGCCCATCTGTCCGCCATGATCCACGGCATGCTCGCGGCCGGAGCCTGGCAGGACCGGCGCGGAGCCAACCTCCTCGACGGCGGCTGCCCGTACTACGGCACGTACGAGACGGCCGACGGCGGACACATGGCGGTGGGCGCGCTCGAACCGCAGTTCTACGACGAGTTCCTGCGGCTGCTCGGCATCGAGGACGAGGACGAGGACGACAAGGACGGGAACGGGTTCGGGCTCTCCGGGGCCCGCCTCGACGTCACCCGGTGGCCCGCCCTGCGCGAGCGGGTCACCGCCCGCTTCAAGGAACGCACCCGCGACGAGTGGACCGCCGTCTTCGACGGCTCCGACGCGTGTGCGGCTCCCGTCCTGTCGCTGCGCGAGGCTCCGCACGACCCGCACCTCGCCGCCCGCGGCACCTTCACCGACCACGCCGGGATCACCCAGCCCGCACCGGCCCCGCGGTTCTCCGCCACCCCCACCAGCGTCCGCACCGGGCCCGCCCGGCCGGGCACCGACACCGACGACGTGGCCCGCGACTGGGACGTCCCCCGACTGCTGTCCGCGCCCCGACCTCCTCGGCGAAAGGCCTTCCCGTGAGCACCGAAGCGTACGTGTACGACGCGATCCGCACCCCGCGCGGGCGTGGCAAGGCGAACGGCGCCCTGCACGGCACGAAACCGGTCGACCTGGTGGTCGGCCTCATCCACGAGCTCCGTGCCCGCTTCCCGGACCTTGACCCGGCCGCCGTCGACGACGTGGTGCTCGGCGTGGTCAGCCCGGTGGGCGACCAGGGCTCCGACATCGCCCGGATCGCCGCCCTCGCCGCCGGGCTGCCCGACACGGTCGCCGGCGTTCAGGAGAACCGGTTCTGTGCCTCGGGTCTGGAGGCGGTCAACCTGGCCGCGGCCAAGGTCCGTTCCGGCTGGGAGGACCTGGTTTTGGCCGGCGGCGTGGAATCCATGTCCCGCGTCCCGATGGCCTCCGACGGCGGCGCCTGGTTCAACGACCCCATGACCAACCACGAGACCGGTTTCGTCCCGCAGGGCATCGGCGCCGACCTCATCGCCACCCTCGAGGGCTTCTCCCGCCGCGACGTCGACGAGTACGCGGCCCTCTCCCAGGAGCGCGCCGCCACCGCCTGGAAGGAGGGCCGCTTCGCGCGCTCCGTGGTCCCGGTGAGGGACCGCAGCGGGCTGGTGGTCCTGGACCACGACGAGCATCTGCGTCCCGGGACCACCGCCGACTCCCTGGCCGGGCTCAGGCCGTCCTTCGCGGACATCGGCGAGCTGGGCGGCTTCGACGCGGTGGCGCTGCAGAAGTACCACTGGGTGGAGAGGATCGAGCACGTCCATCACGCGGGCAACTCCTCCGGCATCGTGGACGGCGCCTCGCTGCTCGCCGTCGGCAGCCGGGAGGTCGGCGAGCGCTACGGGCTGAGCCCGCGTGCCCGGATCGTCTCCGCGGCCGTCTCCGGCTCCGAGCCCACCATCATGCTCACCGGGCCCGCCCCCGCCACCCGCAAGGCGCTGGCCAGGGCCAAGCTGAGCATCGGCGACATCGACCTGGTGGAGATCAACGAGGCGTTCGCGGCGGTGGTGCTGCGTTTCGTGAAGGACATGGGCCTGTCGCTGGACAAGGTCAACGTGAACGGCGGGGCCATCGCGCTGGGTCACCCGCTGGGCGCCACCGGCGCGATGATCCTGGGCACCCTGGTGGACGAGCTGGAGCGCCGGGACAAGCGCTATGGCCTGGCCACCCTGTGCGTGGGCGGCGGCATGGGCATCGCCACCGTCGTCGAGCGCCTCTGAAGCCCCGGCGGACCCCGCACCCGAGCGACCCGAGCGCCCCGAGCGACTTCTACGGAGACCTTGTCATGACCGACAGCCCCACCATCCGCTGGGAACAGGACGACACCGGCGTCGTCACCCTCGTCCTCGACGACCCCCGCCAGTCCGCCAACACCATGAACCAGGCGTTCCGCGACTCCCTCGCGGTGATCACCGACCGCCTGGAGGCGGAGAAGGACGGCATCCGCGGCATCATCCTCACCTCGGCGAAGAAGACCTTCTTCGCCGGCGGCGACCTGCGCGACCTGATCAGGGTCACCCCCGAGACGGCGCAGGACCTGTTCGACGGCGGCATGGCGATCAAACGCCAGATGCGCCGCATCGAGACCCTCGGAAAGCCGGTCGTCGCGGCCATCAACGGAGCGGCCCTCGGCGGCGGTTACGAACTCGCCCTCGCCTGCCACCACCGGATCGCCCTCGACGCACCCGGCTCCAGGATCGGCTGCCCCGAGGTCACCCTCGGCCTGCTCCCCGGAGGCGGCGGCGTCGTCCGCACCGTCCGGATGCTCGGCATCGCCGACGCCCTGCTGAAGGTGCTCCTCCAGGGCACCCAGTACAACCCGCGGCGCGCCCTGGAGAACGGCCTCGTCGACGACGTGGCCGACACCCGCGAGGAACTGATCGCCAAGGCCCGCGCCTTCATCGACGCGAACCCCGAGTCCGCGCAGCCCTGGGACCGGCCCGGCTACCGCATTCCGGGCGGCACCCCGTCCCACCCCAAGTTCGCGGCCAACCTGCCCGCCTTCCCGGCCAACCTGCGCAAGCAGACGAACGGCGCCCCCTACCCGGCGCCGCGCAACATCCTCGCCGCCGCCGTCGAGGGCGCCCAGGTCGACTTCGAGACCGCCCAGGTCATCGAGGCCCGCTACTTCGTCGAGCTGGCCGCCGGACAGACGTCGAAGAACATGATCCAGGCGTTCTTCTTCGACCTCCAGGCCGTCAACTCCGGCGCCAACCGCCCCCAGGGCATCGAGCCCCGCACGGTCCGCAAGGTCGCCGTGCTCGGCGCCGGGATGATGGGCGCCGGCATCGCCTACTCGTGCGCCCGCGCGGGCATCGACGTCGTCCTGAAGGACGTCACCCCCCAAGCGGCCGCCAAGGGCAAGGCGTACTCCGAGAAGCTGTGCGCCAAGGCCGTCTCCCGGGGCCGGACGACCCAGGAGAAGGCCGACGCGCTGCTCGCGCGGATCACCCCCACCGCGGAGGCCCAGGACCTGGCCGGCTGCGACGCGGTCATCGAGGCCGTCTTCGAGGACACCGCCCTCAAGCACAAGGTGTTCCAGGAGATCCAGGACATCGTCGACCCCGACGCGCTCCTGTGCTCCAACACCTCCACCCTCCCCATCACCGCCCTCGCCGAAGGCGTCGAACGCCAGAGCGACTTCATCGGGCTGCACTTCTTCTCCCCGGTGGACAAGATGCCGCTCGTCGAGATCATCAAGGGCGGGCGGACCGGCGACGAGGCGCTCGCCCGCGCCTTCGACCTGGTCCGGCAGATCAAGAAGACACCGATCGTCGTCAACGACAGCCGCGGCTTCTTCACCTCCCGGGTCATCGGCCACTTCATCAACGAGGGCGTCGCCCTGGTCGGCGAGGGCATCGAGCCCGCCTCCGTCGAACAGGCCGCGGCCCAGGCCGGCTACCCGGCCAAGGTGCTCTCCCTGATGGACGAGCTGACCCTCACCCTGCCGCGCAAGATCCGTAACGAGTCCAGGCGGGCCGTCGAGGAGGCCGGAGGCACCTGGACCGCGCACCCCGCCGAGGCCGTCATCGACCGCATGGTCGACGAGTTCGGCCGCCCCGGCCGCGCCGGCGGTGCCGGTTTCTACACGTACAAGGACGACGGCAAGCGCGACGCCCTGTGGCCCGGCCTGCGCGAGCACTTCACCAAGCCGGGGTACGAGATCCCGTTCCGGGACATGCAGGAGCGGATGCTGTTCGCCGAGGCGCTGGACACGGTCCGGCTCCTGGAGGAGGGCGTGCTGACCTCGGTCGCCGACGCCAACATCGGCTCCATCCTCGGCATCGGCTTCCCCGGCTGGACCGGCGGCGTCCTGCAGTACATCAACGGCTACGACGGCGGCGCCGGGGGAGAGACCGGGCTGCCCGGATTCGTGGCCCGCGCGCGTGAACTCGCCGAGCGGTACGGCGAGCGCTTCGCACCGCCGGCACTGCTGGTGGACAAGGCGGAGAAGGGGGAGCGGTTCACGGACGCCCGCTGACCCTCCGGCGCGTTCGGCCGGCCGGCGGGGACGGGAGCATCAGTCTCCCGCCCCCGCCGGCCCCGCACCCTCCCCGGCGTCCAGCCACTCCCGCAGCTCCTCGCGCAGCGACCGCTGGAAGGCCGTGAGCAGTGCCTGTACCACGAGCGGGTGCATATGGGCCGACAGCGACTTCACGTCCCGCGGGTCCCGCTCCGCCACCGCGTCCCGCAGCAGCCGCGACAGCTCCTGGGCAGCCGCGCGGGCGTGCTCGGTGAGCGTCGTACGGGCCTCGAGGATCGTCTCGTGCGTCAGCGGTACGTCCAGCAACTCGACGCCGAGCCGCAGCAGCCCTGCGTCGACCCGGAAGTCCTCGCCGTCCCGCTCGACGACGTTCAGCGCCGCCAGCCGCCGCAGATCCTCGTCGTCCAGCGCCCGCCCCGTCCGCCGCTCCAACTCCCCGCGCGACACCTTCTCCACCGTGTCGGGCGCCCAGGAGGCCACCACCGCGCGCTGGATCGCCAGGTCCCGCACGCTCAGATCCGGCGGCAACTGTCCCAGATAGCGCTCGATGGCCGCCAGCGTCATGCCCTGCCGCTGCAACTCCTCGATCAGCGCCAGCCGGGCCAGGTGCTCCCGCCCGTAGCGGCCGACGCGGCGCGGTCCGATCACCGGCGGCGGGAGCAGTCCCTTGCTGCCGTAGAACCGGAGCGTCCGCACCGTGACCCCGGCCCGCGCCGCCAGCTCGTCGATGGTGAGGGCCGGTTCCTCGGTGTCGGTCGTCATGCACAGCAGTATTACTGTCTCACCAGCATTGCGACACCGCGCCCGCCCCGACGCGCCCGCCCCGACTGTCAGTGCCGGCGCCTACGGTGGCGTCATGCCGGAGACCACGGGGATCACATAGGTCAGGGGCGACGCCGCCGCGCCGTCGGTGAGGGGCGTCAAGATCATCGCGCATGTCTGCAACGACATCGGGGGTGGGGGGGGGAAGGGCTTCGTCCTGGCACTGTCCCGCTGCTGGAGCGAGCCGGAGGCCGCGTACCGCGCCTGGCACCGCGACCGCGCCTCCAACGACTTCGCCCTCGGTGCGGTCCAGATGGTCCCCGTGGAGCGGTACGTCCAGGTGGCCGACATGACCGGCCGGCGCGGCGTGATCCCCCAAGCTCTCGGCTTCTCCCCACTCTCGGCTTCTCCCCCACTCTCGGCTTCGCTCGAGCGGGGGGACCCCCATGAGCGGGGGGACCCCCCTGAGCAGGGGGCCCCTGCTCAGGGGGACCCCCCTGAGCAGGGGCCCCCATGGGAAGCAAAGGCGTCCCCGTCCGTTACGAGGCGATCGACCGCGCGCTCGCCGTCGTCGGCGATCACGCGCTCGTGCTCGGGGCCTCGGTGCACATGCCGCGCATCGGCTGCGGGCCGACCGGAGGCAGGTGGTCGCGCGTCGGGCCGCTGATCACCGAGCGGCTGGTCCGGCGCGGGATACCGGTGACCGCGTACGACCACGGCGACTGAGCGCCCGTACGGCCTCCGCGCCCCGCTCCCGCGCGCCCGTCCCGAGTGCCGGCCCCGCGTGCTGCTCCCCGTGCGCCGGGCCGGTTTCCGGCTCCCGGCTCAGCTCGGGTGCCCACGGCCCGTCAGATGCCCCCTTCTGCACACGAGTTGACCGTTGTACCGTCCGCGCATGCCGATACGCACGCGCTTCACGACCTGGAGACCGCTCGTGACGGTGGCCCTGGCCGCCCTGGCGGCCACGCTGCTCACCCCCACACCGACGGCCGCGGCGGGCGCCGCGCCGCGCGAGAGCCGGCCCGTCCACTCCTACGACGACGCGATCCGCGAGGCCGTCTGGGTGGACACCGGACTCGACGAGGACGGCGACGGACGGACCGACCGGGTCGCCGCCGACATCGTCCGTCCCGCCGAACCCGCGCAGCGGGGCCGGAAGGTCCCCGTCATCATGGACGCCAGCCCGTACTACTCCTGCTGCGGGCGCGGCAACGAGAGCGAGCGCAAGACGTACGACGCGAACGGCGACGTCGTCCGGATGCCGCTGTTCTACGACAACTACTTCGTGCCGCGCGGTTACGCCGTCGTCGGCGTCGACCTGGCCGGCACCAACCGCTCCGACGGCTGTGTGGACGTCGGCGGCCGCTCCGACATCCAGTCCGCGAAGGCCGTCGTCGACTGGCTCAACGGCCGCGGCACCGCCTACACCACCCGCACCGGCGCCGAGCGGGCGGACGCCGGCTGGACCAACGGCCGCACCGGCATGATCGGCAAGAGCTGGGACGGCACCATCGCCAACGGCGTCGCCGCCACCGGGGTCGAGGGCCTCGAGACGATCGTGCCGATCGCCGCCATCTCCTCCTGGTACGACTACTACTTCACCCAGGGCGCCCCGCTCTACGACTCCGGCCCCGACTGGCTGTCGAACTACGTGGAGAGCCCGGACGCCCGCGCCCGGTGCGGGGCGGTCCAGCGCGAACTCGTCGACGGCGCCCCGCGCACCGGCGACCCGACACCGCTGTGGACCGAACGCGACTACGTGCGCGCCGCGAAGAAGGTGAAGGCCAGCGTCTTCCTCGTGCACGGCATGCAGGACCTCAACGTACGGATGCAGCACGTCGGCCCCTGGTGGGACGCTCTGGCGAAGAACGGCGTCGACCGCAAGATCTGGCTCTCCCAGACCGGACACGTCGACCCGTTCGACTTCCGCCGCGCCGACTGGGTCGACACCCTGCACCGCTGGTTCGACCACGAACTCCTCGGCCTCGACAACGGCATCGACCGCGAGCCCATGGCCGACATCGAGCGCCGGCCCGACCACTGGGTCACCTCGGAGAACTGGCCACCGCGCGACACCCGCACCGCGACCCTGCGCCCCGCCCACGGCGACGAGGACGGGGTCGGCACGCTGGGCCTGCGCAAGGGCCGCGGCACCGAGACGTTCACCGACGACCCGGACCTCGGCGAGACCGACTGGGCCTCCCGTATCGACACGTCGACACCGGACAAGGCCGGCTTCGTCACCGGGCCGCTCTCCCGCGACCTGCGGGTGTCCGGCGCCTCCGAGGCCACCGTCACCGTGACCCCCAGCGCCCCCACGGCACACCTGTCCGCCGTCCTCGTCGACCTCGGCCCCGCCACCATCCGTGACTACGCCGCCGCGGGCGAGGGCATCACCACCCTCACCGACCGCACCTGCTGGGGCGCGAGCACCGAGGGCGACAGCGCCTGCTACCGGGAGACCCGGGCCACAACCGCCGACGTCGGCCACACGATCGTCAGCCGGGGCTGGGCCGACCTGGGCCACCACGCCCCGGACGGCAAGGGCGCCCCGCTCACCCCGGGCAAGCGCTACACCCTCACCCTCGACCTGGCCGCCACCGACCACGTCGTCCCCGAGGGGCACCGTCTCGCTCTGATCGTCGCGGGCACGGACCGTGGCCTGATCGATCCCCCGGCGGACACCCCCACCCTCGCTCTCGACCTCACCCGCACCTCCGTGCGCGTCCCGGTCGCCGGCGGAACCGCCGCCTTCGCCCGCGCTGTGGCAGGTGCGCCCACCGGGGCCGCGTCGGATGACACCGTCCGGGACGGCGTACGTCCTGGGCCCACCGTCCAGCGGGTTCCGGGAGAAGGAGGTGCGTCCGGAGACGAGTGACCCGGGCACCGCCGGTCACGCCCTCGCGCACGACCGATCACCGACTCGGGCGGATGGTGATCCCTTTGATCACCATCCGCCCGCCGGTTGACAGGAACGTGACCGCTGAAGAGGTGAGTTTTGCGCCAAAGGTGGTAGGCCCATGGCTGGGGGAGTGATTCTCCGCCCACCGGTTCGATGAAAGGTGCCGCCTGTGACGAAGGACCAGCGCAGCGACAAGGATCATACGGCGGGTCCTCTGCCGGGATCGGAAACGGGCCTGGCAGGCCGTGGGGCCCCTCGGACCGACCGGGTGGTCTTCGGTGTCACGGCGGTGCTCACCGTCGCGTTCGTGGTCTGGGGCGCCACCGCGACCGATTCGCTCGAGAACGTCTCGAGTAGCGCGCTCTCGGGACTGATGCACAACGGCGGCTGGGCGTTCATGCTGGCCGCCTCCGGCTTCGTCGTCTTCGCCCTCTGGCTCGCGATCAGCCGTTACGGGAAGATCCATCTGGGTGCCGAGGGTGAGGAACCCGAGTTCCGTACCGTGTCGTGGGTCGCGATGATGTTCAGCGCGGGCATGGGGATCGGCCTGATGTTCTACGGCGTCAGTGAACCGCTGGCGCACTACGTCACGCCGCCGCCCGGCACCGATCCGGCCGACTCGGGCGAGCGCATGGAACTGGCCATGGCGACCACGCTCTTCCACTGGACGCTCCACCCGTGGGCGATCTACGCCGTGGTCGGCCTCGCCATCGCCTACAGCACCTTCCGCCGGCGCCGCCGGCAGACCGTGAGCGCCGTCTTCACCCCGCTCATCGGGACGAAGCACGCCAACGGAAACGTCGGGCGCGTCATCGACATCCTCGCCATCGTGGCGACCGTCTTCGGCTCGGCGGCCTCCCTGGGGCTCGGCGCGCTGCAGATCGGCTCCGGCATGCAGGAGCTGGAGTGGATGGACGAGGTGAGCACGGGACTGCTCGTCAGCATCATCGCCGTGCTCACGGTCGCCTTCGTCGCCTCCGCGGTGTCGGGGGTGGAGAAGGGCATCCAGTGGCTGTCCAACACCAACATGGTGCTGGCCCTGGTGCTCGTCCTGTTCGTGTTCGTGGCCGGCCCGACCATCCTCGTCCTCGACCTGCTGCCCACCTCCGTCTTCGGCTACCTGGGCGAACTGCCCCAGCTGGCCGGCCGCACGGAGGCCAGCACCGGCGAAGGAGTGGCGGACTGGCTGGGCAGCTGGACCGTCTTCTACTGGGCGTGGTGGATCTCCTGGACCCCGTTCGTCGGCATGTTCATCGCCCGCATCAGCCGGGGCCGTACGATCCGCCAGTTCATCGGCGGGGTCATCCTCGTGCCCAGCACGGTCAGCCTGGTCTGGTTCGCGGTCTTCGGCGGCTCCGCGATGAAGCTCCAGGAGCAGGGCCGGCTCGGTGAGGAGTCGACGGCCGAGGGCCAGCTGTTCGCGGTGCTCCAGCAGTACCCCGCCGCCACCGCCGCGAGCATCCTGGTGATGATCCTCGTCGGCATCTTCTTCGTCTCGGGCGCCGACGCGGCCTCGGTCGTGATGGGCACGCTCTCGCAGAAGGGGGCGCTCGAACCGGGACGCCTGGTGGTGGTGTTCTGGGGCGTGGTCACCGGAGCGGTCGCCGCGATCATGCTGCTGGTGGGCAGCGGCCAGGGCGACGCGCTGACCGGCTTGCAGAATCTCACCATCCTCGCGGCGGCCCCGTTCGTCATCGTGATGATCCTGATGTGCGTGGCGCTCATGCGCGACCTGCGCCGCGATCCGCTCATCGTGCGGGGCGAGATGGCCTCCGAGGCGGTCGACATGGCCGTCATCGCGGGGCACACGAAGTACGACGGCGAGTTCGAACTCCGTATCGGGCCCGGGGCCGGTACGGACGTGGAGGGCGACCCGGTCGGCAAGCACTACGAGGCACCGCCCAACCCCTGACCGCCGACAGCCCTCCGGCCGTCACCGGCAGCAGTGGACGGGCCGGCCGCCCCCGATTCCGAGGGGCGGCCGGCCCGTCCGTTTCCGGGGCCCCGCCGCCTCACCCCAGGGCGAGCTCCGCCGCCTCCTCCGCGCAGCCCCAGGCCACGGTGACGCCCGCCCCGCCGTGGCCGTAGTTGTGCACCAGCCTCCGCCCGCCCGGGAGCGGTTCGCGTTCGATGCGGACGGTGTCGCGGGCGGGCCGCAGCCCCACCCGGTGCTCCAGGATCCGCGCCCCCGCGATCCGGGGCCGCAACGCCGCGCACCGCCGCACGATCGCCTCGGCCTGAGCCGGGTCCGGCTCCAGGGACCAGTCGTCCTCCTGCGCGGTACCGCCCAGCACCAGCCGCCCCGGCTGCGGAAAGACGTAAGCCGTCGTCCCGTCGGCGGCCGTGGAGACCGTCCAGGTGCGGATCCCGGGGTTCTCCACCACGACCAGCTGCCCCCGTACCGGACGCACCGCGGGATCGGGCACGAGGTCGCGCGCCCCCAGTCCCGAGCAGTTCACCACGACCGGGGCGTCCGCCCGGGCGAGATCCGTCACCGCGCGTTCCTCCACCACCCCGCCCGCGGCCACGAACCGCCCCCGCAGCCAGGGCAGGTGGGCCGACATGTCGATGAGCGGCAGCCGGGCCCGCACACCGGGCCCCAAGGGGTATTCCTCGGCGCTCGACACCCGCAGCCCCGGCAGCCGCGCGGCGGCCCAGGCGCCCACCTCGTCCAGCGTGGTCTCGCCCAGTACCCCTTCGACCATCCGTACGCCGGTGACCTCCGGCCGCGCGGCCAGCTTCTCGTACACGTCCAGCGAACGCAGCGCCCACGCGTGCGCGGACGCCACCGGCTCGATCCGGTACGGCCACCACAGTGCCCCGGCAACCGCCGAGGTGGTCCGCTCGACCGGGTCGCGCGTCCACAGCCGTACCCGTGCGCCCCGCTCGGCGAGGACGACGGCCGTCGTCAGCCCGACGACCCCGCCGCCGATCACACGGACATCGAAGACCGGTTCGGTTTCCATGCGGGGACGTTAGCGGAATATGTCATGCCGTGCTCAGATCCGTCCCACTGCGGGAATACTCACCCCATGCCTGCCGAGTACGCGACCTTCGGCCTGACCCCGGCGATCCGTGCCGGTGGACTCCTCTCCGGCGGTGACTACCAGGTCCACCGGGACTTCGTCGACTTCGTCGTCGACGGATGCCCGCTGCTGTTCCGCCTCTCCGACCTCGACGCCGTCTCCCCGCTCGCCTCCGACATCCCGCCCGCCATCTTCACCGCCCAGGTCCGCAGCCTGCTGCTGGAGACCGAGGCACCGCTGCCGTCCGGCCGGTACATCGTCTACGGCTGCCCCGACTGCGAGGACCTCGCCTGCGGCGCGGTGACCGCCGCCATCGAGCGGGACGGCGAGGACTACATCTGGCGGGACTTCGCCTGGCAGACCGACGAACACGCCGACCTGGAACACAACGGGTACCACGGTCTGGGCCCGTTCCGCTTCCGAGGCGCCGACTACCGCACGGCCCTCGCCGCCCTGCTGGCCGGGTACACCCCGGGCACCCGCCGCCGCGTCCTGCTGATCGGCGCCCGTGTCGCCCTGCTGGCCAGGCTCGCCGCGGCCCTGCGCACCATCGGCGTCGGCGCCGACATAGTCCCCGCCGCCGACGGCGTTCCCGCCGACGAACTGCGCGGCTACGGCGCCGTCGTCTTCGGCCGGTCGGCCGGGCCCGCCGAACGGGACGCCGTGCGCGCCGCCTTCGCCGCCGCCGGTGTCGACGTGCCCTGCGTCGACGGCCGCGCCCCGATCGTCCCGCTGCTCGTCGCCCGGACCGAGCAGGCCCTGGACCGCAGCCCGCCCGGGCAGCGCCGCCTGACCGCCCTGGTCTCCTCGGCCCCGGCGGAAACCGCCGCGGGCGCCGGCGCGGAGGTCGAGGTCACCTCGTCGTGCCGGGTGCGGCTCACCGCGTACCGCGTCGACCGTCTGGCCCGCACCCACACCCACGAAGTCTTCGACGGCGTCCTGGAACCGGGCCGCCACCGCATCCCCCTGGACCCGAGGACGGTCCGGGGGGAGTCCTACCTGGTGGCCCGCACCGCCGGGGCGGTCCTGACCACGGCGGTGCGGCGGTGAGCGCCGGTGGCGGGGAGCGCGTACGGGGGAGACACGCGCAGAGGAGACGTGCGCGGAGGCGACGTGCGCGGAGGCTCGGGGCGCGGTGGTCGGTGAAGGCCGGAAACCGGGTGTCCGAGGGGTGGCGCGCGAAGGCTAGGATCGGCGGTCTGATGACTGCCACCCTCGTCGCCAAGAACCTCTCCGCCGGCCATGGCGGCCGCTCCCTGTTCAGCGGCCTCGACCTCGTCGTCGCCCCCGGCGACGTGATCGGTCTGGTCGGCGCCAACGGCGCCGGCAAGTCCACCCTGCTGCGCCTGCTCGCCGGGCTCACCGCGCCGGAACAGGGCGAGCTGCGGCTCTCCCCGCCCACGGCGACCGTCGGCCATCTCCCGCAGGAGCCGGAGCGCCGGCCCGGCGAGACCGTCGGGGACTTCCTGGCCCGCCGCACCGGTGTCGCCGAGGCCCAGCGGACGATGGACGAGACGACCCAGGCCCTGGTCGACGGGGCGCCCGGTGCCGACGACGCGTACGCGGAAGCCCTGGAGCGCTGGCTGGCCCTGGGCGGCGCCGACCTCGACGAACGCGCCGAGGAGGTCACCGCGTCGCTCGGCCTGACGGTCGGCCGGGACCAGCCGATGACCTCCCTGTCCGGCGGCCAGGCGGCCCGCGCCGGCCTCGCCTCCCTCCTCCTGTCCCGGTACGACGTCTTCCTCCTCGACGAGCCGACCAACGACCTCGACCTCGACGGCCTGGAGCGCCTCGAACGCTTCGTCGGCGGTCTGCGCGCCGGCACGGTCGTGGTCAGCCACGACCGCGAGTTCCTCACCCGCACCGTCACCAAGGTCCTCGAGCTCGACCTCGCCCAGGGACGGATCAACCTCTACGGCGGCGGCTACGCGGCCTACCTGGAGGAACGGGAGGTGGCCCGCCGGCACGCCCGCGACGACTACGAGGAGTACGCCGACAAGAGGTCCGCGCTCCAGGACCGGGCCCAGACACAGCGGTCCTGGATGGACAAGGGCGTCAAGAACGCGCGCCGCAAGGCGGGCAACGACAACGACAAGCTCGGCCGCAAGTTCCGCAGCGAGGCCAGCGAGAAGCAGGCCGCCAAGGCCCGCCAGACCCAGCGCATGATCGAACGCCTCGAGGTGGTCGAGGAGCCCCGCAAGGAGTGGGAGCTGCGCATGGAGATCGCGGCGGCCCCGCGCTCCGGCGCGGTGGTGGCGACGCTGCGGGACGCCGAGGTACGGCGCGGCGACTTCGTGCTCGGGCCGGTCACCCTGCAGATCGACTGGGCGGACCGGGTCGCCGTCACGGGCGCCAACGGCGCCGGGAAGTCCACCCTGCTGGGCGCCCTGCTGGGCCGCGTCCCGGTCGACGCCGGGCACGCCGCGCTCGGCTCGGGCGTGCTGCTCGGCGAGGTCGACCAGGCCCGCGCGCTGTTCCACGGCACCGAGGCCCTGCTCGACGCCTTCCGCGCCGGGGTCCCGGACACCGAACCGGCCGAGATCCGCACCCTGCTGGCCAAGTTCGGCCTCACATCGGACCATGTGATGCGTCCGGCGGTCACCCTCTCGCCGGGCGAACGCACCCGCGCCGCCCTCGCCCTCCTCCAGGGCCGGGGGGTCAACCTCCTCGTCCTCGACGAGCCGACCAACCACCTCGACCTGCCCGCCATCGAGCAACTGGAATCGGCCCTGGACTCCTACGAGGGCACCCTGCTCCTCGTCACCCACGACCGGCGCATGCTCGACGCGGTGCACGTCACCCGCCGCCTGGAAGTGGCCGACGGCAAGGTCATCGAGCACTGACCGAGCACGGGCCGACCGCGGGCGGCCGGGACCCGATCGGGTGACGACCAGGCCTGACGGAGCACCGACCAGGACGACGCGGAACAGACCGACGGCCCGGCCCCTCGCACCGCGGTGGAGGAACCGGGCCGTCGGCCGACGCGCAACCTAGCGCTTGCCCTTCTTCGGGTCGACCAGCCCTGCCCGGCGCAGGGCGTCGGCCATCGCGCTGTTCGCCGGCGCGGGTGCCGGGCGCGCCCCGCCGTTTCCGCGACCGCCGCCACCGCCCCCGGCGCGGCTCTGTCCCTGCCCCTGGCGCTGCTGCGGCGGGCGTGCCCCACCGCGCTGCCTGCGCCCGCCGGGAGCCTCGGCCTGCTCCTCCGCGGCCTCGTCGTCCAGCCGCAGCGTCAGCGAGATCCGCTTGCGCGGAATGTCGATGTCGAGGACCTTCACCTTGACGATGTCGCCCGGCTTCACCACGTCCCGCGGGTCCTTGACGAACGTCTTCGACATCGCGGAGACGTGCACCAGACCGTCCTGGTGGACGCCGATGTCGACGAACGCGCCGAAGGCCGCCACGTTCGTCACCACGCCCTCCAGGATCATCCCGGAGGCCAGGTCGGAGATCTTCTCCACGCCCTCCTTGAAGGCAGCGGTCTTGAACGCCGGCCGCGGGTCGCGCCCCGGCTTCTCCAGCTCCTTGAGGATGTCCGAGACGGTCGGCAGACCGAACGTCTCGTCCACGAAGTCCTGCGGCCTCAGCGAGCGCAGCACCGCCGTGTTGCCGACCAGGGAGGCGACTTCCTCACCCGACTTCTGCACCATGCGCCGGACCACCGGATAGGCCTCCGGGTGCACGCTGGAGGCGTCCAGCGGGTCGCCGCCGCGGATCCGCAGGAAGCCCGCGCACTGCTCGTACGCCTTGGGGCCGAGCCGCGGCACCTTCTTCAGCTCGCGGCGGGACCCGAACGGCCCGTTGCCGTCCCGGTGGGCCACGATGTTCTCGGCGAGCCCGGAGGTGATGCCGGAGACCCGGGCGAGCAGCGGCGCGGACGCCGTGTTGACGTCCACCCCCACGCCGTTCACGCAGTCCTCCACCACCGCGTCCAGCGAGCGCGACAGCTTCACCTCGGACAGGTCGTGCTGATACTGGCCGACGCCGATCGACTTCGGGTCGATCTTCACCAGCTCCGCCAGCGGGTCCTGGAGCCGGCGCGCGATCGACACCGCCCCGCGCAGCGACACGTCCATGTCCGGCAGTTCCTGCGAGGCGAACGCGGACGCCGAGTACACCGAGGCGCCCGCCTCGGACACCATCACCTTCGTCAGCTTCAGCTCGGGGTGGCGGGTGATGAGATCACCGGCGAGCCTGTCGGTCTCGCGGGACGCCGTACCGTTGCCGATCGCGATCAGCTCGACGGCGTGCTCCTTCGCGAGCCGGGCCAGCTTGGCGATCGACTCGTCCCACCGGTTCGCCGGGACGTGCGGGTGGATCACGTCGGTGGCGACGACCTTGCCCGTCGCGTCGACCACGGCGACCTTCACACCCGTACGGAAGCCCGGGTCGAGACCGAGCGTCGCGCGGGTACCGGCCGGAGCGGCGAGCAGCAGGTCGCGCAGGTTCGCCGCGAACACCCGCACCGCCTCGTCCTCGGCCGCCGTACGCAGCCTCAGCCGCAGGTCGATGCCGAGATGCACCAGGATGCGCGTGCGCCACGCCCAGCGGACCGTGTCGAGCAGCCACTTGTCGGCGGGGCGGCCCTGATCGCCGATCCCGAACCGGTGGGCCACCGTGCCCTCGTACGAGGACGGGCCCTCCGTCGCCTCCTCCGGCTCCAGGACGAGGTCCAGGACCTCCTCCTTCTCGCCGCGCAGCATCGCCAGGATCCGGTGCGAGGGCAGCTCGGTGAACGGCTCGGCGAAGTCGAAGTAGTCGGAGAACTTGGCGCCCGCCTCCTCCTTGCCCTCGCGCACCTTGGCGGCGAGCCGCCCGCGCACCCACATGCGCTCCCGCAGCTCGCCGATCAGGTCGGCGTCCTCCGAGAACCGCTCGGTGAGGATGGCCCGCGCGCCGTCCAGGGCGGCCTGCGGATCGGCGACACCCTTGCCGGCGTCCACGAACGCGGCAGCCGCGGCGAGGGGGGCGACGCCCGGGTCCCCGAGCAGCCCGTCCGCCAGCGGTTCGAGCCCCGCCTCCCGCGCCATCTGCGCCTTGGTACGCCGCTTCGGCTTGTACGGCAGATAGATGTCCTCCAGGCGCGCCTTGGTCTCCGCGCCCCGGATCCGCGCCTCCAGCTCCTCGGTGAGCTTGCCCTGCTCGCGCACCGACTCCAGGATCGCCGCACGACGCTCCTCGAGCTCCCGCAGATAGCGCAGCCGCTCCTCGAGCGTGCGCAGCTGCGCATCGTCGAGCATCTCGGTGGCTTCCTTGCGGTAGCGGGCGATGAAGGGCACCGTCGAACCGCCGTCGAGCAGCTCCACGGCGGCCCTGACCTGCCGCTCCTGTACGCCGAGCTCCCCGGCGATCCTGCCTTCGATGGACCCTTGGAGGGGTGTCGTCACGATCCCGTACCGCCTTCTTCGCTGAGGTTGCGCGGCAATTGTGGCAGGTGACGCCGACAATCGGGGATCAGGGCGGCGACTCGCCGGACGGTGGTGCGCGCCGGGTCAGGCGCGCCGGCCCCGGCCCGCCGACGAGGCGCCCCCGAACAGCCGGGCCACCGCCCGGAACGGCAGTGTCACGACGGTGGCGACGGCGCCGCCGATCTGACGCAGGACATCCGCGATGGCACGCAACACGTGTCTTCTCCTTCGGTCTTCGGCGTCCCGTCCGTCCCGGGCGGAACGGACGGGGTGATGACCTACGGGTACCTCGTCAAGGCTTCGACATGCCTGCCCGCTGCGGACGCCGTACCCTATCGCCGTCCCGGCAGGCTCCAGTCGAACCGTGGCGGTCTCCGTTCCAGGAAGGCGGCGACCCCCTCCGCCGTGTCGCCGTTGCCCTGCGCCCGGCCGCTCCAGTGGGCGTCCCGGTCGGTGCGCCCGTCCGCGAACTCCTTCGCCGCGGCCTGGGTCAGCTGCGAACGCGAGGCCAGGACCGCGGTGAACTCCGCGACCCGCCGGTCCAGTCCGTCCGCGGGCAGGACCTCGTCGACCAGTCCCGTCCGCAGGGCCCGCGCGGTGTCGATCAACTCGCCGGAGAACAGCAGGTACTTGGCGGCGGAGGGCCCCACCAGCGACACCAGCCGCCGGGTGGAGGAGGCCGGATAGACGATCCCGAGCCGGGCCGGGGTCACCCCGAACACCGCTCCCTCCTGCGCGAACCGCAGATCGCAGGCCGCCGCCAGCTGTGCCCCGCCGCCGACGCAGTGTCCCCGGACCGCCGCGAGCGTCGGTTTGGGGAACGCGGCGAGCGCCTCCTCGGCCGCCACGGCGAGCCGCTGCGCCTCCTGCGGCGACCCCTTGAGCGTGGAGATGTCGGCGCCGGCGCAGAACGTCCCGCCCTCGCCGGTGAGCACCAGCGCCCGCACCCCGGTGTCGTCCGCCAGCGCGTCGAGCAGTGGTGGCAGCGCGCGCCACATAGCGGTCGTCATGGCGTTGCGCTTCGCCGGATGGCGGATGACGACCGTGGCGACCGATCCGGTGACGCTGTGCGACAGCTGCGGCTCCATGCGCCGGATGCTATCCGCCCCGGTCGGGGCGCTGACCGGCAGGAGCGCGTGAAGCGTTACGCGACCCGTGGGGCAGGGGAGAACGACAGGGGAGGGACAGCGAGGAGGCAGCCATGGCCAAGCCCACCCCACCGCGCGACGAGGCGGCCGAACTGAAGAGCGGGTTCGGCCGGCTCGCCGCACTCGGCGTGATCCTGGTCGTCGCCGGCCTCGTCGGTCTCGTCTACACCGGTGTCGCCACTCTGACGACGATGGTGCTGTTCGGCTGGCTGCTGCTGGTCGGCGGTGCGGTCTCACTGCTGCACGCCGTCCAGGCCCGGCACAGCAACTTCTTCTGGCTCGCGGTGATCGTCGCGGCACTGAACATCGCGGCCGGCGTGGTGGTCCTGCGCACACCGGAGGCGGCGGCCGAGGCGCTGACCATGTTCGCCGCGCTGCTGTTCCTCACCGGCGGCCTGTTCCGCCTGGTGGGCAGTATGGTGGTGCGCGGTCCACAGTTCGGCGTGACGCTCCTGCAGGGCGTCCTGGGCCTCCTCCTCGGAATCCTGGTGCTGATCACCTGGCCCAGCAGCAGCCAGTACGTGATCGGCGCCTTCCTCTCGCTCACCCTGCTCTTCGACGGGCTCGGTCTGATCGCCACCGGCTACGGCGGACGCAGGATCGTGGGCATGGTCTCCGGCCGGCTGACGGCCCCGGAGCGCACCGGGCCGGGCGTCGAACCCGTACAACCCGAATAGTCCGCCGACATGACACGGAGCAGACAGAAACAGTCCCGTAACCCACCACGGCATACGTCAACGGTCAGAAACGCTCGATATTCGCTGACTTCTGTTCAGGGCTTCGGTGTGACGCGCATAGTTACCAACACTCGACGTGTGGTGACAATCGAGCGTGAGGGTGGCGACCGGACGATGGACGACCAGGGGCGCGGGCCCGGCCCACGCCCGGAGGACGGGGACAGACCCACCGGGGCGGAGACCGCCCCACCGCGCTCGGCACCGCTGCCGTACGAAGGCGTCTGGCGGTTCACCGCCCCCGCCGTCGACGCCTCGGTCCCGCAGGCGCGCCACGCCGTACGGGACCTGCTGCGGCGCCAGGGGGTGCCGGTCGCCGAAGAGGTGGTCCAGGGGCTGCTGCTGATCGTCTCGGAACTGGTCACCAACGCCGTACGGCACGCGGCACTGCTCTCCCCGATGCTCGCCGTCGAGGTCGCCGTCGGCGCCGAGTGGGTCCGGGTGTCCGTGGAGGACAACCACCCCTACCGCCCGACCGCCCTGGAGGCGGACCACGGCCGCACCGGTGGCCGCGGACTGCTCCTGGTGCGCGAGATCACCCGCGAGTCGAACGGCATGTGCGACGTCGAGCACACCGCGAGCGGCGGCAAGGTGATCTGGGCCGCCCTGCCGCTCAAGCCCGCGCGGGCCTGACGGCCGCACGCCCACACGCTCCGACGGCCACCACCGGTGGCAGGCCCGCCGCCCGGTCACCAGCCCGCGGACGGTCCCGTCAGCTCCCGGACCGCCGGGCGGACCGCGTCCAGCACGGTCATGAACCACGCCGAGAAGGTGTCCTCGCCATGGCGCCGGACCAGCTCGTCCGGGGTCACGAACGCCGTGGACGCCACCTCCTCGGGATCCGCCCGCAGCGGTGCCTGCACCATGCCGACGAACAGGTGGTTGTACTCCTGCTCGACCAGACCGGAGGCCGGGTCGGGGTGGTTGTAGCGCACCGTGCCCGCCTCGGCGAGCAGCGACGGGGACAGCCCCAGCTCCTCGAAGGTGCGCCGGGCCGCCGCCGCGAACGGCGCCTCACCGGGGTAGGGGTGCCCGCAGCAGGTGTTGGACCACACACCGGGGGAGTGGTACTTGCCCAGCGCCCGCTGCTGGATCAGCAGCCGGCCGCGCTCGTCGAAGAGGAACACCGAGAACGCCCGGTGCAGCTGCCCCGGAGGCTGATGGGCGGCGAGCTTCTCCGCGGTGCCGATCGTCACGCCGTCTTCGTCGACCAGCTCCAGCAGAATCGCCTCGGCGGTACCGCTCGACGGGTTGTGCGTCGCGGTGGCAGGTGTGATCGGCATACCCATCCTTCATTCGGTCTTCGCGCCCCAAGTCTGCCGCACGAATCCGGCACTCCCGGCACTCCCCCGTACCGCCCGCATGTCCCGCGGGCGGTACGGTCCACGGCCGGCGCGGGCCGTACCGGAAGAGGGGCCCGGGGGATGACCTGCCCGGACCGGCGGCGGGAGAACCACGAGGAGCGGGGCGCCATGAGGGAAAGGACGCCGGTACGGGGGCGGAAGGATGCGCCTCCCGGCGCGTGAATACCGGCCTCGCGCCCCAGCGGCGCCTCCCGCCCCGGCCGCCTCCCGCACGCACTCCCGCCACGTCACGTCACGACGCGTCACGGAGCGGCGCCGCGCCACGCGCTCGGACGGCCCCGCAGCCGGGTGCCGCCTCAGTGGCAGAGCCGCGCCTCGTGCTCCGCGTGACCGCGCGGTTCCAGCTGGAAGGTGCAGTGCTCCACGTCGAAGTGGTCACCCAGGCAGCTCTGCAGCTCGTGCAGCATCTTCTCGTGCCCGATGGCGCTGAGTGCCTCGGAGCTGACGACCACGTGCGCGGAGAGCACCGGCATGCCCGAGGTGATGGTCCAGGCGTGCAGATCGTGCACGTCCTCGACGCCCTGCGTGCCCAGGATGTGCGCCCGGACCTGGGCCATGTCCACGCCCTTGGGTGCCGCCTCCAGCAGGACGTCCAGGGTCTCGCGCAGCAGCCTGAAGGCGCGGGGCACGATCAGCACGGCGATCACGAGGGAGGCGATCGGGTCGGCGGCCGTCCAGCCGGTCGCCACGACGACCAGCGCCGAGACGATCACCGCGACCGAGCCGAACGCGTCGGCGGCCACCTCCAGGAACGCCCCGCGCACGTTGAGGCTCTCCTTCTGCCCGCGCATCAGCAGCGTCAGCGAGACCAGGTTGGCGACCAGACCGATCGCGCCGAAGACCAGCGTCAGCCCACCCTCGGTGGGGGCCGGTGCGACGAACCGCTGGACCGCCTCGTACAGCACGTAGCCGCCCACCCCGAGCAGCAGCAGACAGTTCGCGAGCGCCGCGAGGATCTCCGCGCGGGCGTAGCCGAAGGTGCGGTGCTCGCTCGGCGGGCGGTTCGCGAAGTGGATCGCCAGCAGGGCCATGCCGAGCCCCAGCGCGTCCGTCGCCATGTGCGCCGCGTCGGCGACGAGGGCGAGCGAGTCGGCCAGCAGACCGCCGACGATCTCGACGACCATGACACCGAGCGTGATCGCCAGCGCCGCCCGCAGCCTGCCGCGGTACGCCGCACTCGCCGTACCGCCGGCATGCGCGCCGTGCGCGTGCCCGTGATCGTGCCCAGCCCCCATGAAAGCCGTCCCTCCATGACTCGTCCGGATCACAGTGAACTACGGGGAGGGGGTATGGGGCAACGCGGCACTGAACACCGTTGTCATGTGCCTTGACCTGCGGAAACAGTTCGCAGGTCAGGTATGCTCGGGGCGGTGTGCGCGCCTTCTGGACAACCCGGTCGGCGGTGCCGGCGGGCCACGCGCGCGAGGGTCCTCGGGCGCGGACGCGGGCGGCACCGGGCGTCGGGCCTGTCTCACCCTGCGCACGCGCCGGGGTACGGGGCGTGGCCCCCGTGACGAGATCCACAGGAGACCCGCACCGGGCTCGCCGTGCGCGCCCGCCGGCGCGGGGAGCGCGGAGCGCCCGCCTTCCTACCTCCGGCGCAGGGGGCGGGAGAGCCCTCGTCCTCCCCGGCGGTACGGTGTGGCCGGGCCGCCCGCCCGGCGCCTCTTCGGGCTGTCCGCGGTCCCCGGTGCGGTCATTGCGCTGGTCAGGGGCCGGTGACCCGCTCCTGGTGCCGATCGCGGCCCGCCTCGTACGCGTCCGGGGGCAGTCGCCTTCCTCGCGGCGGGCCCGTCCCGAGGGCCCGGCCCGCGCCGGGCGGACCATGCCGGGGTGATGCCTGCTATGCGCATCAATGCCCCTTCTGGGTGCGCGGTTTGTGGGCCGGCCCCGCTATCCCCGATGATGATCGCGGCAGGGACGCAGGTGAAACCACAACGATCCAACCGCCGAACGGGCGGTGAACGCGGGTTCAGGGACATCCGCTAACCTCAGCCGACATGCCGCTCGGAGGCCCCGTACGGCCGCCCCCCACCATGTACACGACCGGCGTGGACGCGTCGGCATCCAGGGAGTGAGATTCGGTTGTCGACCGCCATCCTCACCGGCCAGCCGGTTCCGGGTTCGTCGATCGAGGCGGACCTGCGTTCCCTCGGCTTCGACGTGCGGATCGCGTCCGACACCGCGGCGGCCGGGAGCCTGCTCGCCGAGGTGCCCGCCGGACAGCGGGTCGCCGTCGTCGACGCCCGGTTCGTGGGCCACGAGCACGCGCTCCGCCTCGGCCTCACCGACCCCCGCTTCCCGCTCGCGGCGATCCCCGGTGCCGTCACCGCCCAGCCGGCCGCGCGCCAGGCCCTGACCCTCGCGATGGCCCGCGTGACGGCCGGAGAGGACACCGCGGTCTCCGAGTCCGCTGCCCCCACCGGGGCCACCGAGGCCACCGGCGCCACCGAGACCGCTGCCGCCACCGAGGCCGTGACCGGCGATGCCGGCGAGACCGCGTCCGGCGGGGCTCCGACGCCCGCCGGCACCACGCTCACCGGCACCCTCTCCGACCGCATCGTCGCCGCTCTGAGCGCCGACGGGAGCGACCCGCACCGCCCCGACCTCGGCAGCCTCGTCGCCACCGTCCCCGACGATCCGCAGACCCGCAACGAGGCCCGGCAGGCCGTCGCCGCGGTGGACGACGAGGCCGTCCGGCTGAAGTCGGCCGTCAAGGCCCGGGACGGCTTCTTCACCACCTACTGCATCAGCCCGTACTCCCGCTACATCGCCCGCTGGTGCGCCCGGCGCGGACTGACCCCCAACCAGGTCACCACCGCCTCCCTGCTCACCGCGCTCATAGCGGCGGCCTGCGCCGCCACCGGCACCCGCGGAGGCTTCGTCGCCGCCGGTGTCCTCCTCCTCGCCTCCTTCGTGCTGGACTGCACCGACGGCCAGCTCGCCCGCTACTCCCTGCAGTACTCCACCCTCGGCGCCTGGCTCGACGCCACCTTCGACCGGGCCAAGGAGTACGCCTACTACGCGGGCCTCGCCCTCGGCGCGGCCCGCGGCGGCGATGACGTCTGGGCCCTCGCGCTCGGCGCGATGGTCCTGCAGACCTGCCGGCACGTCGTGGACTTCTCGTTCAACGAGGCGAACGTCGACAGCACCGCCGCCACCGCCGACACCAGTCCCACCGCCGCTCTCTCCAGCAAGCTCGACAGCGTCGGCTGGACGGTCTGGGTGCGCCGCATGATCGTCCTCCCGATCGGTGAGCGCTGGGCGATGATCGCCGTTCTCACGGCCCTCACGACCCCCCGCATCACCTTCTACGCCCTGCTGATCGGCTGCGCCTTCGCGGCGACGTACACCACGGCCGGCCGTGTCCTGCGCTCCCTCACCCGCAAGGCCCGCAGGACCGACCGCGCGGCGCGCGCCCTCGCGGACCTCGCCGACACCGGACCGCTCGCCGAACGCCTCGCCGGGGCGCTGGAGCCCGTCGTGCGGCGCCTGCCCGGGTTCACCGCCCCCGCCGTCGCCCTGCTCGGCGGCGCCGCCGTCGTCGCCACGGCCGCGCTGACCGGCTTCGGCGGACCGTGGCCCGTCCTCGCCGCCCTCCTGTACGTCCTGACCTCCGCCCTGGCCGTCGCCCGCCCTCTCAAGGGCCCCCTCGACTGGCTGGTCCCGCCGTTCCTGCGCGCCGCCGAGTACGGCACCGTCCTGGCCCTGGCGGCGGGCGCCGGGGTGAACGGAGCGCTTCCGGCGGCCTACGGTCTGGTGGCCGCCGTCGCCTACCATCACTACGACACGGTCTACCGCATCCGCGGCGACGCGGGCGCGCCCCCGCCCTGGCTGGTGCGGGCGATCGGAGGTCACGAGGGCCGCACCCTGGCGGTCGTCGTCCTGGCCGCCCTGCTCACCGCCCCGCAGTTCGCCGTCGCGCTCACGGTGCTCGCCGTGGCCGTGGCCCTGCTGGTGCTCCTCGAGAGCATCCGCTTCTGGGTGACCGCCCACCGGGGCGGCGCACCCGCCGTACACGATGAAGGAGAACCCGCATGATCGGCCTCGTGCTGGCGGCCGGCGCCGGACGGCGTCTGCGCCCCTACACCGACACCCTGCCCAAGGCGCTGGTGCCGGTGGGGCCCGCGGGTATAGAGGGCGAACCGACGGTCCTGGACCTCACCCTCGGCAACTTCGCCGAGATCGGCCTGACCGAGGCCGCCGTCATCGTCGGCTACCGCAAGGAGGTCGTGTACGAGCGCAAGGCGGCCCTGGAGCAGAAGTACGGCCTCAAGCTCACCCTCATCGACAACGACAAGGCCGAGGAGTGGAACAACGCCTACTCCCTGTGGTGCGGCCGTGACGCCCTCAAGGACGGCGTGATCCTCGCCAACGGCGACACCGTGCACCCGGTCTCCGTCGAGAAGACGCTCCTCGCCGCCCGCGGCGAGGGCAGGCGGATCATCCTCGCCCTCGACACCGTGAAGTCCCTCGCGGACGAGGAGATGAAGGTCGTCGTCGACCCCGGCAAGGGCATGACGAAGATCACCAAGCTCATGGATCCCGCCGAGGCGACCGGGGAGTACATCGGCGTCACCCTCATCGAGGGCGACGCCGCCCCCGCGCTCGCCGACGCGCTGAAGACCGTGTGGGAGACCGACCCGCAGCAGTTCTACGAGCACGGCTACCAGGAACTGGTGAACCGCGGCTTCCGGATCGACGTGGCGCCGATCGGCGACATCGACTGGGTGGAGATCGACAACCACGACGATCTCGCCCGTGGACGGGAGATCGCATGCCAGTACTGACCCGGCTCATCCCCTCCCCCCTCGTCGTCGACATCCGCCCCGGAGCCCTCGACGACCTGGGCGGGGTCCTCGCCGACGAGCGCATCGCGCAGTCCGGCCGCCTCGCCGTCGCCGTCAGCGGCGGCTCCGGCGCCGGACTGCGCGAGCGGCTCTCCCCGTCGCTGCCCGGCGCCACCTGGTACGAGGTCGGCGGCGGCACCCTCGACGACGCGGTCCGGCTGGCCGGCGCCATAAAGGCCGGCCACTACGACGCCATCGTCGGACTGGGCGGCGGCAAGATCATCGACTGTGCCAAGTTCGCCGCGGCACGCGTCGGCCTCCCCCTGGTCGCCGTACCGACGAACCTCGCGCACGACGGCCTGTGCTCGCCGGTCGCCACCCTCGACAACGACGCCGGCCGCGGCTCCTACGGCGTGCCGAATCCGATCGCGGTCGTCATCGACCTCGACGTCATCCGGAACGCCCCGGTGCGCTTCGTGCGCGCCGGCATCGGCGACGCCATCTCCAATGTCTCCGCCGTCGCGGACTGGGAACTGGCCTGCAGGGTCAAGGGCGAGCGGATCGACGGGCTCGCCGCCGCCATGGCCCGGCAGGCCGGCGAGTCCGTACTGCGCCACCCCGGGGGCATCGGCGACAACGACTTCCTCCAGGTGCTCGCCGAGGCACTGGTCCTCAGCGGCATCGCCATGTCGGTGTCCGGCGACTCGCGGCCGTCCTCCGGCGCCTGCCACGAGATCAACCACGCCTTCGACCTGCTCCACCCCAAGCGGGCCGCCGCCCACGGAGAGCAGTGCGGCCTGGGCGCGGCCTTCGCGATGTACCTGCGCGGCGCGCACGACGAGTCGGTGTACATGGCCGACGTCCTGCGCCGGCACGGACTGCCGGTACTGCCGGAGGAGATCGGCTTCACGGCGGACGAGTTCGTCAAAGTCGTCGAATTCGCTCCCGAGACCCGCCCCGGCCGCTTCACGATCCTCGAACATCTCGACCTGAAGACCGAACAGATCAAGGACGTCTACGCCGACTATGTCAAGGCCATCGGTAGCTGAACTCCGTCCGGTCGTCCACCCCGCGGGGGTGAAGGACCGGCGCAGCGGTGAGCACTGGATGGGACGCCTCTACATGCGTGAGGTGTCCCTGCGGGTGGACCGCTACCTGGTGAACACCAGGGTCACGCCCAACCAGCTCACGTATCTGATGACCGTCTTCGGCGTCCTCGCCGCCCCGGCCCTGCTGGTGCCGGGGATCACGGGGGCGGTCCTCGGCCTGGTCATGGTGCAGCTGTACCTGCTGCTGGACTGCGTGGACGGCGAGGTCGCCCGCTGGAAGCAGCAGTTCTCGCTCAGCGGGGTCTACCTCGACCGGGTCGGCGCCTACCTGTGCGACGCGGCCGTTCTCGTCGGTTTCGGTCTGCGCGCCGCCGACCTGTGGGGCACCGGCCGCATCGACTGGCTCTGGGCCTTCCTCGGCACCCTGGCCGCCCTCGGCGCCATCCTGATCAAGGCCGAGACCGACCTGGTCGGCGTGGCCCGCCACCAGGGCGGACTGCCGCCGGTCAAGGAGGCCGCCGCCGAGCCGCGCTCCTCCGGCATGGCGCTGGCCCGCCGGGCCGCCGGAGCCCTGAAGTTCCACCGGCTGATCCTCGGCATGGAGGCGTCACTGCTGATCGTGATCCTCGCGATCGTCGACGCCGCCCGGGGCGACCTGTTCTTCACCCGCCTGGGTGTCGCCGTCCTCGCCGGGATAGCCCTGCTCCAGACCGTGCTGCACCTGGTGTCCGTCCTTGCATCGAGCAGGCTGAGGTGACCGCTGTGGGACCCTCCCTCAAGGTCGGCGCGGTGATCATCACCATGGGCAACCGCCCCGACGAGCTGCGCGCCCTGCTCGACTCGATCGCCAAGCAGGACGGCGACCCGGTCCGGGTCGTCGTCGTCGGCAACGGCTCGCCCGTCCCGGAGGTCCCCGACGGCGTGCGCACCGTCGAGCTGCCGGAGAACCTCGGCATCCCCGGCGGCCGCAACGTCGGCATCGAGGCGTTCGGTCCGGGCGGCCAGGACGTCGACATCCTGCTGTTCCTCGACGACGACGGCCTCCTGGCCCACCACGACACCGCCGAGCTGTGCCGCCGGGCGTTCGCCGCCGACCCGGAACTCGGCATCATCAGCTTCCGCATCGCCGACCCGGAGACCGGCAGCACCCAGCGCCGTCACGTGCCCCGGCTGCGCGCCGCCGACCCGATGCGCTCCTCCCGGGTGACCACCTTCCTCGGCGGCGCCAACGCCGTACGCACCCGGGTCTTCGCCGACGCCGGGGTGCTGCCCGACGCGTTCTTCTACGCGCACGAGGAGACCGACCTGGCCTGGCGGGCCCTCGACGCGGGCTGGATGATCGACTACCGGTCCGACATGGTGCTGTACCACCCGACCACCGCCCCCTCACGGCACGCGGTCTACCACCGCATGGTCGCCCGCAACCGCGTCTGGCTGGCCCGCCGCAACCTTCCCGCGCCCCTGGTCCCCCTCTACCTGGGTGTCTGGATGCTGCTCACCCTGCTCCGCAGACCGTCGCGCCCGGCCCTCAAGGCCTGGTTCGGCGGTTTCCGGGAGGGGTGGACCAGCCCCTGCGGCCCGCGCCGGCCCATGAAGTGGCGTACGGTGTGGCGGCTGACCCGGCTGGGCCGGCCCCCTGTCATCTGACAAGCTCGTGTCCGGAACATCGGGGCCGCAGCCAGGCTCCCCGGCGCATGCCGGGTCCGTACGGGCCCGCGCATCTCGAAGAGGGAAAGCTTTCACCAGTGAGTGAGACAAGGCACGACGGCACGGTCGCGGTCAGCGCGTCCGCGCCGCCCGACGAGAGCCTCACGGCGGCCGAGCTCGCCGCCAAGTACGGGCTGACGGTGAGCGGTGCCCGGCCGTCGCTCGTCGAGTACGTCCGTCAGCTCTGGGGGCGCCGGCACTTCATCCTCACGTTCTCCCGGGCGAAGCTGACGGCGCAGTACAGCCAGGCGAAGCTGGGTCAGCTGTGGCAGGTGGCCACCCCGCTGCTGAACGCGGCCGTGTACTT
>NZ_JBITSN010000014.1:0-217045 GCF_044540975.1 Streptomyces sp. NPDC085927
AAGTACACGGCCGCGTTCAGCAGCGGGGTGGCCACCTGCCACAGCTGACCCAGCTTCGCCTGGCTGTACTGCGCCGTCAGCTTCGCCCGGGAGAAGGCGAGGATGAAGTGCCGGCGCGCCCACAACTCGCGGACGTAGTCCGGCAGGGTGGGGCGGGCGCCGCTGACCGTGAGGCCGTGGCGGGCGGCCAGGGCCGGGAGGTCGTCCTCGGCGGCCGGGGGGACCGGTGCGGGAGGCGGTGTGTGGAGGACCTGACTCACATCCGCTGCTTTCGCTAGGGGGGGTGGGGGTGGCGGCGGGGTGGTGCGGTGCCGGGTCCCGCCCGGTGTTTCCCCGCGCGTCTTCGCGCGTTCACCCACGTCGGGACGGCACCGTATCGTCGCAACGTGAGCGTAGGCCGAACGTGCGTCGGAACGCAACCGTTTCGTCGTGACGGCCCAGGTCCGGAACAGGTCCGGAGCGGATCCGGGTCATGCCCGGATAGGGCCTGGCCAGTGCCTGTCTGTGTCGGATCGGTGTACGTGCTGTCGTCAGAACGGGCCCGTATCGTCGTCGCGCCCTATGCTGGGCCGCATGACGACGAACGCCGACGAGTCCCAGCCGCGTCCGCGCCGCAGGGCCCCCGCCGGGGCGGCCGTACTGCGCGAGGACGTGACGGAGGCGATCCGGGCGGCCGTCTTCGAGGAACTCGCGGCCGTCGGCTACGCGCGGATGTCCATCGAGGGCATCGCGCGCCGCGCGGGCGTCGGCAAGACCGCGGTGTACCGACGCTGGCGCTCCAAACTGCACCTGGTCCTGGACCTGGTCTCCGCCATCGCGGTGCAGGGCCTGCCCGCGCCGGACACCGGCTCCCTCGAGGGCGACCTGCGACTGCTCTACGAGGTCACCTCACGCGCCCTGCGCCACCCCGTGGCCTCGCAGATCCTCCCCGACCTCCAGGCCGAGGCCGCCCGCAACCCCGACATCGCCGAGGCCCTGCGCAAGGCGCTGCGGGAGGGCCAGGACGGGGTCGCCAAGGGCATCGTCACGGCGGCACAGGAGCGGGGCGAGGTACGCCCCGGCATCGACCACGACCTGGCCCTCGACCTGATCTCGGGCCCGCTGTACTGGCGCTCGGTGATCATCCGCAGCCCGAAACTGCCGAAGGGCTACCTGGCAGCGCTGGCCAGAGCCACGACGGCGGCGCTCAGGGCGCTGTGACGCGGGGGCGACGAGCGCACCTCACCGCGACCGGTGACGGCCCGACCGTCCTCACCCCGGGCCGTCGCCGCAGGCATCGACCGCGACGCCGTCATCGCGGGGCCCACCCTGCCCTGGAACTCCGGCGTCGTCGAAGGACACGTCAACCGGATCAAGATGATCAAACACCAGATGTCCGGCCGTATCGGCTTCCAACTCCTGCGGAAACGAGTTCTCCTCGCCTGAGAACAGCGGCACCGTGGCCGTAAGCTACGGCGGCGGGACCCGCTCGGGCCGGGAGGGACGGCAGCGTGACAGCGACGCTGAATCTGTGGAAGCGCAAACTGGGAGAGCTGCCGGAGTCGTTGTGGCAGCGGGCCGAACTGCAGGTGCTGATCCTCGCGGACAATGACCTGACGCACATCTCCTCCCGGATCGGGCAACTACGCCAGTTGCACACTCTGGACCTGGGGCACAACAAGCTCGCCTCGATACCGGACGAGCTGACCGAACTGCCGCTCACCGAGTATCTCTATCTGCATGACAACCAGCTCGAAGAGCTTCCCCGGTCACTCGGGCGGCTCACCGGACTCCGTTACCTCAATGTCGGCGAGAACCAGTTCACCAGTCTCCCGGAGGCCATCGGCGCATTGACCGGACTGGTGGAGCTTCGGGCCCAGCACAATGACCTGACCGCACTGCCCGACACGATCGGTCGGCTACACCTGCTCCGCGAGCTGTGGCTGCGCGACAACGCACTCACGTGTCTGCCGGAATCCGCCGCCGGCCTGACCGGACTACGTCACCTCGACCTACGAGAGAACGCGCTGAAGGAAATCCCGGAGCCCCTGGCAGGGCTCCCGCTGCTCCGCCACCTCGACCTGCGGAGCAACCGCCTCCGCGAACTGCCGGACTGGCTGGCCGAGCTGCCCTCACTCGAGAGACTCGACCTCCGCTGGAACAACATCGAGCCCCGGCCACGCCTGCTCGACCTCCTCGAACAACGAGGTTGCTTCGTCTTGATGTAGCCGGCCACACCCGGGTCTGCACGCAACTCGGCGTTCCCCCACCACAGAAGCTGAACCAGGACTCCGAACACGGGTCCGGGAAACGGCTCAGTGGTGCAGACGTCGGGCGAGGGCGGCCAGGTCCGCCGTCCGCAGGACCCGTTCCCCGAAGCCCGGCAGGGGGGCGCCCGGGGCGTCGCCGGCGGCGGAACCGACGACGGCGCCCACCGCGCGCTCGTAGGGGGCCGGGGTGGAGGTCATCCGCACAGGTCAGCCGCGTCCCGCTGCCGGGTTGAGGCGCTGCCAGCCCGCCCAGGCCGAGGTGATCATGTCGTCGACGCTGTGGCGGGCCTTCCAGCCGAGTTCGGCGGCGGCGCGGTCGGCCGAGGCGACGACGTTCGCCGGGTCGCCGGGGCGGCGGGGGGCGACCGTGGGCGGGAGGTCGTGGCCGGTGAGGGTGTTGATGCGGTCGATCATGCCCCGGACCGAGACGCCCTCCCCGCGGCCGATGTTGAGGGTGAGGTCCCGGCCGGGTGTGGCGCGCAGGGCGCGCGCCGCGGCCACGTGGGCCTCGGCCAGGTCGACGACGTGGATGTAGTCACGGACGCAGGTGCCGTCCGGGGTCGGGTAGTCGTCGCCGAACACACACGGGGGCGCGTTCTCGGTCAGCTTCTCGAACACCATGGGGACGAGGTTGGAGACACCGGTGTCGGCGAGTTCCGGACGCGCGGCGCCCGCCACGTTGAAGTAGCGCAGGGAGGCCGTGGACAGTCCGGTCGCCCGACCCGTCGCGCGGACCAGCCACTCGCCGGCCAGCTTCGTCTCGCCGTACGGGGACATCGGCAGGCAGGGGGTGTCCTCGGTGACCAGGTCGGCGCCGGTGGACGGCGTGCCGTACACCGCCGCCGAGGACGAGAACACGAAGGACGACGGCACGCCCGCCGCCGTCACCGCCTCCAGCAGGACGCGCAGGCCCTCGATGTTCACCCGGTAGTACTGCAGGGGCAGTTCCACGGACTCGGCGACCTGCTTCTTCGCCGCCAGGTGCACGACGCCGGTGACCTCGTGGTCGGCGAGGGCGCGCGCCACCCGCTCACCGTCCAGGACCGAGCCGACCACCAGCGGCACTCCGTCCGGTACGCGGTCGGGGATGCCGGTGGACAGGTCGTCGTACACCACCGTCCGTTCCCCCGCCTCGGTCATCGCGTGTACGACGTGCGCCCCGATGTAGCCGGCGCCGCCGGTGATCAACCAGGTCATGTGCGGCCGTCCCCTCGTCGTTGACCCGTGGTGGTGCAGGTGGTGCCCCGGTGGCGCCGTGGTGCGCGGTGGGCGGTCGGTCCACCGGGCGGTCGGTTTCCACCGTTCGGCAGGATCCTAGGCTTCGTTCGCCGCCGCCGTGTCCAGTGCGGTGGTGAGACGGTCCAGGCGGGCCTTCAGGTCCTGGATCTCGTCGAGCCCGAATCCGGTCGCGGCGGCGATCCGGCGCGGGACGTCGAGGGCCCGCTCGCGCAGCGCGATGCCCTCCTCGGTGGGCCGCACCTCCACCGAGCGCTCGTCGCGCGCACTGCGTTCCCTGTGCACCAGGCCGGCCGCCTCCAGCCGCTTGAGCAGCGGGGAGAGGGTGCCGGAGTCGAGCCGCAGGTGATCGCCGAGCTTCCTCACGGGCAGCGTGCCGTGCTCCCAGAGGGTCAGCATCACCAGGTACTGCGGGTAGGTGAGGCCGAGGTCCTTGAGGAGGACGCGGTACAGGCCGTTGAAGGCGCGCGAGGCGGACTGCAGGGAGAAGCAGACGTGCTGGTCGAGGCGGAGCGTGCCGACGGTGGGGCCGGGCAGCGGGGCACCGGCCGGACCCGGGGCCGGCACGGCTGCCGGCTCCGGGGAGGTGGCGACGGTCGGCTCCGGAGCCGGTCCGGGGTTCGGGGTCGGTGTCATGCCCCCAGGGTATCTCTCTCGAGTCATTTAGTTGTGCGCAATTTAATTGTGTGCTCTACTCGGAGTGTGCGGAGGCCGGACCACCGGACGGACCGGCCGCCCCACGACCACGACTCGAAAGGGAAGGTTTCCCCATGGACGCGCTCTACACCGCTGTCGCCACCGCCACCCACGGCCGCGACGGCCGCGCCGTCACCTCCGACGGCAAGCTGGACCTCGGCCTCAGCGCCCCCGTGGAGCTGGGCGGCAACGGCGAGGGCACCAACCCGGAGCAGCTGTTCGCCGCCGGATACGCGGCCTGCTTCGGCAGCGCCCTCGGAGTGGTCGGCCGGGCCGCGAAGGTGGACGTCAGCGACGCCGCGGTGACGGCCGAGGTCGGCATCGGCAAGCAGGGCGAGGGCTTCGCGCTCGCCGTGACGCTGCGCGTCGAGCTGCCCGACAGCGTGGACCAGGAGACCGGCCGCAAGCTGGTCGAGCAGGCGCACCAGGTCTGCCCCTACTCCAACGCCACGCGCGGCAACGTCCCGGTCGAGCTCGTCATCGAGTAGTCACCGGTCCCGGCCCACCCAGGCCCCGGCCCGGGTTCGGCACCGCTTCGGGCCCCGGCGCGCACCGTGCGCGCCGGGGCCCGAAGCGGCACGTCACTTCACCGCGCCCGCCATCACCCCGGAGATGAACTGCCGCTGGAAGGCGAAGAACACGACCAGCGGAATCACCATCGAGATGAACGCGCCCGGCGCCAGCACGTCGATGTTGTTGCCGAACTGCCGTACCTGGGTCTGCAGGGCGACCGTGATCGGCTGGCTCCCGGCGTCCGTGAAGATCAGCGCGACCAGCATGTCGTTCCACACCCACAGGAACTGGAAGATGCCCAGCGAGGCGATCGCCGGCCCGCCCAGCGGCATCACCACCCGTGCGAACAGGCGCAGTTCGCCGGCACCGTCCAGCCGGGCCGCCTCCAGCAGCTCCTTCGGGATCTCCGCGAAGAAGTTGCGCAGCAGGAACACCGCGAACGGCAGACCGAAGCCGACGTGGAAGAGGATCACGCCGGCGAGCGAGCCGAAGATGCCGATGGTGCCGAAGAGTTCGGCGATCGGGATCAGCGCCACCTGCACCGGCACCACCAGCAGTCCCACCACGCCCAGGAACCACCAGTCCCGGCCCGGGAACTCCATCCAGGCGAAGGCGTATCCGGCGAGCGAGCCGATCACCACCACCAGCACCGTCGCCGGGACGGTGATGTACACCGTGTTCAGCAGGGAGCCGGTGATGTCGCCGTTCTCCAGCAGGGTCTCGTAGGCGCCGAAGGTGAGCTGCGAGGGCTCGGTGAACACCGTCCACCAGCCGTCGGCGGCCATGTCCTGCGGGGTGCGCAGGCTGGCCAGCAGCAGACCGATCGTGGGGACGAGCCAGAACAGGCCGACGACGATCAGGAACACCCGCACCAGCCCGCCGCTGACCCACTCGGTCAGCCGGGAGCCGAGCGTCCGGGACCCGCGGGCCCCGGACTCCTGCGGCCCCGACTCCGGCGCCACGGACCCCGACGGCCCGGACTTCGGTGAACCGTCGCCCTCCAGACGTGAGTTCATCGCCTGACCTCCCGCCTCAGCCGCCGCACGTTGAACCACATCACCGGGATCACCAGAAGCAGCAGGAACACCGCGATCGCGCTGGCGATGCCCGGCTGGTCCTCGGAGAAGCCCTTGCGGTACAGCTCCAGCGCGAGGACGTTGGCGTCGTCCTGGGAGGAGCCGGGCGCGATGATGAAGACCAGGTCGAACACCTTGAGCACGTTGATCATCAGGGTGACGGTGACGACCGCGAGCACCGGCGCCAGCAGGGGCACCGTGATCCGTCGGAACACCTGCCACTCGTTGGCACCGTCGACCCGCGCGGCCTCCAGCAGCTCCCGGGGCATGCCCGCGAGCCCGGCCGCGATCAGCACCATCGCGAAGCCCGCCCACATCCAGATATACGAGCCGATGATGGCGGGCGTGACCAGCGACGGGCCCAGCCAGTCCAGGCCGTTGTACGGCTCCTGGAAGTTGCTCGCCGGCAGCCTGAGCCGGGCGCCGTCCGCCTTCGCCGACAGGGAGAACGTCCCGTCGGCGTCCGCCGTGGCCGTCTCCACCACCGTGCCGTCCTTGACGGCCTCGATCTTCATGCCGGGATAGCCCAGCTCCTCCGCGTCGACCTCGTTCAGCGTGCCGACGCCCTTGCCGCGGGTGAAGTCCTGCCAGGTCGTGCCGGTGATCCGGTCCGCCTCCGGCTTCGGCGCCGCCGCCCGCGCGGCGTCGCCGGGGATCAGGTCCGGGGCGACGCCGACCAGCGGCAGTGCGACGGTCTCGCCGACGCTCACCGTCGCCCTGGTGACGAAGGCGCCCCCGCCGGCCGCCTCCAGCGGCGACTCACGGCCCGGGTGCGCCTTCGGGTACGCCGACGACTCGGCGAAGGTGTCGTGGACGCCCACCCACACCGCGTTCGCGACGCCCTTGTCCGGGTCCTGGTCGTACACCAGGCGGAAGATGATGCCCGCCGCCAGCATCGAGATCGCCATCGGCATGAAGACGACCAGCTTGAACGCCGTGCCCCAGCGGATCCGTTCGGTCAGCACCGCGAAGACCAGGCCGAGCGCGGTGGCGACCGTCGGCGCGAACACCACCCAGATGACGTTGTTCTTCAGGGCGGTGCGGATGCCGTCGTCGGTGAACAGGGCCTGGTAGTTGTCGAATCCGGCGAATCCGTCGCCGGACTGGTCGTAGAAGCTGCGGACGACGGAGTACCCGATCGGGTAGACCACGAGCGCACCGAGCAGCAGCAGCGCGGGCAGCAGGAACAGCGCCGCGACGGTTCTGCGGGTGCCGGTGACGCTCCTGCGCGACGTGGGGGCGGCGGGGGCCCCGGAGGGCCCCGCCGCCGTGTCCGGCTTCATCGCCGGATCAGTTCCCGTACGCCGCGGACGCGTCGGCCTCCAGCTGCCGCTGGGTGCCCGCGATGTCCTTCGGGTTCTTCAGGAAGTCCTGGAGCGCCTTCCACTCGCCCTTGCCGGGGGTGCCTCCGAAGGCCTGCGGGGCCTGGTCGGACATGTCGAAGCGGAAGTCGTCCCCGGCGTCGACGAGAGCCTGGGCCGTCTTCTGCTGCACCTCGTTCGGATACGCCGAGTTCGGCACGTTCTTGTTCGGCGAGAGATAGCCGCCCAGCTTCGCCTGGATGGCCGCCGCGTCCGGGGAGGCGAGGAACGTCGCCAGGGCCTGCGCCGCCTTCGAGTCCTCCAGGATCACGGCCGCGTCGCCGCCGGACACCACCGGCGGGCTGTCACCGACCGCGGGGAACGGGAACACCTTCGCGTCCGTGCCGACCTTCGCCTCGGTCTCACCGATGTTGACCTGGACGAAGTCACCCTCGTAGACCATGCCCGCCTTGGGCTGGTCGCCGCCGGTGAAGGTCTGTGTCACGGAGGCCGGGAACTCGGTCTGCAGCGCGCCGTCCGGGCCCCCCGCGAGGTAGTCGGCCTTGCCCCAGATCTCCGCCAGCGTGGTCAGGGCGTCCTTCACGGACGGGTCCGTCCACTTGATCTCGTGTGCGGCGAGCTGGTCGTACTTCTCCGGGCCCGCCTGGGAGAGGTAGACGTTCTCGAACCAGTCGGTCAGCGTCCAGCCGTCGGCGCCGCCGACCGAGAACGGGGTGACACCGGAGTCGTAGACCGTCTGCGCCGTGGTGAGCAGGTCCTTCCAGGTCTTCGGCTCGCTCGCGCCCGCGTTCTCGAAGACCTGGGCGTTGTACCAGATCAGCGACTTGTTGGCGGCCTTGTAGTAGACGCCGTACGGCTTGCCGTCCACCGAGCCGATGTCCTGCCAGCCCTGCGAGTAGTTCTTCTTGAGCTCCGCCTGCGCCTCGGCGCCCAGCGGCTTGGCCCAGCCCTTCTCCACGGCCTGCTTGACGGCGCCCGGCTGCGGCAGCAGCGCCACGTCGGGCGGGGCGCCACCCGCGATCTTGGAACCGAGGAAGTTGATGATGGGGTCCTGGGCGGGGACGAACGTCACCTTCGCGCCGGTGCGCTTCTCGAACTCCGCGAGGACCTTCTTGAAGTTGGCCTGTTCGGTGCCGGTCCACACGGCGGCCACCTCGAGGCTCTGGCCGTCCAGCTGGGGAAGGGTGACGGTGGAGGCGGTCTCGTCGGCGCTGCCGCCCGTCTTGTCCTTGCCGCCGCCGCCGTCGTCGTCGCCCCCGCACGCGGTGAGCGAGACCGCGAGCACGCCCGCGACGACGGCGGCCCCCGCTCTGCCGGCCCTGCGGGTGCGGGGGGTTGCCGTTGCCGTGGGTGTACCGGACGACCTGCGTGCCCGGATGATCCTGCTCGTCCTGCGCATCACTGCCCCGTTCTTCGTACCTCGTCGAACGTCGAGCGCTGTCCCGTGCGCTCTGGTGTACGCCCGTGAGGTCTAGATCGGCAAGAGTGCGTCTCGTGTCAAGTCCGGGATCGTGACCGCGTCGTGACTCTCCGGGGCGGAGGAGTCGGCCCGGCCCGTCCGGGCAGGCCGCGCGCCCGCACCGCCCGTCGAGGGTGCGGGCGTTACGGATCAGGACTGGTGAGGCCTGCGGGGCTGGTGGGACGGGGCGAGGACCGTGAGGGGAGGGCCGAGGTGTTGCGCGCCCTCCCCCGCTCTCCCGCACGAGCAGGGGGAGAGCGGGGGAGCGGCGCGGGGTCACAACAGCGACGGCACCTCGGTGGCCGAGACCTCGCGGCCCGCGCGTTCCAGCGCGCTGGCGAGCAGGGCGAGGTCGGTCGGGCCGTTGCCGAGCTCCCGGACCGGGCGGCGGGCGGGCGGATCGCCCATGCGGTGCCACTCCAGCGGCACGACCGTGGGCCGCAGCGTCGCCGTGCGCGGGATGCGCCCGGTCACCCGCCCGCCCTGGAACGCGGTCACCCGGCCGTCCGCGTGGGCCAGACGCCCCCGGCCCGGCGCCGGTTCGCCCCCGCTCTCCCGGTTCGGTTCGAACGAGGACACGGCCGCGCGGCCCGGTGCGGGCGCGTCGAGCGTCACGCGCAGGGCCGCACGGCGCACCGGCTCGGACTCCGCCGTACGGGCGGAGGGACCGGTGGCCGACACCAGGTGCACGCCCAGCCGCTCGCCCTCCCGCGCCACCGCCTCCAGCGCCCGCAGCACCGACCCGGCGGCGGGCCGCCCGGGCGAACCGAGCGCGGGGGAGACCAGCGCGTCCAGGTCGTCCACGACCACCACCAGCCGGGGCAGCGGCGGCGGAGCCTGAGCCCTGCGCCGCGCGGCCCCGGGCCGCAGCCGCAACGTGGAACTGGGCGGGGCCTCCAGGTCGTCCCCGGAGTGCTCGCCGACGGCGGCCGCGGGGCCGCGGGGGGCGGTCGTGCGCTGGGCGACCATACGGTCCGACAGTTCGCGCCCGGTGTGCCACTCCACGAAGTCCGACCGGCCCAGCAGTTCGGCGCGCCGCTTCAGCTCGGCGCTCAGCGACTGGGCGAACTCCCGCATCCGCACCGGGTCGTTGGCGCTGAGATGCGTGGTGACATGCGGTACGTCCGTACACACGCGCAGTCCGTCACCCTGTCCGCCGCCCGGTCCGTTGCCCTGTCCGCCGCCCGTGGTGCCGGCGCGGCCGTCCACCAGCACGATGCCCAGCCGGTCCGGCCGTTCGGCCGCTGCCAGGGAGGCGACGACGGCCCGGAGCAATTCCGTACGGCCGCTGCCGGACGGCCCCTCCACCAGCAGATGCGGCCCGTCGGCCACGAGGTCGGCCGACACCGGGCCGCGCGGCCCGGCACCCAGCACCGCGCACGCCCGGCCGCCGAGCCGCTCCTTGTCGTCGGCCGCGTCCGCCCAACGGGCCATCAGCGAGGCCGGGGTGGCGCGGGCCAGGCCCAACTCGTCCAGCAGCCGCGCCGACTGGGGCAGCGGTGCCGACACGCGCGCGTGCTGCGCACCGGGGGCGCCCGCCGTGCGCAGCGGTGCCAGGGCCCGCGCGAACCGCTCGGCCCAGGCAGGGGAGACCGCGTCGACCGTGGCGACCGTGCCGTGGCCGACCGGGCCCGGCGCCCTCCCCGAGCCGGTGGCGGCCACCCGCAGCAGGCGCAGGGTGGTCGCCACGTCCCCGCTGAGCAGGGCGACGGCACCGCACTCCCGGAACGCGGGCGTCACCGCGCAGGCCGTCTCGTACGTCTCCGTCACCGGGGACGAGGCGGAGGCGGCGGCCGTCTCGGCGAGGCACACCAGGTGGATACCGGCCCGCGGCCCCTCCACCGCCAGCCGTGTCACCGCCTCGCGCACCTCGGGTTCCCCGGGGTCGCCGTCCACGACGACCACGGTGTACGGCCCGGTGAAGCCGCCTTCCGGACCCTCGCCGATGTCCCGGACGGGCCGCCGGGGCGCACCCCGGTCGGCGCCGGACGCCCGGGGCTGCTCGGGGATGAGCGGGGCGGCGGAGGCGGAGGGGACGGACCGGGAGGAAAAGGCGGGAGGGGAGGCCGGGGCGGGGGAGGTGCGGGCCGCGTGGTCGTGGTCCTCCAGGCGGCGCAGCAACTCCTCGGCGCGGGCCGCGGCCTGTTCGCGGTCGTGGGCGAGGAGCAGCCGGCAGTCCTGCCCGTGTCCCGGCCGCACGTGCGGCAGCCAGCCCAGCCAGGCCCATTCCGCGGTGCGCTCCTCCAGGGTGCGGGAGCGGTCGGCGGTGATCAGGACGATCTCGAGCGTGTCGGGGGAGTGCAGCGCGGCGAGCTGGGCCAGCACCGCGCGGGCCAGCCCGGAGAGCCGCTCGCGCGGACCGGCCAGGCCCAGCGAGCCCACCTCGCGCAGCCCCGACGTCACGGGCACGGCGGGCAGCAGGCCCGAACCGCCGGGGACCGCCCGGTCGGCCGTACCGAGGCGTATCGCCAGGGCCTCCGGGTGGCCGGGCCCGCGTTCCCACAGGCGGGGCCCGGGGCCCAGCGCGGTCAGCAGCAGCGTGGCGGGGTCGGGCCAGGTCTCGGGCGGGGCGACGGCCGGTTCGGCCGGGACGGCACCGGCCGCCTCCTCGCCGTACGTCTCCGGCCCGGTGCTCTCCTCCGGCTCCGGGCGTCCCCCGGCCAGCCGGCGCGCCCACGCCGAGAGCCCGCCGCGCCGGCGCCCGCCGGAGGGCTGCGGCGCGAGACCGGCGTCGGCCGGGTCGGTGCCGCGCACCGGAGTGCCCTTGCGGCCTCCGGCGGGCCGGGCGCCGGGAGCGGCGGACCGGGCGGTGAACCCGCCGTCGGCGCCGGATCCGGTGGGCGCACCCGTGCTGCCCGCGTGGGTACCTGTCTCCGCCCCGGACGCCGGGCCGAACCCGCCGTCGGCCGGCCTCGGCTGCGACACCCGGCGCCCCTTGGGGACCCGTGGCACCTCACCCCGGGAAGCCACGTGGACCGTACGCCTGCCGGTGCCGGTGCCACTGTTGCGGCCGGTGCTTCCGGAGCCGAAACCGAAGCCGGTGTCGGAGCCGGGACCGGAGCCGGTGTCGGAGCCGACGGAGGAGCCGGATCCCGCGCCCGCGTCCGAAGCGCCGCCCGTCCCGTGGTTCTCGATCCCCGGCGCGCCCCCCTGGCCGGGCACCAGCGGGGTCTCCCCGGTGGTCCGGGCCGCCGGGGAGCCGTAGCCGTGGTGCGTGGGCCCGTCCGGCGGACGCACGGCCGCCGGCCCCGTCCCCGCCCCCACGGGAGGCTTCGCGGACGCCCCCGCGGGCGGTTCCGGCACGCGGACGTGCCCCTCGCCGTCCGGCGTCGTCCGTGCCCGCGCCCCCGGTCCCGCGGCCGGGGTGAGCCGCAGCGCCGACTCGCCGATCCGCAGCAGTGCGCCCGGAGCCAGACCGACCGGGCGGGAGCCCACCCGCCGGCCGTCCAGGGTCGTGCCGTTGGTGGAGCCGAGGTCGGCGACCGAGACCCTGCCGTCCGGGCCGACCGTCACCGCGCAGTGCAGCCGGGAGACGTCCGGGTCGTCGAGCGGCACATCGGCGTCGGCCGAGCGTCCGATGCGGATCTCGCCGCCGTGCAGCAGATGGACGCCGCCCGCGTCGGGACCGGCGACGACATGGAGCCTGGTCGGGGCGTCGTCCAGCTCGGGGTGCGGCTCCGGCTCGCCCGGGGCGCCCACGGCCAGCACCGCGCCGTCGATCAGCGGGGGCTCGCCGAGTGTGCAGCGCTGGGCGTCCAGCCGCTGGTCACCGGCGTACAGCACCGGGGCGCCGGAGGAGCCCGCGGAACCGGAGGCGCTGTCGCCGCCGGAGACCGCGGAGACCAGCGCGGCGGCCACCGCCGCCAGGGCCGTACCGGCGGGGGCGGTGACGACCACATGGCCTCGCGCGGGGGAGGGCAAACCCAGCGGATCTACCACGGTCAGCCGGATCTGCATCGCCGTGAGCGGTCCCTTCTGCGCGAGCGCCCGCGGCATGGAGGACGGAACCGCCCCGCGGTCCCCCACCGCGGACTTCCCCCACCACCACACGCGCACGTACGGCCAGTGCTGCAGGCATCCTCGCACCTGCCACCGACAACGCGCCTGCCTCCCCGCATCAAATGATCTTGATTGGTCGGCTCTGCCCTCAAAAGTGCCTGACCAATGCGTCGTGAATGATCGTTCCGGCGCTACTTGAGATCGGTCACGTCCGGCCACCGGCAACCAACGGACCGGGTCGAGCGTCTTTCCTCGAACACGGGCAGGGTCCTCGCGGGCTCCGCCCGAGCCCTGGTCCGGGCCCTGTCCGGGCCGCGCCCGGGGGAGATCGCGTCGTACCTGTACGAGAACCGGGAAGGAAGTCGTCGACGGTGTCAGGCCGGTGTCCCGCGTCGCGGCATTACAGTGGGGCGGAACATTTCCGAGCACGACGCATCACGGTGTACGCCAGTCAAGCAAGCAGCAGGGAGCGCATGACGTGCGGCCGGTAGGCAGCAAGTACCTGCTCGAGGAGCCGATCGGACGCGGCGCCACGGGCACCGTCTGGCGAGCCCGCGTGGGGGTCCCCCCTGGCGCGCAGCCTGTCGGAGCTCCTCGGGGGAGTGAGACCGCGGGGGCCGAGGCGGCGGTGCCCGGTCAGCCGGGAGAGACCGTCGCGATCAAGGTCCTCAAGGAGGAGCTCGCGAACGACGCGGACGTCGTGATGCGTTTCCTGAGGGAACGCTCCGTCCTGCTCAGACTGACCCACCCCAACATCGTCCGGGTCCGCGACCTGGTCGTCGAGGGCGATCTGCTGGCCTTGGTCATGGATCTCGTCGAGGGTCCCGACCTGCACCGTTATCTGCGTGAGAACGGCCCCTTCACGCCCGCGGCCGCCGCTCTCATGACCGCCCAGATCGCCGACGCGCTCGGCGCCAGCCACGCCGACGGCGTGGTGCACCGCGACCTGAAGCCCGCCAACGTGCTGCTCAAGCAGGGCGGCGGCGAGCTGCACCCGATGCTGACCGACTTCGGCATCGCCCGGCTGGCCGACTCCCCGGGGCTGACCCGCACCCACGAGTTCGTCGGCACGCCCGCGTACATCGCGCCCGAGTCCGCCGAGGGCCGCCCGCAGACCTCCGCCGTCGACATCTACGGTGCCGGCATCCTGCTGTACGAGCTGGTCACCGGCCGCCCGCCGTTCTCCGGCGGCTCCGCCCTGGAGGTGCTGCACCAGCACCTGAGCGCCGAACCGCGCCGCCCCTCCACCGTCCCGGACCCGCTCTGGACGGTCATCGAGCGCTGCCTCAGCAAGAACCCCGAGCAGCGGCCCAGCGCCGAGAACCTCGCGCGCGGCCTGCGCGTCGTCGCCGACGGCATCGGCGTGCACGTGAACTCCGCGCAGATCTCCGCCGCGGAGAACGTCGGCGCGCTCCTCATGCCCGACCCCGCGCCCGCCCCCGTGCCCGGCACACCCGGTGCGCCCGGTTCCGCCGACCCGACGCAGGTGCTGCCGCACACCGGGGGCGCGTACGACCCCAACGGCGCGACCAGCGTCCTGCCGCAGACCGGCGCCAACGCCTCGGCGGGCGCCGGCGGCCCTTCCGGCGCCGCCGGCCCGACCGCCGTCATGCCCCCGGTGCCGCCCGGCCCGCCCGGCCAGGGACAGCCGGGGCCCGACGATCCGCATCCCTGGCAGAACCAGATGCGCGCGGCCCGCGACCGCAACGAGCAGACCCAGGTCCAGTACCTCGACCCGGGCGAGGACCCGCTGCGCCGCCGCCCCCAGCGGCAGGTCTCCCGGCAGCAGCCCCCGCAGCCCCAGCCCGGCTCCGGCTACGGTCAGCCGCAGCCGTACCAGCAGGCACAGCAACCTCAGCAGTACGCCCCGCCCCCGCCGCAGCGGCCCCAGCGGTCCCAACGGCCGCGGCAGCCGGAGCCGCAGCGGTACACCCCGCCGCCGGAGCCGCGACGCCCCGCGCGCGAGCCCCGGCAGCGCAGCGCCAACCCGATGCGCATCCCCGGCCTCGGCTGCCTGAAGGGCTGCCTGTTCACGATCGTCATCCTGTTCGTCGCGAGCTGGCTGATCTGGGAGCTGAGCCCGCTGCAGGACTGGATCGGCAGTGGCAAGGGCTACTGGGACCAGCTCACCGACTGGTTCACCAGCACGGTGGACTGGTTCCAGGACCTGGGCGGGTCCGCGTCCGACCTGTCGCAGTAGTGCCGGCGCCCCGGGCCGTCGGTGACTCCAAGGCCACGGAGTCACCGACGGTCCGGGGCGCGTCCGGCTGGTTTGCTGATTTGTCGACACCCGGCGGGTGATTTCCGGATCCCCGGTGAAGGTTGGCTTCCGGGGCGCGTAGCTTTGGCGGCAACACGCGTCGGTAGGAGCAGTCTTGGCACGGAAGATCGGCAGCCGGTACACCGCCCACCAGATACTCGGACGGGGCAGCGCCGGCACGGTGTGGCTCGGTGAGGGGCCGGAGGGGCCCGTCGCCATCAAGCTGCTGCGCGAGGACCTCTCCTCGGACCAGGAACTCGTCGGACGCTTCGTGCAGGAGCGGACGGCGCTGCTCGGTCTGGAGCATCCGCACGTCGTCTCGGTGCGCGACCTGGTGGTCGACGGCAACGATCTCGCGCTGGTCATGGACCTGGTCCGCGGTACGGATCTGCGCACCCGTCTCGACCGCGAGCGCAGGCTCGCCCCGGAGGCCGCCGTGGCGATCGTCGCCGACGTCGCGGACGGCCTGGCGGCGGCGCACGCCGCGGGGGTCATCCACCGGGACGTCAAGCCGGAGAACATCCTGCTGGACATGCAGGGCCCGTTCGGCCCCGGCGGCTCGCACCGCGCGCTGCTGACCGACTTCGGGGTGGCCAAGCTCATCGACACCCCGCGCCGCACCCGCGCCACGAAGATCATCGGAACGCCGGACTACCTGGCGCCGGAGATCGTGGAGGGCCTGCCGCCGCGCGCCTCGGTCGACATCTACGCGCTCGCCACGGTCCTGTACGAGCTGCTCGCGGGCTTCACGCCGTTCGGCGGCGGACATCCGGGAGCGGTGCTGCGCCGCCATGTCACCGAGTCGGTCGTCCCGCTCCCCGGCATCCCCGACGAGCTGTGGCAGCTGCTCGTGCAGTGCCTGGCCAAGGCGCCGGCCTCACGGCTGCGGGCCTCGGAGCTCGGGGACCGGCTGCGGGAGCTGCTGCCCCTGCTGGCCGGGATGCCGCCGCTGGACGTGGACGAGCCGGACGCCGAGCCGGCGGAGCCGGGGGGCGAGGACACCCTCTCCTCCGGTCCGGCGCCGGCCGCCGGGGCGCCCGCGCGGCGGCGCGGTGCGGTCCCGCTGGTGCCGGGCGCGAAACCGGCCGACTCCAACCGGGACACCCACACGTCGATGCGGGTGCCGGGCCCCGACGAGCTGGCCGGAGGCGCCCGCGGCACGGCCCGTGCACCCCGCGCGAGCGGCGCCCGCCGCCCCGGCTCGGCCCGCAACCGCGCGGTGGCCCGCCGGCGCCGGCTGACCCTGGCCGCGCTGACGGTGACCCTGCTGGCCGCCATCGGCGCGGGCGCCTGGCTGGCCACCTCGGACGACGAGCCGGGAGCGGACCCGCGCGACTCGAACAACTCGGCCCCCGCCACGCCCTGACCCCGGCCACGGCCCTCGTCACGGCCTGACCCCGGCCACGGCCCCGCCGCGCCCCACGGCCCCGACCTGCCCCGACGCCCGCGACAGGTCCCGGGGACGGGCGCCCGGCGTGGTGTGCCCGGGCGAGCCGTTACGCTGGGGGTGTGGCAGTCGTCGATGTTTCCGAAGAGCTCAAGTCCCTCTCCTCGACCATGGAGTCGATCGAGGCCGTTCTGGACCTCGACAAGCTGAGGGCAGACATCGCCGTGCTCGAGGAGCAGGCGGCCGCTCCGTCCCTGTGGGACGACCCGGATGCGGCGCAGAAGATCACCAGCAAGCTCTCCCACCTCCAGGCCGAGGTCAGGAAGGCGGAGACGCTGCGCGGGCGGATCGACGATCTCGCCGTGCTCTTCGAGATGGCCGAGGAGGAGGACGACCCGGACACCCGCGCGGAGGCCGAGTCCGAGCTGGCCAGCGTCCGCAAGGCGCTCGACGAGATGGAAGTCCGCACCCTCCTGTCGGGCGAGTACGACGCGCGTGAGGCGCTCGTCAACATCCGGGCGGAGGCCGGTGGCGTCGACGCCGCCGACTTCGCGGAGAAGCTCCAGCGCATGTACCTGCGCTGGGCGGAGCAGCACGGCTACAAGACCGAGATCTACGAGACGTCGTACGCGGAGGAGGCCGGCATCAAGTCGACCACCTTCGCCGTGCAGGTGCCGTACGCCTACGGCACCCTCTCGGTCGAGCAGGGTACCCACCGGCTGGTACGCATCTCGCCCTTCGACAACCAGGGCCGGCGCCAGACCTCGTTCGCGGGCGTCGAGGTGCTGCCCGTCGTCGAGCAGACCGACCACATCGAGATCGACGAGTCCGAGCTGCGGGTGGACGTGTACCGGTCGTCCGGGCCCGGCGGCCAGGGCGTGAACACCACCGACTCCGCGGTGCGGCTCACCCACCTCCCCACCGGCATCGTGGTCTCCTGCCAGAACGAGCGCTCGCAGATCCAGAACAAGGCCACCGCGATGAACGTCCTCCAGGCCAAGCTGCTGGAGCGGCGCCGCCAGGAGGAGCAGGCCAAGATGAACGCCCTCAAGGGCGACGGCGGCAACTCCTGGGGCAACCAGATGCGTTCGTACGTGCTGCACCCCTACCAGATGGTCAAGGACCTGCGCACGGAGCACGAAGTGGGCAACCCCGAGGCCGTGTTCAACGGCGAGATCGAGGGATTCCTGGAGGCCGGAATTCGCTGGCGCAAGCAGGGGGAGAAGTAACCCCGCGCGCGAACAACGCTTTGTCGACAAGGCAACTGCCGCCCCTGGGGCGGCAGTTGCCTTTTGTGTGTCAAGAGTGCCGGGCTTTTACATCACAATCATAGTTTCCAGTCTCGGCAAAGCGCGCTTACTCGGACATCGCGTACGCAACGGCCTTGACGTTCATTTGAAAAGTGGGAAAGGTGAGGCGCGGCATGCGTATCTCCGGGGCGCATGTGAACCGGGGGGCTTGCCATCGCAGTCGGCCCTGTTGATCACCGCCCCGAGCGCCGCCTCACTGACGATGAGCTACTGGGGGTAGCAACCACATGACCAAGAAGACGCGCATCCGTGTCGCACGGCTCGCGGCCGGTGCCGTGATCGCGGCCGGCGCCTCGCTGACCGCCGCCGGCGCGGCCTCCGCCCTCGACATAGGCGTCAGCGCCGGTGTCGGGGACGAGGGCGCCAATGTCGGCGTCAGCCTGGACGCCGGTGACGAGGACCCGACCGACGAGCCCACCATCCCGACCGAGCCGGACGAGCCGACGGACCCGGAGGTGCCGACGGACCCGGAGGTGCCCACCGACCCCGAGGTGCCCACCGACCCGGAGGTGCCGACGGACCCGGAGGTGCCCACCGACCCCGAGGTGCCCACCGACCCGACCGAGCCCACGGAGCCGGAGGAGCCCGTCGACCCGACGGAGCCCACCGGGGCCCCGACCACCCCGGGTGGCGGCAACGGCGGCGGCGGCAACGGCGGCGGCGGCAACGGCGGCGGCGGCAACGCCCCGGCCGGCGGTGCCGGCGCCTCCGTGCAGGAGGAGGGCTCCTCGGCCCTCACCGACACGGGCGACGCGCCCGCCCCGTCGGCCCAGGGCGGCGGGGAGCTCGCCGAGACCGGTGCCGCCGAGATGACCTTCCTGGTGATCGGCGCCGCCACGATGATCGCCGGTGGCATCGGCTTCCGCGTGCTGCCGCGCCTCATGGGCAACCGTGGAGCCGCTGCCGCCTGACGGTGACGGCGCGCGTACGTACCGTACGCGCAGTAGGAGACAGGCCGAGGGGCCCGGAGCGCGTTCGCCGCTCCGGGCCCCTCGGGCGTCCCTGTCCCTGTTCCTGCCGTCCGTTCCGTGCGGGAGCCGTACCGTACGAGCCCTGTGGTCCGGGTGTCCCCGTGGTCCGGCCGCTCCGCGCCGTCAGACGGTCTGGTGGGCGAGCAGCGCCACCGCCGCGACCAGCACCACCAGCAGCGCGATCAGCGCCGTCGGGTTCAGACCCGTGAAGAAGTTCACCTGCTGCAGCCGCTCGCGGTTCGCGCGGCACACCGGGCACCGGCCCTCGCTCACGGGTGCGGCGCAGTTGGCGCACACCAGCCGGTCGTACGTCATGCGCTCGCCCTCCTCGCACCGGTTCCGGTCAGTACAACGCCCACGACCACGCGAACGTTCCCTCTACCACTCTGCCAGGTTCCGCGGCAATCGGCGCGGCCCTCCGTGTGTCGCCCCGCACATCCGGTATATAGCGCGCAAGTGTTACGCAACCCGGGCCGGTGACTGCGGACGGCCTTCAGCTTCGCGTAAGGTCACGCACATCTACCCCCGGCGACCCGTGGTGCACCCGTGATCCGATTCGACAACGTCTCCAAGGCCTACCCCAAACAGAACCGTCCAGCCCTCAGGGATGTCTCCCTGGAGGTCGAGAAGGGCGAGTTCGTGTTCCTCGTGGGGTCCTCGGGCTCCGGCAAGTCCACCTTCCTGCGGCTGATCCTCCGCGAGGAGCGGGCCAGCCACGGACAGGTGCACGTCCTGGGCAAGGACCTCGCGCGCGTCTCCAACTGGAAGGTGCCGCAGGTCCGGCGCCAGCTGGGGACGGTGTTCCAGGACTTCCGTCTGCTGCCCAACAAGACGGTCGCCGAGAACGTCGCCTTCGCGCAGGAGGTCATCGGCAAGTCCCGCGGCGAGATCCGCAAGTCCGTGCCGCAGGTGCTCGACCTCGTGGGGCTCGGCGGCAAGGAGGACCGGAGGCCCGGTGAGCTCTCCGGCGGTGAGCAGCAGCGCGTCGCCATCGCGCGGGCCTTCGTCAACCGGCCCAAGCTGCTCATCTGCGACGAGCCCACCGGCAACCTCGACCCGCAGACCTCGGTGGGCATCATGAAACTGCTCGACCGGATCAACCGGACGGGCACCACCGTGGTGATGGCGACCCACGACCAGAACATCGTGGACCAGATGCGCAAGCGCGTCATCGAGCTGGAGAAGGGCCGCCTCGTCCGCGACCAGGCACGCGGCGTCTACGGCTACCAGCACTGACGAGGAACGGAAAGGCTTAACCTCACGCCATGCGCGCCCAGTTCGTTCTGTCGGAGATCGGTGTCGGTCTCCGCCGCAACCTGACGATGACCTTCGCCGTCGTCGTCTCCGTCGCCCTGTCGCTCACCCTGTTCGGTGCGTCGCTCCTGCTGAGCGACCAGGTCACCAGCATGAAGGGCTACTGGTACGACAAGGTCAACGTCTCCATCTTCCTGTGCAACAAGAGTGACGCCGAGTCCGACCCCAACTGCGCCAAGGGAGCGGTGACCGAGGACCAGAAGGGGCAGATCAAGGGCGACCTGGAGAAGATGACGGTCGTCGACTCGGTCACCTACGAGTCCCAGGACGCGGCGTACAAGCACTACAAGGAGCAGTTCGGCGACTCCCCGCTGGCCAGCTCCCTCACGCCGGACCAGATGCAGGAGTCGTACCGGATCAAGCTCAAGGACCCGGAGAAGTACCAGGTCGTCGCGACCGCCTTCGACGGGCGTGACGGGGTGCAGTCCGTGCAGGACCAGAAGGGCATCCTGGACAACCTCTTCGGGCTGCTGGAGGGCATGAACCTGGCCGCCCTCGCGGTGATGGCGCTGATGCTGATCGTCGCCCTGATGCTGATCGTCAACACGGTGCGCGTCTCGGCGTTCAGCCGCCGGCGCGAGACCGGGATCATGCGGCTGGTCGGTGCCTCGGGCTTCTACATCCAGGCGCCGTTCATCGCCGAGGCCGCGGTCGCCGGACTCATCGGCGGCGCCCTCGCCTGCGGATTCCTGCTGGTCGGCCGGTACTTCATCATCGACGCCGGACTGGCGCTGTCGGAGAAGCTGAACCTGATCAGCTTCATCGGCTGGGACGCGGTGCTGACGAAGCTTCCGCTGATTCTCGCCACCAGTCTCCTGATGCCGGCTCTGGCCGCTTTCTTCGCGCTGCGCAAGTACCTGAAGGTGTGACTCTTGCCCAGAGGGGCGTACGGCCAACCGGCCGTACGCCCCTTCGTGTTGTCCTAGACTCACCGGCATGTCAGGTCGTGCCCTGTTCTGCGAGCCCCGTCGGATCCGCCGAGGATCCGCCCTGACCTTGGTGTTCACCGGCGTGCTCGTAGCCGGTGCGGCCACCGGCAACCTGCCCGGCCCGGCCGACCGGAAGCCCGCCGCGGGCAGTACCCAGGCGGCCGCCCCCGTCGGCCGCCACGCCGAGGTCGCCGAGGCGGCCGAGGCGGCCATGGACGCCGGCACGTCCCCCGTGGAGGCCGCGCAGCGCGCCGTCAGCCGCAGCGGGGACCGGTGGGGCGCCGTCTACTCCCCGGGCGAGTACGAGGAGTTCGTGGACGCCCTCGACGGCAGGTACACCGGCGTGGGCCTGTGGGCCCGGGAACGGTCCGGCCGCATCGAGGTGACCAGGGTGGGCCGCGACACCCCCGCCGCCGACGCCGGTATCCGCGCGGGCGACCGGCTGCGCAGCGTCGACGGCGCGACGGTCGACGGGCGGCCCGTCACCGAGGTCGTCTCCTTATTGCGCGGTGACGACACCGACGAATCCGCCGGCACCACCGTCCGCCTCGGTCTGGAGCGCGGCACGCGCACCTGGAGCGAGACCCTGCGCCGGGCCCGGCTGTCCCGCGACACCGTCACCGTCGACGAACTCCCCGGCGGGATCACCGTCGTCAAGGTCGCCGCCTTCACCAAGGGCTCCGGCGACGAGGTCCGGGCCGCCGTGCGGGAGGCCCCGGCCGGCACGGGCATCGTCCTCGACCTCCGCGGCAACTCCGGCGGACTGGTCGCCGAGGCGGTCACCGCGGCCTCCGCCTTCCTCGACGGCGGCCTGGTCGCCACGTACGACGTCGAGGGCGAGCAGCGCGCCCTGCACGCCGAACCCGGCGGCGACACCGTCAGACCCCTGGTCGCGCTCGTCGACGGCGGGACGATGAGCGCGGCCGAACTGCTCACCGGCGCCCTCCAGGACCGCGGACGGGCGGTCGTGGTGGGCTCCCGCACCTTCGGCAAGGGCGCGGTGCAGATGCCCGGCAGACTGCCCGACGGCTCGGTCGCCGAACTGACCGTGGGCCACTACCGCACCCCGTCCGGCCGGGGCGTCGACGGCCGGGGCATCACCCCCGACCTGGAGGCCGAGGAGCAGGCGCTCCAGCAGGTGGGCACGATCCTCGCCGGCCTCGGCCGGTAGTGCGGGACCCCACCGCGGAAATCGGCTTTCCGCCTACCCCCTCCGTAGTGCCAAAATGGGCGGCACTATGGCTAAGGAAAAAGGGCGCAAGCTGATCGCGCAGAACAAGAAGGCGCGGCACGACTACCTCATCATCGACACCTACGAGGCCGGCCTGGTCCTCACCGGGACCGAGGTGAAGTCGCTGCGCCAGGGCAGGGCGTCGCTGGTGGACGGCTTCGTCCAGCTGGACGGCAACGAGGCGTGGCTGCACAACGTGCACGTCCCCGAGTACAGCCAGGGCACCTGGACCAACCACAGCGCGCGGCGCAAGCGCAAGCTGCTGCTGCACCGCGAGGAGATCGACAAGCTGGAGTCCAAGTCCCAGGAGACGGGGCACACCATCGTGCCGCTCGCCCTGTACTTCAAGGACGGCCGCGCGAAGGTGGAGATCGCGCTGGCGAAGGGCAAGAAGGAGTACGACAAGCGCCAGACGCTCCGCGAGAAGCAGGACCGGCGCGAGACCGAGCGGGCGGTCTCGGCGGTCCGCCGCAAGCAGCAGGCCTAGGGCCTGTCCGAGCGGCTCCCGGCCCGTCCCGGAGCCCTCGGAGCCGTCGCGCGGGAATACGCTGGCACCGACCCGTGTTGGTCACGTACGATGGGACACGCACCTCACAGCGGGTGCACACCTTGAGAAAAGAACATGGGGATGATCGGTTTCGACAGCGGCTGTCGAAGCAGGGGAAGCGTGTCGAGGAAGCGGCCATGATCTCGTAAACCACAGGCCGAAAAAATAATCGCCAATTCCAAGCGATCCATCTCCCAGGGCGAGCTCGCCCTCGCTGCCTGATCTTCAGGTAGCGAGCAGCGGCTCCCCTACCAAAGGGAGTGTCAGCCCGGGGGTGTTCCCGACCCGGTTCCTGGCATCATTTAGGGAACTAAACCTTGATCCCGGTCACGGGGTGAAGAGGGAAATCCAACAGTGACTGAGCCCGTCGGAGACTTGTCCGCGTGATCTCCGGGGCTGAGAAAAGCACAGCGGACTGCACACGGAGAAGCCCTGATTCTGCACCGTTGGACGCGGGTTCGATTCCCGCCATCTCCACTTACCCCATGTGGGCCCGGGCCCCGTCGCATCAGCGGCGGGGCCTGTGTCATGTGGCCACACAGGCGAAGGCGGCGAGTGGGGGTCCGGCCCCATGTCGGGAGGTGGTTCACGCTTCTACCTTCCGTTCTCATGACACAGACCAGCGCGGCGCTGCGCCGCACCGTCCTGGCGGCCCTCCTGGCCGCCCTCCTCTCCGTCCTGCTCACCCCCGCCCGGGCCTCGGCCGCCTCCCTCCAGGAGGTCACCGGCTTCGGCTCCGACCCGGGCGCCCTGAAGATGTACCGGTACGTCCCCGACGGGCTGCCCGCCGGTCGTCCTCGCCCTGCACGGCTGCACCCAGAACGCCGCGGGCTACGGCACCGGCACCGGCCGGCAGCAGCTCGCCGACCGCTGGAAGTTCTCCGTCGTGCTGCCGCAGCAGCAGAGCGCCAACAACCTCTCCGGCTGCTTCAACTGGTTCCGGACCGCCGACATCCAGCGCGGCCGGGGCGAGGCCGCGTCCCTCGCGCAGATGGTGGACCGCCAGCTCGCCGACGTCTCGGGCGACGCCTCGCGCGTGTACGTCACCGGGCTGTCCGCCGGCGGCGGGACGACCGCGGTGATGATGGCGGCGTACCCGGAGAAGTTCGCCGCGGGAGGCGTCGTCGCCGGACTCCCGTACGGGTGCGCGCAGGCCGCCGGGTCGCCGTACGTGTGCATGTACGTCGGCGCCTCCCGGACCCCCGGGCAGTGGGGCGACCGGGTGCGCGCCGCGCGGCCCGGGTACACCGGGCCCTGGCCGGCGCTGACCGTCCTGCACGGCACGGCCGACCACACGGTGAAGTCCGCCCACATGACCGACCTCGTGGAGCAGTGGACCGAGGTGCACGGCGCCGACCGGACGGCCGACGTGAGCGACACCGTCGCCGGACATCCGCACCAGGTGTTCCGGGGGCCGGACGGGAAAGCGGCGGTCGAGACCTACGCCCTCACCGGCATGGGGCACGGCCGGCCCGTCGACCCGGGGAGCGCCGGCGAGCAGTGCGGGGTGGCCGGGGCGTACTTCCCGGACGTGAACCTGTGCGCCGCCCACCGGCTCGGCTCGGCCTGGGCACTCGGCTGAGCGGCCCGCGGACCGGGCGGGTCAGACCGGGCGCGGGCCCGTGCTGGCGCGCTCGGTCAGGCGGGGCGGGAGCAGGGTGGCCTGCGGCACGGGGGCGCCCGACAGCTTCCGTGCCAGCAGGTGCACCGCGCGGGTGCCCAGCTCCGTGGACGGCACGGTGACCGAGGTGAGCGGGATACGGGCCGAGACGGCGACCGGCGTCGGGCAGACGGCGGTGAGGGAGAGGTCCTCGGGGATGCGCACCCCGAGCTCCTCGAAGGCGTCGATCAACGGGTCGAGCAGCGGCTCGTTGTGCACCACCACCCCGGTCAGCGCGGGCTGCTCGCGCAGCAGCCGCCCGGCCATCGCGCGGGCCGCGTCCCGGCCCGTCCCGCACGGGTGCACCGCGGACCCGATCCGGTGCCGGTCCGCGGCGGCGGTGAAGCCCTGCACGAGCCGCCGCGCGAACGCCGTGCGCCGGACGTACACCTCCGGCGGCGAGCCGACCAGCGCCACCACCCGGTGCCCGAGCCGCGCCAGATGGTCCACGCACAGTTCGCCCGCCGCACCGAAGTCCAGGTCCACACAGGTCAGCCCGTCCGGCTCGGCCGGGACGCCGATCAGTACGGACGGCAGGGGCAGCGAGCGCAGTAACGGCAGCCGGGGGTCCTGGAGCTGGACGTCCATCACCACCAGCGCGTCCGCCAGCCCCGTCTCCGCGACCCGTCCGATGCCCTCCTCGCCCTCGCCCTGGGTGAGCAGCAGCACGTCGTGGTCGTGGGCGCGGGCGGCGGTGACCACGGACACCGCGAACTGCGTCACCACCGGCACATGGACGCCGGAGCGCATCGGCACCGCCAGCGCCAGCACCCGCGATCCGGCCCCGGCCGCGCCCCGGGCCCGGACGTGCGTGCGGTAGCCCAGCTCGCGGACGGCGGCCTGGACGCGGCGCCGGGTCTCGTCGGAGATCGGCCGCTTGCCGCTGAGCGCGTACGACACCGTGCTGGGGGAGACCCCGGCGTGCCGGGCCACATCCGTGATCTTCACCATCGAGGGTCCTTATCGGGGGTCCTTCACCGAAAACCGGAAGTGTCGAAGCGCTTCGACGGGTGAAGGTATGTGCGGGCCGTGGGGCCGTCAATGGGACGTGCGGGAATCGGTGGGGCGGTTCGACGGCCCGAACCGCGGGCCGGGTCGAAAGGTGATCGAAGGGACCGAAGGGATCGAAGGGACCGAAGGGGATGAAGGGTTGAAGGGGGGAAGGGGGAAGGGGGCGAAGGGCTGACCGGAAGGGGATCCGGGGGAGGGGAACCGCCCGCCTCAGCCGCCCGAGCGGGCCGGGACCGGTGCCCCGACCGGGCGGGAGCCCAGCGGGCCGAGCAGGACGAGGGCGGTCAGCAGAGCCGTCGCGGCCGCCGTCACCGGGACCCCGTACCCGGCCGCCGCCGAGACGTGCTCGACCGTCCAGCCGCCCGCCGCGCTGCCGCAGGCGATCCCGCCGAGCAGGCCGGTCACCGCGAGGGTCATGCCCTCGTTCAGCCGCCCCTCGGGGGTGCAGCGCTGGACCAGCGTCATCGCCGTGACCATCGTCGGCGCCGTGGCCATGCCGGCCAGCAGGAGCGCGCCCGCCAGCAGGACGAGCGAGCCGGTGAGGGACGCCGCGAGCAGCGGCAGCACCATCAGCGCGGCCATGGCGGCCAGGCACCACGGCAGCCGGGACCGCGCGGACCCCGCCGGGCGCATCGCCCCGTAGACGAGCCCCGCCGCGAAGGAGCCGGCCGCCTGGAGGGCGAGCACCGCGCCGGCCGCCGGGCGGTGCCCCCGGGCGTCCGCGAACGCGATCGTGACGACCTCCATCGCGCCGAACACCGCGCCGGTCGCGAGACAGACGACGAGCAGCGGGCGCATCCCGGGCGCCCGGAAGGGAGCCCGGCCACCCGGCGCGTGGCGTCCGGTGGGCGGCTCGGTGGAACGCTGGGCGGTGAAAAGCGTCACACCGGTCAGCAGCAGTACCGCCCCCACCAGCGTGCCCGCCTCCGGGAAGAGCGCCGTGCACAGGAAGGCCGCGAGCACCGGGCCGAGCATGAAGCAGAGCTCGTCCGCGGCCTGCTCGAAGGAGTTCGCGGTGTGCAGGGCATCGGCGACCGCCTTCGGGTCGCCCCCCGGCCCCCCGGTGCGGGAGCTCAGCAGGTACGCCCAGCGGGCCCGGGACATCCCGCCGGTGTTCGGCGTCGTGGCGGTGGCGGCGTAGGCGGCGAACAGGGTCCAGTCGGGGGCGCCGTGGCGCACGCAGAGCAGCAGCGCGAGCAGGCCGAGCACGGCGAACACTGTGGCGGGCAGGGCGACGCGGGCCTGCCCGTACCGGTCGACCAGCCGCGCGGTCCACGGGGCGACCACCGCGGTCACCGCGAGTCCGGTCGCGACGACCGCGCCGGCCAGGGCGTACGAACCCCGGGTCACGGCGATCATCATGACCGCGCTCACGCTGAACATGCCCATCGGCAGCCGGGCGAGGAGGTTCCAGGCGGTGAACGCGCGGGCACCGGGCAGCGCGAAGAGGCGGCGGTAGGGGCCCTTCTCCCGGCCGCGGCCGCTGTTCGTCCGCCCGCGTGGCGAGAAGTCGACGGCGACCAGGGTGTCGGCGGTGACGGTGAGCAGAGGGGTGTTCCGGGAGGCCGGAGGACGCCTGTGGAAGGTCGGTTGCGGCATGCACCCACCGTCGCCCGCGCCCGCGGCACCGGTCCAACACCTTCCCGGTACCGATTCACGCATCCGCGTTGTAGGTTCGCGGAGTGTCCGCCCCCGCCCACCTCGACCCCCGCCTCCTGCGCGCCTTCGTCACCGTCGCCGAGGAACTGCACTTCACCCGTGCCGCGATGCGCCTCTACGTCGCCCAGCAGGCGCTCAGCCGCGACATACGGCGGCTGGAACGGGAGCTGGGCAGCGAACTGTTCGTACGGACCACCCGCCAGGTGACGCTCACCCCCGACGGCGAACGCCTGCTGCCGTACGCCCGCCGGGCCCTGGCGGCGCAGGACGACCTGCTCGCCGCCGCCGGACGGACCCGGCCGCTGCTGGTGGACCTCAACTCCCCGGGACTGGCCACCGGGCGCCGGGTCCTGTACCGGGCCCGCGAACTCAGCCCCGGCCACGAGCTGATGGCCCGCTACGAGAGCGGACTGACCTGGGCCGCGGGCGAGTTGGTCGCGGGGCGGCTCGACGCGTCGTTCGGGCGGTTCGCGGGACTCCCCGCGGCGCTGAAGGCCGGGCTGGACCAACAGCCCGTACGGTACGAGCCGATGGCGGTGATCCTTCCCGAGGACCACCGGCTGGCCGCCCTGGCGGAGGTCCCGCTCGACGCGCTGGCCGGCGAGGAGCTGTACGCCGGGGCGGGCAATCCGCGCACACCGGAGTGGACCGACCTCGCGGAGCTGCTGTTCGAGGGGTGGGGCATCGACGTCGCGTCGCCCGCGCCCCTGGCCGTCGGGGACGAGGAGTTCCAGCGGATCATGGCCCGCACGGGCAATCCGGTCCTCGCCGTGGTGGATTTCCCGCCGTTGCCCTCGATGGTGCTGCGCCCGCTGGTCGACCCCGTTCCGCTGTCACCCGTGTCCCTGGTGTGGCGGAAAGGTCTGATTCACCCCGCTCTGGACGTACTTCGCAGGGCTGCGGCCGATATCGCCGCCGAGGAGGGCTGGTTGCTCCGGCCCGCCGACGGATGGGTTTCGGACAGTGATCTTGATGTCATGAGTTCTCCCTAATGTCTCGCAATTGATACGAATCCCCTCCCGGTGAACACGGAACCTTCGCGTGCGCTACATTCGATGCTCGAGCACGGTGTGATAAACGGGGCGCTCGGAGAGGGTGGGGGCCATCTCCGGCGGCGATTGCTCGGGCCGCACGCGCACCCGGAACAGTCCCGTGGGGGGAAGAAGCGTGCGCGTGGAACAGTGGCGAGAAGACGCCCAACCCGAACGGTCCGGAACCGAGGACGAAGCCGACCCGGTCGAGGACGACCGGTCTGCCTCCGGCAGTTCCGCCGCCGGCCACGGGACGTGGTTCTCCCGGGGCGTGCCCGGCCGCACCGCCGCGGCGAACGACGTCACCGCGGCGAGGACCGCACCCCGCGCGGCCGGCCCGGACGACCGGACCGGCCCGAAGGACCGGGCCGGCCTGGATGACCGGGTCGCTCCGGACGACACGAAGGCCACGACGACCACGATGAGCACAACGCCCCCGCCGGGCGGCACGAGCAAGGTGCCGGCACCGGGCGGCACGAGCGGGATGCCCGCACAGCGCGGGCCGGAGAAGGCGAACAGGGAGACCGGGGAGGACAGGACGCGGAGGGCCGCCCCGACGCGCCCGGCGTCTTTCGAGGGCCCCGAGGACCCCGAGGAGACCAGGGCCCTGCGGATCAGGCCCCGTACCGCCCCCTCGTCCCCCTCCGCCGATTCCACCGGCTTCACCGCACGCCTCTCCGCCCAGACCCCCGGGACCCCCCGGCCACCCCGCACCCCCCTGCGCGACCCCTGGCAGGAGGGCGCCGAGACGTCCGTGCTCCCCCCTGCCACGGCCGAGCCCACCAGGCCCGTCCCCGCCACGGCCGAGCCCACCAGAACCCTCCCCGCCGTAGGCGCGGACGCGGCCACGGACACCGGCACCACCGAGCACACCCACGACCCGCACGAGGTGACGATCCAGCTCGACGCCGTGCAGTTCGGCGACGGCGTACTGCGGGCAACGCCGGGCAAGCACCGAGCCGGTGCGAGCCACGACGTCGCCGACGGGCCCGTGTTCGTCGACGAGTCCGGCCGCCGCAGCCGCCTCTACCGCCGGATCGGCCTGGCCGTCGGCCTGGCCTGCGCCGCGTACGCCATCGTGATCGTCGCCACGCTGCTGTCCGGCAACTCCAACGCCCCCTGGGTCCCCGTACCCGGCCAGGAGCAGGAGCAGCCCGCCGGGAAGGTCGAGACCTCGCCGCAGCCCGCCGAGCCGGACGCGTCGCCCGGCTCCGGCACCGACCTGACCCCGGGCGCCGAACCGACCGCCGAGGACGCCGGCACCCTTCCCTCGCCCGGCGCCAGCCTCCCCGCGGGCGGCGCGCCCGCCGCCGAGGAGGGGGCCGGCGAGACCGCCGGCCCGGCGCCGACGCCGACCCGGACCGCTCCCGGGCCGGGCACCGGCGTCGGCGGCCCCACGACGACCGCCCCGGCCGACCCCCCGGCCGTCCCGGAGCCCGCCGACCCGACGACCCCGTCCGGCGGCACCGGCACCGACCCGACCACGCCGCCCGCCGGGGAGGACCCCGGCGACGAAGAACCCGCCGGCGCCGGCAGCCTCGCCCAGGCGCCCGCCGGAGCACCGGCCGTGGCCGCCGAGAACCCCGCCGCACAGCCCGACCAGTCCCCCGCCCCCGCCGCACCGTCCCCGGAGCACGTTCTCTGATGGCATCCCACTCCCGCCGCCCCGGGCCCGCGACCAGAGCCCGAGGCGGCTCCCGGCGTCGCCGCGTGCCCCTGCGCCTGCTGCTTCCGCTGCTCGTCCTCGTCGCCCTGGCGGCGATGCTCATGCTGCGCGGCTACACGCACAGCGAGATCCTCGCCGACCATCGCGTCCAGGCGCCCGCCCCCACCGACAAGGTGCCGGAGAAGATCCTCGAGGGCGGCCCGGTCATCGACGCCCGGGGCGGCCGCACCGAGAGCCTGAGCGTGCCCGACCGCCGGCTGGTCCTCACCTTCGACGACGGCCCGGACCCGGTCTGGACCCCGCGCGTGCTGGACGTGCTGAAGAAGCACGACGCGCACGCGGTCTTCTTCGTCACCGGCACCATGGCCTCCCGCTACCCGGACCTCGTCCAGCGCATGGTCGACGAGGGTCACGAACTGGGCCTGCACACGTTCAACCACCCCGACCTCTCCCTCCAGTCCAAGAAGCGCATCGACTGGGAGCTGTCGCAGAACCAGCTGGCGCTCACCGGCGCCGCCGGGGTGCGCACCTCGCTCTTCCGCCCGCCGTACTCCTCCTTCTCCGAGGCCATGGACAACAAGTCCTGGCCGGTCACCGAGTACATCGGCAGCCTCGGGTACATCACCGTCGTCAACAACACCGACAGCGAGGACTGGCAGCGGCCCGGCGTCGCCGAGATCATCCGCCGTGCCACGCCGAAGAACGGCGAGGGCGCCATCGTCCTGATGCACGACTCCGGCGGTGACCGCAGCCAGACCGTCGAGGCGCTGGACACGATGCTGCCCGACCTGAAGAAGCAGGGCTACGAGTTCGACAACCTCACCGAGGCCCTGGACGCGCCCAGCGCGATGAGCCCGGTGACCGGTTCCGAGCTGTGGAAGGGCAAGGCGTGGACCTTCCTGGTCCAGGCCTCGGAGAAGATCACCAGCGGTCTGGCGGTGGGCCTGGCGATCGTCGGCACCCTGGTCATCGGCCGCTTCGTGCTGATGCTCCTCCTCTCCGGCGTCCACGCCCGCCGGGTCCGCCGCAAGGGCTTCCGCTGGGGTACGCCGGTCACCGAGCCGGTGACCGTGCTGGTCCCGGCCTACAACGAGGCCAAGTGCATCGAGAACACCGTCCGTTCCCTGATGGACAGTGACCACCCGATCGAGGTCCTGGTCATCGACGACGGTTCCAACGACGGCACGGCCCGCATCGTCGAGGCCATGGGCCTGCCCAACGTCCGGGTGATCCGCCAGCTCAACGCGGGCAAACCGGCCGCGCTCAACCGGGGCCTGGCCAACGCCCGGTACGACATCGTCGTGATGATGGACGGCGACACGGTCTTCGAGCCGTCCACCGTCCGCGAACTCGTCCAGCCCTTCGGTGACCCGAAGGTGGGGGCCGTGGCGGGCAACGCGAAGGTCGGCAACAAGGACAGCCTCATCGGCGCCTGGCAGCACATCGAGTACGTGATGGGCTTCAACCTGGACCGCCGCATGTACGACATCCTCGGCTGCATGCCGACCATCCCGGGGGCCGTCGGCGCCTTCCGCCGCTCGGCCCTGGTCCCGATCGGCGGCATGAGCGACGACACGCTCGCCGAGGACACCGACGTCACCATGGCGCTGCACCGCGCCGGCTGGCGCGTGGTCTACGCCGAGAACGCCCGCGCCTGGACCGAGGCCCCGGAGACCGTCCAGCAGCTGTGGTCCCAGCGCTACCGCTGGTCGTACGGCACCATGCAGGCCATCTGGAAGCACCGCCGCGCCGTGATCGACAAGGGACCCTCGGGCCGCTTCGGCCGGGTGGGCCTGCCCTTCGTCTCCCTGTTCATGATCGTGGCTCCGCTGCTGGCCCCCCTGATCGACGTCTTCCTGCTCTACGGCATCGTCTTCGGCCCGACCCAGAAGACGATCATGGCGTGGCTGGGCGTCCTCGCCATCCAGGCGGTCTGCGCGGCCTTCGCCTTCCGCCTCGACCGCGAACGCATGACCCATCTCATCTCGCTGCCGCTGCAGCAGATCCTCTACCGCCAGCTCATGTACGTCGTGCTGCTCCAGTCCTGGATCACCGCGCTCACCGGCGGCCGCCTGCGCTGGCAGAAGCTGCGGCGCACCGGTGCCGTCGAGGCGCCCGGCGGCTCGGTGCCGCGCCAGAACGCGCGGACCGACGACGATCGGAGGCCCGTGGCATGACCCACGGATACACGACCGGTACGGGCCCGGGCCCGGAACCGGCCGGCCCGTACGGAACCGCGCATCCGGGGGAGGCGAACGGGCCCCTGGGGGTGCCGCCCGCCCTCCCGCGCCAGCGCACGACCGAGCCCGCACCCGCAGCGGATCCCGCCGCCCCGGCAGCCCCCGGTAAACCGGGCCGTGACCGGTACCTCGACCTGCTGCGCTCCATCGCCCTGGTCCGCGTCGTGGTCTACCACCTGTTCGGCTGGGCCTGGCTGACAGTGCTGTTCCCGTCGATGGGCGTGATGTTCGCGCTGGCGGGTTCGCTGATGGCGCGTTCACTGAAGCGTCCGGCGGGAAGCGTGCTCCGCAGCCGGATCCGCCGTCTCCTGCCGCCCCTGTGGGCGTTCGCCGTGGTCGTGCTGGCGATGATGTTCGCGCACGGCTGGAACCCGGCGAAGGAAGACGGTTCCTGGGGCCTGATCGGACTGTTCAACTACATCGTTCCGATCGGTGCTCCGCCCTACCCCTGGGAGCTCGGCTCCCCGTCGGGCCTGCTGGACGAGACCTGGGCCGTGCAGGCCGCGGGCCCGCTGTGGTACCTGCGCGCCTACCTGTGGTTCGTCATCGCGTCGCCGCTGCTGCTGTGGGCGTTCCGCCGGGCCCCCTGGCCGACCCTGCTCGCCCCGCTGGGCCTGACGGCGATCGTCGGCACGGGCCTGGTGACCATCCCGGGCGAAACGGGCCGCGCGATCACCGACTTCGCGGTCTACGGCGGGTGCTGGGTGCTGGGCTTCGCCCACCACGAAGGCCTGTTGAAGCAGATCCCGCGCTACGTCTCGGTCTCCTGCGCGTCGCTGGTGATGGCCTTCGGCCTGTGGTGGGCGTCGGGTCACCTGGGCCCCGACGGCTGGGACCTCAACGACATTCCGCTGGCCCAGGCCACCTGGTCGTTCGGCTTCGTCGTGATCCTGCTCCAGTACTCCCCGTCCTGGCAGGAACTCCCGGGACGCCTGGCGCAGTGGGACAAGCTGGTGACGCTCTCCAACAACCGGGCGGTCACCATCTACCTGTGGCACAACATGCTGATCATGGCGACGGTCCCGATCGTCGACCTGCTGTACCGGCTCCCGTTCATGCAGAGCGAGCGCGGGGTGGAGGCTCTCAGCAGCACGTACACGCTCTGGATGTTCGCCCTGGTCTGGCCTCTCATCGGCCTGACGGTGCTCGCGGTCGGCTGGGTCGAGGACCTCGCGGCCAAACGGAAACCCCGCCTGTGGCCGAACGGCACGAAGCGCTCCGTGGACAAGGGTTCTGGGCGCCGCGCCGCCCGCCGGGGCTGACGCGGACCCTCTTTTCGGGACCCGGCTTTCTTCAGCGGCGGCGTCGGCGAGGCGGCAGGCATGCGGTCCGAGGCCACGCAGGTCTCGTCGAAGGGCTGCCGGCGACCCGTTCGGTGTTCCGGTCGGGCCTGACGGCTCGGGTGGAAACAGAGGTGTCCGCGGCGGTCAGCCCACGGCGGGCAGCGCTCCCGGGAAACCCTCCCCGCCCGCCTTCTGCCGTGCCCGCTCCGTGTTGAACCGCCGGACCGTCTCCAGCCACCGCCACGGGCGGATCTCGTCCAGGGTCAGGCCGGGACAGGCGAGCTGGTGCGGGATGCGGCAGGTGGCGCCGGGCAGGGGTTCGTCCAGGCCGCCGTTCCAGGCGGTGCCGTCGGTGTCGAGGTGCCAGCGGTGTCCGCCGGGCACGAGGTGGGCGGGCAGGGTGAAGCCGGGCTCGAGGAGGACGTGCCGGCCGGTGTAGGTGCGGCGCCGTTCGCCGGCCAGGCCGCAGTGGGGGCAGAGGGGTGGGTGGGGTGGCTCGGGGCCGGTGGCGCCGTCCAGGGCGGCTTGGGCACGGTCGATGTTCTCCCAAGGTCGTGCGGCGGCGGGTGCGTGGCGGTGGGCGTCGGGGCCGGGTAGCGGAACGACGGCCGGTTCGTGTGTTTCCCCCATGGTTTGAGCGTGGATGTGGCCGTTGGTGTGGGGTAGGGCGCGATCCGGGCGCAACGGGGGCATGCGGGCGGGGCGCGCGGGCGCGGGGCGCGGCTCGTGAGGCGATGCGGGGCCGAGGGGTGCTGTTGGGGCGTGGCTGGTCTTTGGCATGGTCGTCCGTGCGTGCGGGCCCTGCTGTCGAGAGAGGCGTCGGCCGCGCGGTCCGGGGGAGAGGTCTGGCGCACTTGGCGTTCGTGTGCGGGCGGCTCGGAGCTGACCGCACTGTCTGGTCGGGGACTCGCCACCACATGGACTGCTCGACTCCACCAGAACCGGGCGGCGGTGTCCTGATCCATGTCCCTCTGAGACCCCCTCGATGCCGAACGGGATCACACGGATGGTGACGTGGGGCATTTCGCCCATGCCGAACAGGTGCGTGAGCCGGCCGCGAGCCGCAGCGGGGCCGCCGAAGCCCCTGCGCAGAGCCGACTCGTGGATGCTCGCCGAGCAGGAGGGCGGATCCTCTCGGTGCAGGATGCCCCGCCGTCGGTGCGACGGGAGAGACGGCGCTCGATCTCGTACTGCCGCACGGGCGGTACCACGGCCCGGACGAGGGCGCGGGCGTGCTGTGGCCGGTGACGACGGCTCTCCTCGGCGTCGGCGCCCTGGTCACGCGCAGGCGCAACGCCCGGTACGCGGCCCGGCTCCGGGCGGCCGGGTCCTCCCCGGTGACCGGCCCGACGGGCCGGGCGCGCCACCTGCCGCGGCCCTCGCGGAACCGACCCCCGCCCGGCACCTCTCACTCCGCCCCCGCAAAGGGTGAGAGCAACGTTCCCCAGCGGTCACCCGCTGCCACGGGCCGGAAACGCTCCCTCCCTACCTTCGGAACCAGGCCCCGGGCCGACAGGCCCTCGCGGCATCCGCCCGCACCACCCCGGAGAACAGTGGAGGCGTCATGACAGCCCCAGCCCCCGGCCAGGTCCCCGCACCGCCGCCCCCGAGCAGGGGCGGCCGCTGGATCCAGCAGTGGGACCCCGAGGACGAGACGTTCTGGAACCGGACCGGGGAGAAGGTCGCCCGCCGGAACCTCCTCTTCTCCGTGCTGTCCGAGCACATCGGGTTCTCGGTGTGGACGATGTGGTCCGTGCTGGTGCTCTTCATGGGCCCGGAGTACGGGCTGAGCCCGGCCGACAAGTTCCTGCTGACGTCCGTGGTGACGCTGGTCGGCGCCGTGGTCCGGGTCCCGTACACCTTCGCCGTCGCGGTGTTCGGCGGCCGGAACTGGACGATCGTCTCCGCCGCGCTGCTGCTCGTCCCCACGGTCGCCGCGTTCACCGTGATGGAGCCCGGGACGTCCTTCTCCACCTTCCTGCTGGTCGGCCTGCTGGCGGGCATCGGCGGCGGCAACTTCGCCTCGTCCATGACCAACATCAACGCCTTCTTCCCGCTGCGGAAGAAGGGCTGGGCACTCGGCCTGAACGCCGGCGGCGGCAACATCGGCGTCCCGGTGATCCAGCTCGTCGCCCTCGCGATCATCGGGGCGAGCGGCGGGCCCCGGGCGCTGCTCGGCCTCTACATCCCGCTGATCGTCGTGGCCGCCGTGCTCGCCGCGCTGTACATGGACAACCTGGCCTCGGTACGGAACGACACCGGTGCGGCCAAGGACGCCGCCCGGGACGCGCACACCTGGATCATGTCCTTCCTCTACATCGGCACCTTCGGCTCGTTCATCGGCTACAGCTTCGCCTTCGGGCAGGTGCTGCAGAACCAGTTCGACCGCACGCCGCTCGAGGCCGCGTACGTCACCTTCATCGGCCCGCTGCTCGGCTCCCTGATCCGCCCGGTGGGCGGATGGCTCGCCGACCGGTACGGCGGCTCGCGGATCACGCTGTGGAACTTCGCCGGCATGGGCGTGGCGACCGGGGTGCTGATCGTCGCCTCCCTGCAGAAGTCGCTGGTGCTTTTCACCGTCGCCTTCGTGGTGCTGTTCGTGCTGACCGGCCTGGGCAACGGCTCGACGTACAAGATGATCCCCGGCATCTTCCAGGCCAAGGCGCTGGCCCGGGGACTGAGCGGCGAGGAGGCGGCCGCGTACGGGCGCCGGCTGTCCGGGGCCTCCATGGGGCTGATCGGTGCGGTGGGCGCGCTCGGCGGGGTCGGCATCAACCTGGCCTTCCGCCAGTCCTTCCTCTCCTACGGTTCCGGCACCGGCGCGTTCGTCGCCTTCCTGGCCTTCTACGCGGTCTGCCTGGTGGTCACCCGGGCCGTATACCTTCGCCGCCCGGCGCGGCCGGCCGCCACGACGGCCGTCGCGGAGGAGAAGCCGCAGCTCAGCTATGCCGAGGTGTGACGTAACACGGGGGACATGAAGCCGAACCGGGCCTGTCATGGAGCATTGACAGGCTCGGTCGGCATGAGGACGAGCCGTGCCTCACACACAGCACAGTGGACGCAGCACACCGACTCGAGCGCGGGACGAGAGCGGGACGGGAACCATGTACGACGCACAGCAGAACCCGGAGCGGCCGGACGGGCCGACAGAGCCGGACGGGCCGACAGAGTCGGACGGGCCGACAGGACGGAACCCCGGGCAGGATCCGGAGCACGGGCCGCTCGCGGGCTTCACCGTGGGCGTGACCGCCGCGCGCCGGGCCGACGAACTGGGCACGCTGCTCCAGCGGCGCGGCGCCGCCGTCCTGCACGCCCCCGCGCTGCGGATCGTGCAGCTCGCCGACGACAGCGAACTGCTGGCCGCCACCAAGGAGATCATCGGACAGGCCCCGGACATCGCGGTCGCCACGACGGCGATCGGTTTCCGCGGCTGGGTCGAGGCCGCCGACGGCTGGGGGCTCGGCGACGATCTGCTGGCGCGGCTGCGCGGGGTGCGGATCCTGGCCCGCGGACCGAAGGTCAAGGGCGCGATCCGGGCCGCCGGGTTGACGGAGGAGTGGTCGCCGTCGTCGGAGTCGATGGCCGAGGTCCTCGACCGGCTCCTGGAGGAGGGCGTCGACGGGCTGCGGATCGCCCTCCAGCTGCACGGCGAACCGCTGCCCGGGTTCGTGGAGTCGCTGCGGGCCGCGGGAGCGGACGTGGTGGGGGTGCCCGTCTACCGGTGGATGCCGCCGGAGGACATCGCCCCCGTCGACCGGCTGCTGGACGCCGTCGTCGCCCGGACCCTGGACGCGGTCACCTTCACCAGCGCGCCCGCCGCCGCGTCCCTGCTGTCCCGCGCGGGTGAGCGCGGCCTGCTCGACGACGTCCTCGCCGCCTTCGGACACGACGTCCTGCCCGCCTGCGTCGGCCCGGTCACCGCGCTGCCGTTGCAGGCCCGGGGCATCGACACCGTCCAGCCGGAGCGCTTCCGGCTCGGCCCCCTCGTCCAGCTGCTCTGCCGGGAACTGCCCGGCCGGGCCCGCTCGCTGCCGGTCGCCGGGCACTGGGTGGAGATCCGCGGGCACGCCGTCGTGGTGGACGGCGAGCTGCGCCCCGTACCGCCCGCGGGCATGTCGCTGCTGCGGGCGCTGGCCCGCCGCCCCGGCTGGGTCGTCGCCCGCGCGGACCTGCTGCGCGCGCTGCCGGGCACCGGCCGCGACGAACACGCGGTGGAGACCGCGATGGCCCGCCTGCGCGCCGCCCTCGGCGCGCCCAGGCTGATCCAGACGGTCGTCAAGCGCGGTTACCGCCTGGCCCTGGATCCGCAGGCGGACGAGAAGTACGGGGACGACGCCTGAGCGCAGCCGGCGCGGCGCCGCGCGCGAGGCCGGGCGGGGCATACAGGGGCGGGGCTCGGATCGGGACGTGGAGCGGCTTCGGCCGGGACCCGCGTCGGGCCCTGGGACGAAGTCCCTGTGCCGGGGCCAGGGCCGTTCCGGGACGTGGGCGGGTGCCCGAGGGGTTCCGGGTGGAGGAGCGGGCAGGCACTGTAGAGGGAGCGGATTCCCGGAACGGATTCCTCACCCGCATCGCGCCCCGGCCCCCACGCGACCGGAGTGAACCCTAGGCGGTGACAGGCACATGGCACTGGGTACGGACACGGCGCCCCACGAGCTGCGGTTCGACACCGGGCGGATCTGTCTGGATCTCCTCGCGACCGCGCATCCCGAGGAACGGCTCGGCTCCGTCGACGTGCTGGGCGCCTGGATCACCGGCTCCGGACTCGTCCCGGCCGGCACCCCGCTGACCCACGCCGACGACACCTGGCCGGTCGCCTTCCGCGAACTGCGCGGCCACCTCGCCCGTCTGGTGCCCGTCCGGCCGGCGCCCGGCAGCACCGCGTACGACCTCGCGCTCACCCGCGTCAACGAGACCGCCCGTGCCGCGCCCCCGGCGCCGCGCGCGGTCCCCGGGGACGACGGGGCACTGGTGCGGCGGCTGGAGGCGCCGCCCGGCTGCGCCGCCCTGCTCGCGGCGATCGCCCGGGACGCCGTGGACCTGCTCACCGACCCGCTCGCGCGCGCGTGCCTGCGGCAGTGCGAGGGCGACAACTGCCCGATCGTGTACCTGGACACCTCACGGGGCCGCCGCAGGCGCTGGTGCTCCAGCGAGGTCTGCGGAAACCGCGAGCGCGTGGCACGCCACCGCCGCAGGGCCGCCGCCCTCACCCGCACCTGACCCGGCCTCACCTCACGGGCCCTCCAACTCCACTGCCGCGTATGCGGCTTGCACCCCCTCTTCCGCCATTTCCTGCTACTTACCGCCCCTCAAATGCTGAAGTGACTTCGCTCACCCCCGGTTTGCCTCGCGGTCGGCACGGGCAGCCCGGCCCGCCCTCGCCCTGTGGGGGAAACGTGAAGGAGAGGCGGGGGGAATGTGCTCCCATGTCCCGGTCTCCGTCGCGTCCCTCAGAAAACTGTCACCCCGCGTTGAACACCCCACGCACCGCGTCCGTACCCGATGTCGAGCGACCGACGGGGGGATCCCCGGGACACCGGAGGTGGGCGTGCGCAAGGATGCGGCCGTGGCCAATGAACGTGGAGCGAGGGCCCGACATCGCATGTCTTCGTCCTCGTCGTACTCGTCGAACGAACCCGACGAGGAGTTGATGCGTGCGCTGTATCGAGAGCACGCAGGGCCTTTGCTCGCCTACGTCCTTCGGCTGGTCGCCGGCGACCGGCAGCGAGCCGAGGACGTCGTGCAGGAAACGCTCATCCGTGCCTGGAAGAACGCCGGTCAGCTCAATCGGGCGACCGGATCGGTACGCCCCTGGCTGGTGACGGTCGCCCGGCGCATCGTCATCGACGGCCACCGCAGCCGGCAGGCCCGGCCGCAGGAGGTCGATCCGTCGCCGCTGGAGGTCATCCCCGCGGAGGACGAGATCGACAAGGCGCTGTGGCTGATGACGCTGTCGGACGCACTCGACGACCTGACCCCTGCCCACCGGGAGGTCCTTGTCGAGACGTACTTCAAGGGACGTACCGTGAACGAGGCGGCCGAGACCCTCGGGATACCCAGCGGCACGGTGCGCTCCAGGGTGTTCTACGCCCTGCGTTCGATGAAGCTGGCACTGGAGGAGCGGGGGGTGACGGCGTGATGAGCGTGTACGGGGGATTCGGAGCGGGCGGTACGGGTATGTCTGGTGCCATGCAGGGATCACCGGTGCCGAACGAACATGAGACCGTCGGTGCCTATGCTCTCGGCATCCTCGACGATGCCGAGGCGACCGCGTTCGAGTCGCACCTCGCCGGCTGCGAGTGGTGCGCCCAGCAGCTCGACGAACTCGCCGGTATGGAACCGATGCTGGCCGCCCTCGCGGACCTGCCCGGCACCGGCACACCGTCGCTCGGCGAGTCGCTGTCGGCCAAGCCGGCGCCGCGCGTGGTGGAGAAGCTGGTCGACGAGGTCGCCGAGCGCCGCGCCAAGAAGCGCCGCCGCAACTTCTACATGGTCGCCGCCGCGGGCGCCCTGATCGTCAGCGGCCCCTTCGTCGCCGTCGCGGCGAACGGCGGGGGCGACAGCGGCAGCGGGGGCGGCGGCACCAACCGCATCCTCTCCGCCGACCCGGCGAAGGACGTCTTCGACCAGATCCCCGACAAGCTCACGGCCACCGACCCGGGCACCAAGGTCTCCGTGACCGTGGCGTTCCAGGAGAAGGACTGGGGCACCGGCCTCGCCGCGCAGATCACCAACGTCAAGGGCTCCCAGAAGTGCGCCCTGGTCGTCATCGGCAAGAACGGCGAGCGGGAGACCGCGACCTCCTGGACCGTCCCGGAGTGGGGCTACGGCCTGCCGGACGCCACGACGGACAAGGCCAAGCAGCCGCTCCACGTCCAGGGCGGCGCCTCGTTCGATCCCGACGAGATCGACAGCTACGAGATCGTGACGTTCGACGGCAAGAAGCTCGTGGAAGTCGACGCGTAGCCTGACGGGCCCCCTTCGCGTACGGTTGACGGCTGCCCAGCACGTCAGAAGGGGGCCCGGTGGCCGCTCAGGCTCAGCAGGAAACCGCGGTTGATCCGGTTCACGATTCCGTTCGCGACCGGGAGATCAGTGGCGAACAGGAACACCTCGACCGGGTGTACCGACGGCTCGAGGAAAAAATCCACGAGGCCGAGTTCCTCATGCACGACGCCGCCCGGCGCGGCCAGGTCGGCACGCCCGGCGCGCTCGCCGAACGGGACGCCCAGGTCTTCCGGGCCGGCGTCCACCTCAACCGGCTGAACAACGAGTTCGAGGACTTCCTCTTCGGCCGGATCGATCTGCTCCTCGGCAAGGACGGCAAGAAGGGACCCGACGGCGCCTACACCGCCGTCGAGCCCGCCGAGGGCGCCGTCCGCCCCGACCACACCGCCGACATCGCCGAGACGCTGCACATCGGCCGCATCGGTGTCCTCGACGAGGACTACACCCCGCTGGTCATCGACTGGCGGGCGCCCGCCGCCGCCCCGTTCTACCGGTCCACCCCGGTCGACCCGGGCCGGGTGGTGCGCCGCCGGGTCATCCGCTCCAAGGGCCGCAGGGTCCTCGGCGTCGAGGACGACCTGATGCGCCCCGAGCTGACGGCCTCCCTGGACGGCCGCGAGCTGCCCGTCATCGGCGACGGCGCGCTGATGGCCGCGCTCGGCCAGGCCCGGACGCACAGCATGCGGGACATCGTCGCCTCCATCCAGGCCGAGCAGGACCTGGTGATCCGCGCCCCCGCCGCCTCCGTGACCTACGTCGAGGGCGGCCCCGGCACCGGCAAGACCGCCGTCGCCCTGCACCGCGCGGCCTACCTGCTCTACCAGGACCGGCGCCGCTACGCGGGCGGCATCCTGATCGTCTCGCCCACCCCGCTCCTGGTCGCCTACACCGAGGGTGTCCTGCCCTCCCTCGGCGAGGAGGGCCAGGTCGCCATCCGCGCCATCGGCTCCCTGGTCGACGGCGCCGAGGCCACCCTGTACGACAGCCCGGCGGTGGCCCGCGCCAAGGGCTCGTCCCGCATGCTCAGGGTGATCCGGAAGGCCGCGCGCGGCGCCCTGGAGAGCGCCGGAACGCCGACCCGGCTGCACGTCGTCGCCTTCGGCCGGCGGCTCGAACTGGACGCCGACGAGCTGTCGGCCGTCCGCCACGCCGCCCTCGGCGGCACCGCCCCGGTGAACCTGCTGCGCCCCCGCGCCCGCAAACTGCTCCTGGACGCCCTGTGGGAGCGCTCCGGCGCGGGTGGCCGGCACACCGACCCGGAGCTGGCCGCCGAACTGCGCTCCTCCTTCGACGACGACATCACCACCGAGGACGACTTCCTCGCCTTCTTCGACGCCTGGTGGCCCGAGCTGACCCCGGCCGCGGTGCTGGACGCCATGGCCGACGAGCGGCGCCTCGGCCGCTGGGCCCGGCGCGTCCTCAATCCGGGCGAGGTCCGCAAGGTCGCCCGCTCGCTGCGGCGGGACGGCCGGTCGGTGCACGACATCGCGCTGCTCGACGAACTCCAGGCCGTCCTCGGCGCCCCCGCCCGCCCCCGGCGCAGGCGGGAGCTCGACCCGCTGGACCAGCTCACCGGCCTGGAGGAGCTGATGCCGGTGCGCGAGGAGTCGCAGCGCGAGCGGGCCGAACGCCTCGCCCAGGAACGCACCGAGTACGCCCACGTCATCGTCGACGAGGCCCAGGACCTCACCCCCATGCAGTGGCGCATGGTCGGCCGGCGCGGCCGGCACGCCACCTGGACGGTCGTCGGCGACCCCGCCCAGTCGTCCTGGTCCGACCCCGACGAGGCCGCCCAGGCCCGCGACGAGGCCCTCGGCAGCAGGCCCCGCCGCCGTTTCGAGCTCACCGTGAACTACCGCAACCCGGCCGAGATCGCCGACCTCGCCGCCAAGGTGCTCGCGCTGGCCATGCCGGGCTCCGTGGCGCCGAGGGCGGTGCGCTCGACCGGCGTCGAACCGCGCTTCGTGACCACGGGCGGGGGGCAGGGCCAGGTGCCGGTGCGGGGGAACGGCGCCGGTGCGGGCGCGTCGCTCGCCGAGACCGTGCGCACGGAGACGGCCCGGCTGCTGGAGCGGGTGGACGGCACGGTCGGTGTGGTCGTCGCCATGCAGCGCCGCGAGGAGGCGCGGCGCTGGCTGGAGGGGCTCGGCATGGGGGTCCCCCCGGGCGAGCGGAGCCGGGACTGGGGGAGGGCGGTGGCCCTCGGCAGCCTGGAGGCCAAGGGTCTGGAGTACGACGCGACGATCGTGGTCTCCCCGGCCGAGATCGCCGACGAGTCCCCGGCCGGCCTGCGCGTCCTGTACGTCGCCCTGACCCGCGCCACCCAGCAGCTCACCGTCGTCTCCGCCGAACGCGACGAGCCGGACGCGTCCGGCGTCCCGGACCTGCTGCGGGACTGATGAACGCGGCCGGCCGGCGGATCATCGCCACATGACCCGCCCGCGGGAATGGCCCCGGGGCATCCGTTTGTTAGCCTGGCAAGTGACACCGGCCCGATCCAAGCCCCCGGGCCCAACCTTCGTCGCTACGAGCGACCACTTGCCGCGAGGCGAGCATGGCGGGTCGGTGTCACTGAACAACCGAGAGGCCCACGTCACTTCCGGGTGGCGTGGGCCTCTCGCGTTGACTTACGAACGGCCCACGACTTCTCGTATGGTGGAACAGTCTTTCCGGCAGTTTTCGCAGTTACCCGCTTCCGCCGTGACCAAAACGTTCGCAATCGGATGCGGCTACCGCGTACTCGGCGGTAGGTGCGACGATCGGACGGCACAAAGCAGCTACACGGTGAAAGCAGAGGAAGTCGGCCATGGCAACGGCGCCCAGCGTCTCCTACTCGATGACCATCCGGCTGGAGGTGCCGGCGAGCGGAGCCTCCGTCTCTCAGCTCACCACCGCCGTGGAGTCCTCCGGCGGCACGGTCACCGGCCTCGACGTCACCGCGTCCGGCCACGAGAAGCTCCGTATCGACGTCACCATCGCGGCCACCTCCACCGGACACGCCGAAGAGATCGTGGAGAAGCTCCGCGGGGTCGAGGGCGTCAGCCTGGGCAAGGTCTCGGACCGTACGTTCCTGATGCACCTCGGCGGCAAGATCGAGATGGCGTCCAAGCACCCCATCCGCAACCGTGACGACCTCTCCATGATCTACACGCCGGGCGTGGCCCGCGTCTGCATGGCCATCGCCGAGAACCCCGAGGACGCCCGCCGCCTCACCATCAAGCGCAACTCCGTTGCGGTCGTGACGGACGGCTCCGCCGTGCTGGGCCTGGGGAACATCGGCCCGAAGGCGGCCCTGCCCGTGATGGAGGGCAAAGCGGCCCTGTTCAAGCGGTTCGCCGGAATCGACGCCTGGCCGCTCTGCCTCGACACGCAGGACACCGACGCGATCGTCGAGGTCGTCAAGGCGATCGCCCCGGGCTTCGCCGGTATCAACCTGGAGGACATCTCCGCCCCGCGCTGCTTCGAGATCGAGGCCCGGCTGCGCGAGGCCCTCGACATCCCCGTCTTCCACGACGACCAGCACGGCACCGCGATCGTCGTCCTCGCGGCCCTGACCAACGCGCTGCGGGTCACCGGCAAGACGATCGAGAACATCCGGGTCGTCATGTCCGGCGCCGGCGCGGCCGGCACGGCCATCCTCAAGCTGCTCATCGCGGCCGGGGTGAAGAACGCCGTCGTGGCCGACATCCACGGAGTGGTGCACGCGGGCCGCGAGGACCTGGTGGCCACCCCCTCCGACTCCCCGCTGTCCTGGATCGCCGCCAACACCAACCCGGAGAACCTGACCGGCACGCTGAAGGAGGCCGTGCGCGGCGCGGACGTCTTCATCGGCGTCTCCGCCCCGAACGTCCTCGACGGCGACGACATCGCCGCGATGGCCGACGACGCGATCGTCTTCGCGCTCGCGAACCCCGACCCCGAGGTGGACCCGGGCGTCGCCCGCCAGACCGCGGCCGTGGTGGCCACCGGCCGCTCCGACTTCCCGAACCAGATCAACAACGTGCTGGTGTTCCCGGGCGTGTTCCGCGGCCTGCTGGACGCCCAGTCCCGTGCCGTCGACACCGGGATGATGCTCGCCGCCGCGCAGGCCCTGGCCGACGTGGTCACCGAGGACGAGCTGAACCCGAACTACATCATCCCGAGCGTGTTCAACGACAAGGTCGCGGGCGCGGTCGCCGGTGCCGTGCGGGAAGCCGCGAAGAGCACGGAGACCCCGGCCGCGGCCGTCTAGCGGGAAATTCCGGGGGCGTCGCGGCTGTGACCATCACCACGGTAGGTGTGCGGTCGGCGCGTCGTGGAACCCGTGACATACGGCCGCCCTTTAGGGTGGCGGCCGTGACTCGGACCTCCGGTGTCCGCGGTCCGCTGCCGGCAGCGGACGCAGCGTCACCGTCGGTCGGGCCGTGGGAGCCCCCCGGGTGACTCCCACGGGTGACTCCAGGGGTGGTATCGCGGCTTCTGCGGGTGCCGGATTGGCTTTACCGCCGCAGGTAGAGGCAGGATGCTCCACCGGGACCACGTTCAGGGAGCAGCACCTCCAGGGGTGTACGGGCCCGAATAAGTACCCGGGTCCGGGGGACTCACCGAGGACCCTGGCAGCATCGGCTTGGTCGTGCCCCAAGTGCGGCCCCGCCGCGTGGCACGCCTCAACGGCAAGAAGAACACGGGAGTAACAACATGAACCGCAGTGAGCTGGTGGCCGCGCTGGCCGACCGCGCCGAGGTGACCCGCAAGGACGCCGACGCCGTGCTGGCCGCGTTCGCCGACATCGTCGGCGACATCGTCTCCAAGGGGGACGAGAAGGTCACCATCCCCGGTTTCCTGACCTTCGAGCGCACGCACCGTGCAGCTCGCACCGCGCGCAACCCGCAGACCGGTGAGCCGATCCAGATCCCGGCCGGCTACAGCGTGAAGGTCTCCGCGGGCTCGAAGCTCAAGGAAGCCGCCAAGGGCAAGTAATCCTGCTGTTCGTACGTCCCGGGACGGCGTACGACGCATAGTGACGCCAAAGGGGCGGCCACCGATCGGGTGGCCGCCCCTTTGGCGAGGCTTTTTTCGGTCAGCCGAGCGCCTTGCCGGGAAGCCCGGTCTTCGCCCCCGGCTCCACCAGCTTGTCCATGCCGTGTCCGCCCGGGGGACGGCCCCCGGACCCCCGGCCGGGGGCGGGGGCCGCCGGTGTCGCGGTCGTCAGGTCCCGTCCGTCAGCCCAGCGCCTTGCCGGGAAGCTCGACCTTCGCCCCCAGCTCCACCAGCTTGTCCATGAAGTTCTCGTAGCCGCGGTTGATCAGGCCGATGCCGTGGACGCGGGACGTGCCCTGGGCCGCGAGGGCGGCGATCAGGTAGGAGAAGCCGCCGCGCAGGTCGGGGATGACCAGGTCGGCGCCCTGGAGCCGGGTCGGGCCCGAGACGACGGCCGAATGGAGGAAATTGCGCTGGCCGAAACGGCAGTGGGAGCCGCCCAGGCACTCGCGGTAGAGCTGGATGTGCGCACCCATCTGGTTGAGCGCCGAGGTGAAGCCGAGCCGGGACTCGTAGACCGTCTCGTGGACGATCGACAGCCCCGTCGCCTGGGTCAGGGCGACCACCAGCGGCTGCTGCCAGTCGGTCTGGAAGCCCGGGTGGACGTCCGTCTCCAGGGCGATCGACTTGAGCTGGCCGCCCGGGTGCCAGAACCGGATGCCCTCGTCGTCGATCTCGAAGGCGCCGCCCACCTTCCGGTAGGTGTTCAGGAACGTCATCATCGAGCGCTGCTGGGCGCCGCGGACGTAGATGTTGCCCTCGGTGGCCAGCGCCGCGGACGCCCAGGAGGCCGCCTCCAGGCGGTCGGGGAGGGCGCGGTGGTTGTAGCCGCCGAGCTTGTCCACACCGGTGATGCGGATGGTCCGGTCGGTGTCCATCGCGATGATCGCGCCCATTTTCTGCAGGACGCAGATCAGGTCCTCGATCTCCGGCTCCACCGCCGCGTTGGACAGCTCGGTGACGCCCTCCGCGAGGACCGCCGTCAGCAGCACCTGCTCCGTCGTGCCGACGGACGGGTACGGCAGCTCGATCTTCGTGCCGCGCAGCCGCTGCGGGGCCTCCAGGTACTGGCCGTCCGCCCGCTTCTCGATCGTCGCGCCGAACTGGCGCAGCACGTCGAAGTGGAAGTCGATCGGCCGGCCGCCGATGTCGCAGCCGCCCAGACCCGGGATGAAGGCGTGCCCGAGCCGATGCAGCAGCGGGCCGCAGAACAGGATCGGGATGCGGGACGAACCCGCGTGGGCATCGATGTCGGCGACGTTGGCGCTCTCCACCCGCGTGGGGTCGAGCACCAGTTCACCGGGCTCGTCGCCGGGACGGACCGTCACCCCGTGCAGCTGGAGCAGTCCTCGTACGACCCGCACGTCACGGATGTCCGGAACGTTGCCCAGCCGGCTCGGCTCGCTGCCCAGCAGGGCGGCGACCATGGCCTTCGGTACGAGGTTCTTCGCACCGCGGACACGGATCTCGCCCTCCAGCGGGGTTCCGCCGTGGACAAGCAGGACGTCTTCAGCGCCGTTGACGGTCATGGATCTCGCGTTCCGTGGAGGGGGGCAGGGGCCAGAAGGGCAAGGGTAGTCGCCCCCCACACCGGTTCCACCAGCCCGTGCACGGCCGGTCCCGTCCTCATGTCCACCACGACACGAGCAGTTTCCCTCCGGCCACTTTGGGTCACCGCCGTCACCGTGTGCCGGAGGTGCTTCCGTACGCCCGCAGGGCGCCCGAGGCCCGCTCCGGCCCGCCGTGACCGGCGCCTCACCAGGCCGCTCGCGGGCCGGCCGGCCATGTTCACCCCCGTACCCCAATTGCCTCCCACGGAAAGGGAAGATGCGGGATCATGTCTGGCATGACCGAGGTGTCCTCGCTCACAGGGCGGCTGCTCGTGGCCACGCCCGCCCTGGCGGACCCGAACTTCGACCGTGCGGTCGTCCTCCTCCTCGACCACGACGAGGAGGGTTCCCTCGGTGTCGTGCTCAACCGCCCGACCCCGGTGGACGTGGGGGACATCCTGGAGGGCTGGGCCGACCTGGCCGGCGAACCCGGGGTCGTCTTCCAGGGCGGCCCGGTGTCGCTGGACTCGGCCCTCGGCGTCGCCGTCGTCCCCGGCGGGACGGGTGGCGGGGCCGCCCCGCTGGGCTGGCGCCGCGTCTACGGGGCGATCGGACTGGTCGACCTGGAGGCGCCGCCGGAGCTGCTCGCGGCCGCTCTCGGCTCGCTGCGCATCTTCGCCGGATACGCGGGCTGGGGCCCCGGCCAGCTGGAGGACGAGCTGCTGGAAGGCGCCTGGTACGTCGTGGAGTCGGAGCCCGGCGACATCTCGTACCCGGTGCCGGAGCGGCTCTGGCGCGAGGTGCTGCGCCGCCAGCGCGGCGAGCTGGCGATGGTGGCGACCTATCCGGACGACCCTTCGCTCAACTGATGCGTGTGAGCTTCAGTACCCTTTGTTTCATGAGCACTCTTGAGCCCGAGCGCGGGACTGGTACGGGGACCCTCGTAGAGCCGACGCCGCAGACCTCCCACGGCGACGGCGACCACGAGCGCTACGCCCACTACGTCCAGAAGGACAAGATCATGGCGAGCGCTCTCGACGGCACGCCCGTCGTGGCGCTGTGCGGCAAGGTGTGGGTGCCGGGCCGGGACCCGAAGAAGTACCCCGTCTGCCCCATGTGCAAGGAGATCTACGAGTCCATGAGCGGCGGCGACGACGACAAGGGCAAGGGCGGCAAGGGCGACAAGTAGTCGCGCCCGCCCCGCCCTCGGGCCCCCGGGCGTGTTTTGCGCGCCCTGGGGGCCTTTGTGATGCCCGCGCGTCGCGCGGAACGCGTCAGCCGGTCACAGAGTGGTGGAGACCTCTTGTGGGCTCGTCGGCCTAGTCCCTAGCCTCCGGTGTTGTTGTGCACAGCGAAACCAGCGTTGCGCATGTTGCAACGCTTCACCGGAGGAAGCAGTCCATGAAGCTGTCCGTCCGTCTGGTCGCCCTCGCGGCCGTCATCGCCACCGCCGCCTGCGCGCCCCAGACCTCCGGGGACTCCTCCTCCGGCAAGGACGAGAAGACCGGAACCTTACGCGTCTGGCTCTTCCGGGAGGTGAACAACGCACCCAAGGAAAAGGTCGTCGAGTCCGTCGTCGCCGGATTCGAGAAGGCGCACGCCGGCACCGAGGTCACCGTCGAGTACATCCCGGTCGAGACCCGCGCCGAGCGCATCAAGGCCGCCTTCAACGACCCGAAGTCCGCGCCCGACCTCGTCGAGTACGGCAACACGGACACCGCCGGCTACGTGAAGGACGGCGGACTCGCCGACGTCACCGAGGAGTTCGGCGACTGGGACGAGGCCAAGGACACCGACCCGACCGCCCGGCAGTCGGTCACCGTCGACGGCAAGGTCTACGGGACGCCGTACTTCGTGGGCGTCCGCGCCCTCTACTACCGCACGGACGTCTTCGACGAACTCGGGCTCGAACCCCCCACCTCGCAGGCCGGACTGATCTCCACCGCGCGGGAGATCCGCGCCGCGAAGCCGGACCTGTACGGCATCGCCGTCGGCGGCGCCTACACCTACGGCGCGATGCCGTTCCTCTGGGCCCACGGCGGTGAACTCGCCACCGGAAAGGGCGGCTCGTACGCCTCCGCGATCGACACCCCCGCCGCCCGCAAGGGCATCGAGGCGTACACCTCCCTCTTCGGCGACGACAACTGCCCGGCCGCCAAGTGCGCCGGCATGGGCGGCAACGACACGGTGACCGCCTTCGCCTCGGGCAAGGCCGCCATGGCGATCGGCGGCGACTTCAGCCACGCGGCGATCGAGGCCGGGACGGTGAAGGGCAAATACGCCGTCGTGCCGCTGCCGGGCGTGAAGTCCGGGTCCATCGCTCCCGCCTTCGCGGGCGGGAACAACCTCGGTGTCCTGAAGTCGACCTCGCACCGCACCCTCGCCGTCGACCTGATGCAGCGGCTCGCCTCGAAGAAGGCGCAGGGCGAGCTGTTCGACGCGATGGGCTTCCTGCCGACCTTCTCGGACGTGCGGCAGCAGGTGGCCGCCAAGGAACCGTTCCTGAAGCCGTTCGTCGAGACCCTCGCCGCCGACACCAAGTTCGTGCCGGCCTCGCCCGCCTGGGCGCAGATCGACGCCTCACTGGTGCTGCCGACCATGTTCCAGGAGGTCGTCAGCGGCAAGAAGGACGTGGGCGCTGCCGCCAGGGACGCCGAGAAGAAGATGAACGAGGCGTTCGGCTCGGTGGGCTGACCCCGTGGCCGCACAGGACACGGTGGCCGTGCGGAAGCGCCCCGCGCCCCGCACGGCCACCCCGCCCCGCACGCCACGGGGCCCACGGGGCCGGTCCCGCAGGGCCGGCCTCACCCCCTGGCTGTATCTGGCCCCCGCCCTCGTAGTCCTCGGCGGACTGCTCGCCTACCCCGTCCACCAGCTCGGCCTGATCTCGCTCTTCCACTACACCCAGGCACAGGTCAGCGGCGGCGAACCGACCACCTTCCGGGGCCTGGGCAACTACACCGAACTCTTCGCCGACGAGCAGTTCTGGCAGGTGCTGCTCACCACCGTCCTGTTCGCGGCGGCCTGCGTGGTCTCCACCCTGGCCGTGGGCTGCGCGCTCGCCGTGCTGCTCACCCGGGTGCGTGCCGTGCCCCGGCTCGCGCTGATGCTGGCCGCGCTCGGCGCCTGGGCGACCCCGGCCGTCACCGGCTCCACGGTGTGGCTGCTCCTCTTCAACGCCGACTTCGGCCCGGTGAACCGGGTCCTGGGCCTCGGCGACCACTCATGGACGTACGGGAGGTACAGCGCCTTCCTCCTCGTCCTGCTCGAAGTCGTCTGGTGCTCCTTCCCGTTCGTGATGGTCACCGTCTACGCCGGCATCCGGGCCGTGCCCACCGAGGTGCTGGAGGCCGCCGCCCTGGACGGCGCCTCGCAGTGGCGCGTCTGGCGCTCCGTGCTCGCCCCGATGCTCCGGCCGATCCTGGTCGTCGTCACCATCCAGTCGGTGATCTGGGACTTCAAGGTCTTCACCCAGATCTACGTCATGACGGGCGGGGGCGGCATCGCCGGCCAGAACCTGGTCCTCAACGTCTACGCGTACCAGAAGGCGTTCGCGTCCTCGCAGTACGGCCTCGGCGCCGCGATCGGCGTGGTGATGCTGCTGATCCTGCTCGCCGTCACGCTGGTGTACCTGCGGCTGCTGCGCCGCCAAGGGGAGGAACTGTGACTCTCGTGAGCCGGGACGGGGTGCGCCGGGTGAATCCTGTGCGCAGGTTCGTACGGCGTCCGTGGCGGCTCGCCGCCGAGGCGACCGCGCTGGCGGTCGCGGCGGTGGTGGCCTTCCCGCTGTACTGGATGGTGCTGAGCGCCTTCAAACCGGCCGGCGAGATCGAGTCGGACCGGCCCCGGCCGTGGACCCTGGCCCCCACCCTGGATTCCTTCCGACGGGTGTTCGGACAAGGGGAATTCGGCCGGTACTTCCTCAACAGCGTGGTCGTCGCGGTCGCCGTGGTGCTCGCCTCCGCGCTGATCGCCTTTCTCGCGGCCACCGCCGTGACGCGATTCCGGTTCCGCATGCGGACCACCCTGCTGATCATGTTTCTGGTGGCCCAGATGGTGCCCGTGGAGGCGCTGACGATCCCACTGTTCTTCCTCATGCGGGACGCGGGCCGGCTGAACACGCTGTGGTCGCTGATCCTGCCGCACATCGCGTTCTCGCTGCCGTTCGCGATCTGGATGCTGCGGGGGTTCGTGAAAGCCGTTCCCGAGGCGCTGGAGGAGGCCGCCTACATCGACGGCGCGAGCCGCGCGCGGTTCCTGTGGCAGATCCTTTTTCCGCTCGTTCTGCCGGGGCTGGTGGCCACCAGCGTATTTTCCTTCATCTCCACCTGGAACGACTTCCTGTTCGCCAAGTCCTTCATCATCAGCGACATCTCGCAGTCGACGCTGCCGATGGCCCTGCTGGTCTTCTACAAGCCGGACGATCCCGACTGGGGCGGCGTGATGGCGGCCTCCACGGTGATGACGATTCCGGTGCTGGTCTTCTTCGTACTCGTACAGCGGCGCCTGGTCTCCGGACTGGGCGGCGCGGTAAAGGATTGAGGACTGACGTGACATCACCGACGGAACTGATTCCCGCACCCCGCAATGTCGTCGCCGGTTCCGGCGAGATGCGGCTGACGGCACACTCCCGGCTCTGCGCCGGCCCCGCGACGGAGGGCGTCGGTCACTGGCTGCGCACCGTGCTCCGGCAGGCCACCGGCCTGCCGCTGCGCGAGGGACGGGAGCCCGCCGACGCCGACGGCGACGGTATCGGGCTCCGGCTCGACCCCGGACTGGGCCCCGAGGAGTACCGCCTCGTCAGCGACCGGAACGGCGTCCTGATCGAGGGGGGCAGCGCGGCCGGTGTCCTTTGGGGTGCCCAGACACTGCGGCAGCTCCTCGGCCCCGACGCGTACCGCAGGGCTCCGCTCGGCCGCGACCGGACCTGGACCGTGCCGCACGTCACGATCGAGGACGCCCCCCGCTTCCGCTGGCGCGGCCTCATGCTCGACGTCGCCCGGCACTTCCTGCCCAAGGAAGGCGTGCTGCGCTATCTCGATCTGATGGCCGCGCACAAACTCAATGTCCTGCACTTCCACCTGACGGACGACCAGGGCTGGCGCATCGAGATCGAGCGGTACCCGCGGCTGACGGAGGTCGGCTCCTGGCGCGCCCGGACGAAACTCGGCCACCGCGCCTCGCCCCTGTGGAACGACACACCGCACGGCGGCCACTACACCCAGGACGACATCCGGGAGATCGTCGCCTACGCGGCCGAACGGCATATCTCCGTCGTCCCCGAAATCGACGTGCCCGGCCACTCGCAGGCCGCCATCGCCGCGTATCCGGAACTCGGCAACACCGATGTCGTCGACACCTCCTCGCTGACCGTCTGGGACACCTGGGGGATCAATCCGAACGTACTCGCCCCCACCGACACCACCCTGCGCTTCTACGAAGGAGTGCTCGAGGAAGTCCTGGAACTTTTTCCCGCCGACGCCACGGGCGCCCCGGCATATTCGTCGTTCGTCCACATCGGCGGCGACGAATGCCCGAAGGACCAGTGGCGCGCGTCGGACGTCGCGCAGAAACGGATCGCCGATCTCGGACTGGCCGACGAGGACGCCCTCCAGTCCTGGTTCATCGGGCACTTCGCCGGCTGGCTCGCCGAGCGGGGCCGCCGGCTGATCGGCTGGGACGAGATCCTCCAGGGCGGCCTGGCCCCGGGCGCCGCCGTGTCCTCCTGGCGCGGCTACGCCGGCGGGGTCGCCGCCGCCCGCGCGGGGCACGACGTGGTCATGTGCCCCGAACAGCACGTGTACCTGGACCACCGTCAGGACGCGGGCCCCGAGGAGCCGGTGCCGATCGGGTACGTGCGCACCCTGGAGGACGTCTACCGGTTCGAGCCCGTGCCGGCGGAGCTGACGCCCGAGGAGGCCGGGCGGGTGCTCGGCACCCAGGCCAACGCCTGGTCCGAGGTGACGGAGAACCAGGCGAGGGTGGACTACCAGGTCTTTCCCCGGCTCGCCGCCCTCGCCGAGGTCGCCTGGAGCACGCTGCCCGCCCCCGCGGAACGGGACTTCACGGGCTTCGAGCGCCGGATGGCCGCCCACTACCGGCGGCTCGACGCCCTCGGCGTCGCCTACCGCCCGCCCACCGGACCTCTGCCCTGGCAGCGGCGCCCCGGTGTGCTGGGCCGCCCCATCGACGGCACACCCCCGAGCCGGTAGATGCCCGCGCCCATGGCGCCTCCTCCAGGCCGGTAACCCCTCCGCGCCGGTGGCACCCCCGAACCGGTGGCGCGTGCCGGGCCGGTGGCGGGTGCCGCCTCCGGAACCGGTCACGCGCGGAAGTCCGCCCCGTCCCGGACAGGTCACGCGAAAAATTCGCAGGAATCACCGAACCGTGCCAATTCGATCACACGGGCGATGAGGTGCGAAAACGGGTCAAGTGGTCTGTGAGGTGGGTGAACGCCTCCTAGCGGACCCCTGTCTTCGGTGCTCGCGAAGATGTGCCAGAGTTGCCACGTCCGCCCTGTCAGGTCGTACCGTACGGCTGCAACAGGTGGGACCAGGTGGGGCCGCGGGAAGGGGCAGCCGGTTTTGAGCACGCACGCACCGCAGGCGGCGCAGGCCGTGACGCTGCCCACGACGCTGGACGAGGCGGTGGCGGCGCTGACCGCCATGCCCGCCGCCGTGCCCGTCGCGGGCGGCACCGATCTGATGGCCGCCGTCAACTCCGGGCAGCTCAGGCCGACGGCGCTGGTCGGCCTCGGCAGGATCAGCGAGATCCGCGGCTGGCAGTACCAGGACGGCCACGCGCTGCTCGGCGCCGGTCTCACCCACGCGCGCATGGGCCGCCCCGACTTCGCCGCCCTCATTCCGGCGCTCGCCGCCTCCGCGCGTGCCGCCGGACCGCCGCACATCCGCAACGCGGGCACCCTGGGCGGCAACATCGCCTCCGCAGCCCCGACCGGCGACTCGCTGCCCGTGCTGGCCGCGCTCGAGGCGACGCTGATCATCGCGGGCCAGGGCGGGACCCGCCGGGAGATCCCGGTGTCGCACCTGCTGGCCGGGATGGACATGCTGCGGGCCGGTGAACTCATCGGCTACGTGCGCGTGCCGCTGCTGCACGCCCCGCAGGTCTTCCTGAAGGCCACCGGCCGCACCGGCCCCGGCCGCGCGGTCGCCTCCGTCGCCCTGGTGCTCGACCCCGGCCGGCGCGGTGTCCGCTGCGCGGTGGGAGCCATAGCACCGATGGCGCTGCGGCCCCTGGAGGCCGAGCAGTGGGTCGCCCAGCTCATCGACTGGGACAACAACCGCGCGCTCGTGCCGGAGGCGCTGAACGCGTTCGGGGAGTACGTCGCCGCGGCCTGCATCCCCGATCCGGTCCCCGACGAGGACGGCTCCGTCCCGTCGCTGCCGCCCGCGGTACTGCACCTGCGGCGCACCGTCGCCGCACTGGCCCGACGAGCACTGGGGAGGGCGCTGTCGTGACCGACGACCAGCACGGAGAGGGCACGTCCCGGCACGGCGGCAGCCGCTGGGACCCGCTGCCCCAGGGGGACTACGACGACGGCGCCACGGCCTTCGTGAAGCTCCCCGAGGGGGGCATCGACGCCCTGCTGGACTCGATGGAGAGCCCGCTGGCCGCGCCCGGCCACGGCTATGTGCCGCCGCCCATCACGGTCACCCCCGCCACCACGGCGGGCACCGACCCCGCGGCCACCGGCAGCTGGGCGGTGCCGGGCACCGGAGCGCCGGGCGCCCCCGTCGACGGCGTCCAGTGGCACGACCCGCAGGCGGGCCGCCCCGGGGAGGACCCCGGGGCGCACGCGGCGCAGCAGCACGGCGGCCAGGACCGGTTCACGTACGACCCCGGGGCCTCCGGGCAGTGGCACTTCGAGGACACACCCGGCGCAGGCGACCCGGCACCGGGTTCCGACGTGACCGGCCAGTGGTCGATCCCCGTCGCGGACGGCGACCTCCCGGACGAGTCCGGCGAGTTCACCACCTCCGCGCTGGCCGAGCAGTGGGGAGCCACCCCGCCGGTCACCCCGCCCCCCACCCTCCCGGGCGGCGCCTCCGCGCCCTGGGCCACGCAGGCCATCGGGCAGCCGTGGGGACCGGGCGTGCCGGGCGTGGACCCGGGTCACCCCGACACCGCTCCCGGCCGGGAGCAGGGCGGTCCGGAACCCGACTGGCGCGCGGACCACGGCCGGGCGGGCACCGCCGAACCCGTCCGGGAGCGGCCCGACGCACGGCCCGCCCCCGGCCACGACTCACCGCCCCTGTCGAGCGGAGTGCCGCAGCCGGCCCTCGTCGAGCCCCACTGGCGGTCCGGCACCGAGGCCCGCCCGGAGGCGGCCGGCGGCCCGTCCGCCCCGGAGCTCCGCGAGCACCCGCAGCCGGGCCCGGAGGGCGCCGCGGGACCCGTCGGCGGGCCCGGGGAGGCTCCGGGGGCCGCCGAGGCCGCCAGGGGCTCCCAGAGGCCCCAGGGACCGCACGGCGCCCAGGAGGGCCCGGCGGCACCGGAAGACATAGCGGCCCCGGAGGGCGCGAGGGACCACGCCGGGACGTCCCCGGCCGGGGACGCGGGACCGGACCCCGCAGGCACCGGCCCCGCATCCGCCGCCGGCCCTGAAACCGGCACCGAGGTCGGCACCGGTCCGGACGCACCCGACGGCACGTCACCCGGGCACGCCCCGCTGTCCGGTGCCGCGCACGAGGACCACCCCCTCGCCTCCTACGTGCTGCGCGTCAACGGCACCGACCGGCCCGTCACCGACGCCTGGATCGGCGAGTCGCTGCTCTACGTGCTGCGCGAGCGCCTCGGCCTCGCCGGCGCCAAGGACGGCTGCTCACAGGGCGAGTGCGGGGCCTGCAACGTGCAGGTCGACGGCCGGCTCGTCGCGTCCTGCCTGGTCCCGGCCGTCACCGCGGCCGGCAGCGAGGTCCGCACCGTCGAGGGCCTCGCCAAGGACGGCCGGCCGTCGGACGTGCAGCGCGCGCTCGCCCGGTGCGGCGCGGTGCAGTGCGGCTTCTGCGTACCGGGCATGGCGATGACCGTGCACGACCTGCTGGAGGGCAACCCGGCGCCCACCCGGCTGGAGACCCGTCAGGCCCTGTGCGGCAACCTGTGCCGCTGCTCCGGCTACCGGGGCGTGGTGGAGGCCGTCCAGGAGGTCGTCGCCGAACGCGAGACCCTCGCCGAGGCCGGCCAGGCCGACCAGGACGAGAACCGGGGCACGGGCCGTGGCTCCGGCGGCGAGACGGGCGAGTTCCGCATCCCGCACCAGGCGGGACCGGGCGCCGGCGGCGTCGGCCACGCCGCCTTCCCGGACCCCGGACCGCATGACCGGCCCTACGGCCGGGACGGAGGCCAGGCATGAGCAACGAGGCCACCACCGTGCAGACCGCACAGGCCACGGAGGACACCACCGGAACGGAGCCGCCCCCGCGCGGACTCGGTGTCTCCCTGCCGGCCGCCGACACCCGCGCCAAGACCGAGGGCACCTTCCCGTACGCCGCCGACCTGTGGGCCGAGGGCCTGCTGTGGGCGGCCGTGCTGCGCTCCCCGCACCCGCACGCGCGGATCGCGTCCATCGACACCACCCACGCGCGCGAGATGCCCGGCGTGCACGCCGTCGTCACCCACGAGGACGTCCCCGGCACCCCGGTGTACGAGCGCGGCCGGTCCGACCGGCCGGTCTTCGCCTCCGACGTCGTACGCCACCACGGCGAGGCCATCGCGGCCGTCGCCGCCGACCACCCGGACACCGCGCGGATGGCCGCCGCCGCCGTCATCGTCGAGTACGAGGTGCTCGACCCGGTGATCGACCCCGAGCAGGCCTTCGAGGCCGAGCCGCTGCACCCCGACGGCAACCTGATCCGGCACATCCCGCTGCGGCACGGCGACCCGGACGCGGCCGGTGACCTCGTCGTCGACGGCCTGTACCGCATCGGCCGCCAGGACCCCGCCCCCATCGGCGCCGAGGCCGGACTCGCCGTTCCCCGTCCGGACGGCGGGGTCGAGCTGTACCTGGCCTCCACCGACCCGCACGGCGACCGGGACGCGGCCGCCGCCGCGTTCGGCCTGGATCCCGACCGGGTGAAGATCGTCGTCACCGGGGTGCCCGGCGCGACCGCCGACCGCGAGGACCAGAGCTTCCAGCTGCCGCTCGGCCTGCTGGCGCTGAAGACCGGCTGCCCGGTCAAACTCACCGCCACGCGCGAGGAGTCCTTCCTCGGCCACGCCCACCGGCACCCCACCCTGCTGCGCTACCGCCACCACGCCGACGCCGAGGGCAGGCTGGTGAAGGTCGAGGCGCAGATCCTGCTCGACGCGGGCGCCTACGCCGACACGTCGTCGGACGCGCTGGCCGCCGCCGTCGCCTTCGCCTGCGGCCCCTACGTCGTCCCGAACGCCTTCATCGAGGGCTGGGCGGTCCGCACCAACAACCCGCCCTCCGGCCATGTGCGCGGCGAGGGCGCCCTGCAGGTGTGCGCCGCCTACGAGGCGCAGATGGACAAGCTCGCCAAGAAGCTCGGCCTCGACCCGGCCGAACTGCGCATGCGCAACGTCATGGCGACCGGCGACGTCCTGCCCACCGGCCAGACCGTGACCTGCCCGGCCCCGGTCGCCGAACTCCTGGAGGCGGTGCGGGACCACCCGCTGCCGCCGCTGCCCAAGGACACCCCCGAGGACGAGTGGCTGCTGCCCGGCGGCCCCGAGGGCGCGGGCGAACCGGGCGCGGTCCGCCGCGGGGTGGGCTACGGCCTCGGCATGGTGCACATGCTCGGCGGCGAGGGCGCGGACGAGGTGTCCACGGCCACCGTGAAGGTCCAGGACGGGGTGGCGACGGTGCTGTGCGCGGCCGTCGAGACCGGCCAGGGCTTCACCACGCTGGCCCGGCAGATCGTCCAGGAGATCCTCGGCGTCGACGAGGTGCGCGTGGCCCCCGTGGACACCGACCAGCCCGCCGCGGGCGCGGGCAGCCGTGGCCGGCACACCTGGGTGTCGGGCGGCGCGGTGGAACGCGCGGCGAAGATGGTCCGCACCCAGCTCCTCCAGCCCCTGGCCCACAAGTTCGGCATGTCCGCCGAACTGCTCCAGATCACCGACGGCCGGATCACCTCGTACGACGGCGTGCTGTCGACCCCCGTGGCCGAGGCCCTGGAGGGCAAGGAGCTGTGGGCCACCGCCCAGTGCCGGCCGCATCCCACGGAGCCCCTGGACGCGTCGGGCCAGGGCGACGCCTACGTCGGAATGTCCTTCTGCGCGATCCGCGCGGTGGTCGACGTCGACATCGAGATCGGCTCCGTACGGGTCGTGGAACTGGCCGTCGCCCAGGACGTGGGGCGGGTGCTGAACCCGGCCCAGCTGGCCGCCCGGATCGAGGCGGGCGTGACCCAGGGCGTGGGCGCCGCGCTCACCGAGAACCTGCGCACGCCGCGCGGTCTGGTCCGGCACCCCGACCTCACCGGCTACGCCCTGCCGACCGCTCTGGACGCGCCCGACATCGAGATCGTGAAGCTGGTCGAGGAGCGGGACGTGGTCGCGCCGTTCGGCGCGAAGTCGGTCAGCGCGGTGCCGGTGGTGACCTCGCCGGCGGCCATCGCCGCCGCCGTTCGCGCGGCGACCGGCCGTCCGGTCAACCGCCTGCCGATCCGCCCGCAGGCCGCGGTGGTGACCAGCGGCCGCGACCGGCTGGTCAGGTCCACCGACTGACCTCCGCCGACCGGCATCCGCCGACCGGCATCCGCCGACCGGCATGTGTCGGTCGGCGGATGCCGGCCGTCGGGGCCGGGCGGCCGAGAACGTTCATGTTGATTCCCGTGCGAAGGCAACGCACAGGGGGTGTTCGGGCGTCTTGTGGGGTGGGGCGTCCGTATCCGTGTCCCGGCCGGTCGCCCGCCCGTTCCTGATCCGGGGCGTTGTCAGTGGTGGCACGTAGTGTTCCGAGCGGTGGGGACGGCTGCCGGGTTCGGAGGGCCGGGGTCCGTCCTGTCCGGGCGGGGCGACGCGGTCCGGAGCGGCGAAGCACGGGACACGGGACTGAGCACACGTATGCACGGGGGAGCCATGAGCACGACCGACACCGCTGCCACGGATGCCATGAACGCCACGGGTACCGCGGCGGCGATCATCCTGGCGGAGGACGACCTCGATCCGTTCATCACGCACGCGTCCACGCGCCGCTGGCTGACCGGTCCCGGACTGCCCTGCGACAGCGGCCTGTTCAGCTTCGCGCAGCTGCGGGGCGAGGGCCTGCGCACGGTCGCCGGCTCGACCGGTGACCCGGGCGAGGAGCTCTCCGCGGAGCTGCGGGACCAGTTGGTCATCGGCGGACTGCTCGGCCCCGCCGGCCTGGAGACGGAGTCGGTCCTGCTCGACGGCGCCACCGGCGAGGTGTCGACGACGTACTTCTTCCACGACCGGCCCGACCTGATGGACCGTCGCCCGCTCGCCCCGTCGCTGCCGACCCTGGTGCGGTTCGCCGCCGCGACGGACGAACTGGCCGGGCTGCGAGGCCAGTTCGCCGCCTACGCGGGCCGCTGGGGCACGAAGGCGGTGGCGGAGGCCTCCCGGCAGCTGCTCGCGGTGTTCGAGGAGGGGGCGGACGGCGAGCCGGCACCGCTGTGGCGGATGGCCGCGCTGATCCGCCCGCTGGCCCTGGTGGCCGGTCCGGGCACGGCCTCGGGGCTCGCCCTGGACCTCCCGGTCCGCCTGCTCGACCAGGAGTTCGGCCGGCGGGGCGTGGTCCGTTTCGAGGAGCTCGACTTCCCCGCGACGCTGACGCACGAGCCGACCCGCCGCTTCCTGCGCGAGACGGGGCTGCCCGAGGACGGCTTCCTGTTCCAGCTGGACACCGACCTGCCGCTGCGGACCCTCGCCGAGTACCACGACGAGGACCGCGGCGACGACCGCGGCGGCCCCGGCGCGGTCCCGGCCGGCCGCCTCCCCGCCCACGCCGACCGGCTCGTCCGCCTCGGGCATCTGGTCGAGGACAACAGCCTGGTCGTCGACGGCGCCACCGGCGCGGTCCTGAACTGGAGCGAGCCGGAATCCGTCCTGTACCCGCTGAACACGGACATCTCGACCCTCGCCTTCACCCTCTGGCTGCTGCACCGCGAGCACGCCATCGACGAGGAGTCGGGCCATGCGCTGACCAGCGAGACGTACGACCAGCTGGCCATGACGATGATTCAGGTCCTGTCCTCCGTCGACCCGACGGGCGCCACGGCCGACGCCGACTGGCACTACTGGACGGAGCTGTTCCAGGACGAAGCGGGCGGGGTGCTCTGAGAGCACCCCGCCCGCAGGGGAGGCCGTGGCGGGAATCGAACCCGCGTAATTCGCTTTGCAGGCGAATCCCTGAGCCACTCGGGCACACGGCCAGGATCGGGGACGGGGTGTGGTCTTCGCCACCCCGCCGCCGCGAACTCGGTACGCCGACCGTACGGCGGGGCGGGAGCGGCGCTCAAGGTATTCCGGTGCGGTGCAACGGGACTGCCACACGCCGTTCATGAACGCCCGGGGCGGGCGGCCGGGGGAGTACGACCAAGGTCCCGGTGCCGGTCCGACCCCCGACAGGCGTCAAAGCGCCCTGTGACCCTTACTCTGACGCCCATGGCCGCCCCGAACCCGCGCGACACCTCTGTCGTCAAGACCTCCGACGCCCCACCCGGGCCCACCGCCCCGTCAGGGACCACCGCCCCCGGTGGCGAGCGGGACGACGGCGTGCTGAGCGGCCCCTACCGGGCGCTGAGCATCGGCATCGTCTCCGTGGTGCTGCTGATCGCCTTCGAGGCGACGGCGGTGGGCACGGCGATGCCGGTCGCGGCGCGCGAGCTGGACGGGGTGTCGCTGTACGCGTTCGCGTTCTCGGCGTTCTTCACGACCAGCCTGTTCGCGATGGTGCTCTCCGGCCAGTGGTCCGACCGGCGCGGGCCGCTCGCGCCGGTGACCACGGGCATCGCCGCCTTCGCCGCGGGGCTGCTGCTGTCCGGGACGGCGGGCACGATGTGGCTGTTCATCCTGGGCCGGGCCGTGCAGGGCCTCGGCGGCGGGATGGTGATCGTCGCGCTGTACGTCGTCGTCGGCCGGGCCTACCCGGAGCGTCTGCGTCCGGCGATCATGGCCGCGTTCGCGGCGAGCTGGGTGGTGCCGTCGATCGTCGGCCCGCTCGCCTCCGGAGCGGTGACCGAACACATCGGCTGGCGGTGGGTGTTCCTCGGCATCCCGGTCCTCGTCGCGTTCCCCCTCGCCCTCGCCCTCCCGCAGATACGCCGCCGGGCGTCCGGCCCGGCGGGCGAGGCGGACGCACCGGCCCCCTCCGGCGGACGCCGCATCCGCCTCGCCCTCGCGATCTCCTTCGGTGCCGGGCTGCTCCAGTACGCCGCGCAGGACCTGCGCTGGATCTCCCTGCTGCCCGGCGCGGCGGGCCTGGCGCTGCTGGTGCCCGCCGTGCGGGGACTGCTCCCGCGCGGCACCTGGCGGGCGGCGCGCGGCCTGCCCTCGGTGGTGCTGCTGCGCGGCGTCGCCGCCGGGTCCTTCATCGCCGCCGAGTCCTTCGTCCCGCTGATGCTGGTCACCCAGCGCGGCCTCAGCCCGACCCTCGCCGGGTTCTCCCTCGCGGCGGGCGGCGTCACCTGGGCGCTGGGCTCCTGGATCCAGTCGCGGCCCCGCCTGGAACCGCACCGGGAGCGGCTGACGACCCTCGGGATGCTCCTGGTGGCGGGGGCCATCGCGGCGGCCCCGAGCGTGCTGATCGAGGCGGTCCCCGCCTGGGCCCTGGCCGTCGCCTGGGCGTTCGGCTGCCTCGGGATGGGCCTGGTGATCTCCTCCACCAGCGTCCTGCTGCTCCAGCTCTCCGCCCCCGAGGAGGCGGGCACCAACTCCGCCGCCCTCCAGATCTCCGACGGCCTCTCCAACGTCCTCCTGCTGGCCGCCGGCGGAGCGGCCTTCGCGGCCCTCGGCGGCGGCACGGTCGCCCACGGGGCCACGGATGCCACCGGCTCCCACCCGGCCGCCTTCGTCGCCGTGTTCCTGCCGATGGCGGCGGTGGCACTGGCGGGGGTGTGGGTGACGAGGCGGCTGCGGGCGGAATCTCAATGACACCAAGTGGTACCAAGTAGTACCGTCGAAGCATGTCCGGACTGAACGTGCGTTTCACCGAGGAAGAGCTCGATGCCCTGCGTGACCGCGCCGCTGCTGAAGGACGCAGCATGCAGGCCTTCGCGCACGATGCGGTGATCGCGGCCATAAACGAGCATTCACGACTGTTCAACGAGGCTGCCGATCACGTGCTGAAGGCCAGCGCGGAGCTGAACCGGAGGCTCGCTTGACGCACTACCTCACGCTGCCCGAGCTGTTGAACCTCGCGAAGCGGCTCGGTGAGGACGCGGTGCGCGACTACGGTCTGCTGGATTCGGCGCTGGCACGTCCGCAGTCGAGCGTGTTCGGTCAGGACGCCTACCCGGACGTGTGGCAGAAAGCCGCCGCGCTGATGGAATCCCTGGCCCGCAACCACGCACTCGTCGACGGGAACAAGCGCCTCGCCTGGTACGCGACCTGGGTGTTTCTCCATATGAACGGGCACCCGCTCGACGCGGAATTCGATGTGGACGAGGCGGAGAGGTTCGTGCTGGACGTCTGTCAGGGGGAGCTGGATGTCCCCAAGATCGCGTCCCAGTTGCCGCGTTTCGCGCGCTGAATGTGACGTCGGTCCCACCCCCGAGTGCCCCCGCCCGGCCCGGGCGTCGTCCGGGCCGGGGCGCGGATAGGGTGGCCCGGTTGCCGTACGCCGACCGCCGGGTGCGGCCGGCTGCCCCTGCGGCCGGGTTCCCGGCGCGGCCGAGCCGCCCGAACCCGCCCCCGTCCCCACAACGGAGACCGTGACTACCACCGCCGCTTCCGCCTCGCACCACCTGTCCCCGGCCTTTCCCGGCCGTGCCCCCTGGGGCACGGCCGGCAAGCTCCGGGCCTGGCAGCAGGGGGCGATGGAGAGGTATCTCCAGACGCAGCCGCGCGACTTCCTGGCGGTCGCCACCCCCGGCGCCGGCAAGACCACCTTCGCGCTGACGCTGGCCTCCTGGCTGCTGCACCACCACGTCGTGCAGCAGGTGACCGTCGTCGCGCCCACCGAGCATCTGAAGAAGCAGTGGGCCGAGGCCGCCGCCCGGATCGGGATCAAGCTGGACCCCGAGTACAGCGCGGGCCCGGTCGGCAAGGACTACCACGGGGTCGCCGTCACCTACGCCGGTGTCGGCGTGCGCCCCATGCTGCACCGCAACCGGTCCGAGCAGCGCAAGACCCTCGTCATCCTCGACGAGATCCACCACGCCGGTGACAGCAAGTCCTGGGGCGAGGCCTGCCTGGAGGCGTTCGAGCCGGCCACCCGCAGGCTCGCGCTGACCGGTACGCCGTTCCGGTCCGACACCAACCCCATCCCGTTCGTGGCGTACGAGGAGGGCAACGACGGCATCCGCCGGTCGGCCGCCGACTACACCTACGGGTACGGCTCCGCGCTCGCCGACGGCGTCGTCCGTCCCGTCATCTTCCTCTCCTACAGCGGCAACATGCGCTGGCGCACCAAGGCCGGCGACGAGATCGAGGCCCGTCTCGGCGAGCCCATGACCAAGGACGCGGTCAGCCAGGCCTGGCGCACCGCCCTCGACCCGCGCGGCGAGTGGATGCCGTCCGTGCTGCGTGCCGCCGACCAGCGGCTGACCGAGGTCAGGAAGTCCGTCCCGGACGCCGGGGCCCTCGTCATCGCCGCCGACCAGGACTCCGCCCGCGCCTACGCCAAGCTGATCCGCGAGATCACCGGCAGCAAGGCCACCGTCGTCCTGTCCGACGACACCGGCGCCTCGAAACGCATCGACGAGTTCAGCGGCAGCGACGACCGGTGGATGGTCGCCGTCCGCATGGTGTCCGAGGGCGTCGACGTGCCGCGCCTGGCCGTCGGCGTGTACGCGACCACCATCTCCACCCCGCTGTTCTTCGCCCAGGCCGTCGGCCGGTTCGTGCGGTCGAGGCGGCGCGGCGAGACCGCCTCCGTGTTCCTGCCGACCGTGCCCGACCTGCTCACCTTCGCCAACGAGATGGAGCGTGAGCGCGACCACGTCCTCGACAAGCCCAAGAAGGAGGGCGAGGAGGACCCGTACGCCGAGTCCGAGCAGGAGATGGACGAGGCGAACCGGGAGCAGGACGAGGACACCGGCGAGGAGATGCTGCCCTTCGAGGCGCTGGAGTCCGACGCCGTCTTCGACCGGGTCACCTACAACGGCGCCGACTTCGGCATGCAGGCCCACCCCGGCAGCGAGGAGGAGCAGGACTACCTGGGCATCCCGGGGCTCCTCGAACCCGACCAGGTGGAGCTGCTGCTGCAGAAGCGGCAGGCCCGGCAGATCGCGCACAGCCGCAAGAAGCCGGACACCGAGGCAGACCTGCTCGAACTGCCCGCCGAGCGGCGTCCCGTGGTCTCCCACAAGGAGATGATGGAACTGCGCCGGCAGCTCAACAACATGGTCGGCGCCTACGTCCACCAGAGCGGCAAACCGCACGGCGTCATCCACACCGAGCTGCGCCGCGTCTGCGGCGGGCCGCCCGCCGCCGAGGCCACACCGGGGCAGCTGCGCCAGCGGATCGCCAAGGTGCAGGAGTGGGCCACCCGCATGCGGTGAACTTCCTTCACTCTCTGTGCATATCGCGTCAAATGGTGCCACTTCCCGGTCGTCGGTGCCCGGATTCTGGACGGAGCCTTCCGCTGACCGGACCGGCTCGCTACTGTCCCGCTACGCACACGCCCCGTGGCAGCGCCGCCGCGGAGCGCAGCCGTGAAGCGACTGCGCCCGGGACACAGCCGGGCCGCCGGCCGATCGGCGGCCTCTGGAGTGCGTCACCGACGGGACTCGGTGACGCACACGCCGTGAGGGGCCGCCGACCTGACCCCGAAGGAGTGGGCGTCGTGACCGCGGAGACCTCTCAGACGCTCGACCGGGGACTGCGGGTCCTCAAACTGCTGGCCGACACGGACCACGGTCTGACCGTCACCGAGCTTTCCCACAAACTGGGCGTGAACCGGACTGTGGTGTACCGGTTGCTCGCCACCCTGGAACAGCACGCGCTCATACGCCGGGACCTCGGCGGACGGGCCCGGGTCGGCCTCGGGGTGCTGCGGCTGGGCCGCCAGGTGCATCCGCTGGTACGGGAGGCCGCGATGCCGGCCCTGCGGTCGCTGGCGGAGGACATCGGCGCGACCGCGCACCTGACGCTGGTGGACGGGGCCGAAGCGCTGGCCGTCGCCGTGGTGGAACCGTCGTGGACGGACTACCACGTGGCCTACCGGGCCGGGTTCCGGCATCCGCTGGAACGGGGCGCCGCCGGCCGGGCGATCATCGCGGCCCGGCAGCGGCCGCGCGACCCCGGATACACCCTCACCCACGGCGAACTGGAAGCCGGCGCGTGCGGAGCGGCGGCGCCCCTGCTCGGGGTCACCGGCGTCGAGGGCAGCGTCGGCGTGGTGATGCTGGCCGACGTGGTCCCCGAACGGGTCGGCCCCCGCGTCATGGACGCGGCCCGCGAGGTCGCGGAGGCGCTGCGCTGACGGCCGGTGCCGAAGGGGCGGCCGGGTCCCGTCCTCGGGCGGCCGGGGCGGGGCCGGGGCGTCACGTTAGATTGACCCCGTGCTCTCTCGCCTCACGCGCCCCCAGACCCTGGCCGTCTGTGCCGTTCCCGTCGTCGCCCTGCTGGCCACGGCGGTGTTCGCGCCGCTGCCGTTCTCGGTGGCGCAGCCGGGGCTGACGGCCGACGTGCTCGGCAGGAACAAGGGCACGCAGGTCATCACCATCTCCGGCGCGAAGACCCGTGAGACCACCGGTCAGCTGCGGATGACGACGATCGAGGCGACCTCCCCCGACACCCGGGTGAGCCTCCCGGACGTCGTCGACGCCTGGTTCGGCACCGACCAGGCCGTCATGCCCCGCGACTCGGTCTACCCCACCGGGGACAACCTCAAGGAGATCGAGCAGTACAACGAGGAACAGATGCGCGCCTCGCAGGAGGAGGCGACCCTGGCCGCGCTGGGCTACCTGGACCTGGACGGCAAGGGCATCGAGGTCGACCTGAAGCTCGCCGACGTCGGCGGCCCCAGCGCCGGCCTGCTCTTCTCCCTCGGCATCGTCGACAAGCTGAACGGCGACGACAGCGGCGGCGACCTCACCGGCGGCCGGGTCATCGCCGGTACGGGGACGATCGACGCCGAGGGCAGGATCGGCGCCGTGGGCGGGGTGCCGCTGAAGACACAGGCCGCCCGGCGGGACGGCGCCACCGTCTTCCTGGTCCCCGAGGCCGAGTGCGCCGAGGCGCGGGCGGAACTCCCCGACGGCCTGCGCCTGATCCCGGTCACCACCCTCGAGGGCACCGTCGACGCCCTGGTCGACCTGGAGAAGGACGCGGGCAAGGTCCCGAGCTGCTGAACCGCCCGGCACGGCCGCACGCCGCACCGCTTCACTTCTCCCTGACGAACCCCTCGTCCACCATCCAGTCCAGCGCCACCTGGTGGGGGTCCTCGCCGTCCACGTCCACCTTGGCGTTCAGGGTCCGCGCCACCTCGTTGTCCAGCTTCGCCGAGACCGGGTCCAGGACCCCGGTGATCGCCGGCCACTCCTTCAGGGTCTCGGTGTTGACCACCGGCGCCGCGTTGTAGTTGGGGAAGAACTTCCTGTCGTCCTCCATCACCACCAGGTCCATGGACTTGATCCGGCCGTCGGTGGTGAACACCTCGCCGTAGGTGCAGGCGCCCTTGGCCGTCTGGGTGTAGATGATCCCGGTGTCCATCTGCGTGACGTTCCCCGCGGCCACGTTCATGCCGTAGGCCTTCTCCAGGCCCGGCAGCCCGTCCGCCCGGTTGGCGAACTCGCCCTCCACGCACAGGGTCACCGCGGCCGGGTCGGACTTCGCCAGCGCGGCCACCTCCGACAGCGTCCTCGTGCCGTACTTCTTGAAGTTGGACCGGTTCATGGCCAGGGCGTAGGTGTTGTTCAGCTTCGACGGCTCCAGCCAGGTCACCCCGTTCTTCCGGTCGGCCTCGCGCACCGCCTCCCACTGCTCGCGCGGGTCGGGGAGGGGTGTGCTGTTGCCCTGGTAGGTGATCCACGCCGTGCCGGTGTACTCGTACGCGGCGTCCGCGTCCCCGCCCACGACCGCCTCCCGGGAGCCGACGGAGCCCTGGATGCCGGTGCGGTCGACGACCTCGGCGCCCGCCGCCTGGAAGGCGATGCCCATGATCGCGCCCAGGATCAGCTGCTCGGTGAACTCCTTGGAGGTGACGGTGAGCTTCGCGCCCTCGAGGGGTCTGCCCTTCCCGATCGAGCCCGGTTCCACGTCGTCGACCATGGGGGAGCCGCTGGTCAGTCCGCAGGAGGAGAGCCCCACCAGCAGCATTCCGGCGAGCAGCAGGCACGGGCGGCGCCTCATGCGCCCGTCTCCAGCCCTCGTGGCCGCAGCAGCAGCTCGGCCAGCGAGGCCAGCCAGTCCACCAGCAGGGCCAGGGCGACGGTGAGCACCGAGCCCAGCACCAGTACCGGCATCCGCTGGCTGGTGATGCCGGTGGTGATCAGCACGCCCAGTCCGCCGCCCCCGCCGAAGGTCGCGAGCGTGGCCGTGCCGACGTTCAGCACGAGTGCCGTACGCACCCCGGCGAGGATGAGGGGGACGGCCAGGGGCAGTTCCACGCGGGCCAGCACGCCCAGCGGGGACATGCCGATGCCGCGCGCCGCCTCCAGCAGCGTCGGGTCGTTGGCCCGCAGGCCCGCGATGGTGTTGGAGAGCACCGGCAGCACGGCGTAGGCGATGATGCCGATGAGGGCGGCCCTGCGGCCGATGCCCAGCCAGATCACCAGCAGCGCGAGCAGACCGATCGCGGGCGTCGCCTGACCCGTGTTGGCGAACGTCAGCACGGCGGGGGAGGCCTTGCGGAACCTGGGCCGGGTCAGCAGGATGCCCAGCGGGATCGCGATGATCAGTACGAAGAACGTCGAGATCACGGTCAGTTCGATGTGCTGCCACAGCGCCTTGGTCACCCGTCCGTCGGAGAGCGCGTTCCGGGACAGCGCGTCCAGGTCGGCCTGCGTGAACCACAGCCAGGTCGCGAACAGGAGGACGATCAGCACCACGGGCAGGAGCGTCAGCTTCCGCCACGTCACGGGGGAGGCGGCCGCGGCCGGGGACATGGATCCGGCGGCCCTCCGCGTCGCCCCCTCCCCGCTGTCGCCCTCGTCCCGGTCCTGGTCCTCGTCCTCGCCACGGAAGGCGAGCCCTCCGGCCTCGTGTGCGTCGGAGGGCCGCCGCTCGCCGGGCCTCCGCCACCGGGAAGAGGCGCTCACGCGTCCGCCACCCCGCCCGCGCCCTCCTGCTCGGCGTGCGTCCGGGGGGCCCGGTGCCCCTCCAGTTCGTGCTGGGCCTCCATCGCCTCCAGCCGGTCGGCCTCCAGCAGTTCGTGGACGGAGTTCATCAGCGTCTCCACGTCGACGACGCCCTCGTACACGCCGCGCCCGCCGGTGACCGCCACCCGCCCGGAGCTGTCGGTGAGCACCGCCTCCAGCGCGTCCCGCAGGGTGGCGTCCCGGGTCACCGTGTCGTGCACCAGGGTGCCCGCGCGGGCCAGTGAGCCCTTGGCCCGCATCAGGTCGCCGCGCCGGAGCCACTTGTAGGGGCGGCGGCGCCGGTCGAGCAGCAGGATCTCGTTGGAGCCGCTGGAGCGGAGCAGGTCGAAGATCCGCTGGAGCGGGTCGTCGACGGTCACCGTCGGATAGTCGGTGATCCCCACGTCCCGTACGCGGGTGAGGTTCAGCCGCTTCAGCGCGGCCCCGGCGCCGACGAAGCCGGACACGAAGTCGTCCGCCGGGTTGGTGAGGATCGCCTCCGGGGTGTCGAACTGGGCGATGTGCGAGCGCTCGCGCAGGACGGCGATCCGGTCGCCGAGCTTGATCGCCTCGTCGAAGTCGTGGGTGACGAAGACGATCGTCTTGTGCAGTGCGTGCTGCAGCCGGATCAGCTCGTTCTGGAGGTGGTCGCGGGTGATGGGGTCCACCGCCCCGAACGGCTCGTCCATCAGCAGCACCGGCGGATCCGCCGCCAGCGCCCGCGCCACGCCCACCCGCTGCTGCTGCCCGCCGGAGAGCCGGCGCGGGTAGCGGCCGTGGAACTCGCCCGGGTCCAGCCCGACCAGGTCCAGCATCTCCTCCACCCGCGCCCGCACCCGGGCCGCCGGCCAGCGCAGCATCTTCGGCACCAGCGCGATGTTCTGGGCCACCGTCATGTGCGGGAACAGTCCGCTGGACTGGATCGCGTACCCGACCCGGCGGCGCAGCTTCACCGGGTCCATGTCGGTGACGTCCTCGCCGCCGATGCGGATGCGGCCGCCGCTCGGCTCGATCAGCCGGTTGATCATCTTCAGCGTGGTCGACTTCCCGCAGCCGGACGGGCCGACGAGGATGACCGTCTCGCCCGCCCTGATCTCCATGTCGACGCTGTCCACGGCCGGCTGCGGATTGCCCGGGTACCGCTTGGTGAGGCTCTCCAGCTCGATGGTGGCGCCGGTCGCACCGGTGGTTCCGGCGGACCCGGCGGTGTCGCCGGGTGCGCCGGTCGCGCCGGGCGTCCCCGGGGCGGGTGACTCAGGCACGGATCCCCCTGGAGATGGTCAGCCGCCCGATCAGGACGTACGCGGCGTCGAACAGCAGCGCGAGGAGGACGATCAGGAGGGTGCCCGCGAGCACCTGGTTGAGGGCGTTGCTGCTGCCCAGCGAGGCGAGCCCGCGGAAGATCAGGTTGCCCAGGCCGGGGCCGGAGGCGTACGCGGCGATGGCCGCGATGCCCATCAGCATCTGCGTGGAGACCCGGATCCCGGTGAGGATCGGCGGCCAGGCCAGCGGCAGTTCCACCCGGGCCAGCCGGGCCACCCGCGACATGCCGATACCGGTGGCCGCGTCCACCAGCGCGGGATCGACCCCGCGCAGGCCGACGATCGAGTTCCGCACGATCGGCAGCAGCCCGTACAGCGTCAGCGCGATCACCGTCGGCGGCACCCCGAGTCCCACGACCGGGATCAGCAGACCGATCATGGCCAGCGACGGGATGGTCAGCAGGGTGGAGGTGGTGGTCGTGGCCAGGCTGCCCGCCCAGTCGCTGCGGTACGTCGACACCCCGATCAGCACGCCGATCACGGTCGCCGCCACCATGCACTGGAAGACCACGCTCGCGTGCTGGTACGTGTCGACGAGCAGCTGCTGGTGGCGGTTGCCCAGGTACTCCCAGAAGTTCACGTCCGCTCACCCCAGCTCGGCCACGCCCGCCCGGTCGGTCCGGCCGGCCACGCCCGCCCGGTCGGGCCGGTCCGGCTCAGTCCGGTCCGTCCGGGGCCCCGCCCGGCGGTTCGAGGAGCGCGGCCTGCTCCACCAGCGGGATGATCCGCAGCGGAACGGGGTTCTCCATCACGATCGCCGTGGCGGCCCGGACGATGCCATCAAAACCGACGACACGGTCGATCACCCGTTGGAGATCGGCGTTGGAGCGGGCCACGAGCCGGCACAGCATGTCCCCGCTGCCGGTCGTGGTGTGCAGTTCCAGGACCTCCGGAACGGTCGTCAAGTGCGCCCGGACATCGGCCCCTTGGCCCTGCCGGATCTCCAGCGTCGCGAACGCCGTGACCGGGTAGCCGAGGGCCGCCGGATCCACCTGGGGACCGAAGCCGCGGATGACTCCGTTCGACTGAAGACGGTCCAGCCGCGCCTGCACCGTCCCCCGCGCCACCCCCAGCCGCCGGGACATCTCCAGCACCCCGATCCGGGGCTCGCGCGCGAGGAGCAGGATGATCCGGCCGTCCAGCCGATCGATCGCCATGCCGGCCTCCGCTCCTCGTCGCCTGGTCATCCTGTACAGAAAGCCCGCCGATCGCGGCAGGCCACTGGACACCATGCCCAGTGAACAAGCGAACTATTGCGCACCTTGCAGAGCTGGCCCACCCTGCACCTATGACGCAGACCACACACCACGCTCCCGACCCGACCGCCCGGCAGGCCGATCCCTTCCCGGTCAAGGGAATGGACGCGGTCGTCTTCGCCGTGGGCAACGCCAAGCAGGCGGCGCACTACTACTCCACCGCCTTCGGCATGAAGCTGGTCGCCTACTCCGGACCGGAGAACGGCAGCCGCGAGACCGCGAGCTACGTCCTGGAGAGCGGCTCCGCCCGCTTCGTCCTCACCTCGGTGATCAAGCAGTCCACCGAACAGGGCGCCTTCCTCGCCGAGCACGTGGCCGCCCACGGCGACGGCGTCGTCGACCTCGCCCTCGAGGTCCCGGACGCGCGTGCCGCGTTCGCCTACGCCGTCGAGCACGGCGCCCGCCCGCTCGCCGAGCCGTACGAGCTGAAGGACGAGCACGGCACCGTCGTCCTCGCCGCGATCGCCACGTACGGCGAGACCCGGCACACCCTCGTCGAGCGCACCGGCTACGACGGGCCCTACCTGCCCGGCTTCGCCGCCGCCGACCCGATCGTCGAGCCGCCCGCCCAGCGGTCCTTCCAGGCCATCGACCACTGCGTCGGCAACGTCGAACTCGGCCGGATGAACGAGTGGGTCGCGTTCTACAACAAGGTCATGGGCTTCACGAACATGAAGGAGTTCGTGGGCGACGACATCGCCACCGAGTACAGCGCGCTGATGTCGAAGGTGGTCGCCGACGGCACCCTCAAGGTCAAGTTCCCGATCAACGAGCCGGCCGTCGCCAAGAAGAAGTCCCAGATCGACGAGTACCTCGAGTTCTACGGCGGCGCCGGCGTCCAGCACATCGCGCTCAACAGCAACGACATCGTGCACACGGTCCGCCAGATGCGCGCGGCCGGCGTGAGCTTCCTGGACACCCCGGACTCGTACTACGACACCCTCGGCGAGTGGGCCGGCGAGACCCGGGTGCCGGTCGAGACCCTGCGCGAACTGAAGATCCTCGTCGACCGGGACGAGGACGGCTACCTGCTGCAGATCTTCACCAAGCCGGTCCAGGACCGGCCGACCGTGTTCTTCGAGATCATCGAGCGGCACGGCTCCATGGGCTTCGGCAAGGGCAACTTCAAGGCCCTCTTCGAGGCGATCGAGCGGGAGCAGGAACGCCGCGGCAACCTGTGACCGGATGACGGCGGGACCGATGCCGGCGAGGGCCGGACGCGGGGACACCCTCCCGCGTCCGGCCCTCGCCGGCTCTCCTCACGACCAGTCCGGCGGCCCGTCCCCGACCGGCGGCTCGCCCAGCCGTTCCAGTGCCGCCTTCGCCCGCGGCACCCGGAGCGGGGAGAAGTACGGGTTGATCCGCAGGGACTCCCGCAGATGCCGCCGCGCGGGCCCGTGCCTCTCCAGCTCGAGTTCGATCATGCCCCGGTGGAAGGAGTGCAGCGCGCTGCGCACCCCGCCGCCGTGCGTCTCCTCCGTGGCCCGCACCGCGAACTCCAGCGCCTCCCCGGACCGCCCCGACCGGTGCAGCGCCCAGCCCAGCGCGTCGGCCACCGCCGCCGACGGCTGCCGCTTCCACTCCGTCCGCAGCCGCCGCACCGCCGCCTCCGGGTCCCCGTGGTCCGCCTCGAACCGGCCCAGGACGAGATCCACGTCGGCCCCGTGGGCGGCCGCCTTCCGCACCCGGGAGCGCAGCAGGTCGTAGTGGACCCGGGCGGCCTGCCGCAGCCCCAGGGACTCGTACAGCTCGCCCAGTTCCAGCTCGTACTCCGGCAGCGGCTGCCGGGCCAGCGCCGCCCGGTAGGCGTCGAGCGCCTCCGTGGTCCGGCCGAGCGCGGCCAGCGCCCTGCCCTGCCCCGCCTGCGCCGCCCACTGGTCCGGGTCGATGCGCACCGCCTCCCGGAAGTGCCCCAGGGCGTCCTCCCGGTCGCCGCGCTCCCAGGCCAGCTGCCCGGCCTGCTCCAGGTACGCCGCCCGCTCGGCCGGTTCCCCGGCCGCCGCGGCGGCGCCGGCGAGCTGGGCCGCCGCGTCCTCCTGCCGGCCCTTGTCCCGGTCCACGGCCGCCGCCAGCGCCATCACGGCCGGATCCGACCGCAACGCCTTCAGCCGGTCCAGCGTCCTCCCCGCCGCCTCGCCGTCACCGAGCCCGGCGTACGCCTCGACCAGCGGGGGATACGTCGTCCACCGCTTCGGCTCCAGCTTCCGCGCCCGCTCGCCCCACTCGAGGGCGGCGGGATGGTCGCGGCGCGCGTTCGCCAGCGCCGCCAGCCCGCGCAGCGCCGCGGCGTTGCCCCGCGGCCGCACCTTCAGCGAGGTGCGCAGCGCCTGCTCGGCCCGCGAGTACCGCGCGGGGTCCCCCAGCCGCCGCCCCTGCTCCACCCGGGCCGCTCCGAGCACCGCCCAGGCCTCCGCGTCCTTCGGGTGCTCCTTCAGATGCCGCTCCCGCTCCTCGACCAGCGCCTCCAGATCGGGCAGCGACGCCGGCACCCCGCCGGCCACCGCCGCCTGCGCCCGCGCCCCGGCTGCCGGCTCCGGCGGCCCGTCCGCCCCGCGCTCCCACGGCAGCAGCACCAGCACCCCGCCGAGCACGGCACACCCGGCGGCGGCCGAACCGAGCCGCACCCGGCGCCCGCGACCCGCCCGTCCAGGGGCCTTCCCCCGCTCCGGGGCGCCGTCCTGTCCACGGGTCCCGTCCTGTCCACGGGTTTCGCCCTGTTCACGGGGCTCGTCCTGCCGACGGGTCTCGTCCCCGCTCCCGGTCTCCTGCGGCTTGTCGTCCATGGCGCACACTGTGCGTCACATCATCCGTCGATACGACGAACCACACCCCGGTTCGCGACGGCTTACGACCGGGTGACGTACGTGGGGTTCACACCGATGGCCCCAGGTGTCACGCTGTGATCGTGAGCCGTATCGAAGCGCGAAGCGATGAAGACACGGTGGCGGCCGGACCTCTCGTCGGCCGGCTGCTCGACGGCCTGCCCTCCGAGGCGGTGCTCACCGACCCCGACGTCACGGCCTCCTACGCCAACGACATGGCGAGTTTCTGCCCGGCCGGCGCCCCGGCGGTGGTCGTCCTGCCCCGCACGGCCGAACAGGTGCAGCACGTCATGCGCACCGCCACCGCCCTGCGCGTCCCCGTCGTCCCGCAGGGCGCCCGCACCGGTCTGTCCGGCGCCGCCAACGCGACCGACGGATGCATCGTGCTCTCCCTGACCAGGATGGACGCCATCCTGGAGATCAACCCCGTCGACCGGGTCGCCGTCGTCGAACCCGGCGTCGTCAACGCCACCCTCTCCCGTGCCGTCGGCGAACACGGCCTCTACTATCCGCCCGACCCCTCCAGCTGGGAGACCTGCACCATCGGCGGCAACATCGGCACCGCCTCCGGCGGGCTGTGCTGCGTGAAGTACGGCGTCACCGCCGAGTACGTGCTCGGCCTCGACGTGGTCCTCGCCGACGGCCGCCTGATGTCCACCGGCCGCCGCACCGCCAAGGGCGTCGCCGGATACGACCTGACCCGCCTGTTCGTCGGCTCCGAGGGCTCCCTGGGCGTCGTCGTGCGCGCGACCCTCGCCCTGCGGCCCAAACCGCCCGAGCAGCTGGTGCTGGCCGCCGAGTTCGCCTCCGGCGCCGCCGCCTGCGAGGCCGTGTGCCGCATCATGGCCGGCGGGCACGTCCCCTCACTCCTCGAGCTCATGGACCGTACGACGGTCAAGGCCGTCAACGACATGACCCGGATGGGACTGCCGGAGAGCACCGAGGCCCTGCTGCTCGCCGCGTTCGACACCACCGACCCCGCCGCCGACCTCACCGCCCTCGGCGCGCTGTGCGAGGCGGCCGGCGCCACCCAGGTCGTACCGGCCGAGGACGCCGCCGAGTCCGAACTGCTGCTCCAGGCCCGGCGCCTGTCCCTGGTCGCCCTGGAGGCGGTCAAGGGCACCACGATGATCGACGACGTGTGCGTGCCCCGCTCCCGGCTCGGCGAACTCATCGACGGCGTCGAGCGGATCGCGGAGAAGTACCGGCTCACCATCGGTGTCGTCGCCCACGCGGGGGACGGCAACACCCACCCGACCGTCTGCTTCGACGCCCAGGACCCCGACGAGTCCCGCCGGGCCCGCGAGTCCTTCGACGAGATCATGGCCCTCGGCCTGGAACTCGGCGGCACCATCACCGGCGAACACGGCGTCGGCGTACTGAAGAAGGAATGGCTGGCCCGCGAGATCGGCCCGGTGGGCATGGAGATGCAGCGGGCCGTCAAACAGGTCTTCGACCCGCTGAACCTCCTGAACCCGGGCAAGCTCTTCTGACCCGCCGCCCCGGCGCGCACCCCGTGCCCTCACGGGGCGAGCAGCGCGGCCAGTCCGTCGTCCAGCCCGAGCCGCCCGCTCTCGCTGCCCGGCGGAACCACCCGCAGCGTCCGCTCCAGCCACGACGACACCTGCGCCGTCGGCACCTCCAGCAGGGCGTCCCCGTCGGGCGAGCTCAGCGCCACCAGGACGACGCCGCGCCCCTCCGCCCTCGACGGCCACACCCGCACATCACCGTGCCCGCACGGCCGGAACACGCCTTCGATCAGCAGTTCGCGGGCGAACGTCCAGTGCACCGGCTGCCCGGAGTCGATGTGGAAGGTGATGTGCACGGCGTAGGGGTCGTCGGTGCGGTAGCCGAGCCGGGCCGACACCGGGACGTCCCGCTCCGGCGACAGGATGAGCCGCAGTTCCACTTCGCGCTCCACCACGATGCCCATGGCGCAGGTCCTCTCTCTCGTGAACTCTCGTACAGGTGCCCGCGAGGGGCCGTCCCAGGGGAGAGGGGGAGGGGCCGGGAGCATTACGCGGGTCCGCGAAAGTTTTTTCGCGGTACCACATCGGTGCTCGAAAGGGGTGTGTCCGGCCGGACACACCCTGGTTCTCGCACCCGTCTGATAAATGTGGTGCCCCCGACCCACCCGCGAGCAGATACGGGACGACGGACATGAGCGCCCCAACCCCGGCCCCCGGCGACGACACGCCGCGCGAAGGCTTTTACCCGGACCCGTCCATTCCCGGATACGTCCGGTACTGGAACGGTGCCGCCTGGGTACCGGGCACCAGCCGTCCGGCGCCGGACGGCGGCGGCGCGCCGCTCGCGCCGTCGGCGTCCGCCGGTGCCGGTTCCTCCGGTTCCGCCCCGGCGGTGCCCACCGTCGAGGAGACCGGCCCGCACTTCTTCGACGAGGACCCGGTCGACGGGCCCTCACCGTCGTCCTCGTCCTCGCCCCCTTCGCCTTCGCCCTCCCAGGTCCCGTCTCCGTCCTCTCCCTTCTCCCCGTCTCCCCTGCCGGCCGACTCCCAGCACGGCAGCCGGCCCGAGCCCGCCTCGGCATGGGGTGCCGACCGTTCCCACCAGACCGGTTTCGGCGGCGACCAGGACCGCCGGGTCTCCTGGGGAGCGGACCCGAGAGTGGCGCACGCGTCCGGCCCGGCGGGCGGCGAGCCCACGGGCCCGGACGGTGCGGATGCCGGTGCGGCGCCCGCGGGCAACACGTTCGTGTTCCGCCCGCCGACGGCCAAGCCGCCGAGCGCGGACAGCGGTTCCGCCGGAGCCCTTGAGCCCTCCGCGCCCGCCGCGGCCTCCGACAGCGCGATCGCGGACGAGGGCACCATGACCTTCCGCGCCGTCGGCCCACGCCAGGGTTCCGGCGCGGCCTCCTCCGGTTCCGCGTCGTCCGGATCACCCGGGTCGTCCGGGCGTCCCGGGTTCGGGGCCGGGAAGGCCGCCGCCGCCCGTGCCGCACGTACGGCCTCCGGGCAGGCGGGCAGCGGGAGCAGTCCGGCCGCGGCACCGGTGTCCGGGCCGCAGCAGGCCTCCGCGGCCCCGGCCGTCCCGCCCCAGTCCGCCGCACCGGAGCCCGCGCCCGCCCCCGTCCCCATGCCCGCGCCCGCCCCCATGCCCGCCCCCGCTCCCGCCCCCGCTTCCGCCTCCCGGCCGCTGACGAGCGGTCACGGTGGCGGCCAGTCGTCCTGGGCGCAGCAGGTGCACCGGCTCGCGGACGGGGAGGAGGCGCCGGTCGCGCCGTGGAAGCCGCCGGTCGAGGACGTCTTCCAGGCCGCCGCCAGGCGTCAGGCCTCGGCCCGCCCCGCGGGGCTCGGCAAGCGGCTGACGGCGCGGCTGCTGGACACCGTCGTCCTCGGCGGCATCACCGCCCTGGCCGCCGTACCGCTGGGCATCGCGGCGGCGGACCACGTCGACGAGAAGATCGAAGCGGCCAGACTGTCCGGCAGGACCGTCACGGTGTGGCTGCTCGACGGCACCACGTCGGTGTACCTGGGCATCGTCCTCGCCGTCCTCCTCCTCGGCGGTGTCCTCTGCGAGGTGCTGCCCACCGCCAAGTGGGGCCGCACCCTGGGCAAGAAGCTGCTGGGTCTCGAGGTGCGGGACATCGAGGGGCACGACGCGCCCGGGTTCGGCGCGGCCCTGCGCCGCTGGCTGGTCTACAGCATCCCGGGAGTGCTCGTCATCGGTGTGGTGGGCGTCCTGTGGTGCCTGTTCGACAAGCCGTGGCGGCAGTGCTGGCACGACAAGGCCGCGCACACGTTCGTGGCGGGCTGACCACCCGGCCGGAACCACGGGGAACCACACGGGAACGGACGGGGACTCACCCTTTCGGACCGGCTGCGCGGGCGGGCCGCGGCGCCGGTACTCCGGACGGCGGCTCGCCGGATGCGCGGCCGGGGGGTTCGCGGTCGACTCGGGCCATGAGTACCGAACCGCCCCCCGGCTCCGGTCAGCAGCCGCCGGACGACGACCCGTTCAAGAAGCACCCCCCGCCCGGCGGCCAGCCCCCGCCGCAGCAAGGCGGCGGCCCTTACGGCGGCGGTCCGTACGGAAGCGGGGGCGGTGACCCCTACGGCAGTGGTGGCGGCGGTGGCGGTCCGTACGGCGGTGGCACCGGTGGCCCGTACGGAGGAGGAGGCGGCGACCCCTACGGGGGTGGCGGCGGCAGCCCGTACGGTCCCGGCCCCGGCGACCCCCTCGCCGGGATGCCGCCCCTCGCCGACAGCGGCAGGCGCACCCTCGCCCGGATCATCGACATGATCCTGGTGGGTTTTGTCGTCTGGCTGCTCACCTGGCCGTTCGGCGTGAGCGAGTACGACGTGAGCGGCGACGAGGTCAACGTGGGCAAGTCCTTCACCCAGTCCCTCGTCGCCGCGGTCCTCTACATCGCCTACGACACCGTCCTGACCTCCCGCACCGGGCAGACCCTCGGCAAGAAGTGGCTGAAGCTGCGGGTGGCCGACCTGTCCGACGGCTCGACGCCCTCCGTGCAGACGTCACTGATGCGCGCCGCCGTGCTGTGGATTCCGTTCGCGTTCTGCTGCGCCTGCGTGTGGACCGTGATCGCGGGCGGCTGGAGCTTCTTCGACAAGCCCTACAAGCAGGGCCTGCACGACAAGGCCGCCAAGACGGTCGTGGTCAGCACCGGGTGACACGGGGCCGGCCGGCGGGCCCCCGGTGAAGGACGCCCGCGGCCGGCCGGTGTCAGGAAACCGCCCGCTCCCGCACGGCTTCGCGGGCCGGCACGGTCGCCGGCGAGGGGAGGGTCGCCCGGACCGGCTCCTGCGGCAGTGACCGCAGCACCGGGGCGGGGCGGGGTTTCGACTGAGGCGCCGTCATGGCCACCAGCAGCCCGAGAGCGAGCGCCGCGACGACGACGAGCGCGATGCCCACGCCCGAACTCGTCTGTGACAACAGCAGCAGGGCGAAGGTGGAGAAGACCACGGTGCACGAACCGTAGGCGAACTGAGCGACAGTCGGACGGGGCATGGCCATCGTGTCCTCGTGAGTCGGGGGCTGTCGGCCTGGCGTTCCACCGGCTCAACGGTGTGCCGCCAAGCGACTCTAACCGCGAGCGTGCCCGAGCGGAACGCACAGTAAGCGTGACCTAACCGACAGGACTGGTGCACAGGGGGCGCACGGAGTCATCTCGACGGTGAAACAGGCCCCCCATGTCCGTAAACAGTCCTCCCGTGTCCGTAAAACGAACCCTGTCTCCGCATAATCCACTTGAACTGTTCAAGTCAAGGTCTGTTTTTTCTGCTGAACCTCTAGTCAAATGTGGTCACTTGACTACACGCGTTGATCACGTGTGCGCGACTATCCGTCACCCGGACCTCACCTTCGCGCACACGCACGCCAGAGGGGATCTCAAGTGACCAGTAGACCCTGGACGTTCAGAGCGGCCGCGACAGGCGTGGCACTCGCGGCGGTCACCGCCACCTGCTCTGCGTTCACCGTGGCCCAGGCCGACACGGCCGGAGGGGCCGACCGGCCGGCCGGTGTGGACCGGCAGGACCCGGCGGAGCACAACCACGTCGAGCACGACCTCGAGGGCCCGCTCTCCAAGACGCAGGACGCCCAGCGCCAGGAGGCCCTGAAGCAGGTCATATCCGGCGAGTCCTCGGTCAAGGACCGGGGCGGTTCGAAGGTCGTCGAGCTCAAGGGCAAGGGCAAGGGCAAGAACGGCGCCGGCAAGTACGTCGAGCTCGGCCGCGAGAAGACCGACAAGATCTTCACGATCCTGGTCGAGTTCGGCGACGAGATAGACAGCCGCTACGGCGGCACCCCCGGCCCGCTGCACAACCAGATCGCCGAGCCGGACCGCAGCGTGGACAACTCCACCGCGTGGCAGGCGGACTACGACCAGGAGCACTTCGAGGACATGTACTTCGGCACCGGCAAGGGTGTCGAGTCGGTCAAGACGTACTACGAGAAACAGTCCTCGGGCCGCTACTCCGTCGAGGGCGAGGTCTCCGACTGGGTGAAGGTCCCCTACAACGAGGCCCGTTACGGCAACAACGCCTGCGGCCAGAGCACCTGCTCGAGCGTGTGGAACGTCGTCAGCGACGGTCTGAACGCGTGGGTCGCCCAGCAGAAGGCCGCGGGAGCCACCGACGCCGAGATCAAGGCGGACGCCGCGAAGTTCGACGAGTGGGACCGCTACGACTTCGACGGCGACGGCGACTTCAACGAGCCCGACGGCTACATCGACCACTTCCAGATCGTGCACGCCGGTGAGGACGAGTCCGCCGGCGGCGGTGCCCAGGGCGAGGACGCGATCTGGGCCCACCGCTGGTACGCCTTCGGCAGCGACGCCGGCGCCACCGGCCCCGAGCACAACAAGCTCGGCGGCGCGGCCATCGGCGACACCGGCATCTGGGTCGGCGACTACACCATCCAGCCGGAGAACGGCGGACTGGGCGTCTACGCCCACGAGTACGGCCACGACCTCGGCCTGCCGGACCACTACGACACCGCCGGCGGCGAGAACTCCACCGGCTTCTGGACCTTGATGTCCTCCGGTTCCTGGCTCGGCACCGGGAAGAACGAGATCGGCGACCTGCCCGGCGACATGACCGCCTGGGACAAGCTCCAGCTGGGCTGGCTGGACTACGACACGGCCAAGGCCGCGACGAAGTCCAAGCACAAGCTGGGCTACGCCGAGTACAACACCAAGGACAAGCAGGCCCTCGTGGTCGAACTGCCCGAGAAGGCGGTCACCACCGAGGTCGTGGTCCCCGCCGAGGGCGAGACCCAGTGGTGGAGCGGCAGCGGCGACGACCTGCGCAACACGCTGACCCGTTCCGTGGACCTCACCGGCGCCTCGAGCGCCGAGCTGACGCTCGACGGCTGGTACGAGATCGAGTCCGAGTACGACTTCCTCTACGCCGAGGCCTCGACCGACGGCGGCGCCAACTGGACCGCCCTGGACGGCACGGTGGACGGCCGGCCGATCCCGCGCGACGGCAGCGACAAGCCCGCCCTGCACGGCACGGTCGACGGCTACAAGCCGCTGGCCTACCCGCTGGACGCCTACGCCGGCCAGAAGATCGACCTGCGCTTCCGCTACCAGACCGACGGCGGTCTGGCGATGAAGGGCTTCGCGGCCGACCGGATCTCGGTCACCGCGGACGGCACCGCGCTGTTCACGGACAACGCCGAGACCGCCGACGCCGCCTGGACGGCCAACGGCTTCTCCCGCATCGGCGCGTCGTTCACCAACGACTACGCGCAGTACTACATCGCCGAGAACCGCCAGTACGTGTCGTACGACAAGACCCTCAAGGTCGGGCCGTACAACTTCGGCTTCGCGAACAGCCGTCCGGACTGGGTGGAGCACTTCCCGTACCAGAACGGCCTGTTGATCTGGAAGTGGGACACCTCGCAGGCGGACAACAACACCAGCAGCCACCCGGGCACGGGTCTGGTCCTGCCGGTCGACTCGCACCCGGCCGCGCTGAAGTGGTCCGACGGCACGCTGATGCGCAACCGCATCCAGACGTACGACTCGACCTTCAGCACCTTCCGCACGGACGGCATCACGCTGCACAAGAACGGCGTCGCGACCAGGATCCCCTCCTCGAAGGGTGTGCCGGTCTTCAACGACCGCGCCCACACCTACTACGACGAGGCGAACCCGGGCGGCGGCGTCAAGATCACTGACACCAACACGAAGATCAAGATCGTCAAGGAGGCCAAGGACGGCTCGACGATCCACCTCGAAGTAAGCCGCGCAACGAAGTAAACCGCGTCTTACCAGGTCAAAACGTGATCGGCGGCGACCCACTGGCGGGTTGCCGCCGTTCCGTGTTTAGGTGCGTCCTGTGACGCTCTTATTGACACCTGGTCCGACGGGGGTATGAATTCCATGGCCGCAGGAGGCTTCAGCAAGCTGCCGAACGGCACCGTGGTGGTGGCACTGAACCTGCCCAGCCCCGCCGCCGCCGGCCCCGGCTCGGTGCGCGTCCTCGTGCACGCGGGCAACAGGGCGCGCGCCCTGACGAGGCTGCGCAACCTGGGCCTGCGGGCCGTCTACCTGCGGGGCAACACGGCTCCGCCGAGCCCCGACGAGATCACCGCGGTGCTGCACCACCCCGACGGCCTCATATGGCGCACGGCCCCCGACAGCACGGTCCTGCCCGGCCCCGGCCCGTCCGGTCCCGGCGACCTGGTGGTCGAGCTGTGGCACCCGATCCGCGCCCTGCTCAGACGCCCCGCGGCCCCCGCCTGACCGGCGCGCGCCCGGCCGGCCCCCGCCAGGCCGGCGCACCCGCGCCCCGGCGGGGCGCCCTCACTGCACGACCGGCTTCCCCGAGAGCTCCACACCCGCCCCGCGCAGCTCGTCGAGTGCCCGCTCGGTGGTCTGTGCGGCCACCCCCGCGGTGAGGTCCAGCAGGACCTGGGTGCGGAAGCCCTCACGGGCGGCGTCCAGGGCGGTCGCCCGGACGCAGTGGTCGGTGGCGATGCCCACCACGTCCACCTCGTCGATCTCGCGGGCGCGCAGCCAGTCGGCCAGCGTCACGCCGTTCTCCTCGGTCCCCTCGAAGCCGCTGTACGCCGCCGAGTACGCCCCCTTGTCGAAGACGGCGTCGACCGCGCCGGAGGCGACCGCGGGGGCGAAGTTCGGGTGGAAGCCGACGCCCTCCGTCCCGGCGACGCAGTGCGCGGGCCAGGAGCGGACGAAGTCGGGGTTGTCGGCGAAGTGGCCGCCGGGGGCGATGTGGTGGTCGCGGGTGGCCACCACGTGCCGGTACCCGCCCGGCACCCGTGCGATCAGCTCGGTGATGGCGGCGGCCACATCCGCACCGCCGGACACGGCGAGGCTGCCTCCCTCGCAGAAGTCGTTCTGCACGTCAACGACGATCAAGGCGCGGCGCATGGTCGGATTCCTTCGGCTGGGGGTCGGTCGGGGGTCGGCTGCGGAACGCGGGACAGAGGGGTCACGGACAGAGGGATCAGGGACGGGGGCTCGCGGGACAGCCGTTAGCTACCCGAGCCCAGGTGCAGGTACTCCGTCGGGATGACGGGTTCCCCGCGGGACAGCTGGGTCGCGGACAGCGGCAGGCCGGCGCGGGCCGCGGCGTGCCGTTCGCGGAGCCGGTCCAGCGGCTCGCGCGCGGTCGCGGTCACCTCGCCGCCCTTGACCAGCTCCACCAGCAGCTGCCGGTCGGCCAGCTCCTCGGGCACCTGCCCGGTGCCGATCACCTCGGCCTCGGCGACACCGTGCTCGTCCAGCCGCCGCGCGGCCCACTTGCGGCCGCCGATGGAGGTCTTGCCGCCGGAGGACCGTTTCGCCACGGGCACCAGCGGCGCCCCGGCGTCGGCGGACTCGGCACGGGCGACCAGCTTGTAGACCATGGAGGCCGTCGGGTGCCCGGAGCCGGTCACCAGCTGGGTGCCGACGCCGTACGCGTCCACCGGTGCGGCGGCCAGCGAGGCGATGGCGTACTCGTCGAGGTCCGAGGTCACGGTGATCTTCGTGCCGGTGGCGCCCAGCTCGTCCAGCTGCTGCCGCACCCGGTGCGCGACCAGGAGCAGGTCGCCGGAGTCGATCCGGACCGAGCCCAGGGAGGGGCCGGCGACCTCGACGGCCGTACGGACCGCCTCGGTCACGTCGTAGGTGTCCACGAGGAGCGTCGTACCGGCGCCGAGGGAGTCCACCTGCGCGCGGAAGGCGTCCCGCTCGTTGTCGTGCACCAGGGTGAAGGCGTGGGCGGAGGTGCCCACGGTCGGGATGTTGTAGCGGAAACCGGCCGCCAGGTCGGAGGTGGAGGTGAAGCCGCCCACGTAGGCGGCCCGGGAGGCGGCCACCGCGGCCAGCTCGTGGGTGCGCCGGGCGCCCATCTCGATCAGCGGCCGGTCCCCGGCGGCGGAGGACATCCGGGAGGCCGCCGCGGCGATCGCCGAATCGTGGTTGAGGATCGACAGGATCACCGTCTCCAGCAGCACGCACTCCGCGAAGCTGCCCTCGACCCGCATGATCGGTGAGCCCGGGAAGTACACCTCGCCCTCCGGGTAGCCCCAGATGTCCCCGGTGAAGCGGTAGTCGGCCAGCCAGTCGAGGGTCGGCCCGTCGACGACGTCCTTCTCGCGCAGGAAATCGAGGAGGGGGCCGTCGAAACGGAAGTTCTCCACCGCGTCCAGGACCCGCCCGGTGCCGGCCACCACGCCGTAGCGGCGGCCGTCCGGCAGGCGCCGGGTGAAGACCTCGAACACGCTGCGCCGGTCGGCGGTGCCCCCGCTCAGGGCGGCCTGCAGCATCGTCAGTTCGTAGTGGTCGGTGAAGAGTGCCGTCGACGGAACAGTCACCGGCAGCCCAAGGTCCGCTGTGTTCATACGAGGATGCTACCCCCTTTTCGTCGTTCTGACGATTTCGGTGCGGTGTCCCCCGGCCGCGTACGCCGGTTTGTACTCCCGGCCCCTTCCGGTGGCAGCATGGGCTGTGTGACGTCACCCGCACCCCTGGAGATCGAACGCACCGAGTCGGCGGAAGAGGTTTTCGCCGTGCCCGAGTCCGACGTCCCCTGGATCACCCTCGTCCACAACGACCCGGTCAACCTCATGAGCTACGTGACGTACGTCTTCCAGACGTACTTCGGCTACTCCAAGGACAAGGCCACCAAGCTCATGCTCGATGTCCACCACAAGGGCCGGGCCGTCGTCTCCAGCGGCACCCGCGAGGAAATGGAACGCGACGTCCAGGCCATGCACGGCTACGGCCTGTGGGCCACTCTCCAGCAGGACCGGAAGTAGCCCGCCGACAGGACCGGAAAACCGAACAGCAGCCCGCCCGTGACCCGCCCCCGCCCGCAGGACCGGAAGTAGCGAATCGCCTCCATGTCAGGACACTTCGAACCGCTCCCCGGCGGCGGCGCGGCCGTCGCCCTCGACGACGTCGAGATCTCCATCATCCGGTCCCTCGCCGTGCAGCTCATGGAGCTGATCGGTCCCGGCCCGGCCGCGGAGGCCTCCGGTGACCCGCTCGCCGAACTCTTCGCCGAGGGCCCGAGCGAACCGCCCGCCGACCCCGTGCTGCGCCGGCTCTTCCCGGACGCCTACGGCGGCCCCGAGACGCCTACCTCGGCCAAGGACGCCGAGGAACAGCGCGCGCACTCCGCGGAGTTCCGCCGCTTCACCGAGAACGACCTGCGGGCCGGCAAGCGCGAGAACGCCCTCGCGGTGATCCGCTCCCTGGACGGGCTCACCGAGGCCGGCGGGGGAGGGGCGGTGCTCAAGCTCTCCGCCGAGGAGTCCCGGCAGTGGCTCGGCGCGCTCAACGACCTGCGGCTGGCGATCGGGTCCCGGCTGGAGATCGACGACGAGGACGACACCGATCTCCTCTTCCGTCTCCCGGACGAGGACCCGCGCAAGCCCATGGTGATGGCGTACCTGTGGCTCGGCGGCCTCCAGGAGACCCTCGTCTCCACGCTGATGCCGTAACCCCACGCGGCCCGCACCGTGCTCTCGTGCGGCCGCCCGACCGCGCGGCGGCCCGCCCGTGCGCCGACCGGCCGCCCTCCGCAGTCCCACCACGCAGCCGCGCGGCCACACGGTCGCGCGGCTCGCGTCATCCATGCCGTACATCCGGACATCCGGTGGGAATGTCCGGACAATTCCGGTGAAGTGTTCGCTCAGAGGACACTCAAATCCGCGTGACAATCCTGTGACCGCGCCCGCCGCCTATGGGCTTTTCGGTCACGCTTTGCCCCCTTCTCCTTGTGGCGTGCGCCACGCGCGGCCCGATTGATCACTATGGCGGCCGTGATAAATCTGCACGATCGCCCGGCGAACACCACCCGTGTACTCGCCGGGTGCGCCACCGAGCCGGCGACCGCCGGCCAGGCACGAGCGGACACGCTCAGCTCCATCAGTCCGGGGGGATCGAGACCCGATCCGGGGCCGGCCAGCGGCCCGGATCGGCATGGAGAAAGGCGCGGCACACATGGCCTCACCGCAGGTCGACACGGAGTCCGTACCCGGAGAAGGGTACGAGCGCGGCCTCAACAGCCGTCAGGTCCAGATGATCGCGATCGGCGGCGCCATCGGCGTCGGCCTCTTCCTGGGGGCCGGGGCGAACATCGCCAAGGCCGGACCCAGCCTGATCGTGATGTACGCCCTCGCCGGCGTGATCATCTTCTTCATCATGCGGGCGCTCGGTGAGCTCCTGCTCTACCGCCCGGTCTCGGGCTCCTTCGCCGAGTACTCGCGGGAGTTCCTCGGCCCGTTCTTCGGCTACTTCACCGGCTGGACCTACTGGCTGATGTGGATCGTCACCGGCATGGCCGAACTCACGGCCGCCGCGATCTACATCAACTACTGGTTCCCGCAGATCCCGCAGTGGGTCACCGCCCTGGTCTTCCTGGTCCTCCTCTTCGGGGCGAACCTGATCTCGGTCAAGCTGTTCGGCGAGATCGAGTTCTGGTTCTCGATGGTCAAGGTCACCGCGATCATCGGCATGATCGTGATCGGCCTGGGCGTCCTCACCTTCGGCTTCAGCGCCGCCGGGGACACCGCGTCCGTCTCCAACCTCTGGGCCGTCGACGGCTTCTTCCCCAAGGGCATCGGCTCGTCCCTGATGACCCTCCAGGGCGTCATGTTCGCCTACCTCGCCGTCGAACTCGTCGGCGTCACGGCCGGCGAGTCCCAGAACCCGGAGAAGACCCTCCCCAAGGCGATCAACACCCTGCCCTGGCGCATCGCCCTGTTCTACGTCGGTGCCCTGACCGTCATCCTGTGCGTGGTCGAGTGGACCGAGTTCGCCGGCGGCGCCAGCCCCTTCGTGAAGGCGTTCGCGGTCATCGGCATCCCGGCCGGCGCCGGCATCGTCAACTTCGTCGTCCTGACCGCCGCCCTGTCCTCCTGCAACTCCGGGATGTACTCCACGGGCCGCATGCTGCGCACCCTCGCGGACAACGGCGAGGCCCCGGGCATCTACCGGCGGCTGTCCTCCACCAAGACCCCGGCGCTCGGCATCGCCACCTCCGTGGTCTTCATGGGCATCGGCGTCGTCCTGAACTACGTCGTCCCGGAGAAGGCCTTCGGCTACGTCACCTCCATCGCCACCGCGGCCGGCATCTGGACGTGGCTGATGATCCTCATCAGCCACGTCCTCTACCGCCGGCAGGTCGTCGCGGGAAGGCTCCCCGCTTCCTCCTTCCCCGCCCCGGGCGGCTCGCTGTGCTCCTACATCGCCATCGCGTTCCTGCTCTTCGTCACCGTCCTCATCGCGATCGACGCGGACGCGAGGATCTGCCTCTACGTGATGGCCGGCTGGGCCGCCGCCCTGGGGGTCGGCTGGGTGGTCCTCAAGGACCGGAACCCGCAGGTCGTCCGGCGTCGTGAGCCGGATCTCGAGAAGATCGACGGCTAGGGCGCACCCACTCCCTGTCCGGCATGCGGGCCGCTCCGTACCACCCCTCGGTACGGAGCGGCCCGCATGCTTATCCTGAGCCCCATGCTGACCATCACCCAGGAGCTGTACGACCGGATCGTCGCCCACGCGCGCGAGGACCACCCCGACGAGGCGTGCGGCGTGGTGGCGGGCCCGGTGGGCTCCGGCCGCCCCGAGCGCTTCATCCCCATGCTGAACGCGGCCCGCTCGCCCACGTTCTACGAGTTCGACTCGAAGGACCTGCTCAAGCTGTACCGCGAGATGGACGACAACGACGAGGAGCCGGTGATCGTCTACCACTCCCACACCGCGACCGAGGCCCACCCCTCCCGCACCGACATCGCCCTCGCGAGCGAGCCCGGCGCCCACTACGTCCTGGTCTCCACCGCCGACACCGACGGCCTCGGCGACTTCCAGTTCCGCTCGTTCCGGATCGTGGACGGCGAGGTCACCGAGGAGGAGATCAAGGTCGTCGAGGCGTACTGATCCCTTCCCCGCCCTCTTCCGGCCCTTTCCCGGCCCCTCCCGGAGCCCGTTCGAGCAGTACCCGGCGGAGCCCCCACCTGCCCGTTCCCACATACCGGTCGTCCGTCTTCCGAAGTGTGAGACGACACTCGGATCCCGCCATCGGGAATCGATACGATGAGCCCATGGTTCTCCATGACGTGAGCGACAGGACGCCGGGCAAGCTGCTCGTGGCGCGGCTGCACGTCGACCTGTGCAGACTCGCCAGCGCCATCTGTTGACACCGAGCCTCCCGCCGTACGGCCCGTGAGCCCCGGCGGCTTCACCGCGTACGCACCCCCACGCACCGCCCGCGCCGCCGCGCGCCCACCGACCAGACGACAACACCGACAGGAGTCCCACGCCATGGCCATCGAGGTCCGGATCCCCACCATCCTCCGCCAGTACACCGACGGTCAGAAGGCGGTGGAGGGTACCGGAAACACCCTCACCGAGCTCTTCGCCGACCTCGAGACCCGGCACGCGGGCATCCAGGCCCGCCTCATCGACGACACCAAGGGCGACCAGCTGCGCCGCTTCGTCAACGTCTACCTCAACGACGAGGACGTCCGCTTCCTCGACGGCATCAACACCAAGCTGACCGACGGCGACAGCGTCACGATCCTGCCGGCCGTGGCAGGTGGATCTGTCGCGGCGAAGCCGCGTCCGGCTGGGGTGGCGGCCGGGCGGCGGGCGGGAATGGCCTGATCCGGATGCGCTACGACTCCCCCCTGGCCGCGGTGGGCAACACCCCCCTGGTGCGCCTGCCGCGGCTCTCGCCGTCCGCCGACGTCCGTCTCTGGGCGAAGCTCGAGGACCGCAACCCGACCGGCTCGATCAAGGACCGTCCGGCCCTGTTCATGATCGAACAGGCGGAGAAGGACGGCCGGCTGACCCCGGGCTGCACCATCCTGGAGCCGACGTCCGGCAACACCGGCATCTCCCTGGCCATGGCCGCCAAGCTCAAGGGCTACCGCATGGTGTGCGTGATGCCCGAGAACACCTCGCAGGAACGGCGCGACCTGCTGTCCATGTGGGGGGCGGAGATCATCTCCTCCCCGGCCGCCGGCGGCTCCAACACCGCCGTGCGGGTCGCCAAGGAGATCGGCGCCGAGCACCCGGACTGGGTGATGCTCTACCAGTACGGCAACCCGGACAACGCGGGCGCCCACTACGCGACCACCGGCCCGGAGATCCTCGCCGACCTGCCCTCGATCACGCACTTCGTGGCCGGCCTCGGCACCACCGGCACCCTCATGGGCGTCGGCCGCTACCTGCGCGAGCACAAGCCCGACGTGAAGATCGTCGCCGCCGAACCCCGCTACGACGACCTCGTCTACGGGCTGCGCAACCTCGACGAGGGCTTCGTCCCCGAGCTGTACGACGCCTCCGTCCTCACCACCCGGTTCTCGGTCGGCTCCGCCGACGCCGTCACCCGGACCCGTGAACTCCTCCAGCAGGAAGGCATCTTCGCCGGTGTCTCCACCGGGGCCGCCCTGCACGCCGCGATCGGCGTCGCGAAGAAGGCGCTCCAGGCGGGGGAGGCGGCCGACGTCGTCTTCGTCGTCGCCGACGGCGGCTGGAAGTACCTGTCGACCGGTGTCTACACCGCCGCCACGACGGAAGAGGCCATCGAAACGCTCCAGGGCCAGCTCTGGGCGTGACCCGCGGGGCAGGACGGACACAAGGGCAGAACACGAAGGGGCCGGAGATCCACTCCGGCCCCTTCGCCGTCCTCCGGCCCGTGTTCCGCCACATGTTCCGACGTGATCACTCCGCCAGATACCGGATCCGGTTCCACACCGCCGGGTCGACGGGCCCCACCCTGCGCCGGAACTCCCGTACCGGGACCTCGCGCAGCTCGTCGGTCTCCAGGAAACTCGCCCGGCCCCGGGCGTCCCCGACGGACCCCGGCGGCAGGGGGATCACCCCGGCGCGTCCGTCCCGGAAGCGTGTCGTGATCTTCGCGACCGTCGCCCGCTCCCCGCGCACCGCCAGCACCAGGCACGGCCGGTCCTTCGACGCCCCGCCCTCCGCCGGCACCCCGTTCCCCGCCCGCGGCACATCCTCGTAGGGCACGTCCGCCCACCAGATCTCCGCGGGCCGGGGCCGGCCGCCCCCGTCGTCCGTGCCGGTCCCCGCTCCGGCCGGCGCACTCCGGACGCGGGGACGGTGCCCCCGGCCCCATCCGTCGACGAGTGCGGCGACCAGCGCGAGCAGTACCACCGCGACGAGTGCGAGCCACCACGACGTGTTCATGACCCGACCGTACCGGCGTGGGCCGCGGCCGTGCGCCCTCTCGCACGCCCCGCGTGATCCGCTTCCAGCCGAACCGGTGACAGCACAGGTGAGTTCCCCCACAACAGCCCTTGGCGGAGGAGCGACCAAAGGTTTTGCGCCTTACGCTCGACGGACCGCACGACCCCCGTTTTCACTCCCCCGCCAGCGGAGGTTTCTGCTTCATGAAGCTCACCGTCGTCGGCTGCTCGGGGTCGTTCCCGTCCGTGGAATCGGCCTGTTCGAGCTACCTCGTCGAGGCCGACGGCTTCCGGCTGCTTCTCGACATGGGCAACGGCGCCCTGGGCGAGTTGCAGCGACACTGCGGTCTCTACGACCTGGACGCGATCTTCCTCAGCCACCTGCACGCCGACCACTGCATCGACATGTGCGCGTACTTCGTGGTGCGCTACTACCGGCACGACGGAGGCCGCTGCGACCCGCTCCCGGTCTACGGACCCGAGGGCACGGAGCACCGGCTGACCACGGCCTACGCCGACACCCCCTCGGCCTCCTCCATGAGCGAGGTCTTCGACTTCCACACGGTCAAGCCGTCCACCTTCGAGCTCGGCCCGTTCGTCGTGCACACCGAACGCGTCGCGCACCCGGTGGAGGCGTATGCCATCCGTCTCGAGCACGGAGGGAAGTCGCTGACGTACTCCGGCGACACCGGAGTGAGCACGGCGCTCGACGAACTCGCCCACGACACCGACCTGTTCCTGTGCGAGGCCGCCTTCACCGCCGGCAAGGAGAACATCCCCGACCTGCATCTCAACGGACGCGAGGCGGGTGAGTCGGCGGCCCGCGCCCGCGCCCGCCGGCTGGTCCTCACCCACATCGCCCCGTGGACCGACCCGCAGGTCAACCTCGCCGACGCGCGCGCGGTCTACGACGGGCCGGTGGAACTGGCGGCGCCCGGCGTGACGTACGTGATCTGACCACCCGTACCCCGCCCGCCCGCAGGTCCGCAGACCCGCGCACACATCCGCGCCCGCACACACCCGTGCCCGCACGCACCGAGGCCCCGGAACCGTCGTCCTCGACGGCTCCGGGGCCTCGGTCACGCTGTCGCCGTGGGACGACGAGGACCGCTCACGCCTTGGTGGTGTCCTCGACCTCCTCCTCGGGCTCACGGCCCGGGGTCGGCAGGTTGAACTTGACGATGGCGAAGCGGAAGAGCACGTAGTAGACCGCCGCGAACACCAGACCGATGGGGATGATCAGCCATGGCCTGGTCGCCAGGTTCCAGTTGAGCCCGTAGTCGATGGCGCCCGCGGAGAAGGTGAAGCCCGCGTGCACCCCGAGCGCCCAGGTGATCGCCATGGACAGGGCGGTGAGCACCGCGTGGATCACGTACAGCGCCGGGGCGATGAACATGAACGCGAACTCGATGGGCTCGGTCACACCGGTCACGAAGGAGGTCAGCGCGAGGGAGACCATCATGCCCATCACGGCCTTGCGGCGCTCCGGGCGGGCGGCGTGCGCGATGGCGATCGCGGCGGCCGGCAGACCGAACATCATGATCGGGAAGAAGCCCGACATGAACATTCCGGCGTCCGGGTCACCCGCGAAGAAGCGGTTCAGGTCACCGTGCACGACCTCGCCCGCGGCGTTGGTGAAGTCGCCGATCTGGAACCAGGAGACGGTGTTCACGAACTGGTGCATGCCGATCGGGATCAGCGCGCGGTTGATCAGGCCGAACAGACCCGCGCCGACCGCGCCGAGCCCGGTGATCCACTCGCCGACCGCCGAGATGCCGTCACCGATCGGCTCCCAGACCAGGCCGAAGAAGACACCCATCGCGGTGCCGACGAACGCCATGATGATCGGCACGAGCCGGCGGCCGTTGAAGAAGCCGAGCCAGTCCACCAGCTTCTTGCGGTGGTAGCGCTGCCAGAGCACCGCCGCCAGCAGACCCATCAGGATGCCGCCGAGCACACCGGGGTTGTTGTAGGTCGCGGCTATGTCCTCGCCGGCCTGCACCTTCGCCTCGGTGACGGGGAACGCCTTCAGGACGTTGCTGTAGACCAGGAAGCCGACCAGGGCGGCGAGCGCCGTGGAGCCGTCGGACTTCTTGGCGAAGCCGATGGCCACACCGATGCAGAACAGCAGCGGCAGGTTGTCGAAGATCGCGCCGCCCGCGGTGGCGAACACGGCCGCGACCTTGTCCCAGCCGAACCCGTCGGCGCCGAACACGTCGGGCTGGCCGAGCCGCACCAGAATGCCCGCCGCCGGCAGCACGGCGATCGGGAGCTGGAGACTGCGACCCACCTTTTGCAGGCCCTGGAACAGGCCGGATCCCCGCTTCTTTGCGGGAGCCGCCGAGGCGGTGGCGGTGCTCATACTTCCTCCATCGTGGTGGTCTACACCACTGAGTGGTGTAGACCTGTTTCTAGCATGATGAAGGCGATATAAGGAACCCTCGGATTCCGCAACCGGAGGACTACACTCCGTGCCTGCCCCGCGGCTGTTCCTCCCCGGTCCTCCGGGCGCACCGAAAGGCCCCCGGACCACGGTCCGAGGGCTTGGACGACCGGTTCCAGACTAGGAGACGACGCCCGGAAACGCGATGCCCGCAGGCGGCACCTCCGCGGGCGGCACCTCCGCAGGCGGCGCCTCCGCCCGCGCGGCTCCAGCGGGCGGCACCGCGGTCAGGCCTTGGTGGTGTCCTCCACCTCCTCCTCCGGCTCCCGGCCCGGAGTCCTCAGATCGAACTTCGTGATCGCGAACCGGAAGATCACGTAGTACACCACCGCGAAACACAGCCCGATCGGGATGATCGCCCACGGCCTGGTCGCCAGGTTCCAGTTGATGACGTAGTCGATCAGCCCCGCCGAGAAGCTGAACCCGTCGTGCACCCCCAGCCCCCACGTCACCGCCATCGACACACCCGTCAGCACCGCGTGCACCACGTACAGCGCCGGCGCGACGAACAGGAACGAGTACTCGAGCGGCTCCGTGATACCGGTGACGAACGACGTCAGCGCCACCGACAGCATCAGGCCGCCGACCTCCTTGCGGCGCGCCGGCTTCGCGCAGTGCGTGATCGCCAGCGCCGCCGCCGGCAGCGCGAACATCATGATCGGGAAGAACCCGGAGAGGAACTGCCCGGCGTCCGGGTCGCCCGCCAGGAACATGTTGATGTCACCGTGCACCACCGTCCCGTCCGGCTTGGTGTAACTGCCGAACTGGAACCACACCGGCACGTTCAGGAACTGGTGCAGCCCCACCACCAGCAGCGCCCGGTTCGCGACGCCGAACACGCCCGCACCCCACGCGCCCAGACCCACCATCCAGTCACTGAAACTCTCCAGCGCCGCACCGATCGGCGGCCAGATCCACAGACACAGGGCGGCGAACACGATCGCAGCGAACGCCATGATGATCGGCACGAGCCGCCGGCCGTTGAAGAAGCCCAGCCAGTCCACCAGCTTCGTCCGGTGGAACCGCTGCCAGAAGGACGCCGCCATCAGACCGATGACGATGCCGCCGAACACCCCGGGATTCTGGTACTCGAAAACCGTCACCGTCCCGTCCGTCACCTGACAGCCGACATTCGGAACCGCCTTCGAGCCCTCCGGGCAGTCCAGCGGGAACTGACGCAGCACCGTGTAGTAGACGAGGAACCCCACCACCGCCGCCAGCGCCGTCGACCCGTCCGCCTTCTTCGCCATGCCGATGGCCACACCGACGCAGAACAGCAGCGGCAGCCCCAGCGAACCGTCCAGCAGCGCACCGCCCGCGCCCACCATCACCTTGGAGACGTTCGTCCAGCCCAGACCGTCGTCCCCGAACACGTCCGGCTGGCCCAGCCGGTTGAGGATGCCCGCCGCCGGCAGCACCGCGATCGGCAGCTGCAGACTGCGGCCCATCTTCTGCAGACCCTGGAACAGACGCTGCCGGCGCTCACGCAGGGGACCGGCCTCGGGACCGGCGCCGGCGGAACTCTGCGTACTCATCCGGTCCCCTTCACTGGGAGGCTGACTGGGAAGCTCACGAGGAGGTCTGCCGGGAGGGTTCGACGGAAGGGTTTGGCGACGGTCCCCCCGGTGGTGTAGACCAGTTGGAGACGGTTCCGCTGTCGTGACGCCATCCTTCGGCACAGACGGCACGACCGCTCGCGAAGATGGGCCAACTGTGGGTTACTGCGACAAAAGCGGTTCGGATCAGGGAGAGCGAACATGGCCACCAAGGCTGAGAAGATCGTTGCCGGGCTCGGCGGCATCGACAACATCGAAGAGATCGAAGGCTGCATCACCCGCCTCCGCACCGAAGTCATCGACCCCTCCAAGGTCGACGACGCCGCACTGAAGTCCGCCGGCGCCCACGGCGTCGTCAAGATGGGCACCGCCGTCCAGGTCGTCATCGGCACCGACGCCGACCCCCTCGCGGCCGAGATCGAAGACATGATGTGACCACCGGAACCTCCTGAACACCCGGAGCATCCGGAGATCCACGGCACCGGGAACTCCCGGCACCCGAGGGCCCCTTCCCGGCGGCAGCGCACCCGCCGCACGGGGAAGGGGCCCCTCCCGTATACGGCTAGGCTCGACACCATGTCTCGAATCGACGGCCGCACCCCCGAACAACTCCGCCCGGTCACCATCGAACGCGGCTGGAGCAAGCACGCCGAAGGCTCCGTCCTCGTCTCCTTCGGCGACACCAAGGTCCTCTGCACCGCCTCCGTCACCGAGGGCGTCCCCCGCTGGCGCAAGGGCAGCGGCGAGGGCTGGGTGACCGCCGAGTACTCGATGCTCCCCCGCGCCACCAACACGCGCGGCGACCGCGAATCCGTCCGGGGCCGCATCGGCGGACGCACCCACGAGATCAGCCGCCTCATCGGCCGGTCCCTGCGCGCCGTCATCGACTACAAGCAACTCGGCGAGAACACCATCGTCCTCGACTGCGACGTCCTCCAGGCCGACGGCGGCACCCGCACCGCCGCCATCACCGGCGCCTACGTCGCCCTCGCCGACGCCATCAACTGGTCCAGGGACAACAAGCTCATCCGCGCCAGCCGCCAGCCCCTCACCGGCACCGTCAGCGCCGTCTCCGTCGGCATCGTCGGCGGCGTCCCCCTCCTCGACCTCTGCTACGAGGAGGACGTCCGCGCCGACACCGACATGAACGTCATCTGCACCGGCGACGGCCGCTTCGTCGAAGTCCAGGGCACCGCCGAGGCCGCGCCCTTCGACCGGACCGAACTGAACACCCTCCTCGACCTCGCCCTCGCCGGCTGTGCCGAACTGACTACCGCGCAGCGCACCGCACTTGATAGCGTCCTCGAAAGGTAAAGGACGTACCAAAGGACGTGGCCGACGCGGGCAACCGCGCCGGCCACCCCCGCGTCTGTAGAGGTACGGGCGTACGGACGGACCGACTCCGCACACCCGGCCAGCGACGAGGGCCACCCGGCCCCACAGGGAGGGACCGTTCCATGGCCGCGAGCCGCCGACGCCGCACCACAGCCGTCGCCGCCACACTGGCGGCAGTCGCCCTCACCGCCGGACTCACCACCGGCTGCGGTGCCGTCGACAAGGCGCTCGACTGCGTCCGGACCGCCGACGCCATCGCCGACAGCGTCACCGAACTCCAGCAGGCCGTCGAGAACGCCTCCAACGACGCCACCCAGCTCGAGGAGTCCCTCGACTCCATCGACCAGAACCTCGGCGAGATAGGCGACCAGACCGACAACGCCGACGTCGGCAAGGCCGTCGACGACCTGGACAAGGCCGTCGGCAACGTCCGCACCTCCGTCGAGAACGGCGACACCACCCCCGACCTCAGCCCCGTCACCGACGCGGCCGGCGAACTGACGAAGGTCTGCACCCCGTAGGACCCTCAGGACACGGCGGGGAGCGGTCGGCGGGACGGGGCCAGGAACGGGGCCAGGAATACTGGACCCCATGACCCGCCTGATCCTCGCCACCCGCAACGCCGGAAAGATCACCGAACTGCGGTCGATCCTCGCCGAAGCCGGACTGCCCCACGAACTCGTCGGCGCCGACGCCTACCCCGACGTCCCCGACGTCAAGGAAACCGGCACCACCTTCGCCGAGAACGCCCTCCTCAAGGCCCACGCCCTCGCCCGCGCCACCGGCCACCCCGCCGTCGCCGATGACTCCGGCCTCTGCGTCGACGTCCTCGGCGGCGCCCCCGGCATCTTCTCCGCCCGCTGGGCGGGCCGCCACGGCGACGACCGGGCCAACCTCGACCTGCTCCTGGCCCAGCTCTCCGACATCGCCGACACCCACCGCGGCGCCCACTTCGCCTGCGCCGCCGCCCTGGCCCTCCCCGACGGCACGGAACGCGTCGTCGAAGGCCGGCTGAAGGGCACCCTGCGCCACACCCCGGCCGGCACCGGCGGCTTCGGCTACGACCCGATCCTCCAGCCGGACGGCGAAACCCGCACCTGCGCCGAGCTTTCGGCGGCGGAGAAGAACGCCATCAGTCACCGAGGCAAGGCCTTCCGCGCGCTGGTACCGGCGGTGCGGGAGCTGCTGGGGTGAGTGCGCATGACGACGGCCTGCGCATCATCCTTCGATTCGCAGGCCGTTAGTGTGCGGCGGAAGGGATTCGAACCCTCAAGCCCGATCAAGGGCCACAGATCCTAAGTCTGCCGCGTCGCCGTTGCGCCACCGCCGCTGGTGCCTGTCATCGTACCGGGGGTCGTGCACCGCCTGGCGCCTCCCCTGCACCACGTGCTGGTGATCGCATGGCAGTTGGGGCACAGCAACCACAAGTTCTCGCGCCGGTCGTCATGCGGAACGGCCCGTACCGGGTTGCCGGTACGGGCCGTTCGGGGGTGCTTCGGGTCAGACGCCCAGATCCTTGATGATCTTGGCCACGTGGCCCGTGGCCTTGACGTTGTAGAGGGCGCGTTCGACCTTGCCCTCCTCGTCGACGACGATCGTGGAGCGGATCACGCCGACGACGGTCTTGCCGTACAGCTTCTTCTCGCCGAAGGCGCCGTACGCCTCCAGGACCTGCTTGTCGGGGTCAGCGAGGAGGGTGACCTTCAGGGACTCCTTCTCGCGGAACGTGGCGAGCTTCTCGGGCTTGTCGGGGGAGATGCCGATGACGTCGTAGCCCGCGCCGGTCAGCAGGTCGAGGTTGTCGGTGAAGTCGCAGGCCTGCTTGGTGCAGCCGGGGGTGAGTGCCGCCGGGTAGAAGTAGACGATGACCTTGCGGCCCTTGTGGTCGGCCAGGGACACCTCGTTGCCGTCGGCGTCGGGCAGGGTGAAGGCGGGGGCCGTGGCTCCGGGCTCGAGGCGTTCGCTCATCGGTCTGGTCTCCTCGTACGTACACGCTGGGGGGATCGGGTGCCGGGATCGAGGGTAACCGGGTGCCCTGACCGTGCAGCGCGGCGTGAAGCTGACAGACTGTCCGGCACAGGTACGGCTTTTATGGTTTCAGCGGATTTCGGAGGCGACACGGTGGCGGACACGGCGGACACCAGAACCCCGGCGGAGATCGAGGCGGACATCAAGCGCCGGCGCGCGGTGCTGGCCGAGACCCTGGACGAGATCGGCGTGCGGGTGCATCCGAAGACGGTCGTCGGGGACGCGAAGGCCAGGGTCGCCTCCCACATCGATCACACGCTCGGCAGGGCGTATGTCGGCGTGAATCGTGTGGTGAGTGACGTCAAGGCGCAGTTCGTGGACCTGAACGGCGCGCCGCGGCTGGAGCGGGTCGTGCCGGCCGCGGTGGTGCTGGTGGGTGTGGTGGGGCTGCTGGCTCTGGGGTCGCGTCGGCGCAGGCGCTGATCCGTAACTCGGACCCGTATCCATACTCGTATCCGTCTCCGTACCAGGACTCGTACCAGGACTCGTACTCGGGCCGGGGCGTACGTGGACCCGATCGCGTACGGCCGTGGCCAAGGCAGGTAGGTTTCAGGCGTGAGCGCGAAGAAGAACGAGCACGACCCCCGGCACGACAAGCTGCCCATCCGGATGCTGCACGACCGCGTACTGGTGCGGCAGGACGCGAGTGAGGGCGAGCGGCGGTCCGGGGGCGGCATCCTGATTCCCGCGACGGCGGCGGTCGGCCGCCGGCTGGCCTGGGCCGAGGTCGTCGCGGTGGGGCAGAACGTCCGGACGGTGGAGACGGGTGACCGGGTGCTGTACGACCCGGAGGACCGTGCGGAGGTCGAGGTGCGGGGCACCGCGTACGTGCTGATGCGGGAGCGTGATCTGCACGCCGTGGCCGCGGACCGCTTCGAGGGGTCGGAGGACTCGACGGGCCTGTACCTGTAGACCCGTGGGCCGTCGCGGCGTTGCCGTGGTGGTGGCCGGAAGGGCTGGTGACCATGGTCACCAGCCCTTCCGGCCGTCCTGGCCAGGGCTTTAGAGTGGGGGGACCCACTGGGCCCCGACGAGACGCGCCGTACCGGGGTGAGGCAAAGACGACGCACTCCCGTTTGGATCCGACGATTCGACGAATCGTCGACGTGTGTTCCGGAGGTGCCTGTCGTGGCGTGGGTTCTGTTGATCGTTGCCGGTCTGCTCGAGGTCGGCTGGGCGATCGGGATGAAGTACACCGAGGGTTTCACCCGGCTGGTTCCCAGCGTGCTCACCGGTGCCGGCATCGTGGCGAGCATGGTGCTGCTGTCGTACGCGGCGAAGACGCTGCCGATCGGTACGGCGTACGGCGTGTGGGTGGGGATCGGTGCCGCCGGGGCGGCGGTGCTGGGCATGGTGGTGCTGGGGGAGCCGGTGAACGCCGCCCGGATCTTCTTCGTGTGCCTGCTGGTGGTCGCCGTGGTGGGGCTGAAGGCGACGTCGGGGCATTGAGTGGCTGATCGCTGAGCGCGGTCACGCCCAGCGGTCACGCCCCCGCGGTCACTCTCCGCGGGGGCGTGGGATGAAGCCGGCGAGGCCGCCGCGGCTGCCCGTGCCGGGGTTCTCCCCGTCGGTCGTGCCGCTCCCTCCGGTTCCGCCGCTGCCCGTGCCGCCGGTGGTGCCGCCGCCGGTGGTTCCGTCCGTGGTGCCGCCGGTGGAGGCGTCGTCGTCCGTGCCGCCGGTGGTGGTGTCGCCGCCGGTGCCTTCGTTGGCCCCGCCTCCGGTGCGGCCCTCGCCGGTGCTGTCGTCCGGGCCCGGGTTCCGGCTCGTGTTCTCGTCCGGTCCGGGGGCGGTGGGTGTGCCGTCGCCCGGGGTGGTCGTGGGGGGACGGGAACCGGTGCCGGCGGTCGGCGGCGCGGTCCGTTCGGCGTCCGCCTGCAGTTCGAGGTCGAAGTCACTGACGGGCTCGCCCTGCAGTGCCTCCCGGGTGAACTGGGCCCAGATCTCGGCGGGGGGCCCGCCGCCGTTGATGCGGGGCAGGCCCATCGCGCCGTACAGCTTCTCCTGTGCGGCGGTGTCCGGGTTCTGGCCCATGACCGCGACGACGGTGGCGAGTTCGGGGGTGTAGCCGGCGAACCAGGCGGCCTTGTCCTCCTCCGCGGTGCCGGTCTTGCCGGCGGCGGGGCGGCCCGCGCCCAGGGCGGCGGCCGCGGTGCCGTTCTGGACGACGCCGCGCAGGACGGCGGTGGTGGTGTCGGCGGCTTCGCGGCTGACCGCTCGTTGGCTCTTGTGTTCGGGCAGCGGCACGGTTTCCTTTCCGTCCTTGGTGATCTTCTCGATCAGGACGGGGTCGCTGTGCACGCCGTGGTTGGCGAGGGTCGCGTACGCCTCGGCCATGTCCAGGGTGCTGGCGGTGGCCACGCCGAGGGCGATGGAGGGGGAGGGGGTCAGTTCGGGTGTGGTGGAGGGGAGGCCGAGGTCGATGGCGGTCTGCTGGACCTTGTCGGAGCCGACGTCGACCGCCATCTGGGCGTAGACGGCGTTGACGGACTTGTCGGTGGCCTCGCGGACGGTGATGTCGCCGTACGAGCGGTCGTCCTCGTTGGCGGGGTCGTAGAGGCCGCCGGGCCAGCCCTGGACGGGGCGTTTGTTGGTGCCGTCGTAGACGGTGTTGGGGGTGATGGGGAGGCCGTCCTGGGTGCTGGACCCGTTCTCGACGGCGGCGGCGAACACGAACGGCTTGAAGATGGAGCCGACCTGGTAGTCCCGGCGGGTGGCGTTGGGGGTGTACTGCTTGACGTAGTCGATGCCGTTGTACATGGCGCGGACCTTGCCGGTCTTCGGTTCGACGGCGGTGCCGCCCGCGCGGACGTACGTGTCGACCTTGCGTTGCTTCTGGTCGAGCCGGTCCATCAGGTTGTCGTTGACGGCGTCGACGAAGGCGTTCTGCTTGTCCTTCTGGAGGGTGGTGGTGATGCGGTAGCCGCCCGCGTCGAGTTCCTCCTCGCCCACGATCTTGTTCTGGATGAGGTGGTCCTTCATGGTCCGCACGATGTAGCCGCGCTGGCCGGACATGCCGGTGGAGTTGGTGCTCTCCTTGGGCGGGGGGAACTTCAGGCCGGCGCGCCGGGTCTCGCTCAGCCAGCCCTTCTCGACCATGCCGTCCAGGACGTAGTTCCAGCGGGCCTCGGCCGCGGGGCGGTTCTCCGGGTGGGAGACGACGTCGTACTGGCTGGGGGCGTTGACCAGGGCGGCGAGGTAGGCGGCGCGGCCGGCGTCGAGGTCCTGGGCGTCCATGCCGTAGTAGGCCTGCGCGGCGGCCTGGATGCCGTAGGCGTTGCGGCCGAAGTAGCTGGTGTTGAGGTAGCCCTCGAGGATCTTGTCCTTGGTCTGCTCGCGGTCCAGCTTGATCGCGATGAAGAACTCCTTCACCTTGCGGGTGACGGTCTGCTCCTGCTGGAGGTAGTAGTTCTTCACGTACTGCTGGGTGATGGTGGAGCCGGACTGCTTGCCCTTGCCGGTGGCGGTGTTCCAGGCGGCGCGGACCATGGCCTGGGGGTCGACGGCGGACTCGGTGTAGAAGTCGCGGTCCTCGGCGGCGAGGACGGCGTGCTGCGCGTCCTTGGAGATCCGGCCGAGGCCGACGTTCTCCCGGTTGACCTCGCCGTCCCGGGCGATGACGGAGCCGTCGGCGTACAGGTAGACGTTGGCCTGCTTGATCGCGAGGGCGTTGGCGGACGGGATGTGCACGAGGTGGTAGCCGAGGAAGAAACCACCGGTGAGCAGGAGTGCGCCGAGGAGGAAGGCGCCCAGCGTCGTCCGCCAGGTGGGGACGATCCGGCGCCATCCGGTGCGCTTGCGCTTGCCCTCGGCGGGCTGCTGGGGCTGCGGCTCGTCGCTCATGTCGTGCACGGACTCCTGTTTCGCCTTTTTTCTGAGGGTACGGCCATTGCGGCCGTTACTGCCGTTACACCTGTTACGGCCGGTTCAGCTGTTACGGCTGATTCGGCCGGTACACGTGGTGCGTGCGTGTACGCGTCGTGCGTCCCCTTGGAGAAGACTGTCGCATCCGGCGGGCCCGTTCCCGTCGGCGACGCGTGTCGGCCCGCTGTACGGCTTCTCACACGTATGGCCCTCGGCAGCCGGAAAATGCCTGGCAGGGCCTCGGCTGCCGGTACTAGGTTCATGCGGTTGGACGTCGGCGAGGACGCCGGAGGAGAGCGACGCCGGGCGCGGCGGGAACCGGAGGCGGGTTGTGGGGGGAGACTCGGCCCGGTTGTCGGCCTGGTCGTCGGTCCGGTCGTCGGCCCGGTTGTACGGGGTGGTCGCGGTGGGCGGCTTCCGGCGGTACGCGACGTACCGGGCGGCGACGGCGGCCGGGGTGTTCACCAACACCGTCTTCGGCCTGATCCTCGTGTACACCTATCTGGCGCTGTGGAACGAGCGGCCGGACCTCGGGGGATACGGGCAGGCGCAGGCGGTCACGTACGTGTGGCTGGGGCAGGCGCTGTACGCGACGCTGGCCATCCAGGGCGGCGGCTTCGAGGTCGAGCTGATGGAGCGGATCCGTACGGGTGCCATCGCGATCGACCTGTACCGGCCCGCCGACCTGCAGGGGTGGTGGCTGGCGCAGGATCTGGGCCGGGCGGTGTTCCAGCTGCTGGGGCGGGGTGTGATCCCCTTCCTGTTCGGGGTGACGGTCTTCCCGGTGGCGCTGCCGGACGATCCGCCGACCTGGGCCGCCTTCCTGACGACGGTGCTGCTCGCGATGGTGGTCAGTTACGCGATCCGCTACCTGGTGGCGCTGAGCGCGTTCTGGCTGATGGACGGTGCGGGGGCGATGCAGATGCTGATGATCGTGGGGATGCTCTGCTCGGGCATGGTGCTGCCGCTGAACGTGTTCCCGGGCGCGTTCGGCGAGGTCGTACGGATGCTGCCCTGGGCGGCGCTGCTCCAGGGGCCGGCCGACGTCCTGATGGGGGAGACGAGCGCGCTGCGGGTCTTCGCGCTCCAGGGCGCCTGGGCGGTGGCGCTGCTGACGGCGGGGCGGCTGCTGCAGTCGGCGGCGACGCGGCGGGTGGTGGTCCAGGGTGGCTGAGGGCGGAGGGCGACCCGGCGTGGCTGAGATCGCCGGGCGGGCCGGTGGCCGGGCCGGGGAGGGGTCCGGTCGGAGGGACGATCGGGGGGCCGGTCGGAGGTCCGGGCTGGTGCAGGGGGTGCGCGCGTACGGGCTGATCGCGGGGATGTGGATCCGCTCGACCATGGTGTACCGGACGTCGTTCGTACTGACGACCATCGGCGGGGTGGTGGTGACCGGCCTTGACTTCGTCGGCATCGCGCTGATGTTCTCGCACGTCGACGTGCTGGCCGGCCACGCCCTGGCCGAGGTGGCCTTCCTGTACGGCCTGTCCATCGTGTCGTTCGGCATCGCGGACCTGACGCTGGGCTCGATGGACCGGCTGGGGCGCCGGGTGCGGGACGGCACGCTCGACACGCTGCTGGTGCGGCCGGTGCCGGTGCTCGCGCAGGTCGCCGCGGACCGCTTCGCGCTGCGCCGCGTCGGGCGCCTGCTGCAGGGGCTGCTGGTCCTCGGCTGGGCCGTCGCCTCGCTGGACATCGTCTGGACCGTGCCGAAGCTGCTGCTGATGCCGGTGACGGTGGTCAGCGGCGCGGCGATCTTCTGCGCGGTGTTCGTGGCGGGAGCGGCCTTCCAGTTCGTCGCGCAGGACGCGTCCGAGGTGCAGAACGCGTTCACCTACGGCGGTCAGACGATGCTGCAGTATCCGCCGGTGGTGTTCGCGCAGGAACTGGTGCGCGGCGTGACGTTCGTGCTGCCGCTCGCCTTCGTCAACTGGGTGCCCGCGTCCTACGTGCTGGGGCGGCCGTATCCGCTGGACCTGCCGCAGTGGGCGGCGTTCATGGCACCGCCGGTGGCGGCGGTGTGCTGCGCGCTGGCGGGGCTGGCGTGGCGGGCGGGGCTTCGTTCGTATCGGAGTACAGGGAGTTGACCGTGGGCGACGACAGCGCACCTGCCGGGAGTGACGGCAGCGGCAACGGCAGCGAGGGCGGCGGGGCCGGCCGCGACGAGCGGGAGTTCATCCTCCTCGAAGGGGTGGAGAAGGTCTTCGACGTGCGGAAGAAGACCGGGTTCCTGAAGCGGGAGCGGCGGCGGGTGCGGGCCGTGGACTCGCTCTCGTTCTCCGTGGCCCGCGGGGAGATGGTCGGCTACATCGGGCCGAACGGCGCGGGCAAGTCGACCACGATCAAGATGCTGACCGGGATTCTCACCCCCAGCGGTGGCCGGCTGCGGGTGGCCGGCATCGACCCCACCCGGGAGCGGATGCGGCTGGCGCACCGTATCGGGGTGGTGTTCGGGCAGCGGACGACGCTGTGGTGGGATCTGCCGCTGCTCGACTCGTACCGGCTGATGCACCGCATGTACCGGATCCCCGACGCCCGTTATCGCGCGAACCTGGACCGGCTCGTCGAACTGCTCGACCTGGGCGACCTGCTGGACACGCCGGTGCGGCAGCTCTCCCTGGGGCAGCGGATGCGCGGCGACATCGCGGCGGCGCTGCTGCACGATCCGGAGGTGCTGTACCTGGACGAGCCGACCATCGGTCTGGACGTCGTCTCCAAGACCAGGGTGCGGGACTTCCTGCGGGAGCTGAACACCGAGCGGGCCACGACGGTGCTGCTGACCACGCACGACCTGCAGGACATCGAGCAGTTGTGCTCGCGTGTGATGGTCATCGACCACGGCCGCCTGATGTACGACGGTCCGCTCACCGGCCTGCACCGGGCGGGGGAGAGCGAACGCACGCTGGTGGTGGACCTGGAACGGGAGATGCCGCCCATCGACGCGCCGGCGCCCGCGCGGGTGGTGCGGGTGGAGGGGCCGAGGCAGTGGCTGGCGTTCCCGGCGGCGGAGTCGGCGGCCCCGCTGGTGGCGCGGATCGCGGCGGAGTACCCGCTGGTGGACCTTTCGGTGCGGGAGCCGGACATCGAGGCCGTGATCGCGAAGATGTACGCGGAGCAGGCAGGACGGGTGGAGCAGGCAGGACGGGCGGGGCAGGCAGGACGGGCGGGGCAGGCAGGACGGGCAGGACGGGTGGGGCGAACGGTGCGGGCGGAGGGGAGGGGGGCCGTCGCCGGGGACGCCCCGGAGGGCCGGGACGAGGGCGTCGGGCGGGTGGTCTCGTAGCCCTCGGCAGGGGGACCTCGTAGGCTGCTGGGTATGACCGACGACGCAGTCCCGGACCTCCGCGCCTCCGATGCCGACCGCGAGCGCGTCGCCGCCGTTCTGCGGGACGCCGTCGCCGAGGGGCGCCTGGACATGGAGGAGTTCGAGGAGCGGCTGGACGCGACGTACAAGGCGCGGACCTACCGGGAACTCGAGCCGATCACCCGCGACCTGCCCGCCTCCGGCGTGTCCGTTCCCGTCGTCTCCCTGACGAAGTCCCCCGAGCCGGGCGACGATTGGGCGAGCCGGGTGGGCGTCGGTGGTGACGCGCCGTCGACGTGGGCCGTCGCCGTGATGTCGGGGTTCCAGCGCAAGGGCCGGTGGACGGCGCCGCGGAAGTTCACCTGCTTCGCCTTCTGGGGCGGCGGCGAGATCGATCTGCGCGAGGCGGACTTCGCGGACCGCGAGATCGTGATCAACGCGTTCGCGATCATGGGCGGCATCGATGTCATCGTCCCGCCGGGTGTCGAGGTCGTCGTCCGCGGCATCGGCGTCATGGGCGGCTTCGACCACCGTGAGGAGGGCGTGCCGGGCGAGCCGGGCGCCCCGCGCGTGGTCGTCTCGGGCTTCGCCTTCTGGGGCGGTGTCGGCGTCAGGCGCAAGCTGCCCCGGGCGGAGAAGCAGCGGCTCCGCGAGGAGCGCCGCCGCGAGAAGCTGGAGCGCAGGGCGAACCGTCGCGGGGAGGGAGCGGACGACGACGCGGACCGCCATGAGCTGGGCGCCTCCTCGTCCGGCCAGGCCGCCCTCGGCCACGGCCACGGCGGCTTCGGTCACGGTTCCTTCGGCTTCGAGTCCCCGCACGGCCGACGGGCCGAGGAGCAGGGCGAACGCCGCCACGACCGGGACCGCTGACCGGAACCACTGGCCAGGCCGCCGGCCGGCCGCTCCCTTCCCTACAGCTGCGCCGGCGCCCCGCCCTTCAGGTCGTCCAGGTCGAGGGTCTCGGCCATCCGCGTGTACCCCCGGTCGCTCGGGTGCAGATGGTCGCCCGAGTCGTAGAGGGAGCGCAGCCGGCGCGGGTCGTACGGGTCGCGCAGGGCCCGGTCGAAGTCGACGACGGCGTCGAAGACGCGCCCCGCGCGGATCTCCGCGTTGATCCGCTGCCGCACCGTCTCGCGCGCGTCGGTGTATCCGCGGTGGCCGCCGAACGGCATCAGGGTCGCGCCGACGACCTTCAGCCCGCGGGCGTGGGCCCGGTCGACGAGGGTCTTCAGGCCGCCGACGATCGCGTCGGGGTCGGCGAGGTCCGGGTCGCGCAGGATGTCGTTGATGCCGAGGTCGACGACGAGGACCTTGACGTTCGTCCGGCCGAGGACGTCACGGTCGAAGCGGTTCAGGGCGCTGGGGTTCTCCGCGGGGCGGCCGAGGCCGTCGGCGAGGACGCGGTTGCCGCTGATGCCGCCGTTGACGACGCTGTAGCGCGGTACGTCCCGTCCTGCCGCGGCCGCTTCGCGCAGCCGGTCGGACAGGATGTCCGGCCAGCGGTTGTTGGCGCCGACGGTGGAGGTGCTGCCGTCGGTGAGCGAGTCGCCGAGGGCGACGACGGTGCCCTCCGAGTCCCTGCTCAGCACGTCCAGCCCGGTCAGGTAGCGCCAGAAGGCGCTCTCCTCGGTGTACACGGTGCCGGTCGTGTCCTCGGTGTGCTCGCCGACGGCGGCGTACGAGGTCTGGCGTGCGTACGTGTGGCGGGTGACCGGTCCGGAGCCGGTGGGGGAGTACGTGGTGACCAGCACGTCTCCGTCGTGCGGGACGGTGAGGCGTACGGCGTCGCTCGTCACCTGGCCCCCGGCCGGGACGACGACGGTGGTCCGCCCCTTGAAGGTGACCTGCCGCATGGTGCCGGCGAGGGCCGCCGCGTCGCCCCGGCCCGCGGACAGGGCGATCGAGGCGTGGCTGATGGTGAGCGGGGACTGGCCGTAGAGGTTGGACAGGGTGATCCGGGCGGCGGTGCCGCCGACGCTGGTGTGCACGACGTTGCGCAGCGAGCGGTCCGCGAGGCCGGTCATCTCGGTGCCGGGCTCGCCGCCGACCGGGGAGGCCGACCAGGAGGAGACCCAGGTGCCGGTGGAGGCCGGTGCGGCCGGGTTCCGGCGTCCGTCGCGGCCGTCGGCGAGGGTGTCACGCTCTCTGGTGCCGTCGCCGTACAGGTCGGACGACACGCCGACGTATATGGCCGCGGACACCGCCACGATCGCGGCGATCACCGCGGCGAGCAGGGCGCGGTACTTCGCGGTGGACGCCCCCGCGCCCCCGTCACGTCCCCCGGTCATGCTGTTCTGTTCTCCTCGGACGGTCGGAGTCCGAGACTCCGTACGGATGAGCCCATGATGCGGCATGGACGGACGGCGGTCCGACAGGACCCCGCCGGGGCCCGGCCGTGACCCCACTGCGACTTCGCCGGGATTCCACTGGGATCGCGCGGGCAGTCACCCGGCTTCACCCCTGACTTCCCTCTGGTTTCCCCCTGAGGTCCACCCCGGCCCCGCGCCGCGGATTGCCCTGATTTTCCCCTGATTTTCCCCTGATTCCCCCCGGTCTCCTCCCGCTTTCCTCCTGCTCCCCGGGCGGAATCCCCCTCCGGTTCCCCTGCCGGGGCGCTCATCGGGGAGCTGTCGGGCCGTCCATTGGACAGACGCCGGGAACTCCTGTTCCGTTCCGGGAGTCGGTCAGGAAGGGACAATGTGTGAGGGATCACCGAACGGGCGGAGCGGATGGAGCGGGACGGAACGAATGAACGGATCGGGCGGATGAGTGAGGCGGACGCCACGGACACCGCGGACACGGAGGGCACCGCGGCCACGGGAGACGGAGGTGGGGACGGCCCGCGCCCGCGTACGCAGGCCCGCGCCGGCGGTGTCACGCACCGCACGATGACGACGTTCAGTCCGGCGGACGAGGAGAAGCGGCGCGGAGTGCGCCAGATGAAGCTCATCGCCACCGGGCTGCTGCTGTTCGTCGCCGTGGTGTACGTCCTCGCCGAGTGGGCGTCCCACGCGGGCGCCGGCGCCTGGGCGGGCTACGTCGCCGCGGCGGCGGAGGCGGGCATGGTCGGCGCGCTCGCCGACTGGTTCGCCGTGACCGCCCTGTTCCGCTACCCGCTGGGCCTGCGCATCCCGCACACCGCGATCATTCCCACCAAGAAGGACCAGCTCGGCGTCTCCCTGGGCGACTTCGTCGGCGAGAACTTCCTCTCCGAGGACGTCGTCCGCGGGCGGCTGCGCTCCGTCGGCATCGGCAGCCGGCTCGGCGCCTGGCTGGCGGTGCCCGAGCACGCCGACCGGGTCACCGCCGAGTTGTCGGCCGCCCTGCGCGGCGCGCTGACCGTCCTGCGCGACTCCGACGTCCAGGCGGTGGTCGGCGAGGCGATCACCCGCCGCGCGGACGCCCAGGAGATCGCGCCCGGCATGGGCAAGATGCTGGAGAAGATCGTCGCCGACGGCGGTCACAAGAAGGCCGTCGACGTCATCCTCACCCGCGCCCACGACTGGCTCGTGACGCACGGCGACTCCGTGATGGACGCCGTGCAGGGCGGCGCTCCCGGCTGGACCCCGCGGTTCGTGGACCGGAAGATCGGCGACCGCGTCTACAAGGAGCTGCTGCGCTTCGTCACCGAGATGCGCGACATGCCCGCCCACCCCGCGCGCGGCGCCCTGGACCGCTTCCTCACCGACTTCGCCTCCGACCTCCAGTCCGACACCGAGACCCGCGCCCGGATCGAACGCCTCAAGAGCGAGATCATCGGCCGCGACGAGGTCCAGGACCTGATCGCGTCCGTCTGGACGGCCGTGCGATCCATGATCGTCTCCGCGGCGGAGGACGAGCGCAGCGAGCTGCGGCTGCGCGTCCGCGCCTCGCTGCTGTCACTGGGCGCGCGCATGTCGGCCGACGCCAGGCTGCAGGGCAAGGTCGACGGCTGGCTGGAGAGCGCCGCGGTGTACGTCGTCACCACCTACCGGGGGGAGATCACCTCCCTGATCACGGACACCGTGGCGGGCTGGGACGCCGAGCACACGACGAAGAAGATCGAGGCCAACATCGGCCGCGACCTCCAGTTCATCCGCATCAACGGCACGGTCGTCGGCTCTCTCGCCGGGCTGCTGATCTACACGGTCTCCCGCATGCTGGGCGCGTAGGGCCCGCCCGGCGGGCCCTGCCTCCCGGAACGGCGGGCGTGTTCCTCCCGGCCCAGGGCACAAGGGAGGCATTCGCCCGACGGAGAGGGAGCCATGACAGGGGAATCGTCGCCGGCCTCAGTGGCCGCCTCCACCGGAACCGTCACCACCGCCGTCCCGGCCCGTCTGGACCGGCTGCCCTGGTCACGGTGGCACTGGATGATCGTGATCGGCCTGGGCACCGTCTGGATCCTGGACGGACTGGAAGTCACGATCGTCGGCAACGTCGCCGGCCGCATCGCCGAGGAAGGCAGCGGCCTGGACATCACCTCCGCCCAGATCACGGGTCTCGCCGCCGCCCTGTACGTGGCGGGCGCGTGCTCCGGGGCCCTGTTCTTCGGCTGGCTGACCGACCGTTACGGCCGCCGGAAGCTGTTCATGGCGACGCTGATGGTCTATCTGGGGGCGACCGCGCTGACCGCCCTCTCCTTCGAGACCTGGTGGTTCTTCCTCTTCCGGTTCCTCACCGGCTTCGGTATCGGCGGCGAGTACGCGGCCATCAACTCCGCGATCGACGAGCTGATCCCGTCCCGCTACCGGGGCCGGGTCGACCTCATCATCAACGGCAGCTACTGGCTCGGCGCGATCGGCGGCGCCCTGCTGTCCATCGTGATGCTGGACACCGACATCTTCCCCAAGGACCTCGGCTGGCGGCTCAGCTTCGCCCTCGGCGTCGTCCTCGGCCTGGTCGTCCTCCTGGTCCGCCGGCACGTTCCGGAGAGCCCACGCTGGCAGTTCATCCACGGCCAGGGCGAGAAGGCCGACGCGCTCGTGTCGTCCGTCGAACGGGAGATCGAGGAGGAGAAGGGGGAACCGCTGCCACCGCCCGCCGGTGAGATCACCATCCACCAGCGCAAGAGCATCGGCTTCGGCCTGATCGCCAAGACCGTCTTCGGCCGCTACCCGCGCCGCGCGATCCTCGGCCTCTCCCTCTTCATCGGCCAGGCCTTCCTCTACAACGCCATCACCTTCGGCTTCGGCGCCATTCTCATCACCTTCTTCGACGTGCCGACCGGCAGTACCGGCTACTACTTCGCCGTCATCGCCGCGGGCAACTTCCTGGGCCCGCTGTTCCTGGGCAAGTTCTTCGACACGGTCGGCCGCCGGATCATGATCTCGGGCACGTATCTGCTGTCGGGCATCCTGCTCTTCGGCACGGCCTGGCTCTTCGACAACGGCTCGCTCACGGCCACGACCATGACCGCCTGCTGGTGCGTGGTGCTGTTCTTCGCGTCGGCGGGAGCCTCCAGCGCGTACCTGACCGTCTCCGAGATCTTCCCGATGGAGACCCGCGCCATGGCCATCGCCTTCTTCTACGCCGTCGGCACCGCCGCCGGCGGTATCAGCGGCCCGCTGATCTTCGCCGAACTGACCGAGTCCGGCGTGGTCGGCGAGACGGTCCTGGCCTTCCAGATCGGCGCCGGGCTGATGTGCGCGGCCGGTGTGGTGGCGGCGTTCCTGGCGGTGAACGCGGAACGCCGTTCGCTGGAGGACATCGCCACCCCGCTCTCCGCCACGGAACCGAAGGCGGAGAGCACGCGCGGGTGAAACGGCCGGCCCCGCCGCGGGTCAGCGCCAGTCGCCGGTCAGCCAGGCCAGGAGACGGGGGTCGGGTGTCGCGTCGCACGGCACGACGCCGTCGATGGCGACGATCTCCGCGGTGAGGGTCTGGGAGGCGGAGTGGAAGCTCCTGGCGAAGTCCTCGGTGACGTCGCCGGGCTCCGCGATCGTCACCTCGGAGGCGGTCACCGGTTCGGGTGAGCCGCAGCCGACGTAGGGGAGGGGCTGGCCGAGGTACCAGCCGCCGACGAACACGGCGTACAGGGCGGCGGTGGCGCCCAAGCGGCGCGGTGTCATCCAGGTGGGCACGCGAGGAGCTTTCCACAGCCGGAATCCGAAGGGACGAGCGCTCCGGCACCGCTCCGCCCGGCCCCGGAGCGCCTCCATGCTCCCCCGACGCCTCCGATGCCTCCGATGCAGCAGTGATGCGCGTGCCTGACCTGCTGTTATGTCGTTATGCCGTGAGACGGGCGGTGCGGAGGCCGGCTGTTCCACAGGACGACGGGGAGAGACACGCACATGGCGCAGGAACAAGGGGGCCGGGGCCAGGAGCAAGGGGCCGGGGAGCGGTTGGCGAGGTTGCTCCGACGCTGGTGGGAAGAGGCCGGCGGTTCGTCCGGCGGCGCACGGCCGACGCAGCAGGCGCTGGCCGCGCGGCTGGGCGTCGACCAGACGACGCTCTCGCGCTACCTGAATCCGAAGCACACGTCGACCGCCCCCTTGAGGGTGGTGGAGGCCCTGCACGCCCAATTGCGCGCTCCGGCCGCGGAGCTGGACCGGGCACGGACGCTGTGCCGGGCGGCGCTGCGGGAGAACAGCGGCCGGCGAACCGTCGGCGGCGGAGGGGAACCCACCGCCGCGACCGATGTCACGGACGGATCGGGTGAGCCCGTCGGTTCCCGTGCGACCGCCGGTCCCGCCGACTCCGTCGACTCCGCCGACCCCTCCGGCCCCGTCGCCCCGCACGGGCCGGGCGGGGGACGCGGCAGCGGTGCCGGCCGCCCTCGCTTCCGGTGGCACCTGCACGTACTGGTGTGGGCCGCGGTGGTGGTGGCGTTCGCCGCCGGAATGCTCGTGCACGAACGCTTCGCCGTCCAGGACCGCCGGGCCGCCACGACCGACGGCACCGCCGGTGGTGGGGGCCCCGTGGCCGCGAGTGAGGTGCCGCGCCAGTGGCCCCTGCTGGTCATGGGCGAGCAGGACCAGTTCACCCCTGCCCGGGCCCTGCAGAACCTGCTGACCGCGCACGGCTACGAGGTGAGAGCGGACGGCTTCTTCGGGGAGGGCACCCGGGACGCCGTCATGGCCTTCCAGCGGAAGAGAGGCCTGTCGCCCGACGGCAAGGTCGGCAAGCACACCTGGCCGGAGCTGGTGAAGGAGGTCAAGCCCGGATCCGGGACCCACGAGGTACGGGCCGCCCAGGAGCTTCTGAACAACGTGGGCCAGGGCGGCACGGTGGTGTCGGGGGAGTTCACCGCGGTGACCGCCGAGGACCTGAGGTTCTTCCAGCGCACACAGGACCTGCCCGTGACCGGCAGGGTGGACGTGGACACCTGGCTGGCCCTGCTGGCGGCGCAGCTCCCACCCACCGGAGCCCCGGCGTACCAGCGGCCCGAAAGCCCGCCGCCCTCCGCGTCCGTACTCGTGTCCGCGCCTGCGTCCGCGTCCGCGTGAGAAGAGCGGAACGCGTGGTGCCGGCCCCTGCGGCACATGCCGTGCAGCCTTCCTGCATCAGGGCATAACGGCAGGTCAAGGCGGAGTCAGGCAGGGTGCATCGATGCACCTCGGCAAGCGGTCGGAAACGTCTTCTCCTGCCCGGTCCCGTCGGTGATCCTGGTTCTGCGACCGGCACTCCCGGACAGCCCGCCCCCGTCGGCGGGTGACACGTCCGGGGCCTCCCGCCGGTCCGCTTCCTGTCAGCACTCCACCCTGAAGGGGTCACCCATGCCTGCTGCCCGCACCACCCTCGCCTCCCTCGTGTCCGCCGTCGTCCTCGCCGGAGGACTGGCCGTCGGCGCCGCCGGCCCGGCGAGCGCGGCCACCTGCCCGTCCTCCGCCTCCCCGGTGATCAGCGGGGCGAAGGCCCACTGGACCCTGAGCTGTTCGGGCGACGGTGTGAAGGTGTACGGCTGGCTCGAGGACACCCGTATGGACGGCAAGTGCGCCGTGGTCCGCATCAACGCCGGCAACGGCGCCTACCGCACGAAGTCCGCCTGCAGCTCCGGCGTCCGGGAACAGTTCACCTTCACCTTCACCGGCACGGACTCCGCACAGGTACGCCTGGCCATCGCCTGACCCTTCCTGGCCACGGCCACGGGGGTGAGGGGCGGCCTCGGGGGCGGGTTGCGACGCCCGCCCCCGAGGCCTTCGGCGTCGCTCCCCCTCCGCCAGGGGACGCTTGACGCTCGCACCGGCCCGGACGGTGAGCTGTGCGCGGCCGTTCCGGCTGACCGGGCACAGCTCAGCCGGGATCACCTCGGCGAGACGCGTGATCCGCCGGAGAGGTCCCGACCGGACAGGTCTCAGCCGGTCCCGCGATCCAGGACGCGGCGGGCCGCCTCGGCCTCCGCCGCCGCCGGGGACAGCTCGTCGAGGGAGTCGAGTTCGGTGTCGCTCTCCAGCTCCCGTTCCCAGGCCGCCGCGAGCTGTTCCTGTTCCTCGCGCGGTTTGGCGCTGATGGCTTCCCGGTGGTCCGGGTCCAGAGCCGTCAGGAATCGTCCGACCGGGTCCGTGGACATGCCGTGCTCCTCGTCACTGGGAAGAAAGGCCGCTCCCAGCACCAGCATGGCCAGCTCGTCCGGAGACGGCGACCCGAGACGGCCTGTGTCCCTACGGCCTCCGATCACCTGGAGGCCCTCGGTACCGGAGTACGGGCGAACATCGTCATCCCCGACCGCACCCACGTTCGCCGGGTCCACCGGCTGCTGGAAAAGTACTCCCCGCGGTTGTCCGTACGAGTCCTGACCTCGCTGGCCGATGGAGACGCCTCTCTCGACGCAGTCGACCAGCTCTTGAGGGAACTCGACGCCCAACCGGAAGCGGTACGACTGATGGCGGGTACCCCCGGATTCCGTATCGCCTACCGGCTGCCCACCGGCCGGCCTCTGCTCGTCAAGCACATACGCCCGTTGCGGTTGCCCGAGACCTGCGCAGGCTGCCGCTTCAACAACAGCGCCGACTGCCAAGAGGGCTACTACGGAGTGCGGTTGTATCGCGACCCGCACGGCACGTTCCACATCGGCGTGTGCATACAACGCATGGACCTCTGTCTGCCCGTGGAAGAGTTCGTGGGCAGCGAGGTGTGCGCAGAGATCCGGAAGATTCGCGAACAGGACCTGCACGACTTGACCGTCCGACCTTGACCCACAACTCACCGAAAGCGAGAGAGTGTTGGCTCAGCACGAATACGAAGCGAAGTTCCTGAAGATCGACGTGGACGCCGTTCGCGACCAGTTGCGGGCATCCGGAGCCCGGCGGACCTTCGACAAGACCCTGTTCACCCGGCTCATCTTCGAGAACGATGCCGTCCAGGGAGAGCAGTGGCTTCGCCTGCGCGACGAGGGCGGCAGGACGACGCTGACGCTGAAGCAGGTCAGCGATGCCACGCACATCAACGGCACCACCGAGATCGAGATCGAGGTCAGCGACCTGGTGCGTACCGCGGAACTCCTCGCGGCTTTGGGCCTGCGTCAGGTGCGGTATCAGCAGAACTACCGCGAGGAGTGGCAACTGGGAGGCGTCACCTACGACTTCGACACCTGGCCCGACCTCCCCACGTTCCTGGAGATCGAGGCGGGCTCCGAGGAAGCCGTACGCAAGGCGGTGGCAGAACTCGGCCTGGACTACACCGAGGCCCGCTTCGGCAGCATCGACCTGATCTACAAGAGCGAGAAGAACAGGGACATCCTCGCCGAGCCCACCCTGCTCTTCGCCTGACGGTCCCGCCGCGAGCCGGTCGGTCCCCTACCGCAAGTGGCCTGGCGGCCTGCCTCCCGGCTCATCCAGCCAGAGCGGCAGCACCATTCCCCCGGGTACGAGCGAACGGGACCCCGCCGACCAGGGCTCGGTCACCAACGGCTTCGTCGGGCTGTCGACCGCACCGGCCCCGGCCGGGGGAGCACCCCGCCGACATCTGGGCCACCGACGGCGAGCGGACCGAGACCGACCCGCTGCTGCTCGTCTTCAAGGACCGGTGCTGACCCCCTCGGAATGAACCTGAGCGATGGCACCCGGACCGCCCGGACCGGCCGATGAGCCCGGTCGGCCCGGGGGCCGCATCGCCGCCGGCATCGCACTCGCACGCGGTCCGTCGCGGCTTCCGCCGCCTCCCCGCGTGGCCTCACCCGCGCCGGTCGGCGACCACCCACGACGTCAGTGCCACGGCACCCGCCACACCGAACACGGCGGGCCAGGCGCCGACCTTCTTCGCCAGGGGATGCGACCCGGCGAAGGCGGCGACGTACGCGACCGACAGCGCCCCGGCGGCCTTCCCGCCGGCCCGCTCCCGCCACTCCCGCGCCGCGGCGGCACCCGCCACGGCGAGGACGACCCCGCCCAGCGGCCGCTTACGGGTCCAGCGGGCCACGCCGTACCCGCCGACGAGTCCACTCGCGGCCAGCACCGAGCCGGGAACCTTCGCCATGTCCTGCGCCTCCTGCCACCACGCCCGCCCTCTGCCGAGTCGGGATCTCACTTCCCCCGAGGCTAACTCCCGGAAGGACCCGCACCGGCACGGGGCCTTCCCGCCCGGACCTCCGACACCGCGGCACGCGTGCGGCCGGCCCGGAGGGCGAGTCCCCGCACGCCGAGGACCGCCACCCAGAACAGGAAGGGATACGCGGCGACCCGTTCCATGCCTCCCATGCCGAGACCGAGGTAGTGGCCGGACAGGAACAGCCCGAAGGCCAGGAGCGCGACGACCCCCAGCAGGCCGGTCACCCGGCGCAGCGGGCCCGGAACACGGTCCGCCGGGCCGAAGCCCGCCAGGACGAGGCCGAAGTTGGCCGTCCCCATGATGAGCGCGGCGCCCACGACGTGCAGGCCCTTGTGGACGTCCGTGGGGGCCAGCCCGATCAGCACGAACCCCGCGCCGCCACTGGCCAGCAGCACCCAGGCCGAGACGGCGACCCGCCCCCCGCGCCACGGAACGCCACCACCGGCCCCACCGGCCCCACCGGCTCCGTCGGCCCCACCGGCTCCGCCGGCCGCACCGGCCCGGCCGGCCCGGCCGGTCAGGACGAACCCGACGACGAGCAGGACACCCAGCGCGACGAACGAACCGTTCATCAGGCCGTGTTCGGGGGAGCAGATGTACCGCGACTCGGGCCAGGTCCGCAGGCCGCAGTGCACGTTGCCGAGGTCACTGATGTTGTTCCGCGCCCAGCTGTACGCCGGCCGGGCCCAGGCCGACTCGACGATCCCGTGGACGACGAAGAACTGCGCCACCCCCACGATCCACGCGGCGTACCCGATGCGCTCCTTCAACGGCCCCCCTCGTCGCATCCCGCCCCCTGCGCCCCGACCGGCGCTCGACGTCGTCCTCCCCCCTCCACCACGTGATCACGCCTGCCCCGGCCCCAGGGCCCCAGGAGTTCAGAGGTCAGATGCTGGTGAGCAGGTCGTCGAAGAGGTCGTCGAGCGGGGCGGGCACGCGGTCGGGTTCGAGGGCCTCGACGAGGACGCGGCCGTAATGGATCTTGCGCCCCTTCTTCGTGCCGAAGAAGCGCCGCAGTTGCTGCTGGGCGGTGCGGCCCTGCTGCGCGGGCTGGCGCAGGAAGGTCTGCAGGGCGCGCAGGTCGCCCTCCGCCCGGACGAGCTCCTCCACCCGTGCCACGCCCAGCGCGCGGGTCAGCTCGTCCTCCAGATCCGCCGCGCAGACGAAGAACCGCTGCCGCCGTTCCGCACCGGCCGTCGCCCCGTCCAAGGCGCGGGCGTAGAAGCGACGTTCCCCCACATCGCACAGCCCCGTGAGGCGAAGGCCCAGACCGGGTGACGGTCCGAGGAGCCGGGCGAAGCGGCCGACGCTCATCGCACCGCCCATCGGCAGGACGCAGACTCCTGCGCCCTCCAGGTCCAGCCCGCGACGCTCGGTCAGCGCGTCGACCGCCGCGGCGTCGCTCAGCCCCTCGAGCAGGACGGCCGTCCGGACGGGCAGTCGTGCCGCCAGCTCGCGCGCGGGCTCACCGGGCCCACCGGCCGCCCACGCGGTGACCGCTTCCCGGAACGCCCTCATGTCAGCCATGGCACGAGTCTCCGCCCTGCCCGGCCCGCACCGCACGGATTTTCCACCGGACCCCGGCGATCTTCCCCCCGGATCGATCAAGCAGCAGGATGAGGAGGCCGCCGCACGGTGAGGGGGACCCGGCGGAGAGGACCGGGCGGAGAGGGCAGGGCGGCGGGGACGACACGGTGGAGGACACATGACCGGCTCATGGGTGAAGCTCGAACTGGACGTCGCGGCGTTCGACGCGCCCCACTTCGAGACGTACGTGACGCGGTGCCGCGCGGACGGCATCCGCCTGACCACGCTCGCCGAACTGGGCGACACACCGGAACACCGCCGCGCCCTGTACGAACTGAACAAGGAGTGCTCCGCGGACATCCCGGAGCGCGGTGAGTTCTACTCCTTCGAGGAGTACGTCGAGCGGCGCTTCGAGGCCGCCGGCTACGACCCCCGGGGCATCGTGATCGCCCTGGACGGGGACGACTGGATCGGCCTGGCGGCGACGTCGGTCCAGGAGGGCTTCGTCTTCAACGAGATGACCGGCGTACGGGCCGCCCATCGGGGCCGGGGCATCTCGATCGCCATGAAGACCTTCGGGATGGCCTTCGTCAGGGAGCACGGAGCGAGCACGGTCCGGACCTTCCACCACCCGGCGAACGCGAACGCGATCGCCATGAACCGCAGGATGGGATTCGTGGACAGGGAAGACTGAGCCCAGGCCGTACCCGGCCGGCCGCCCCCGTACGAGGGGGAGTCGTTCCGACGCCGGTCGGGGGCTTGCGGTCGTCTCTCCGGCGGCTCTCCGGTGCCGGTCCGGTGCCGGATCAGTCCTTGCGTCCCGTCGCGGCCACGGTGACACCGAGGCCGGCCATCGTGAGCCCGCCGACTCCTCCGACCAGGGAGAGCCGGAGGAGGAGGGCGAGGGGGAGGCGGTCGCGGAGGGTCACTGAAGCGTGATCACCTCGCGGAGCAGTCCGCATCCGGCTCGTCCGTAGAGCTGACCCTTGATCTTCTTGATGCGGTTCGCTGCGCCTTCGGCGCCGCCGGAACTCCAGTGCAGGGGAGTCCGGAGGGTCTGACCCCTGTCCGCCCGGCCATCCGGCGATCGAGGCCGCCGGGTTCGCCCACCTGAGCAAACCCGGCCGGCCGGGCGCCGCCGTCCTCGCCGGATGCGCGGCCGCACAGACTCAGATCTGGTTCAGGCCGCCGTCGACGTACAGGCTCGAACCGGTGATGAAGCTGCTCTGCTCGGAGGCGAGGAAGGCCACGGCGGCGGCGAGCTCCTCCGGGCGCCCGAGCCGGCCCAGCGGCACCTGCGCCGCCAGGTGCTGCCTGAAGCCGGCGGCCTGCTCCGAGTCGGGGACGAGCCCCGACAGGCCAGGGGTGTCGGTCGGGCCGGGCGTGACGGTGTTGACCCGGATACCGCGTCCCTTGAGTTCGTTGGCCCAGGTCCGGGCGAACGATCGGGTGGCGGCCTTGGACGCCGCGTACACGCCGAACGCCTCCGCGCCGACATCCGCGTTCGTAGAGCCGTTCAGGATCACCGAGGCACCGTCGTTGAGCAGGGGCAGCGCCTTCTGGACGGTGAACAGCGTGCCCCGGGCGTTGATGCCGAAGAGGGTGTCGAAGTGCTCCTCGGTGACCTGCTCGAGCGTCACGAACTCGGCGACGGAGGCGTTCGCGAACAGTACGTCCAGGCCCCGTCCCCGGCTGCGGATCGTCTCGTAGAGGCGGTCCAGGTCGGCCAGGTCCGAGATGTCGGCGGCCACCGCGGTGGCCGCCGAACCGATCACTTCGACGGCCGCGTCGAGTTCGGTCTTGCGCCGGCCGGTGATGAAGACGTGCGCGCCCTCGGCCGCCAGTCGTACCGCACTGGCCAGGCCGATTCCGCTGCTGCCGCCGGTGACGAGAGCGGTCTTGCCTTCAAGTAGTCCCACGTGAAACAGCCTCCTTCAACTTCCGCATCGACCGATGCAGAACTCGAACGGTAGCACTTCTGAATCGATCGATGCGGAAGAGGTAGGGTGTGGGGGTGGCAACCAAACAGAGCGGCCCCATCGGCCGGCCGCGAGGATTCGACGCCGACGAAGCTCTCGAGCGCGCCATGCTGGTCTTCTGGGAGCACGGCTACGAAGGGGCCAGCCTGTCCGGCCTGACCGAGGCGATGGGCATCTCCACCACCAGCATGTACGCGGCCTTCGGCAACAAGGAGGAGCTGTTCCGCAAGGCCCTGGAGCGCTACACCGAAGGCCCCGGCGGATACCTGAACCGGGCCCTCGAGGAGCCGACCGCCCTCGGCGTCGCCACCGCGATCCTGGCCGGCACCGTCCGGACCACCACCCGCCCGAGTCGTCCCCGCGGATGCCTGGGCGTCCAGGGCGCCCTGGTCACCAGCGACCCCGGGCGCGGGGTCCGTGACCTTCTCGCCGCTTGGCGCAACAACGGCTGCTCCCGCGTGCGGGAGCGGTTCCAGCGAGCCGTCGACGAGGGCGACCTGCCTCCCGGGGCCGATCCGGGGATCCTGGGCCGCTACGTCACCACCTTGGCGTTCGGCATCGCCGTGCAGGCCGCGAGCGGGGTCGCCCGCGATGAACTCCAGGAGATGGCCGACGCCGCCCTGCGCAACTGGCCGCTCACCTGAGAGCCCTCAGCCAGGCATTCACAGACACGCCGCCGGACGAAGCGGGCTTCCCGGCCCGGACCCTGCGGGCCGGGAAGCCCAGCGCAAGAAGGCCGCACGCGCCCTGGTCCACGAGCCGCTCGCGCAGGGCCGCTCGCGCAGCGCCACGCGTATCGGGCGAGCGTCCGGCACCTGGGCCGGGCCTCAACACCGTGCTGCGTCACGCGCGCGCCCTCCACCGGCAGGACAACACCCTGCGCGAAAACCGGCCGCGTCCCAGCAGGCCGGGCCCCTGCAAGCCCTGCCTGGAACGGCGGTTCGCCGCGGGCTGCACGAGTGTCACCCGCCTGCACCGCGAACTGATCGCCGAGAACCGGAGCCATGGGCCGTTCTATTGCCAGCACCTGAAACCCACCGGACCGAGCGCACGTCCGTCGGGTAGCGTGCGGGCCATGTCGAGCCCCGAGTCGGACGAGGTGGGGGCTTTCGGTCACGCCGTCAGCCCCCTGCACCCCTGACCCAGCTTTCCCGACGTCCCGCCGCCTCCCGCGACCGGACGAGAGCCTTGTGTGCCCGTGGGCGCTGACCGCGGTGACGAGATGAGCCGTTCTCTCATGCCTCTCCTCACCCCGGAGCCACTCGATGCCCGCCCCGATGCCCGTCCCCCTGCCCGTGCCGCTGTACCTGCTCTCCGTGGCGGTCTTCGCCATGGGCACCTCCGAATTCATGCTCGCCGGCCTGCTCCCGGACATCGCCGCCGACCTCGGCGTGACCGTCGGGGCGGCAGGCACGCTGACCTCGGCCTTCGCGGTCGGCATGGTCGTCGGCGCCCCGCTCATGGCCGCACTGGCCCGCACCTGGCCGAGGCGCACGTCCCTCCTCGGCTTCGTCCTCGTCTTCGCCGCGGCCCACGCCGTCGGGGCGACCACCACCGGCTTCCCGGTCCTGTTCACGACCCGGCTCGTCGCGGCACTCGCGAACGCCGGCTTCCTCGCCGTCGCCCTGACGACGGCCGCCACGCTCGTCGCCCCCGACCGCAAGGGCCGCGCGCTGACGGTCCTCCTGTCGGGCACGACGCTCGCCACGATCGCGGGTGTCCCGGGAGGAGCGGTCCTCGGCACCCTCCTCGACTGGCGCGCCACCTTCTGGGCCGTGGCCGTCCTGTGCCTCCCCGCGGCGCTCGGCATCCTCAGGGGAGTCCCCGCGCAGGCGGTGAAGAGGGAAGCGACAGGCGGCCCGCACCTCCGGTCCGAACTGGCCCAGCTCAGGCGCCCCCGCCTGCTCCTCGTCATGCTGCTCGGCGCCCTGGTGAACGCCGCGACCTTCGGCGCCTTCACCTTCCTCGCCCCGGTCGTGACGGACACGGCCGGGCTGGACACGCTGTGGATCTCCGTCGCCCTGGCACTCTTCGGAGCCGGCTCCTTCGCCGGGGTGACGGTCGCCGGTCGCCTGTCCGACCGGCGCCCCGGCCTGGTCGTCGCGGCCGGCGGCCCGCTGCTGCTCGCCGGCTGGCCGGCCCTGGCCCTGCTGGCCCACCAGCCGGCCGCCCTGCTCACCCTCGTGTTCGTCCTGGGAGCCCTGTCGTTCGCGCTGGGCAGCACCCTGATCACCCGGGTCCTCTACGAGGCCGTCGACGCCCCCACCATGGCCGGCTCGTACGCCACATCCGCCCTCAACATCGGCGCCGCCACAGGCCCCCTCCTGGCCGCCACCACCCTCACGACTCCGGCGGGGCCTCAGGGACCCTTGTGGACCAGCGCGCTCCTGGTCCTCGTGGCCCTCCTGATCGCCCTTCCCTTCCGTGCGGTGGCCGCGCCTGCGCCCGCACCGACTCTTGCCGGCGGTGAGGAGGCGGTCCGTTGAGGAACAGAACCGCACCTACCTGACCGGTTGCGGCCACCAGGTCCGAAGAACAAGCAGCGGGTGCAGCGCCACGACGGCGGCAAGACGATGACAGGGGCGTGACACCTCGCTCGTTACATTCGGTGATCAGTCGAGGCGCGGGGGTCGGACGTGCGGCCTGGTGCGCTGCCCGCAGGTGGCGCAGCCGGCGCACTCCATGCAGAACTGCCGCGGCTGGCGCGGGCAGGAGCAGATCGGGTTGTGGTCGGGGTCGTCGTCGCCCTCGCCCCAGGGCTCCCAAACCGCCCCTGAACAGGGAAGACGTCAAAGTGCTGCTGGAGTATTTAAGCTCTCCCATCCTGCTCGAATGCAGGCTGGAAAAGCCTAAATACTGACCTACTGATTTGTTCGTTTGCGGCTGGCGAGGCCCCTCCTTGCCAGCATTCCGTCCCCTGTTGCGTGCCTCGTCCGGCGTCTACCCCGCTGTCAACACCTTTCGCCGGAGCCGTCCCCTGACAGGTACGGGTCCCACACCCAGCCGTACACCGTGTTCTTGGTGCGCAGGTACGTCCATGTACCGTCTTCGCCGTCGGTGTAGCAGTGATAGTCGACGAGGTTGTTCCGCCCGGCGGTGTTCACGATGTCGCACCCCCAGTACGGGCCAGTGCGGATGTTGGTGTCGCCCTGGAGCGCGTAGAAATAAGAACTTTGGTCCTTATCTGATGGTGTTGGCGTGGTGGGGCAGACGACCGCCGCCGAGGCCGAAGCTGCCGACTGCCCCACCATCGTAAAACCAGCGCCTACGCAAATCGCGATGAACAGCTGCGTGTATCTACCTGCGCGCATTTGGGTCTTCCCGTCGTGTCAGCGGAATCGTTCTGCGGCGGTTACACGGACATGCTGCTGGAGGCGCATCGGGCTCCGGTCTTGCCGGGGAATGTCGTGCCGAGGCACACGTGCAACCTCAGCGTATAGCCGGCATTGGTCCAGTCCCAGCGGTCCAGCTCTGTGCCCCCTGGGGTGGAGGTGCTGTCCGTGCCGAGCGGGCCATTGGTGATCCCGCCGTGTGACACGTAGGCGCGTGCGGCCACACCGTCCGCCTGGTAGTCCTCCACGTAGTTGTAGTAGCCGGAGTGAAGATAAGCGCTGCCTCCACTGGTGTTGATGCAGAAGGTTCCCTGGACGTGACCGCCGGCCTGCCCGGCTGAGTTGTTCACTGTCGCGCTCAGCGTCCGGCAGGTCTCGGCTGATGCCGCCTGAGCGGGCTGGGTCATGGCCAGCCCGCTGAGAACCACGCCGGTGCACACCATTGCCAGTGCCTTGCCGCGAACGCGGCGAGTCAACGATTTCCGCACAAGAGCTCCCTTTGTCGTCGCCACTGATGACCCTGGGCCTGCCCGGCGAACTGCCCGACAGCCTCCGAACACCCGACTGTCCACGAGTTCGGGGCAATCCGCCTGAATGGCCGGAAAGAAGACCGAAACGGTCAACTGAACCACCCCGGGTTCGGTAGAGATCTCAGATTGTGGTTGTGACCTGGTGTTTCGTGGATTCCATGTAGTGATTGGCCTCGTACTCGACGGGCGGGACGGGGCTTATCTCACCGTGGAGTCGGCGTTGGTCGCATCAAGCGACCCACTTGGCCCGCTCAATCCAGGACCGCAGCCGTGAGAGCGTTTTTCACTGTTTTCCGTGCTGTTTCAGCATGCCGAGTTGGCGGCATGCAGCCCTTGTCAGTTCACGCAGGGCAGTTGACGATTCGCGCACGCTTCGTAGGCAGCACGCCCGGAGGGCTTCACGCCCCGAGCTCACGCCCAGAGGGTCACCAGCCGTCGCACTCGTCCCAGTCCCCGTAGAGTTGATCGAAGTTCTCGGCGTAGACCCAGCCCTGGCGAGAGGTGCCGGGGTGCTCGACGTAGAACCAGAGGTTGCGTGCGGTGTTGACGTAGTCGCAGCTGACGTTCACATACCCGCTGATCCTGTAGTACGAGCACCCGGAGTACGGGCCAGAACGCAGCGGGGTGTTGGCGTAGACCGTCCCGGCGGCGAAGGTCACCGGGTCGGGCGTGGGGCCGGGGCTGCACGCTGCCGCGGCGGCTCCCGCTTGTGTCGGCACCGCAACGATCGCCGTTGCCGCTACAGCGACGGCGAGAAGGAATTGTCTGATTCCTCGCGTCTTGCGCATGGATTCCCCTTGGACGTAAGGATTTGAGACGATGTTTTCCGTGCTGTTTCAGCATGCCGAGTTGGCAGCATGCAGCCCTTGTCAGTTCACGCAGGGCAGTTAACTATTCGCGCACGCTTCGGCCCGCAAGTTCCTGAAGTCCCGCGGCGACATCCCGTAGGTGGCCCGGAACAGGCGGCTGAAGTGGGCAGGGTCGGGAAAGCCCCAGCTGGTGGCGATGGCCTGGACCGGACGGGTGTGCAGGCGGGGGTTGGCCAGGTCGAGGCGACAGCGTTCCAGACGGCGGTGGCGTATCCAGGTCGCCGGCGACGTGTCGTCCTCGGCGAGCAGCTGCTGGAGATGACGCAGCGAAATGTGGTGGGCGTCCGCGATCGTCTGGGGGGCCAAGACCGGGTCGGCGAGGTGCTGTTCGACGAAGGCGCTGATCCGGGCCCGCAGGGCACTCCGGCGGGCCTCCGGGCTCAGCGCCTCCTCAGCCTCCAGGCAGCGGGCGATGGCAGAGGCCAGGAGGTCCAGGGTGACCGAGGCGAGGGTGGGGACGTCGGCCGGGCTGAACTCGGCGGCGCGCGCGTTGAGGTCGGCCAGCCAGCGGGTGAACACCCCGCCCATGCCGTGGCGTCCGCTGATCGGGACAGCGAGGAGGCGCTGCACCGTCTTCTCCGGCAGTGGCAGCAGCCCGCGAGGACACTGCATGGTCACATGTGACCAACCGCCCGGGACGCTTCGGACATCGCCGCTGTAGGAACGGCTGCTGTCCATCAGCACCAGGTCACCGACACGCAGCGCCGTGTCACCTCCGCCCGCGGAAACAACCCCCTCCCCGCCGAGGAAGTAGTTGATCTGGTAGGCCTCCGGGTCGGACTGCCGGATCAGTTTCTCCGTCCGTGCTATCTCCAGGTGCGGGTAGGACAGCGCCGCCACCTGCACCTCCCCTAAGTCCAGGCCACGCATCCTGGCTCGGAAGTCGTCCTGGTCGTCGCTGCGCAGCCGATTGCGCATGTGCGACTGTTCCGTCGCTGCTTCCCATAGCGCGAACCGCTCCGGCGCTTCGACGACGTCCGTGCTGAACTCTGTCACCAGCATTTCCAGCCCCCGTAACCGATCCCCTTGTGAGTTGAACGTGACATGGGCAGACGTACGCAGGCCGGCAGCACTTCGGTCGCATTTGCTGCCACGCGTCTCCTGGCGGACACCGAAGATTCAAGATCAAGACGCGTCGAGCTTCAGAACCAGGTTCTAAAGAGTGCTGAGTCGATCAGGCAACGCCGATTCCGCCGAGGCCAAGCGCCCGAGCTCAACGCTCCTACGAAACAACGCCACGCACTGGCCTGGACAGCGACGACAGTGCCGCCCGCGCCCTTGGAGTCGCGCATGAGTACGCCATCGAGTGCCTGCCATGCGCGCGCTCCAGGCACTCAGTGGCGATACCGCCGCTGTACGACGACGGTCGCCGGCCGAGGAGGAGCGGGCAGGTCCTCTCAGGCCGAAGCGCAGACGGGCCGAAGGAGGACGCCGCCGGACGGACACCCTCCTTCTCCCCCCGGTCCCGGTCCTCTGGGCTACGACACGGACCCGCAGGCGAAGATGCCCTTGGCCGTCGTGTAGGCGCAGATCCGGAGGCGGACGTCGCGGACGAGACCGAGATCGGCGGTCGCCGTCTGGCCCGACTTGGCGATGGTGGTCCAGCCCTGCGTGTACCAGCCGCTCGCCGACGAGTACTTCTTGTACGAGACCTGCAGCCGCGATCCCTGCCCGTCGCCGCCGCACTCGTCGTACGCCGACAGCTGGTACCCGGCGTTATAGGTCGGATAACCGGCCTGCGAACCGGTCTGTTCGTAGCCGTACAGCCCATGGGCGTACTGGCAGTAATTCGGATCCGTGCTGTAGCCGGACACCTCCCACATCGGGACCGCCTGAGCGGGCACGGTGCTGACCGCGACGCCCATGCCGACGGCCAGGGCCACGGTCGCGAGTCGGGCTTTGAACCTCGAGGACTTCGTCATCTGCTCTCCCTGCCACGTCGTTCGGGTGGGTCTCCCGAGGCCGGTCCACCCCCGTGGGTCCGACCTGCGGCGACGCCAACCGAGCCTGGAGCGCCGGATCTTGTCCGGCAACGGTGTGCGCCGTCCGGGACAAGGGCCGGGCCGTCCGGGCTGGTCGGAAGGCTGTCCGGGACAGCGGAGGAGGGATGTCCGACGTGGCCGGGACGGGGATTGCCGGGTGTGAGGCGCGTGACGACAATGACGGAATGGCGATCTCAGGCGGCTTGGAGCCCGGTGAGGCGCGGACTCCGGCCGAGTACGTCGGACTGCTGCGGCGGCTCAAGGAGAACAGTGGGCTGACCTACCGGCAGTTGGAGGAGCGGGCCGCCGAACGCGGCGACGTGCTCGCGCGCAGCACCCTCGCGGACGTCCTGCGCCGGGACGCACTGCCGCGGGCCGAGGTCGTCGCGGCGCTGGTACGGGCCTGCGGCCCCGAGGAGGACGTGGCCGAGTGGCTCACCGCACGGCAACGGCTCGCGGAGCGCGAGCGCCTCGCGGGCGAGGAGAGGCCGGAGGCCTCCGGGGCCGGCCACGCGCCGGAGTCCGATGGCGTCCTGGACGCCGATCGTGTCCCGGGGACGGGCCGTGCCCCGGAGGGCGAGGCTTCCGGTGGCGGTCGTACCCGTGCCGCCCCGCTCGTCCCACTCGTCGCGCTGGCCTCGCTCGGGACGGTCGTCCTGCTCGTCATCGCGGCGGTGGTTCTGCTGCCGGACGACGAACGGACGGGGGACTCCAAGGGCGGTGGCTCGGAGGCATCCATGAATCCGGCGGCCACCCCCGTGGCTGCCGGGCCGACTCCCGGGTGGTCGCGGCTACGGCCGGTCGGGGCGCCGACGTTGTGCCTGACCGAGGGGGAGGCCCGGGTGGACGGCGACACCAAGGCGGTCGCCGTGCAGCGGCCCTGCACGGAGGCGGTGCCGCCGCGTACGTATCTCCAACGGGAGTCCAACGGCTTGTACGTCATCAAGTGGGACCACCCGGACAACGGTCCCGGCTGCCTCACCGTCCTCGACGGGGGACCGTTCCACGGGATGCTCGAACCCTGGCCCTGGAAGGCCTGCCGGGGCGGCAGCACCGCCCAGCGGTTCCACATCGAGCGCGCCCCGGGCGGCGGCACGGACCACTGGCGGCTCAGGCCGGCCCAGGACGCGGAACCCCTGTGCGTCGGCATCCGCGAGAGCGCCGAGGACCCCGACGGCTCCCAGGGCTCCGACAAGGCGGGCGCGGTGGCCGTGGCCCAGCGGTGCACCGTGCAGGACGCCAACGGCCAGGTGTTCATCATCGAGCCGGAGTGACACGCCGGACGTGCGCCCACCACCGAACCCGTCCCCCGCCCGGCCATCAACCCCCTGACCGCTTTCCTGCCGTCCCCCCCGCCTTCCGCGGCCCTGCCGGTGTCACACGCTGCGCCCGGCCCGCGTCGATCCGCGTCACAGCCGCAGGAGATCGAACGGGACTCCCCGCCACAGCGCGCGTACGTCGGAGACGGCGTCGTCGGCCACGTGGTCGCCCGGAACCGCCCAGACCTTCACCGGTGTGGCGTCGGCGGTGACCGGAGGCCAGCCCGGGTCGCCGCAGGCCGCGAAGTCGACCCATGCGCGAAGCATGCGCCGGGGCAGGGCCCGGTCCTGCTCGTCGGGGGCGCCACCGATGAGGAAAGCGGCCCCTTCCGCGTCCAGGTTGCCGAACGCGAAGGGCACGTCGGCGGTGTGCCAGGGTCTGGCTTCGCCGTCCGCAGTGACGCGCCTGCGGGCGAAACGGGAGAGATGCGCCCGGCCGCCGGCTCGCGCGTGGTGCTCGGCCAGCCGGCTGCCGTACTCGCCGAACACCGCGTCGCCGAAGAGCGCGAGGTACCGGTCGAGGACCGGAGCGTCGGGCATCAGCGCACGGTAACCGTCGACCAGCCGGGCGGGAACCCGCAACGCCTCGCAGAAATCGGCGAGTTCCTTCTCCGAGGAGACCTCCCGCACCCCTCCGACCTCGTGCAGGAACCAGTACTCCTCCAGGGTGTGGCACACCAGGAGGTCCACGTCGCGCGAGGCGCCGGCCGCCAGTGCGGAGAGAGGGTCCACGGGCAGGACCTCGCCGTCGACGACGGGCTGAAAGACCACCGGGTCGAATGCCTGGATCGGCACCACGGGGTCGTCGGCGCACTGTTCCGCGACCTTGTCGGAAGCGGCCACCAGTTTCCGCGGTGAGGCGGAGAGCAGTCCGTCGCCCGTCGGGGCCACCCCGGCCTCGGCCGCGATCCTCGAAGAGGTCGCCGCGGCGGCCTCGGCGGTGAAGAAGCCGTGGGGCACGCTGTGGGCGACGGCCCTCCGGAACAACCCGCGCGCCTGCTCCATGGCCATCAGGCAGGCAACCGATCCCGCACCCGCGGAGTGCCCGGCGACGGTGACGTTGCCGGGATCACCGCCGAACGCGGCGATGTTCTCCCGAACCCAGTGCAGAGCGGCCACCTGGTCGAGCAGCCCGCGGTTGCCGGGGAAACCCGGTACGTGGCCGAAGCCCTCGAAACCGACCCGGTAGTTGCAACTCACCACGGCCACCCCGGCACGGGCGAGCGCGGTGCCGTCGAAGTCGGGCTGGGCGGAGGAGCCGAAGGTGTACGCACCGCCGTGGATCCAGAACAGCACCGGCAGCGGCCCTCCGTCCGGCTGCCGCCGTACCCACACGTTGACGGTGAGAACGTCCTCGTCCCCTCACGCCACCTCGGCGAACCGGGCAACTCCGCCGACTGCGGCGCGACGGGCCCGAAAACCGTGCAGTCCCGCGGTCCGCTCCAGCCGGGAACGGGCTGCGGCTCGCGGAAACGGCGGGGGCCGAAGGGCGCGGCGGCGTACGGCACACCGAGGACGGCCACCACCCCGTCGACCGGCCGCCGCCCGCGCACCGGGCCGCTCGCCGTCCGGAACTCCGACCCCGCCCATGATGCGTCACTCATGCGCCACCAGCCTTCCACGGGCCTCTGCGGCTTCGCGAGCGGCATGTCGGTCCCGAACCGTGTTTCTACCTGGGAGGGTTGTGGGTCAGGGACCCCACGAATGCGCTCCATGCACCAGCCCGCACACGAACCACCGGTCCTTCCGCCCGTTTCGAGTCACGTATGAGCGTGCCGTCGGCGGAGCACGCGCATTCCACGCACTCGGTGCCACTGCCGCCGCTGTAGGAGGACTTGAACCAGTTGGGCTCTGACGGTGTCGTCATCAGGACTCCTTGCTGATCCGATCGACGAGATCGGCGGAGGACTCGAAGTCGAGTGCCTGTGCGCTGAGGTATTCGAACGCCAACTTATAACGCTCCAGTTCCTGTGGCTTCTCCATGAACAGCCCACCGCCGAGGAGGTCCACGTACACCACGTCCAGTTCGGGGGTCTGACCGCGTAGGACGGCGAAACTGCCGACGGCCGCCGCGTGTGCGCCACGGGCGAAGGGCAGTACCTGCACGGTGATGTGCGGACGCTGCGCCATGGCGAGCAGGTGTTCCAGTTGCCTCCGCATCACCTCGCGGCCACCGACCTGCCGTCGGAGTGCTGCTTCGTCGATCACGCACCAGATACGCGGCGGTTCCTGGCGATCCAGCAGTTCCTGGCGCTTCATGCGGATGTCAACCATGTGTTGCACCTCGCGTTCCCCGCACTGCACCTCCGACGCCTGGTGCACGGCCTCGGCGTACGCGCGGGTCTGAAGGAGGCCGGGGACGTACATGCAGGCGTAGTGGTCCTCACGCACGACCTCGTCTTCGAGGGTGAGCATGAGGTTCATGGACTCGGGGATGGGATCGGCCAGAGAGCGCCACCAGCCCTGAATCCTGGCGCCTTTCGCCAGCTCGACCAGGGCTGCACGCTCCTCGTCCGTCGCGCCGTACTCGCGGCAAAGGGCATCTACGGCCGGCCACTTGACCGTGCCTTCCTTTGTTTCGTAGCGGCTCAGTGTCGCCTTCGAGATGCCGACTCGGGCGCCCGCCTCCTCAAGGGTCAGTCCCTTGAGCTCTCTGAGGCGGCGCAGGTCGGCGCCCAGTTGGCGCCTGCGGGTGGTGGGTCCGACTGCCATGTCTGTGGCCCTTCATGTCGATCCGGTAGATCGTCGTGGTCTTTTGCTTTGGGCGGCAAGGCGGTATGCGCTGGGGGCGCGCAAGAGGAGACCGCGCTCCCGTTCTCCCCGGGGAGAGAGTTCCATTTTGAGAGTTTCAATGCAACTCTGAGTCGCGACGATGTCACTGTGCGCCAACAGGGGTGCACGTCAGGGAGTGGGGTACGAAGTGGACGGCTCTCGATGGATTTCAACGAGGCTGTGGAGCCTGCCGTTTCTGGCCGACGCCGAGCGGGTGGCCTCCTTGCGGAGGGCCCTGCGAACGCACTTGGAGTGCTGGGCCTTGCAAGAACTGAGAGATGGCGCTGAGCTCTGCGTCAGTGAACTCGTCGCCAATGTCATCAAACATGTCGGGCCTGGGACGCCGTCCACGCTCGTGGTCTCGCTGAACAGCACCCACCTACGCATCGCGGTACACGACCCCGACCCCCGTGCGCTTCCCACTCTTGTCCCCGCGGGGGTCGAGGCGGAGGCGGGTCGGGGGATGGCGCTCATCGAGGCCGTCAGTGACCGCTGGGGAGTCGACCTCAGCGGTGACGGGAAGGCCACCTGGTGTGAGCTGCGGGTGAGTGATGCCAGGGCGGGCCGGCACGCAGCGCTTCCCCGCCTGGCTCGAGCTGCGGACCTGCTGGGCTTGTACAGCGGAGAGGTGCCATTGCCGCTGGGGCCTGGTCAGAGTCGGTTGGGAACGGCGGTTGCCCGAGACGCGGCGATCGACATCATCACCGATCTCCTCTACTGGTGCCGTGTGTACGGACGGGACGCCGACGACGTACTGGACCAGGCCCAAGCGCACTTCGAGGCCGAGACCGAGGCGCGATTCCTCTGAGGAAGGCGGCTCCCGGACCGACGTGACCGGATCAACTCGCCGTGACAGCGGCCGAGTACGTCCACACGTCGGCGGGGAGGTCGTGTTGGAGACGCCAGGTGATCGCCATCGGCTTACTGCCGGTGTGCCTCTCGTAGGTCGCCGGGCCGAGGAGCATCCACGGCTGGGGCTTCCCGGTGTCCGTGTTCTTGTAGCGGCGCATGAACAGCAGGACATGGCTGCCGCGGTGCGCGTGCTGCTGGTAGCGCGAGCCTGTGGGGGAGTCGGCTGCAGTGGAGTTCTGGGACTCCCAGTGGAAGAGGGACGCGTTCAGCGCGTAGTCCTTGTAGCGGATGGTGGGTGAGAAATCCCTCTCGTTCTTCTCCAGAGTGATGAGGAGCGCGTCCGTCTGGAGCTCATCGACCCACTGCACGCCCTTCGCGAAGGTCCTGGGCATCTGTCCGCCGAAGCGCGCGACACCGAGGGCAGCCAGGATCTCCGACCGGTTGTACGCGCTGTGGACCTTCAGCGGGACCTGGCCGAGGGGGCCGGAGAGGGAGATCGGGAAGTGATCGGTTTCCTGGATGACGTACGACACCACCTGCCGGAGTTCGTCCCGGAGGGCCTGCTGCGGGCGCAGTGACGCCAAGCCCTCCTCGAAACTCGTGAATCCCCCGGCGTCGTCCCACAGGTTGAAGAACAGCATGCGGGCGTACGCCTGGTCGGACGGATCCAGCGCTTCGTATGGCGGAGCGTCGTCTTTCAGGAGGCGCAGGTACGCCTGAGCGCGCTCAGGGTCATCCACGTGCAGGAAGGCATGAACACGCTTGAGCAAGGCAGCCTCACCCGATGGGCCCACATCGTCGAGCAGACCGGCTCGACGAAGGACGGTCGTCCATGAGTTGCTGCCCTTGTACAACTCCTTGATTTCTCGACGGCTCTCCCGCAGGTAGTCGGCGAGACGCGGGGTGCTGTACTCCTTGACCTCCTTCACCAAGGTCTTGACCGTGGCGCCCAGCTGGGTCCGGATGTTGCCGAGGACGAGATCCTTCGACTTGCCCTCCAGGATGATCTGGCAGCCGGACGGCAGTTGTGGAAAGTCCCGCTCGATGTGCTCGACGAGCCGGTTCCGAGAGAGGTTGGTCAGGGCTCGGAACTGCTGCTCGAAGCGGAACTCCGCCCGGTGCTGTCCGATGAAGTCGAGCACCGTGAGTACGGGCTTCGTCTCGGTACGCCTCAGCCCTCGCCCAAGCTGCTGGAGGAAAACGGTGGCGCTGTTGGTGGGCCTCAGGAGGAGCAGGGTGTCGACGTCCGGGATGTCGAGTCCCTCGTTGAACAGGTCCACCGAGAAGATCACCTGAAGCTTGCCGTCCCGCAGGTCGGACAGCGCCTGGGAGCGCACGTCCGCAGGCGAATCACTGTCCAGTGCCACGGCCTGGAAGTTGGCCCTGCGGAAGAACTCCGCCATGAAGTGGGCGTGCGCCTTGGTGACGCAGAAGCCAAGGGCGCGCATGACACTGGGGTCGGGGACCTTGTCCCGGATCTGCTTGACCACGATGCGCGCTCGGGCTTCGTTGCCCGTGAAGAGATTGCCGAGCTCCTGATCGGAGTAGGCGCCCTTCTGCCAGTTGAGGTTCGTCAGGTCCGTGCCGTCCGGGATGCCGAAGTAGTGGAAGGGGCACAGCAGGTCGTTCTCCAGCGCCTCCCAGAGCCTCATTTCGGCAGCGATGCGGCCCTCGAAGAACTCGTCCTGAACGTTGAGCCCGTCCATCCGCTCAGGGGTGGCGGTCAGGCCCAGCAGTTCCTTCGGTGTGAAGTGTTCGATGATGCGTCGGTACGTGGTGGCGGTGGCGTGGTGGAACTCATCGATGACGATGACGTCGAAGTGGTCGGGAGCCAATTGCTCCAACCTTCGGACGTTGAGCGACTGCACGCTGGCGAAGACGTGGTTCCAGTCGCGTGGGTCCGCGCCCCCATACAGCAGTTCCCCGAACGAGGCGTCATCCAGCACCTCCCGGTAGGTGCGCAGGGACTGCTTGAGTAGCTCCTTGCGATGGGCGACGAACAGCAGCCGTGGCCGACCGCCGGTCACCGTCCGGCAGATGCCGCGGTAGTCGAGGGCGGCCATCACGGTCTTTCCCGTACCGGTAGCCGCGACGAGCAGGTTCCGGTGGCGTCCGCGGAGCTCACGCTCGACGCTCAAACGCTCCAGCATGTCCCGCTGATGGGGGAAAGGACGTACTTCGAGGCCGGAAAGGCTGATCCTCAGGTCGGTCGTCGAGGTGGTTCCCCCCGCCTGCGCCAGGGCTCCGTCGAGACGCTCGCCGTGGAGATCGGGTTCGTACGTCTCGAAGGCGGGGTCGTTCCAGTAAGCGTCGAAGGTCGCCTCGAACTTGTCCAACACCGCGGGCGTGGCGACGGACGACAGACGCACGTTCCACTCAAGCCCGTCCAGCAGCGCGGCCCGTGACAGGTTCGAGCTGCCGACGTAGGCGGTGTCGAACCCCGTCTTGCGGCGGAAGAGCCACGCCTTGGCATGCAGCCGTGTGGAGCGGATCTCGTAGTTGACCTTCACGGTCGCACCGAAGTCGCGCACGAGACGGTCGAGCGCGCGGCGGTCCGTCGCGCCCATGTAGGTGGTGGTGATGACCCTGATCGGTACGCCCCGCTCTTTTGCGGCACGCAGGGGGTCCTCCAGTACGCGTATGCCGTACCACTTCACGAAGGCGCAGAGCAGATCGATCCGGTCCGCGGTGGCCAACTCGGCCCTCAGCTCCGAACCCAGGCTGAGGTCCTCCGGTGAGTTGGTGAGCAGCGACGTTTCGGAGAGGGGCGTGAGCGGACGGATCGCGTAGGCTCCCGGAGCCTCCTCCTCGGCGAGGGCCAGCAACTGGCGAGGCCCGTCCACGATGGTGCCGCCGGGTTCGGTGCCGCTCTGGTCACCAGCGTCGACGTCTAGGGACGCCAGGATTCTGTTGGTGAAGGGAACCTGCTCGTGGAGCGGTAGCTGATGAAGGCGGCGGGCCGCCATCTCGCCGATGTGCCGAGCCAGCACATGAGGTGACGACTCTGCGCTGACCTCGACGTCAACGGCCTTCCATCCCAGGGCCCCAAGGTGTTCCAGCTCATCACGCACGCCGTCAGTGATCAGCTTCTCGTAGACCCCCGCGACCGGCTGCGTCCCTTCCTCTACGTCCCCCATCGGAATCCCCTCGATCACCACGGCGATGTGTGCCTCAGTTCTAACAGGGGGGACTGACAAGCGAAGGGGTGACCACATGGTTGATGAGTTCCCCAACCGCCAGATGGGCGGTCAGGAGGGACCAACCGTTGAAGGACGGAAGCCGGCGACCAGTGGAGGCAGCCTTGAAGTGCCCTGATATGTCGCCTGATGCACGTCGCGCCGCCCATGGTGCCGTCCCCACCACCCTGGCCCTGTGCAGCGATCGCGCCCTGCGCGAGCTCGTGGACGTCGCCACGCCGCTCGGTTCCGGCATCGGTGGCGAGTCGGCCCTGCTGGAGGTCGACGGAACACCGGTCTTCGTGAAGCGGGTGCCCCTCACCGAGCTGGAGAGGCAACGGGACAACGTCCGCTCCACGGCGAACGTGTTCGAGCTGCCGGCCCTCTGCCAGTACGGCATCGGCACCGTCGGTACGCCGGGCTTCGGGGCCTGGAGGGAGCTCGCCGTGCACGCCATGACGACGAACTGGGTGCTCGCGGGGGAGTACGAGGGCTTCCCGCTGATGTACCACTGGCGGGTGCTGCCGGATTCCTCGCCCCTGCCCGAGGAGCTGGCCGACGTCGAGCGGGCTGTCGCCTACTGGGGTGGTGGACCGCAGGTGCGCCGCCGGATCGAGGCGCTCCAGCAGTCCTCGGCGAGTGTCGCGCTGTTCCTGGAGTACGTCCCACAGAATCTGCACCAGTGGCTGGGCGAGCGGATGGACGCGGGCGGGGAGGCCGCCGACCGGGCCTGCGCCATGGTGGAGAGGGACCTGGAAGCCGGAACCTCGTTCATGAACAGCCGCGGCCTCCTGCACTTCGACGTCCACTTCGAGAACATCCTGACCGACGGCCGACGCCTTTTCTTCGCCGACTACGGGCTCGCGGTCTCCTCCCGGTTCGAGCTGTCGCCGGAGGAGGCCGGCTTCTTCGACCGGCATCGGGCCTACGACCGCTGCTACTCGGTCAGCTACCTGGTGAACTGGTTGGTCGCCGCCCTGTACGGATACGGGAGAGACGACCGCGAGGGGCAGGTGCGCACGTATGCGCAAGGCGAACGTCCCACGGGGATTCCAGAGGAGGCCGCAGCGATCCTCGCCCGACACGCGCCGCTCACCGCAATGATGGCGGACTTCTTCCGCATGTTCGAGCGCGAGAGCCGGGAGACCCCGTACCCGCTGGAGGAGATCCGCCGTATGGGCCGCATGTACAGCCCGTCCATCGACTGACGGACCACTGGGGCCGTCACTCGAACACGGCTCGTCTGCGTGGCAGGGACAGGGGCAGGGGCAGGGGCGCGGGGGCGGTCGGCGGGCGGGGTCTGTGGCGGACCTGAGGGGGATGGATCGTGGCCCCCTCGTGGCGGGCGCCGCGCGCCACTTTCCCCCTGGTGCGCACGCCCCGGACGTCGAGGCGGCCCAGGGCCCGGCGCTGATGTCGGGCGCCGCGCAGGCCTTGATGCCCAGGGCCGTCGCACCTGCGGCCGTCACGAGCACGATCGTGAGCCGTGGCCGGCCCGCGGACGGGTGAAGCCGTTGCGGTCGCGGGCCGGGTGAAGGCCGAGGGCGACCCGGATCTCGCGGACACGCCCTGCGGAACTTCGCCGTCACGCCGTAGCTCCGGGGCGCGCTGCGGCACCGCACCCCGTGCCCGCCTGCGCAGGCGGGCACGGGGTGGGCGGGGGTGGGTGAGGTCAGTGCTTGTCGGCGGGCTCGGCGTCGGTCTTCGCGGTCGGTGTCTCCGGCTCGTCGGCGATGAAGTCCTTGTCGAACGGCGGGGCCTGGTCGGTCCACCTCATCGCCGTGAAGGTCATGTAGGAGGTGAGCTCTCCGGGCTTGTGTCCGTCGTGGGCCGAGGTCGCGTACGACTCCTCCGACAGCGGCAGTCCGGTCTCCTTGTCGAAGATCAAGCGGCGTTTGCCCTCCCCTCCGGGCCGCGGGTTCTCGAGCTCCACGGCGTAACCCGGGCGCCCGGACCGGTCGGTGACCTCACCGATGTCCCGCACGCCCGGCAGCGAGGCGCGCACCCGGTAGGCCGCGGCCCGCAGCTGCGGGGACACCGGCAGTTCGACGGCGAGGTTCTCGGCCGTGTCGCCGAGCAGCATCCGCTGGATGTGCTGCGGCCCGTTGTACTGCTCGTCGACGATCTGCTCCAGCCGCTCGCGCAGCCGCTCCGGGTCGGTGGGCAGCGACTCCAGTTCCGCCAGGCCGATCTCCGCCCCGGACGGGCCCGTGTCCCCGTCGCCCCCGGGGGCGTCGCCCGCGACCTCGCCCTCGCCGTCCCAGGTGACGATCTCCGGCTCGGGCTCGGGGGGCGCGTCATCGTCGTGCCCGTGCCTGTTCGACTCGGGCTGGAGGTCGCGTCGGGCCTGGTCGTAGTCCGTCATGTCCCACTGCTTCGGCGAGCCGTCGGCGCGCCAGGCCTCCTCGTCGGCCGGGGTGGCGGGCCGGGCCCCGGCGTCGGTGTGCAACGTCCAACGCCGGTCGCGCTTGCCGGTTCCCTTCGTCAGCCAACTCTTGGCCTCTTGCCGGACGTCGAGCGCGTAGTCCTTGCCCGGGACCCTTTGCCGCGATCCCATGTGCACCTCCTGGTACCAGTACGCACCCGAGGTCGCCTCCGTCTTCTCGACGTTGGAGGCGGCCGCGAGCAGGATGCGGGACTCGGTGAAAGCGGTGGCGGACGGGTCCGCCCCGGGCCGCGGCCCGAGGCCGGGCAGCGGCCCGGCGGTGGTGACGACCAGGGCTGCCGCCGCGACGGCCGCCGCACCGGCCAGGGCCACGCTCCACGCCGGCCGTGCGCCGACGCGGCTCCTTCTCCGCTTCGCCGGCGCCGTCTGCGGCTCCCCGGTCCGCACCATGGCGCTCTGCAGCTCGGTCCGCCGGACATCGGGGTCGACCGGCCTGTGGGGGTCGAGGTGTCCGGGGCGGGCGTCGGCCAGCCGACGCATCAGGTCGTCGTGCTTCATCACACTTCCTCTCCTGCCGTGCTGACCCGGGGGCGGACACGGGGGCGTACCGGCGACGCCTCGTCCCGTACCGCCATCGCCTTGGCGAGCCGGCGGCGCGCACGGTGGAGCCGCACGCGCACGGTGGCGGCCGTGCAGCCGAGGACGCGGGCGGCCTCCCGGGGGGTGAGCCCCTGCCACGCGGCGAGGATCAGCACCTCGCGGTCGTCGTCGCCCAGGGAGGCCAGGGCGTTCCGGAGCGCGATCCGGTCGGTGACGTCGTCGGCGATGTCGTCCTCGACCGTGTCCGTCCAGTCCCGCAACTCGGCGGTGAGCGAGGCGCGTCTGACCTCGGCACGTCCGGTGTCGCGCAGGATGTTGCGGGCCACGCCGAGCAGCCAGGGAAGCGGCGGCTGGGGTACGTCGCCGATGCGGCGCCAGGCCACGGTGAAGGTCTCGCTCACCACCTCATCCGCCACCTGCCGCCCCGCGCGGCTGACCACGTACGCCCAGACGCGTTGTCGGCAGGTGTCGTACATCGCGGTGAAACGTGCCGCATCATCGGACACGCCGTGCACCTCCGTCCTCCGGGTTCATCCGTCACCAGGTAGTGGTGTGCGCCGCCCGATCGTTACAGCATGATCCGAAAGATTTTGTGGCACTCCCCGTACGGGGTCCGAACCGCACCGGCCCCGCGCCCCTGCTCCGACGGCCGGAAAGCCGATGACCTCGCCCACGGGGGCGAGGTCATCGGTGCTCACGGCGTTGCGGGTCGCCCCGCGGGCGCGGGGCTCGTCCCGCGCCCGGCGACGGGTCCGCGGCCGGCGGCGGGTTCGTGGCGGGGTACGGAACAGGGGGTCACTCGGGCCGCAGCGGACCGCGGCCGAACATCGAGAGCACCTCGTAGCTCTTGTCCGCGGGGCCGGGCTCGCTCATCTCCATCGCGAACCCGCCGGTGAACAGCTCCCGGTCCACGGGACGTTCATGGATCCAGTCCCGGATCACCTCGCGGAAGGTGATCTTCCAGACGCCGTCCCGTTCCTCGTACCGGTTGAAGGTGCGGCTGGCGGCGATCAGTTCGCGTGTCGGGTCCCCGAACCGGTGGTACGAGAGGCGGTGGGACGCGTCGCGGGCGACGGGAGGGCGAAACCGTGCGATTTCGAACACCAGCACCTCCGGCCCGCCGAAAAGCTGAGCGTCACATGGTTGCGGCGGACGCTCCTCGCAGGGCGGTCGCGGCGCTGCCGGTAATCGGCTCGCCGTGTCCGAACACCACCGTTTCGACATCGAGTTCGGCCAGCCGGTGCAGCGACTTCACGGCCCGGGCGCGGTCGGTGTTGAAGACACCCAGCATGATCCGGCCGACATTGGCGACAGCATCACCGGTGAACAGCACTTTCGGCCCGGGCAGGTGGAGCGCGATCGACCCGTCCGTGTGCCCGGGCACCGCGACCACCACCGCCCCGCCGCCGAACGCCAGCACATCGCCGTCTTCGACCTCCTGGTCCACGCGACACGGCGGGGCCGGCGGCAGCGGCGGAAGCGCCGCTCGGATCGGCACTTCGAACTGCTCCAGCACCGGAGGCACCCCGGCCTCCTCCCCCCGGATCACCGGAGCCTCCCATCGATGCGCGACTACCTCCGCTCCGTGCCGGTCAGCCAGTTCGGCTGCCGAGCCGGTGTGGTCCTCGTGCCAGTGCGTCACGACGATCCGCCGCAGTTCACCGTCCAGTGCTCCTTCGAGTTCCGCCGCACAGTCAGCCGTCCCGGTGTCGATGAGGGTCAGCTCGTTGCCGTCCTGCCACAGGTAGGCCGCGCCCCCCCCCAGGAAAGCGAAGCATGCGCAGACTCGGTAGTACCTCGATCACATCCATACGACGCAGCCTGCACGGTCGTTCCCGCAATCGCGCAGCCGTTCGCTGAGGGCTTCAGCAGGGCACTGTCACGTCGGCCGACAGGACTGTTCGTACACAGCAACGAATTGCCGGCAGCCTTTCAGCCCGCCACGACCAGGTCTTTCAGCGGCCTTCCTCGGCCAACGCCTTGATACCGCCCAGGGTGGCCTCCATCCCGGCGCGCAGTTCCTTCACCCGGAAGGCAATGATCTCCTCCTCCCGGTCCGGCCGGCGCTCGATGGTCAAGGTGATCCCGTTGCGGCCCGGCCCGATGAGGGCCGACTGCCGCAGCCGGGTGCCCCCGCCCTCGGCCTCGAGCTCGTAGCGCCAGGACGCCAAGGACTTCGCCGGATCCAGCGTCGGCACTCCGAACCGGCCGTCCGCATCCGTGACGCCCCAGGCGAACACCCGTTGCTCGTCCACCTCGACCACATGCGAGACGGTCCGCCACTCGCCGAGCTGTGGGTGGTGGTTGTAGCCCTCGAAGCGCGCACCCACCACGGGTCGGTCCGCGCCGTCGAGCCATGCGACACGCTGCAGCTCCGGACTGATCCGGGCAGGCAGACGGATGTCGGTCACCAGCTCCCAGACCCGCGACACCGGTGCCTCGACACGAACGTCACAGTGCACACTCGGACCATCGGCAAACCGCACGTCGTTCGTCCCCCCCCTCGATGGTGGAGCCTCCGATCATCCCAACGCGCTCCTTCCCCCACAGGGCCGAGGTCGTTTCGTTCGGACCCTGCCGCAGCAGCCCCCGTCACACCGCCGTCGTGCCGTGGCACTCCCCGTACGTGCGGCCCGAGCCGCACCAGCAGGTGGCCGACCGCTGCGGCGGCCAGGGCAGGGCGCGGCCCCGGGCCGCCAGGGTGGTCGCGTACTGGGGGAGGAGGTCGGCGTCGTCGGGGGCGGTGCCCTCGGAGGCGGCGAAGGCCTCGTAGGAGGGGACGGTGCCGGGGACGATGCCCAGGTTGGGGGTGCCCGAGGAGGCCAGTTCGCGCAGGGCCGTCTCTATCGTGGCCAGGTGTTCCTCGTGCGACGGGTACTCGGCGGCGAGGGAGGGGTACGCCTCCAGGAGCTCGGTCAGTTCGTCCGCCGGCCAGTGCAGGACCGCCACCGGGAAGGGGCGGGACAGGGCCGTCCGGTACGCGCCCACTTCCGCTCGCAGACGGGAGATCTCCGCCTCCAGTTCCGCCGGGTTCTCCGAGCCCAGCGACCAGACGCGCTTCGGGTCGTGGAGTTCGTCCAGGGTGACCGGCAGGGTGTGGACGGTGTCCGCCAGGGCGTCCCACTCGTCGTGCGCCGCGCCCAGCATCCTGCGCACGCGGTGGCGGCCGAAGAGGAGCGGGTGGGTGGCGGCCGGGGGCTCCGGTGCGTCGGTGAGCAGCAGGCGTACCGCCTCCGTGAACGTCTCGTGCGCCTGCTCCAGCTCGTCGTGGGCCTCCAGGGACTCCGCGACGATCACCCAGGGAGCCGGATCGCGCGGGGCCGCGGCGCGGATGCCGTCGATGATGGCGCGGGCCTCCGCCTCGTGGTCGTACTCCCAGAGGTTCGAGGCCTTCAGGGCGCGGACCAGGTACGGGCTCTCCAGCTCCGCGTCGGAGGCCAGCAGCCGGTCGTAGAGGGTGGCCGCGGCGGGACGGTCGCCGGAGAGTTCGAGGTGGGCGGCGGCCCGGAGCAGCAGGGCTTCGGCGTCCTCGGGATAGAGGCCGGCGGTCCGCTCCAGGCGTGCCGCTTCGGCGATGTGGTCGACGTTTTCGGCGGGCGTGTCGGGGCGCATGGGTGACACCGTACTGCCGACCGGTGACAGGCGGAGAGGCAGTGCCGATGTGCGGGAGCCGGTGCCCGTACCCCTCGAGGAGGCCGGTGGGGAGGGGATGATCGGGCCCCCGTTTCCGTCGCCGGTACCGCTATTCCTGATCATTTTGAAAGGGTTCAATCTCCTGGACCTGGCTGAATTGGGCCGTCCTCATCGCTTTCATCGTTTACTCGGCGGGTCTTAGGAAAAGCTGCGCACGCTTATTGACGGTGCCTCGCGTTCCCTTTACGTTCCCATGAATCGATTCATTCTCCATCACCACCCTCTACGACTCACCCTCTCTCCGATGGAGCCGCTGTGATCAGTAGAAGGAACATTCTCGCGGGCGCCGCGGCCACGGTGGGCGCCGTGGCCTCGGGAGCGGCGCCGGCGGTGGCCGCGCCCCCCGCCGCGCGCAAGGGAGGGAGCGCCTTACGGGTGGCCTCTCCGACGGTCGAGTACGTGCGCCGGCCCCTGGGTCTGGACGTGGCCCGACCGCGTCTGAGCTGGCCGTTGACCGCGACCGCAGCAGGGCAACGGCAGAGCGCCTACCAGGTGCGCATCGCGTCGAGCGTTGCCCGCCTGTCCCGCCCGGACGTGTGGGACAGCGGCAAGGTCGCCTCGGCCGAGTCCGTTCTCGTCTCCTACGACGGACCGCGGCTCGAGCCGCGTACGCGCTACCACTGGTCGGTGCGCGTCTGGGACGCCGACGGAGCCGTCTCGCCGTGGAGCGCACCGTCATGGTGGGAGACCGGCCTGATGGACGAGGCCGAGTGGTCCGCGCGGTGGATATCCGCGCCCCCCTCCCTCACGGAACCCCCTTCCCTGGAAGGCAGTTCGTGGATCTGGTTCCCCGAGGGCGAACCGGCGCAGAGCGTTCCGGCGGACACCCGGTGGTTCCGTCTCTCCGCCGATCTCCCGGACGCCATCACCGCGGCCACTCTGGTGCTCAGCGCGGACGACGCCTACGTCGCCTCCGTCAACGGCACCGAGGTGGCGAGCACCGCCATGGACTCGGACGACGCGAGATGGCGCCGCCCGGACGTCATCGACGTTCTCGAGCACGTACGCCCCGGCGCGAACACCCTGGCCGTCTCCGCGACCAACCGCACGGCCGGCCCCGCCGGCCTCATCGGCGTGCTCACCCTGACCACGGCCTCCGGCGAGCGCAGGATCGTCACCGACAGCGCGTGGAAGTCCACCGACCGGGAGCCGGCCGACGACTGGCGCGAGCAGGACTTCGACGACACCGGGTGGCGGGCCGCCAAGGTGGCCGCCGCATGGGGCGCCGGGCCGTGGGGCGAGGTCGTGCCGGTGCTGTTCGCCGCCCACCAGCTCCGCCACGAGTTCCGGCTGCCGCGCAAGAAGATCGGACGCGCCCGTCTGTACGTCACGGCCCTCGGCGTGTACGAGGCCCACCTCAACGGCAGGCGCGTGGGGCGCGATCAGCTGGCCCCCGGCTGGACCGACTACCGCAAGCGGGTGCAGTACCAGACCTACGACGTCACCGAGGCGCTCCGCCCGGGAGTCAACGCCCTCGGCGCCCACCTGGCCCATGGCTGGTACGCGGGCAACATCTGCTGGTTCGGGCCGCACCAGTACGGGAAACACCCGGCGCTGCTGGCGCAGCTGGAGGTCGAGTACGCCGACGGGACGAGCGAGCGCATCACCACCGGGCCCGACTGGCGTGCCGCCCTGGGACCGATCGTCTCCGCCGACCTGCTGGCGGGCGAGACCTACGACGCCCGCAAGGAGACGGCCGGGTGGGCCTCGCCCGGATTCGACGACGGAGCGTGGCGCCCGGTGCGCGACGCCGACACCGCCGCCCCGCCGCGGATCGTCGCGCAGGTGGACGGCCCCGTACGCATCGAGAAGGAACTCCGCGCCCGGACCGTCACCGAACCCCGGCCGGGCGTCTTCGTCTTCGACCTCGGCCAGAACATGGTCGGCTCGGTGCGGCTGCGCGTATCGGGCGAGGCGGGGACCGCGGTGCGGCTGCGGCACGGCGAGGTCCTCAACCCCGACGGCACCCTCTACACCGCCAACCTGCGGTCGGCCGCCGCGACGGACACCTACATCCTGAAGGGGACCGGCACGGAGGTCTACGAGCCGCGCTTCACCTTCCACGGCTTCCGCTACGTCGAGGTGACCGGATTCCCCGGCACGCCGTCGGCAGCGGCCGTGACCGGGCGGGTCATGCACACCTCCGCACCCTTCACGCTCACCTTCGAGACCGACGTGCCGATGCTCAACCAACTGCACAAAAACATCACCTGGGGGCAGCGCGGCAACTTCCTCTCCATCCCGACGGACACGCCGGCCCGGGACGAACGACTGGGATGGACCGGCGACATCAACGTCTTCGCACCCACGGCCGCCTACACGATGGAGTCCGCCCGCTTCCTCACCAAGTGGCTGGTCGACCTCCGCGACGCACAGGCGTCCGACGGCGCGTTCCCGGACGTGGCCCCGCTGGTCGGCGACCTCGGCAAGGGCGTCGCGGGCTGGGGCGACGCGGGGGTCACGGTGCCGTGGGCTCTGTACGAGACGTACGGCGACCGGCGGGTCCTCGAAGACGCCTGGCCGTCCGTCCAGGCCTGGCTGCGTTACCTGGAGAAGAACAGCACCGGTCTGCTGCGCCCGGCCGCGGGATTCGGCGACTGGCTGAACGTGTCCGACGAGACGCCCAAGGACGTCATCGCCACCGCCTACTTCGCGCACAGCGCCGACCTCGCGGCACACATCGCGACGGAACTGGGGGAGGACCCCGCACCCTACGCCGACCTCCACGCACGCGTACGCACGGCGTTCGAGACGGCGTACGTGACGGCCGACGGCAGGGTGAAGGGAGACACCCAGACCGCCTACGTCCTCGCGCTGTCCATGAACCTGGTCCCGGACGCCTTGCGCGGGGCCGCGGCCGACCGCCTCGTCGCCCTCGTCGAAGCGCGGGACTGGCACCTGTCGACCGGATTCCTCGGCACCCCGCGCCTGCTGCCCGTCCTCACCGACACCGGGCACACCGAGGTCGCCTACCGACTGCTGCTCCAGCGCACCTTCCCGAGCTGGGGCTTCCAGATGGACAAGGGCGCGACCACCATGTGGGAGCGCTGGGACTCACTCCAGCCGAACGGCGAGTTCCAGTCCCCGAGCATGAACTCCTTCAACCACTACGCCTACGGCTCCGTGGGGGAGTGGATGTACGCCAACATCGCCGGCATCGCCCCGGGCCGGGCGGGCTACCGGCAGGTCGTCATCCGCCCGCGTCCGGGCGGCGACGTCACCTCCGCCCGGGCCACCTTCACCTCCCTCTACGGTCCGGTGTCCACCGCATGGGAGCAACGGTCCGGCCGCTTCCGGCTGTCGTGCGGCGTGCCGGCGAACACCACCGCCGAGGTGTGGATCCCGACGGACGACCCCGACCGCGTCACGCACACCCACGGAACCTTCGTGCGGGCGGAGGACGGCTTCGCCGTCTTCGAGGTGGGATCGGGAAGCCACCTGTTCACCGTGTGACAGCGGCACGGTCCGCCCTCCCGGCCCCGATCGTGCGGGCCGGGAGGGCGGACCGCGAGGGCCGGCGGGCGTGCCGGTCACACCGTCACCCCGACGAGCCGCAGTGTCTGCACCGACTTCGCCGCGAACGGGGAGAAGCGGGAGAGGCCGAACGTGGCAGCGCGTCTCCTACGACACCGGCTGCGGTGAATGACGAGTGACGAACGGCGAGTGACGAACGGCGGATACAGCTCCCGCGTAACTTCAAGGAACTGTGCGGAACTGTTGTGTCGGCCCCGGACGTTGAGAGGATGGACAGGGCTGGACCGTGCTTGGTCCGGCTGGGCGCGGGGCCAAGGGAAGGGGGTGTCGGTGATCCGTACCGCGATACGCATCGCGATGCCCGGTCGCGGTGATGTGCGCGCCGCCTTCGCCGCGGTCGCCGTGCTGCTCCCGCGGCTTCAGGTCGTCCTGCTCATGCTGCCGGCCACCGGCGGTCTCTCCGGCCTCTCCGGCACCGTCGCGCTCGCCGCGACCAGGCCCTGTTCTCGTATAGCTACCGCCAGGTGGCGTGTAGCGCTGAGTAATTGCCACACCTTCGTTTCCCTGCCCTGGCCATCTCGTTGAGCTGAACGATTGATGGCGAGGGGTGGGGTGGATGCGGCAGGAATGGGAGCCGGAGGACCTGATCGAGGTCTGGACGCTGCTCGAAGATGACATGAAGAGGGTGCGAAATAAGTCCGGGGCGACCCGGTTGGGCTTCGCGTTGTTGCTCAAGTTTTTTTGAGGTAGAGGCCCGGTTCCCGGAGTCCGCCAAGGAGATGCCCGCGGCGGCGGTGGAGTACGTGGCCCAGCAGGTGAAGGTTCCCGCCGGGGCGTGGGCGGACTACGACTGGCAGGGCGACCGGATCAAGCGGCACCGCAAGGAGATCCGGGAGGCGTACGGGTTCAGGGCGAACACCGAGGAAGACCAGGAGCGGCTGGCCGAGTGGCTGGCCGCCGAGCTGTGTCCGGTTGAGCTGTCGCGGGATCGTCTTGCGGCGGCGGTGGTTGCCCGGTGCCGTAACGAGCGCATCGAGCCGCCGGCCCCGGGGCGGGTCGGGCGGCTGGTTGGCAAGGCGGTCAAGGACTTCGATGCCCAGTTCTGCCGCAGCAGGGTGGAGCGGATCTCGCACGCGACGCGCTCGCGCCTGGAGGATCTGGTCGCCGGCAGTGGGGAGGAGGTGGGCGAGGGAGCAGACGGCGAGGGCGCCGTGTCGGGCGGCGGGCGGTCGCACTTCGCCGAGCTGAAGGCCGACCCGGGGGCGCCGGGGCTGGAGAGCCTGCTGGCCGAGGTGAACAAGCTCCAGCGGGTGCGGCGGCTGGAGCTGCCTGCGGACTTGTTCGCGGACGTGTCGGAGAAGCTGGTGGACGCGTGGCGGGCGCGGGCGTCGAAGGAGTACCCGGCGAACCTGGAGCGGATGAAGCCGCACCGACGCCTGACGCTGCTGGCCGCGCTGTGCCATGTACGGCAGACGGAGATCACCGATTCGCTGGTGGACCTGTTCATCCAGCTCGTCCTGAAGATCAACACAAGGGCGGAGCGGAAGGTCGACAAGGAACTGAACGCCGAACTGAAGAAGATCCGGGGCAAGGAGGGCATGCTGCTGCGGGTCGCGGAAGCAGCGTTGTCCGAGCCGTCGGGCACGGTACGCCGGGTGATCTACCCAGTGGTCGGCGGGGAGAAGACACTCAAGGCGCTGGCGGCGGAGGCCGCGGCGAACGAGGCCCGCTACAAGGCCCGGGTCCGCACGGTGCTGCGCTCCTCGTACTCGGCACACTGGCGCCGGATGCTCTCGCCGCTGCTGGGCGCGCTGGAGCTGAAGCGCAACAACATTGCCTACCAGCCGGTGATGGACGCGATCGACCTGCTCCAGCGCTACCTGGACCAGCCCCTGAAGGAGGGCGCGTTCTTCGATCCGGCGGAGAGTGTGCCGCTGGCGGGGGTGGTGCCCGAGCACTGGCGGGCGGCGGTGGTGGACGACAAGGGGCGTGTCGAGCGCATCCCGTACGAGCTGTGCGTGCTGGTGGCGCTTCGGGACGCCGTGCGGCGCCGGGAGATCTGGGTGGTGGGGGCGAACCGGTGGCGTAACCCCGAGGACGACCTGCCCGCGGACTTCGAGGACAACCGGGACGTGCACTACGCCGCGCTGGGCCAGCCGCAGGACGCCGAGGAGTTCATCTCCGCCCTGCAAGGCAAGCTCCGCACCTCGCTGGACCGCTTCGAGCAGGCACTGGCGGAGGGCACGACGGGCGGGGTGGCGATCGTCAAGAAGCACGGCGAACCGTGGATCAGGGTCTCCCCACGCGGCAAGCAGGAGGAACCTGAGAGCCTGGTGGCCGTCAAGGGAGAGATCGAACGGCGCTGGGGCATCATCGACCTGCTGGACATCCTGAAATACGCCGAGTTCGACACGGACTTCATCGCCGAGTTCACCTCGGTAGCCACCAGGGAGAACCTGTCCAAGGACGTGCTGCGGCGCCGGCTGCTGCTGGTCCTGTTCGGCCTGGGCACGAACATGGGGATCAAGCGGGTCGCGGTGACCGGCAAGCACGGCGAGAGCGAGGCGACGCTGCGGCGGGTGCGGCACCTGTTCATCAACTGTGCCAACATGCGCGCGGCCCTGCGGAAACTCGTGAACGCCACCTTCGCCGTCCGCGATGAGATGTGGTGGGGCACCGGCACCGCCTGCGCCTCCGACAGCCGCAAGTTCGGCGCCTGGTCCTCCAACCTGATGACCGAGTGGCACCAGCGCTACCGGGGCCCCGGCGTGATGATCTACTGGCATGTGGAGCGGAAATCAGTCTGCATCTACTCCCAGCTCAAGTCCTGTTCGGCCTCCGAGGTCGCCTCGATGATCGAGGGCGTGCTGCGGCACTGCACCGACATGGAAGTGGACCGGCAGTACACCGACACCCACGGCGCGTCCATCGTCGGGTTCGCCTTCGCGCACATGCTCGACTTCAAGCTGATGCCGCGGCTGAAGAACATCGGCTCCGCGAAGCTGTACCGACCGGCGGCCGGCCAGGACGACCAGTGGCCGAACCTGGGCCCGGTGCTCTCCACCAAGACGATCGACTGGGACCTGATCGCCCAGCAGTACGACCAGATCGTGAAGTACACCACCGCCCTGCGCCTGAGCACTGCCGAGGCCGAGCAGGTCCTGCGGCGCTTCACCCGGGGAGGACCCAAGCACCCGACATACCGAGCCATCGAAGAACTTGGGCGGGCGGTGCGTACCTCGTTCCTCTGCGACTACCTCGCCGACGTCGAGATGCGCCAGGAGATCCACGAGGGGTTGCAGGTGGTGGAGAACTGGAACTCCGCGAACAAGGACCTCTTCTACGGCAAGGACGGCGATCTGGCCGGTGCGGACAAGGAGTCCCAGGAGGTCAGCATGCTCGCGCTGCACCTGCTCCAGTCCGCGCTGGTACACGTCAACACGCTGCTGATGCAGGAAGTCCTGGCCGATCCGAAGTGGGCGGACAAGCTCACCGACGCGGACCGCCGGGCGCTGTCGCCGCTGTTCTGGACCCACGTGAATCCGTACGGCAGATTCGAGCTGGACATGAACAGCCGTCTCGACCTGGACCTGTCCATCCGGGCGACGGTGCCCCGCCCGCGCGCCCCGCAGGGGGAAGCGGCCGCAGTTCCGGCGTGAGACCTGGGCTCCGGTCCTGGCCGAGCCCAGGCATCGTGCGTGAGCGTCACCAGGTGTTGGTGGCAGTCATGAGGGGGATGCGTCGCCTCTGCCGGCCGCGGTGGCGCTTTGGACACAGTCGCGGAGCAGGGCGCGGCGCTGGTCATGTACGTCATCGGGTTCTTGGCTGCTGGCCGCATATACGTTGCTGACCGGTGACCAGGCCATGGACATGGCGATGACCATGGCCATGATGTCGAACGGGTCACCTGCCCGGACCCGCCCAGCGGCCTGGGCCTCGGCGATGGCCGTGAGCTTGCGGTCGTCGTAGTGCTGGTGGGTCTCGACGAGGTGCCCGGCAGGCCGGCGCTCCAGTCGTGTCCAGGTCGCCAGCCGGATGAGGTCGGGGCGGCGCAGGTATTCGTCGTAGAGGCGAACGGCCCACCCCGCGAGATCGTCGGCGTCGATGGGCACGACGTTGGTGATGCGCTCCAGCGAGCTGAGGAAGATCGCGTCGAAGAGTCGCTCTTTGTCGCCGAAGTAGGCGTAGAGCTGTGCCTTGTTGGTGCGCGCTGCCGTCACGATGCGTTCGATGCGCGCCCCGGCGATGCCGTGCTGGGCGAACTCTTCGGTGGCGGCGTCCAGGATGCGCTGGTAGGTCGCGGCGCCTCGCGAGGTCTGGGGCTGTTCCGGCATGCCCGCAGCCTACCAAACAGAACAGTTGGTTTGCCTTGAGATGCGGCCGCACCTAGACTTTGGCAGACCGAACAGTCTGTTTAAGGAGTAAGTATGCGAACGACCACCGGATGGCAGGCGGCCGGCCCGACGGCGCTGCGGCGCACGTCACTGGAGCGCCGTGACCTGCGCCCGGATGACATCGCGGTGCAGGTCGACTACTGCGGCGTGTGCCACACCGACCTGCACGCCCTGCACGCCTACGACCAGCACACGAAAGCACCTCTGGTCCCCGGTCACGAATTCACCGGCGTGGTGACCGGGACCGGTGCCGTGGTGACCACCTTCTCGGTCGGCGACCGCGTCGCGGTGGGCAACATCGTCGACTCCTGTGGCGTGTGCGCCATGTGCGAAGTTGGACAGCAGAATTTCTGCCACTCCTTCCCGACTCTGACCTACGGCGGCACCGACCGGCAGGACGGGTCGACCACCCTGGGCGGCTACTCCCGCGAGTACGTCGTGCGCGACACCTTCGCCTACCCGCTCCCCTCCGGCCTCGACCCGGCCGCAGCCGCCCCGCTGATGTGCGCCGGCGTCACCGTCTGGGAACCCCTGCGCTCCCTCGGCGTGGGCCCCGGCAGTCGCGTCGCCGTGGCCGGGCTCGGCGGCCTGGGCCACCTCGCAGTCAAGATGGCCGTGGCACTCGGCGCCACCACGACCGTCATCAGCCGCACCCAGGACAAGCGCGACGACGCCCGCAAGCTCGGCGCTCACGACCTCATCGCCTCCACCGACAGCCAGCAGATGGCCACGGCACGCGACACCTTCGACGTCGTCATCGACACCATCTCCGCCCCTCACGACCTCGCCCCGTATCTGAAGCTGGTGGCGATGGACGGCACCCTCAGCCTCCTCGGATACCTGGGCCCCGTCACCGTCGAGGCCACGGACCTGCTCATCGGCCGCAAGAAGCTCAGTTCCGCAGGCAGCGGAGGCCGCCTGGCGACAGCCGAGATGCTCCAATTCTGCGCCGACAACAGCGTCGCCGCCGACATCGAAGTACTCCCGTCGTCACAGGTGGACGCGGCACTCGACCGTCTCCGGCGAAACGACGTCCGCTACCGCTTCGTGCTCGACATGTCCGACCTGGACTGAAAAGACAGTCGGCCGGGCCATGGCGTGCGGGCCGGCCAACGGCACGCGCGTGGCCCGGCACTCCGCCCTCTCGCAAACGACCCTTTGTCCGAGCAAGATCAAATAGGGCCGGACGGAGATCGCCAAGAAGCGGATTGGCTCTCAGAACCCGTTCGCGCTCAAAAGTGACAGAAGTGAGGTTCTGCGACTTGCGTTGTGCGAAAATCCGGGTCCATGACGGCCCCTCAAGAGTCTTCCGCCGGACCTGAGTCCGAAGCCGGTCTCGTCGAACGCCATCCGTGCCCGAAGTGCAAGGCCGCCCCTGGCTCGCCGTGCCGCTCGCGCAGCGGGGCGGTCACGAGCGCGTACCACACCGGGCGCTTCACCAAGGTGCCGAAGCTGGCGAAGGAGCTGCGGGTGCCGACCCCGGCCAACCGAAGGCCGGGGCAGCCCTGGCGGCCCGGCAAGCCGGTGCCCGCGGCCGTCGACCCCAGTCTGCCGAGCGCGGACATCCGCATCGGCTATGCCCGTTGCTCGCACCTCAGCCAGGAGCTCGACTCGCAGCTGAACGCGCTCGCCAAGCACGGCATCGGCAGAGACAAGATCTTCAGCGAGAAGATCAGCACCCGGATCAAGGTCCGCCCACAGTTCGAGGAAGCACTGAAGACCGCCCGGGAGGTCAAGGCGCACGCCCCGCACTGCCGGGTCATCTTCACCGTGTTCGAGATGAAGAGGCTGGGGCGTGACGCGGCAGAGCTCACCGCCCTCGCGGACCATCTGACCGAGCACGGCCTGGTGCTGGAGATGCTCGCCGGGCCGCTGCCCGGCATTTACGACCCCACCGGCCCGGGCAGGCTGCTGTTCAGCTTCTTCGCCGCGATGGCGGAGACGGAGCGGGAGAACATCCGGGAGTCGACGCTGGAGGGGCTGGAGACCGCGGCCCGCAAGGGCAAGTACGGCGGCCGGCCCCCGGTCATCACCGACGACATGCTGCACACCGTGCTGCGGCGCAAGGCACTCGGCGAGTCCGTCGAGCAGATCCAGCCCGCCCTGATCATCCCCACCGGCAAGCGCAAGGGACAGAACCCGTCCGTCGCCAGCATCTACCGGGCGCTCGCCGAGCACGAGAAGACCCAGGCGTACCCGGAGGCCGTCGAGACCGCACACGCCGACTTCGCCGCCCTTCAGCAGCGCGACCGCAGCCCCAAGTAGTTACTCAGCGCTACACGCCACCTGGCGGTAGCTATACGAGAACAGGGCCGACCACCGCGGCCGCCGCCACGCTCACCGTGTGCGCCGTCGTCCTCGCGCGCAGCGCGCCCGTCGTGCCGCCCACCCTGGTGCGCACGGCCATCCGCGACCGCGACCGGCGTACCGCCTTCCTGCCGCAGCGCGACCCCGACGCCAGGGGCCGCACCCGGCCCAGAGCCCCCGGACACGCCCTTCCGACGACCGTCGCGTAGGGCACATACGTCAGCTGTAGGGCTCGTCTTCCGTCCGTAGGGCAGCAGGACACTTCTCGTCCTGCTCGTCTCCTCTCGTCCTTCGGCGCCTCAGCACGTCCTCCCCGCCCCACGCCTGCCCGCGCACGGGTCGTCATGCCGTCATCCCGTTCATTCGTCCGGCACGACGAGACCCCCGGAGGGCTCACCCATGTCCGTCTTCGCCAGCCTGGTCGAGCACCTGGCCGACCTGCTCCAGCCGTTGTTCGGCCTTTCCGCGGCAGCCGCCGCGATCGTCCTGTTCACCGCGTTCGTACGCCTCCTCGTCCACCCCCTGTCCCGGGCCGCGGCGCGCGGGCAGAAGGCGAGGGCCCGACTCCAGCCGAGGATCGCCGAGTTGCGGCGCCGGCATGGCCGCAATCCCGAGAAGCTTCAGCGGGCCCTCCTCGACCTGCACACCCGGGAGAAGGTGTCACCGCTGGCCGGAATCCTGCCCAGCCTCTTCCAACTGCCGGCCTTCTTCCTGCTGTTCTACCTGTTCTCGAACACCACGATCGGCGGGCGGCCCAACGAACTGCTCGGCCACGAGCTGCTCACCGCGCCGCTGGGCGGGCGTTGGGCCGACGCGCTGGGGGACGGGGGGCCGCTCGGCGGGGCGGGACTCGTGTACGTCGGGCTGTTCGCGGTCGTCGTGGCGGTCGCCGCCTTCAGTTACCGGCTCACCAAGCAGTCGATGGCGGCGAACTCGGCGTTGACCGGTGGGGGTGCGGGCACCGGTAGCCGTGGTGGAAGGGGCAGTGGCGGTGGCAGTGGCAGGGGTGCCGTGGAACCCGTCGCGGTGCCCGGGACGGGGGCGGTGGTCAAGGTGATGCCGTTCCTGTCGTTCTTCACGCTCGTCACCGTGGCCGTGGTGCCGCTGGCCGCCGCGTTGTACGTGGTCACCAGCATGGCGTGGGGCGTGGTGGAACGGGCGGTACTCCATCGGTGACGGGGCGGCGCCCCTGCCCTCCCGCTCGTGGGGGCGACGCCACCGGGCCGCTCCGGCCGGGTCCCGTACATGAACGCGGGGTGCGTGCGGTGATCTCACCGCACGCACCCCGCGTTCCCGTGGGGACGGGTCAGACGGTGTCGGCGTCCAGGAAGCGGGTCAGGGCTTCCACCACCATCCGGTGGTCCTGGAGCTGGGGAAGGCCGGAGACCGTCACCGCACCGATCACGCCCGCGCCTTCGACGGTGATCGGGAACGAACCGCCGTGGGCCGCGTAGGTGTCGGGGTCGAGGCGGGAGGACTCCTCGAACGTCGTGCCCTTGGCACGGTGCCGGGCACCCACCAGGTACGACGCGCAGCCGTACCGCTCGACGACCCGGCGCTTGCGGGCGATCCAGGCGTCGTTGTCGGGGGCCGAGCCGGGCAGCGCCGCGTGGAAGAGCTGCTGGCCGGCTCGGTGGATGTCGATGGCGACGGGGGCCTGCCGCTCCCGGGCCATCTCCACCAGCAGGGAACCCAGCGCCCAGGCGTCCTCGTGGGTGAACCGGCGGAACACCAGACGGCGTTCCTGCGCCTCCAGCTCCTCCAGGCTCGGGGTGGTGGGTTCCGGGGCCGGGGTGTGCGACGGGGTGGAAGTCACAGCGTCACCGTCACCTTCTCGTCGGCGGAACGGCGGGCCGCCTCCAGCACGTCCAGGGCGGCGGCGGCCTCCTGGGCGGTCACCGGATTGGGGCCGCCCTCCAGGAGGGCCTTCGCCACGGCCGTGTAGTACGCGGGGTAGTCGCCGGGCAGGGTCGGCTCGGCACGTCCGCCGCCGGTCACCGGGGACTCCCCGGAACCGACGCGGCCCCACAGCTCCTCGGGCTCGGTGCCCCAGTCGGCGCCCGAGCCGGTACCGGGGCGCAGGCCGTCGCGCAGGGCGGCCTCCTGGGGGTCGAGGCCGTGCTTGACGTACCCCGCCTCGGAGCCCAGGACGCGGAAGCGCGGGCCGAGCTGGGCCGTGGTCGCGGAGACGTAGAGGTGGGAGCGGACGCCGTTCGCGTGCGTGAGCGCGATGAAGGTGTCGTCGTCCGTCCGCGCGCCCTCGCGGCGGACGACCGCCTCGGCGTACACGGAGGTCACCGGGCCGAAGAGGACCAGCGCCTGGTCGACGACATGGCTGCCGAGGTCGTAGAGCAGACCGCCGATCTCCGCGGGGTCGCCGGACTCCCGCCAGCCGCCCTTGAGCGCCGGCCGCCAGCGCTCGAAGCGGGACTCGAACCGGTACACGTCACCGAGCGTGCCCTCGGACACCAGCTTGCGCAGGGTGAGGAAGTCGTTGTCCCAGCGGCGGTTCTGGAAGACGGAGAGGAGCAGGCCGCGCTCCTCGGCGAGTGCCGCCAGCTCACGGGCCTCGGCCGCCGTACCGGCGAGGGGCTTGTCGACGACGACCGGCAGGCCGGCCTTCAGGGCGGCGGTGGCGAGCGGGACGTGCGTCTTGTTCGGCGACGCGATCACGATCAGGTCCAGCTCGCCGGCGCGCTCGAAGAGCTCGTCCGGAGTGGCCGCGACGCGGACGTCCGGGAACTCGGCGCGGGCCTGCTGCTGCCGCTCGGGGTTCGAGGTGACCACCGTGTCGAGGGCGAGGCCCTCGGTCGCGGCGATCAGCGGGGCGTGGAACACGGAGCCCGCGAGGCCGTAGCCGACGAGGCCGACGCGAAGGGGAGTACCAGTCATGGTTCTACTTTGGCAACGCTGTTGCCAAAGTGCAAGCACGGGAGAGAATGGGCGGGTGAACAGGACGAACGGCGGACCGGACGGCAGGGGCCCGGCGGACGGTACGGGTACGGCGGTCGGTACGGGTCCGGCGGGCAGGACCGGCACCACGGCCGGGGTCAACCTGCTCGGCCTGCGCAGCCACAACACCGCGCTCGTGCTCGACCTGCTGCGGACCGCGGGAGCGGAGGGCATCAGCCGGCTCGAACTCGCCGAGCGGACCGGGCTCACCCCGCAGGCGGTCAGCAAGATCACCGCCCGGCTGCGGGCGGACGGCCTCGCGGCGGACGCGGGACGCCGGGCGTCCACCGGAGGTAAGCCCCGGACGGTCCTGCGCCTGGTGCCGGAGGCCGGGCACGCGGTGGGCGTGCACCTGGACCGGGACGAACTGCGGGCCGTCCTGGTCGACCTCGACGGGACGGTCGTGGGGGAGCGGAACACCCCCCTGGACCTGGGCGCGGGCGCGGAGGCGGTACTGACCCGGGTGGCAGGAGTCGTCGAGGAGCTGTGGGGCGAACGGGACGAGGAACCGCGGGAGGCGCCGGCGGAGCCGGTGGCACCGACGGCAGTGGGGGAGCCGGGAGAGCCGGGGGAGCCAGGAGACGGGGCAGCCGTACGCGGACGCCGCCGCCCTTCCCTGCTCGGCGTCGGGATCGCGCTGCCCGGACCGCTGGACCACGCCCGGGGCGTGCTGCACCGGGTGACCGGGTTCCCCGAGTGGGACGGGTTTCCGCTGAGGGACGCGCTGTCGCGGCGGCTGGGGGTGCCGGTCGTCGTCGACAAGGACACCAACGCGGCGGCGCTGGGCCTGGCCGTGGGCGGCGAGGGCGGCTCCTTCGCCTATCTGCACCTCGGCACGGGGCTCGGGGCGGGACTGGTGATCGGCGGCAGCGTGCACCGGGGGCCACGGACCGGGGCGGGGGAGTTCGGCCACCAGGTTCTCCAGCTGGACGGGCCGCGCTGCGGCTGCGGCGACCGGGGCTGCATCGAGGCCCTCTGTCTGGGCGCGGTGGCCAGGGGCGACACGGACGAGGCGGCACGGGTACTGGGCACCGGCGCGGCGAACCTGGTCGGCCTGCTGGACATCGACCGCGTCCTGCTCGGCGGCCGGATCGTCGAAGCGGCCCCGGAGACGTTCGTACGAGGCGTACGCGAGGTCCTGGAGGCCCGCGCCCGACGCACCGGGGACACCCCCGTCCCGGTACGGATCGCCTCGGGCGGAGGGCGGGGCGACGGACGGGACGGCGGGGAGAAGGGACACCAGGGGAGTGGGCAGCGGGTCGCCGAGGGGGCGGCCCAGTCGGTACTGGCCCCGGTGTTCGGACGGGGGGACGGATAAGAAGGAGAAGACGCGGAGCCGCGGAGCCGCGGAGCCGCGGAGCCGGGAACTCACGGAGTCGGGGAGACGGGCGGAGGGGCCGGGCGGGAGGGCGGGTTCCGCCGAGCGGGGGGAATCGTGCCGCCGTGCGGGGGTGATCGGGGGCGTCCCGGTGGTGTCCGTTCGCCGAACGGCAAGGCCCTATGGCATGCGACTCTGCACGCCCGCGTCCCTGTTCCTGGCGGCGGTGGCCGCGATTCTTCCCACCGCGGCCCCGGCCCACGCGGAAGCGCCGCCGCCCGCCTGCGTCGGCGTGGACGAGTCCGACTTCCCGCTGACCACCCGTATCCACGGCGGCCCGGACTCCTACCGGGCCGGGGGCGGCTTCGGCACCTGGTACCTCGAACTCACCAACACCACCGACCGTTCCTGCGGCGGCATCCACCCGGTCATCGTGCTCTATGACGACAAGCGGGCGCTGCGGGCCTCGCAGCCGGTGCTGGAGTTCTACACGGCGGACCGGGAACTGCCGCACACCGTCCGCTTCGAGACCACCGACGAGGACGAACTCGTCGGTGCCCTCGCCGACGACGACGCGGGCTTCGAGGGGTTCACCGTCGAGGCCGGCCGGACCCTCACCGTGAAGGTACGGCTCGCCCTCACGTCCGACGCCGTGGCCAACGAGGTCGTCGCCACGGCCGCGGTCGTCCAGCGGCACGAGGGCGAGGACGACGGCGACTGGGTCGGACAGTCGGACGAGTACCGGTTCCGCATCGCGACGGGCTCCGCGACGGGCTCCGCGGCGGACTCCGGGGCGGACTCCGCGACGGGTTCCGGGACAGGCCCCGCAACGGATCCCGACGCGGAAGCCGAAGCCGCCGACCCCCACGCCACCGCCCCCGCCGCCCCCGCTCCCCGGGACAGCTCCTCTCCGTCCCTCCCCCTCCACGAGGAACTCGCCCGCACCGGCAGCCGCACCGACACCGGCGGCGGGACCCTCGCCGCAGTCCTCACCGCAACCGCGGCGGCCCTGGTCGCCGGAGGCCTGGCACTGCTGCGGGCCGCCCGCAGGCGCCGCTGACCCCGGCCGCACCCGGCCCCCCGCCCGACCCTGCCCGGCGGTCGCGGCCCCCGTGCCCCCCCCGCACCCACCCGCCCGCACCCACCCGCGCCGAACCGAGCCGGGCCGAGCCGCACCGGCCGTTCCCCCAAGATCCGGGCATGTCTAGGCTGGGGCGCACGCAGGACCGCGCAAGGCAGGAGATCCCGCAGATGGCAGACCGCAAGCCGATCGAATCGTGGCTCACCGACATGGACGGGGTGCTCATCCACGAGGGTGTGCCGATCCCGGGCGCCGACGCCTTCATCAAGAAGCTCCGCGAGTCCGGAAAGCCGTTCCTGGTCCTCACCAACAACTCGATCTACACCCCGCGCGACCTGCACGCCCGGCTGCGCCGGATGGGCCTGGACGTGCCGATCGAGAACATCTGGACGTCCGCCCTCGCCACCGCCAAGTTCCTGCACGACCAGCGTCCGAACGGTTCGGCGTACGTCATCGGCGAGGCCGGTCTGACCACCGCGCTGCACGACATCGGCTACATCCTCACCGACCACGAGCCGGACTACGTCGTCCTCGGCGAGACCCGCACCTACTCCTTCGAGGCCATGACGAAGGCGGTACGGCTCATCAACGACGGCGCCCGCTTCATCGGCACGAACCCCGACGAGACCGGCCCCTCCGCCGAGGGCCCGCTCCCGGCGACCGGTGCGGTGGCGGCGCTGATCACCAAGGCGACGGGCAAGCAGCCGTATTTCGCGGGCAAGCCGAACCCGCTGATGATGCGCACCGGACTGAACGCCCTCGGCGCGCACTCCGAGAGCAGCGCGATGATCGGCGACCGGATGGACACCGACGTACTGGCGGGCATCGAGGCCGGGATGAAGACGTTCCTGGTGCTCACCGGCCTGACCCGGCCGGACCAGATCGAGAACTTCCCGTACCGCCCGTCCCAGGTCCTGGACTCCATCGCGGACCTCGTCGACCTCGTCTGACACCCTCCACCCGGAGGGTCGTCCGGGGCGGCGTCCGGGGCATTGCCCGGGGCGTCACCCGGGCGTCCCCACCCGTCCCCCTCCGATGTCACCCGGACGGCGCAACCACCGCACCCTGAGGATGCGGTCCCCCGCCCGACGGGGCACGCTCCCGGTGTCTGGAGGTTCACGATGGGTTCATTGCGAATCGCTCTCTGCACCGGAATCCTGGCCGTCGCCGCGTTCACCCCGGCGGCGTACGCGGCGGACTCGACGGACGACACGGGCGTCTCGGTGACACCGGTGGTCCCCGCCCCCGGCACCGACGTCACCCTCAAGGTGGCGGAGTGTGCCGAGCGGACGGCGCTCGCCGTGTCCTCGGCGTTCGTCTCCGAGGTCCGGCTCACCGTCGCCGACGGCGTACTCGTCGGCGAGAGCCGGGTCCGTTCCACGCTCACCGCGGGCACGTACCCCGTACTGGTCAACTGCGGCGAGCGGGCCCGCCAGGGCACGATCGAGGTCGCCCCCGCCCGCGACCGGCCCACCGGGACGGCCGAACCGTCGAAGAAACCGGAGCCCGCCGAGCCGACCGCCCACGCCTCACCCGTCGCCCCCGTCGACGCGGGCGGTGGCGGCAGCGCGCCACTGGCCGCCTCCGACCCCGGCACGGGCACGGGTGCCGGTGAGGGCGGGCCGGGTGCCGCGCAGACGGTGACCGGCCTGTTCCTCGCGGCAGCCGCCGCGGGAGCCGTCGTACGCAGCCGCGTCCGGCGGAGCCGCAGAACGACCGGCTGAGGCGGCCGCCCGTGTCCGAACACGACGAGATACGCCCGGAACAGCCGGAGCGTCCGGACCAGCCAGTGCAGCCACCGGACCAGCCAGTGCAGCCAGTAGAGCTGGTACAGCCAGTGCCGCCGGTACGCCCGGGGCGGCTGCTCACCGGTGTGGCCTGGGTGGTGCTGCTGCTCGTGCTCTGGCTGTGGGGCGGGGAGGCGACCGGCCTGCGCCCCGGCGGGTCGGGCCCCTCCACCGGCGACATGGCGGCCGCCGGCCGGCCGCCCCGGGCGGAACTTCCGCCCGCCCACCGCCCGCTGGGCGAGGCGCTGCCGCAGCGCCTCGACATACCCGGCCTGGACGTCCGGGCCCCGGTGGTCTCCCGAGGCCTGGACGAACGGGGCGCACTCGATCCGCCGCCGTTCGACCGGCCCGACGTGGTCGGCTGGTACGCGGACGGGGTGGCGCCCGGAGCGTCCGGCACCGCCCTGGTGGTGGGGCACGTCGACACCGAGACCCGGCCCGCCGTGTTCTACAAGGTGAGCACGCTGAAGCCCGGCCAGAAGATCCGGGTGGTCCGCGAGGACGACAAGGTCGCCGAGTTCACGATCGAGGACGTCCAGGTCCTGGCCCGCGACGGGTTCGACGCCCAGCAGGCCTACGGGCCCCGCCACTCGGGCCGGGCCGAACTGCGCGTCATCACCTGCGGCGGCACCTTCGACACGGCACGCGACCGCTACACGGCGAACGTGGTCGTCTCCGCGTACCTGACCGGCACCACCGCCTGAGCGCCCCCGTGCCCCGCTCCGGGCACAACCGTGCCCCCGGCCCGAGCACCTCGAGTACCCCGGGCATCCCGTCCACCCGACCCGGAGCCAGGCCCGGGCCGGGTGGACGGGATGCTCGGCCCGGACCTGACTCCGGGTCGGCCGACGCCACATCCGCTCCCGGTCGCTTTCCGTGATCGTCCCAGGTGACCTACCACAGTACGACGGCTGTAACAGCTCGCGGACAAGAACGGCTCGGCCTCGTGGCTGCCACAGGACGTATGTCAGGATTGGGATTCGGCACGCACGGAACAAGTGCACCCAAGGGGGGTTGGATGTACGGCAGCAGGGGGGCCCGGGCGTTCGCCGCGAGGCGGACGTCGGCAGCGATACTCGGGACGGCGCTGTTGATGACAGCGTGTTCCTCCGGCGGCGACGACGGGGACGACCCGGACAGGACGGCCGGCGCGGAGATCACGCAGCAGCCCAAGGACGCGAACCCCTTCTGGGTCAACCCGGAGGGCACGGCCGCGCAGCAGATGGCCGGTCTGAAGGGGGACGGGCAGAAGGCGGAGGCCGAGCAGATCCGCAAGATAGCGGAGCAGCCCGCCGCCGAGTGGATCAGCCCGGAGAACCCGGAGGAGCAGGCCCGCGGTTTCACCGAGGCGGCCGACAAGGCGGGCCGCACCGCGCTGCTCGTCCTCTACAACATCCCGCACCGCGACTGCGGCCAGTACTCGCAGGGCGGTGCCGCCGACGGCAACGCCTACCGCGCCTTCATCGACAGCGTGGCCAAGGGCATCGGGGACCGGGCGGCGACCGTGATCCTGGAGCCCGACGCGGTGCTCCACCTGGTCGACGGCTGCACGCCGGAGAAGTTCCACGAGGAGCGCTACGACGTCCTCAACGGTGCCGTCGACAAGCTCAAGAGCCTGAAGAACACCACGGTGTACCTGGACGCGGGCAACGCCGGCTGGGGCAACCCCGACCAGATCTTCGAGCCGCTCAAGTGGGCGGGCATCGACCGGGCCGACGGCTTCTCGGTGAACGTCTCCAACTTCTACTCCACCGAAGAGTCCATCGCCTACGGCAAGCAGCTCTCCGCGAAGGTCGGCAACAAGCCCTTCGTCATAGACACCAGCCGCAACGGCAACGGCCCGTACACCGGGGGCGATGCGGCCGAACGCTGGTGCAACCCGCCCGGCCGCGCCCTCGGCGAGACGCCGACGATCAAGACCGCCGACCCGCTGGTGGACGCGTATCTGTGGGTGAAGCGGCCCGGCGAGTCGGACGGCGAGTGCAAGGGCGGACCGAAGGCCGGCGAGTGGTGGGAGGACTACGCGGTGAAGCTCGCCGAGTCCAGCGACTGAGCTCGCACACCCCCTGCCGCACACCACGCACCACGTACTGCACACCGAAGACCGAAGACCGAAGACCGAAGACCGCGTACTGCACACCGCGTACCGCACACCGCACAAGCGAGTAGGGGGCGTCCTCCGTGACGGAGGACGCCCCCTACGCGTGTGCCCGTACGTGCCGGGCGCGGGCTGCCGGGCCGGTTACGGCACCTGCACCCACTGGGCCTTGCTCGGTGTCCCGTCCGCGGTGGTGGCGAACATCATGTACCAGCCCGCCTGGACCAGGTTCCGGCTCTCCGGCATGGTCACCGTCAGCTTCTCGCCGTCGGTCTCGAAGTCGAGGGCCACGGAGCGCTGGTCCACGTCGGTGACGTGGGTCGAGGCGCTCGGCCGGATCAGCCGGATCTTCTTGATCGACGCGGCGTCCTTCGAGGTGAAGGTGCCGGACTCGCCGCGCTCGATGGTCTGCGGGCCGCCCGCCAGCTCGGGCTGCGCGTTCTCGCCGTAGAGGTACGGCGGCGTGTAGATCTCGATGCGCTGCTCGAACGTGCCCGGCTTGGTGTTGGCCTTGTCCCCGTAGAGGGAGTCCGAGCCGAAGAACATCACGCGGCCGTCGGGCAGCAGGATCGAGCCGGAGTGGTAGTTGCGGCCCACCAGCGGGTCGGCGACACGCCTGAGGTCGTTCTTCGCCGTGTCGTAGATCCGCGCCTCGAGGATGTTGGAGTCGCTGCGCCCCCGGTAGTCCTCCGAGCCGCCCGAGATCAGCACGCTGTCGTCGGGCAGGACCGAGGCCTGCGGGTAGCGGGTGCCCTTGTCCATCGAGGGGCCGTCCTCGAAGCGCGGACTGTCGTCCTTGAGGTCGACGATCCGGGTCTTCTCACTGGCCAGCGGGGACTCGCCGACCCCGCCGCCGCCGATCACCATGTACTTCTCGTCCTGCGCCGGGGGCAGCAGCACGGTGTTGGCCGTCTCCAGCATGTTGGCGTCGCTCATGCCGGGGACCTTGGTGAACTTGTTGGTCTCCACGTCCCAGACGCCCGGGTCGCGGCCCACGTCGTCGGGGCCGTAGCCGGCGTTCGCACCCGAGTAGAAGACCTTGCCGTTCTCCATGAGGAACAGCGCCGGATAGGTCGGGAACTGACGGACCTTGTCCGTGTAGGTCCACTTCTTGGTCTCGGGGTCGTAGACCTCGTTCTTGCCCGGGACCAGCTGGCCGATGTCGTCGAGGCCGGAGACGCTGAGGATCTTGCCGTCGCTCAGGGTGGTGAGCGTCGGGTACCAGCGGGCCTCCTTCATCGGGTCGACCTTGATGTACTTCTCCGCCACCGGGTCGAACTCGAAGGCGTCGTCGATGCCCTGGAAGTCCTTCTTGTCCAGGGCGAGCTTCTCGGCGATGCCGTACGTGTTCTGCGCCTCCTCACCGCTGAGGCCCTGCACGGTGTAGTTGTCCTGCGTACCGGTCTGGTACGTGGCGCCTTCCTTCTGCGCCTCGACGTAGGTGCGGCCGTAGCCCGGGGTGTTGCCCAGGAACTCGCCGGTCTCCTTGTCGAAGTTCTTCTTGGCGCGCGGGACGAGCACCGGGTCCTTGGAGACGAAGGTCTTGCCGTTCTCCTTGCCGGTGAACCTGGTGCCCGCCGGCAGGGTGATCGGCTTGTCCGGGTTCTCGTTGTGGACGACCATCAGGCCGCCCGCCTTCGTCACGTCACCCTTGAGCTTCTCGTACCGCTTGGTGCCGCCGGCGATCAGCAGGTTGCCGTTGGCGAGCTGGGTGTGACCGGTGCAGAACAGGTCGGTCGGCGTCGGCACCTTCTTGATGGTCTTCTTGACCGGGTCCCAGATGCGGGTGTCGTACTGCTTGGCGTCGAAGTTGTCCTGGTTGTTGCCGGAACCCGCGACGAGCAGCACCTTCCCGGTGCGCAGCAGCGCCGCGTGAATGGTGTTCTGGCGGTACTTCTCCGGGAACTCGACGATCTCCCAGCGGCCGTTCTCCGCCTTGTACTCCGGCTTGTTGATCTTGTACTGGTGGTATTTCTCGGAACCGAAGCGGTACAGCCACGGCCCATTCATGCCGGCCAGCGCGAGTACCACCGCGGTGCCTATCGCCATCCGACGGGCGCGACGGCGGCCTGCACGGTCGTTCATTCCTTACGTCCCCCAAGTCCACCCAGGGCGATCTGCATCGTCTGGTCGTTGCCGGAGCTGTCCCCGGAACCTGTCGCTCCACCCGGCCCCGCCGGGCCGCCCGGCTCTCCCTGCCCCGCCGGTCCGCCGTGGGAGGCGGCCCAGCTGGGCCGGTCCTGCCGGCCGTGCGCGGCGTGCGGCTGCTGCTGGGCGTGCTGCTGCCCGTACTGCTGAGCCTGAGCCTGGTACTGCTGCCCCTGGTACTGACCAGGGGTCTGTCCCTGCGCCTGTGCCTGCTGCACCCGCGAGAGCGCCTGCAGCTGCTGGGTCGCGGGCTCGTGGGCGACGTCCTTCGGTGGGTCCGCCGCCGGCCGGTCGGCCGGCGACTGGCCCGCCGCGTGGGCGCCGGGCGGCTTCTTCCTGTCCTGGCGCATGCCGTGCCGCCAGGCGAACATGGGCGCGGCCGTGATCAGCAGGGCGAACGTCGCCCAGATGATCATCGCCGGGTGCGAGTTTCCGTAGATGAAGCCCGCGGTGATGGAGCCACCGAAGATCAGGATGAAGTACCAGTGGTACCGGAAGGTGCCGAACCAGGTGTCCGGGCTGGCCGAGTCGCCCTTGGGCGTCACCACGAACTTGCTCTTGCGGCGCAGGACGGAGTCGATCAGCGCCTTCGCGTAGAGCGGCGCCGACAGCGCGGACATGACCATGCCGGCCACACCGCCGGAGCCCTCCGGCTCGTGCGGGGAGACGTTGTGGCGGCGGTTCCAGATGTAGAGGCCGATCTGGAGCGCGGAGGCGTTGCCGTAGAGCATCAGCCAGACCGCGGGGTCGATGTTCACACCCGAGGCGCCCAGGCCCAGGAACAGCGCACAGCTCAGTGCGGCCAGGATCCAGTTGAGGGCCGACATCGGGTAGAAGATGATCATCATGGTGTAGTTGAAGAGCTTGCTCGGCGGCAGCGAGTACCAGCCCTTCCAGTACTGCTTGAGGATCGTCTCGTACGTCCCCCGGGACCAGCGCATCTGCTGGGTGAAGAAGTCCGTCCAGGCGTTGGGGCCCTCGCCGACCGCGAGCACGTCCGGGGTGTAGACCGAGCGCCACTTCTTCCCCGTCGCCGGGTTCTTGGCGCGGTGCATCTCGAAGCCGGTCGCCATGTCCTCGGTGATCGAGTCGTACAGACCGCCGATCTGCTTGAGCGCCTTGATGCGCACGGCGTTGGACGTGCCGACGAACATGGGGGAGCCGTAGCGGTTGCCGGCCCGCTGGATGAGCGCGTGGAAGAGGAACTGCTGCGACTCGGCGGCCTTGGTGACGAAGTTGTCGTAGTTCCCGTAGACCTGCGGGCCGATGACGAAGCCGACGTTCGGGTCGCGGAAGAAGCCGAGCATCCGCTCCAGGTAGTTCGCCAGCGGAATGTGGTCGGTGTCCACCGAGGCGAAGAACTCGTAGTCGTCGCCGTGCGCGTCGAGCCAGGCGTTGTAGTTGCCGTGCTTGGTCTTGGCGCGGTGCGGGCCCTTGGCCTGGTTCCACTTCGCGACGCCCTTGCGGGAGAAGTGGCGCACACCGAGGCGCGCGCAGACCTCTTTCACCTCGGGGTCGTCGCCCTCGTCGAGCAGCCAGACGTGCATGGTGCCCCGGTGACGGATCTTGACCGCCGCCTCCAGGGTCTTCGTCACCATCTCCAGCGGCTCCTTGCCGGGCACGAAGGAGGTGAGGAAGGCGACCCGGGTGCCGGTCTCGGGCACGACGGGGACCGGGTCGCGGGCGACCAGCGTGGCGTGCGCGTTGGACAGCACGTTCATGCAGCGGAAGAGCTCGATCAGACCGATCGAGACGAGCATGACGACGTCGAGGGCGGGCAGCCAGTCGAACGCCGGGTAGTCGCGCTCCGTCCAGTGCGCGGGCTGGAGCAGCCACACCAGCAGCACCACCGACAGCAGGGGGGCCGCGGCCAGCATCAGCGCGATGCGGATGCGGTGCGGCTCCTGCGAGATCAGCGAGCGGTACTGCACCGTGTACGGCTTGTTCGGATCGGGCTGGGTGAGGGGTCCCGCGAGCCGGCTGTAATGCTCGTAGTCGTATCTCGGCAGCGTCTTCTTGATCCGGCGGAAAGCGCCCGTGTTTCCGGTCCGGTGCGCAGGCACCCTGAGCTGGGTGGTCTGGGACGGGTCGTCGTCCCTCTGGGCGCCCGACGGCGTCGACGTCATGAGTGTCATCCCCCCACACACGGTCTCGCCGCGTGTTTCGTCGCTTCGTTCCGCCCGTGTCCGGTCCCCCTCGACCGGCCCAGGCGTGTCAATGGTGGATCGCTGTCACCACGGCACCCACACCATATAGACACGGCACAGCGCTCCGTACGGTTGCATGACGCGTCCCCCGCGGCATCACCCGGAGGGCGGGACACCTCCTCCCGCACCGTCCGCAACCGGTCTTTCGCCCCCCAACGGCCGCGAACCCGCAGCATCGTGAAGGAACCAGGTTGGACGGGTTTCATCATGATCGCAAGGTGTGAAATTTGGTGCCCACCGGTCATATGATCCCATTGTGATTTCTGAGGGAGTCGCGTGGGGCTCATGTTCCATACGTGTGGCGAAGAGAGGGCGTTCAACGGGCGCGAGGGCATTTCCGGCCAAAAGGCGACGGGCCCCTCGATGACGAGGAGCCCGTGCTGTCGGTGCGCCGCCAGGGACTCGAACCCCGGACCCGCTGATTAAGAGTCAGCTGCTCTAACCAACTGAGCTAGCGGCGCTCGCTGACCCCGTAACTGTACCGGACCCCGCGGGGTACTCCCGACCACCCGCCGGGGCGGGGTCCCGGATTCCGTCCGCCGCCGGTGCCCGCGGCGGCGCGCTTACATCATTCGGACCGTCAAAGTGCGTGCTCCGTGGACGGTTGAGAAGGTGACCTTTATGCACAGACGTGACTTATTTCACCGGGCGTGTGATCGGACATGTGGCCGGAACCGTGAGGGGAGTCGCATGGACCGCTCGGGTCGCCCGGACCGGCCGGACCACTCGCACCGGTCGGAACGGTCGGAGCGGTCGGGTCGCTCGGACGGCGGAAGGTGCGGGGAGCGCATGGAGCCCCCGGTGTTCGAGGAACTCGATCCCGCGAGCGACTGCGACTGCCCCGGCTGTGTTCACGGGCGGCGCGCACTCACCCGTCCCCGCTCGCCGGCCGCCCGTACAGCCGGCCGGCGAGCGGTGTTCCGTCCCCTCCTCGTGGCCGCCGCGGCGTCGGCGGTGATCGGCGCGTGCGCGGTCCCCGCCCCGGCCGCCCCGCACACCGCCGGCCGGTCCGGCTCTCCCGGAGTCCCGGGTGCCCCTGCTGACGAGGGGTCCGGCACCCCGCAGGGGCCGAGGGGGCCGCTGTACGGCCCCGACGGCCGGACGCCCGATCCCGCGGACCCCACGGTCCCCCCGCCCCCGTCGTCGGTCCGCGTGATCACCCGCGCGGACATCGTCGAACGGGCCGAGAGATGGGTCGCCGCGAAGGTTCCGTACAGCACGTCCGCGTACTGGTCCGACGGTTACCGGCAGGACTGCTCGGGTTTCGTCTCGATGGCCTGGAACCTGCCCGCGAACGAATGGACCGGAAGCCTCGGGCAGTACGCGCAGAAGATCACCAAGGCGGAACTCCAGCCGGGGGACATGCTGCTGTTCCACAATGCGGCCGACCCGCAGAGCGGTTCCCACGTCGTCCTCTTCGGCGGCTGGACGGACAGCACGCGCACCGCCTACGTCGCCTACGAACAGGTCCGCCCGAACACGCTCCGGCGGTCCACCCCGTACGCCTACTGGAACAACTCCGCGGGCTACGTCCCGTACCGGTACCTGGGCGTGACCGCTTCCGCCCGCGGAGGAATCCTCACGGGCGGGCTGCCGGGCTCGCTGACCCGGGAGCTGCTGACGGCCGGCGGCGTGAAGGCTGGAGGCACGGATGACCCTGACCACTCCTGACACCCCTCACTCCCCTGATCCCCCTCACGCCCCTGACGCCCCTCCCTCCTCTGACGCCCCCCACCCCTCTGGCACCCCCCACTCCCCTGACCCCTGTACTCCCGGCCCGCACACCCCTGGTGCCCGTACCCCCGGATCCGTGCCTCCGGCCGGGAGCGAGCGCTCGGTGGCGGGGAGGCCCGGGCGGGTGATCCGCACCGAGTCCACCACCGCGATCCCCGTCCATCTGCTGTTCCGCGACGGCCCCGACCCGGTGCCCGTGCGGCTGCGTCCCACGGTCGTCGGGCGCCGGCAGGGCACGGGGGAGCAGTCGCGGCTGCGCCGCCCGGCCGCCGAGGCGTCCCGGTCGCCCGCGCCGCGGGTCGACCCCGGACTGGCGGAGCGGCCCGCCCGGGTGCTGCCCGGGGGCGCGGGGGTGCTCGCCGGGATGTGCGGGGCGGCCGGGTGCGTGGCCACGTCGTGGTGGGCGGGCGTCCTGCCGCCGGCGGTGACCGTCGCGTTCGGGCTTCCGGCGCACGCGGGAGCCGCGGGGGCCGCCGGACTCGGGCCCGCGCAGTGGGCGACGTACGCGGCTGCCGGGGCCCTCGGCCTGTTCGGGTTCGGCGGGCTGGCGCGCGGCCGGACCGGACGGGCCTGGGTGCTCGGTCTGTTCGGCCGCTACCGCGGGACCGTCCGGCGCACCGGCCTGCTGTGGGTGAACCCGCTGCTGCTGCGCCGCCGGGTCGACGTGCGGCTGCGCCACTGGCGCAGTGAGCCGATGCAGGCGGCCGACCGCGGCGGGGTGGCGCTGCGGGTGGTCGTGCTGGTCGTGTGGCGGGTGCGGGACACCGCGCGGGCCACCCTGGGCGTCGAGGACCACGAGAGGTACGTGCGCGAGTGCGTCGAGGCGGCGCTGCTCCGGGTCCCGGTGAAGGCACCGGGCGAGCCGGGCGGTGCGGCGGGCACGGCGCAGGACGCGCTGACCCGGCTGGTCGCGGCGGACGCCGGCCCGGTGGGGATCGAGGTGTTCGCGGTGCGGCCGGTCCGGGTGGAGTACGCCCCCGAGGTGGCCGCCGCCATACACCGGCGCCGGATCGCCGAGCTGGACGCCCGGCAGCGGGCGAGCGCGCTCACCTCGGTCGTGGACTCGGTGGAGGACACGGTGACCCGGCTGACCCTGCGAGGACTGGTGGACCTGGACGACTACGAGCGCAAGGTGCTGGTGAAGGACCTGACGGTGGCGTTCTGCGCGGGGCGGGGGGAGGCGGGGCCGTAGAGCTTGCCGTGGCCGCGGCGGGCCGGGGCCGGGCCGGGTGCGGGAAGGCGGCGAACGGGTTGCGTTATTGGTATGGACATGCTCAAGCGGCAGCCCTAATCTGAGACTTGGTCTAGACCTACCTGCACCAGCTCACTGACACTCCCCCCACGTTCCCCAGGAGCGGCAGCATGCGCACACAGACCAAGCTGTACGCAGCCGCGGTGGGGCTGGCCACGACCGGAGCGCTCGTGCTCTCCTCCGGTGGTGCCAGCGGCCACGGCTACACCGATCTGCCCATCAGCAGGCAGAAGCTCTGCCAGAACGGCGGCGTGACCAACTGCGGTTCCATCCAGTGGGAGCCGCAGAGCGTCGAGGGCCCGAAGGGCTTCCCCGGCGCCGGCCCCGCCGACGGCCGGCTCTGTTCGGCCAACAACACGCCGTTCGCCCAACTCGACAGCCCGAAGACGCCCTCGGGCGGCGCCTGGCCGACCACCAGGGTGTCGGGCGGCCAGAACTACACCTTCCGGTGGCAGTTCACGGCCATGCACGCCACCAGCGACTTCTCGTACTACATCACCAAGCCGGGCTGGAACCAGAACCACAACCTGGCCCGGTCCGACCTCAACCTCACGCCGTTCCTGAAGGTGCCCTACAACGGACAGCGCCCGCCGCAGACGCTCTCGCACAGCGGCACGCTCCCGTCCGGGCTGAGCGGGCGCCACGTCATCCTCGCGGTGTGGTCGGTCGCCGACACGGGCAACGCGTTCTACGCCTGCTCGGACGTCACCTTCTGACGCCGCTCTCCCGCACCGGGCACGCCGAAGGGCCTCTCGTTCCCACGAGAGGCCCTTCACTGTGCGCCGCCAGGGACTCGAACCCCGGACCCGCTGATTAAGAGTCAGCTGCTCTAACCAACTGAGCTAGCGGCGCATGACTCCCGCCGTCCGCTTCCGCGGTCGGCGACGCGGAAAATACTACCCGCTCCCGAGGGGTGCTTCCGACCGCGCGCCGGACCGGAACCTCCCGGTGCCCCGCTCCCTAGATCGTCAGCGACAGCAGCACCGGAGCCGCGTTGCGGTTGAGGGCGTCGGCCGCCCGGCGCAGGCGGTGGGCGTGCTCGACGGGCAGGGACAGGGCCAGGCAGCCCACCGAGGAACCGGCGGTGACCGGGACGGCCGCGCAGACCGTGCCGATCGCGTACTCCTGGAGGTCGAGCACCGGCACCGTGGGCGGGTGGGCCGCCAGCCGGGAGAGCAGCACCTTGTCGCTGGTGATGGTGCGCGAGGTGAGCCGGACCGCCCGGTGCCGGGCGAGATGCTCGCGCCGGCCGTTGTGGTCCAGCTGGGTCAGCAGGCTCTTGCCGATGGCGGTGGCGTGGGCCGCGTCGCGGAAGTCCACCCACTCGTGGACCTTCGGGGCGGCCGATCCGGCGGCGTACTGGGTGACCTTCACCTCGCCGTCCACGTACCGGCTCATGTAGACGGCGGCGCCGACACGGTCGCGGAGCCGGTCCAGGGTGCGCTGGAGCTTGCCGTGCAGCGCCGCTTCGTGCTCATGGGCCGAGCCGAGGCGGGCGAAGGCCTCCCCGGCGACGTACGTGTCGTCGGCGCTCTGCTCCACGTAGGCCTCGCGGCGCAGCATCGACAGGAGCGTGGTCAGTCGCTCCGGGCCGAGGCCGGTCTCACGGGCGAGCTGGGTGTCGGTGACTCCGGTGGTGTGCCGCGCCACCGTGTCCAGGACGCGCAGGGCGTCCTGGACCGAGTGGTGCGGGGCGGTCGGCTTGTGCTTCAGCGCCACGGTTTCCCCCTGCGCTCGCTCATGGTGCCGCAATCCGGTCAGCGAATCCTCTCCACGATAGCCGTCAAGCGGCCTTCGAGGAGCGGGTGTTGACGAGATTGCGACTCTCCCAACTGCGGCGCCGGTCCACGGGCATATGCCAAGGGGATGACCCGGCGCGTGGACCTCGGGCGTTGCCCCGGAGACCGCCCGCCCCGGAGACCGCCCGCCCCGCGACATCGCCCCGCCGTCACAGGACCGCGCTGAGGAACTCCCGGGTCCGGTCGTGCTCGGGCTCGCTGAAGAGCTTCTCCGGCGGGGCCGACTCGATGATCCGGCCGTGGTCGAACATCAGCACGCGGTCGGAGATGTCCCGGGCGAAGCCCATCTCGTGGGTGACGCAGAGCATGGTGATGTCGGTGGAGCGTGCGATGTCCCGCAGCACGTCCAGGACGCCCGCGACGAGCTCCGGGTCGAGCGCCGAGGTCACCTCGTCGAGGAGCAGCACCTGCGGCCGCATCGCCAGCGCCCGCGCGATCGCCACCCGCTGCTGCTGACCGCCGGACAGCTGCGCGGGGTGCTTGTCGATGTGCTCGGTCAGTCCGACCATCTCGAGCAGTTCCCGCGCCCGCTCCTCGGCCTCGTCCTTGGACAGGCCGAGCACGGTGACCGGCGCCTCGGTGATGTTCCGCAGCACGGTCATGTTCGGGAACAGGTTGAAGTGCTGGAAGACCATCCCGATCTTCTTGCGGATCTCGCGGACCTGCTTCTCCGGCGCGGGGAACAGCTGGTCCCCGTCGACGGTGACCGTGCCCTCGTCGGGCTTCAGCAGCGTCATCAGCAGCCGCAGGATGGTCGTCTTGCCCGATCCGGACGGCCCGATCAGGGTGACGTGCTTGCCGGCGTCCACGGAGAAGTCCAGGTTGTCGAGGACCGTGTTGGTCCCGAACCGCTTGGTGACCTTCTCCAGCCGGATCAGCTCGCTGCCGGCGGCGCGGGCGGTGCCGGCGGCCGGGTCGGCCGCCTTCTCGGCGCCGTCGCCGGGGGCGGGAGGGGTGCTGGGCTGGGTGCTGTCAGTGGACAAGGCGTCGCTCCAGGGCTCGGAGGGCAAGGGAGGCCAGGTAGGAGATGACGATGAAGGCGAGGCCGATCACCGTCAGGGGCTCGGTGAACTGGAAGTGCTGCTGGGAGAACAGGCGGGCCTCACCGAGCATCTCCAGCACGGTGATCGCCATCAGCAGGGGCGTGTCCTTCAGCATCGAGATGACGTAGTTGCCGAGCGCGGGGACCACCCTGCGCACGGCCTGCGGCAGGATCACCGCGGTCCACGTCCGGCGCACCGGCAGGTTCAGTGCCGTCGCCGCCTCCCACTGGCCCACCGGCACGGCCTCGATGCCCGCGCGGTAGACCTGCATCGTGTACGTCGAGTAGTGCAGACCGATGGCGAAGATGCCGGTGGTCAGCGCCGAGAAGGTCAGACCCCACTCGGGCAGCACGTAGAACAGGAAGAACAGCTGCACCAGCAGCGGGGTGTTGCGGATGAACTCCGTCACGCCGCCGACCGGCCAGGTCACCCAGCGGGACGGCGCCCGCATCAGCAGGGCCCACACCAGGCCGAGGACGAACGAGATCAGGGAGCCGAGAACCAGGATCTGCAGGGTGACCAGCAGACCGTCCCAGAAGTACGGCATGAAGTCGGAGACCGCGCTCCAGTCCCACTTCATCAGGCACCTCCCCCGCCGACACCGGTCGTCTCGGCCCGCTTCAGTTCCAGATCGGGTTCGGGCACGGGCTTCTTTCCGACGCCGGCCTTCAGCTTCTTCTCCAGACCGCGCATGATCCGGGTGAGCAGGAAGGCGATCACGAAGTAGATCACCAGGACGTACGTGTAGATCTCGGCGCTCTCCTGCAGCGCCAGACGCACCAGGTTGGCGCTGAACGCCAGATCGCCCATACCCATGATCGACACCAGGGCGGTGCCCTTGAGCAGCTCGATCAGCAGGTTGGAGAACGGCGGGATCATCTCCGGCACCGCCTGCGGCAGCAGGATCAGCCGCATCCGCTGCGCGGGCGTGAAGCTGAGCGCGATACCGCCCTCACGCTGTGCCGGATCGACGGCGGCCAGCGCGCCGCGCACGATCTCCGAGCCGTAGGCGCCGTAGGTCAGACCGAGCGCCAGCGTGCCCGCCCACAGCGGCACCAGCTGCCAGCCGAAGGCCGGGGGCAGCACGAAGAACACCCAGAAGATCATCACCAGCGCCGAGGTGCCGCGGAACACCTCGGTGTAGAGACCCGCGAGGAAGCGGACGAACTTCAGCCGGTGGGTGCGCGCGATGCCGACCACGAAGGAGACCGCGGCCGCGAGCAGCGCGCTGAGCACCAGCAGCTGGATCGTGACCCAGACGCCCCTGAGTACGAGTTCCCAAAGTCCTGAGGTCATCCGCCGCACAACTCCTTCGCGGTCAGATCCGTCATCTCGTCCTCGGTGAAACCGAACGGCCTCAGGATCCGCAGCAGCTCGCCGCTCTCCTTCAGCTTCGCCAGCTCCTCGTTGAAGGCGTCGCGCAGATTCGTTTCGGTGGGACGGAACGCGAAGCCGCCGCCGTCGGTGTGCGGCTCACCGTTGACGATCGGCCGGAACGGCTCCGTGACCTCCGCCCTGGCGGACTTCTTCACCACCTCACGGGTGGTGAGCGCCGTACCGGCGAAGACGTCGACCCGCCCGGCCTCCACCGCGTTCAGTCCGGCGACCTGGTCGGGGACGATCAGGATGTCGCCCTCCGGATATCCGGCCTCGACCGCGTACGCGATCTCCGCGTACCCGGTGCCGGTGGCGAACTTCGCCTTCTTCTCGACGACGTCCTTGTAGCTGGTCAGCCCCTTCGGATTGCCCTTGCGCACGATGAAGGAATCGAGCATCTGGTAATCGGGGTCGGAGAATATGACCTGTTCGCAGCGCTCGGGATTGATGTACATCCCGGCGGCCACGACGTCGAACTGCTGCGAGTTCAGCCCCGGGATCAGCGAACCGAACTCGGTGGGCACGGGCTGGACCCGCTCCACGCCGAGCCGTTGGAAGATGACCTTCGCGAGCTCCGGCGCCTCCCCGGTCAGGTTGCCGTCCTTGTCGATGTAACCGAAGGGGATCTCACCGGCGATGCCCAGGCGGACCACGCCCGCCGCCTTGAGCCGTTCGAGCTGGTCACCGCCGCCCGTGCTCGCTTCGGTGGGTACGCGCGAGCAGCCCGCCGCGCCCAGTGCGCCGAGCGCCGCGACCCCCGCGAGCAGCGATCGGCGTGAGGGCCCGACGGGCGTGGACGCTTCCCCGCGTCGTCTCAGTTGTTTTCCCAGTGGTGGAGCCATGGCGGCGCGGCTACCCGAATCGATCCCGAGTATTCCCGCCAGTTTCGGCCCCGTTCGGCGGTCGGGCGGTCTTGACCGGTGCGGGACGATGGGTTTCATGATTGACCGATATGTCGAGGTCTCGCTGGTCAAACGCGGAATCACCTGTACGGCCCGGTTGCTCGACGACCGCGCGCCGGTCACCTGTGCGGCCGTCTGGAACTCGCTGCCCCTGTCCGGCGACGTCTACCACGCCAAATACGCCCGCAACGAGATCTATGCCCTTTTCCCGCCCTTCGCGGAATCCGAGCCACCACTGGAGAATCCGACGATCACCCCCATTCCGGGAGATCTCTGCTATTTCTCCTTCGCGGGCGCGGAACTGGGCACCAAGGCCTACGGCTACGACCGCGAGGTCGGCCCCGGCGCCACGGTCGTGGACCTGGCCCTGTTCTACGAGCGCAACAACCTGCTGCTGAACGGCGACGTGGGCTGGGTGCCCGGCATCGTCTGGGGCCAGGTCGTCGAAGGCCTGGCGGAGATGGCCGACGGGTGCAACGACCTGTGGCGCACGGGCGCGGTGGGGGAGAGCCTCAGCTTCCGGCGGGCGTGAGCCCGGGAACCCGGGCCGCCCCGGACGTGTACAGCGCGTGGGCCGCCCGCAGCACCAGCGCGTCGGCGTGGCGGGCGGCCACGAGCTGGACACCGACCGGCAGCCCGGCCGCGTCGGTGCCGACGGGGACGGTCGCCGCGGGCTGCTGGGTCAGGTTGAACGGGTAGGTGAACGGGGTCCAGCCCGTCCACCGCCGGTGGCCGGCCCCCTTCGGCACCTCCGCGCCCGCCTCGAACGCGGTGCGCGGCACGGTCGGGGTGACCAGCAGGTCGTAGGTGTCGTGGAGGCGGCCCATGCGCCGGCCCAGATCCATCCGCACGTCGACCGCCGCCAGGTAGTCCAGCGCCGACCGGCGCGCCCCGGCGGCGCAGATCTCGCGCAGTCCGGGATCCAGCAGTCCCCGCTGCTCACGGGTGAGGTGCTGCACCACCCGCGCCGCCCCGGAGAACCACAGGGTGTGGAAGGCGTCCGCCGGGTCCGAGAAGTCCGGGTCGGTCTCCTCCACGTACGCGCCGAGCGCGGCCAGCCGCTCCACCGCCCGCCGTACCGCCGCCGCGACCTGTGGCGCCACCGCCACCTGCCCGCCCAGCGACGGCGAGTACGCCACCCGCAGCCCCCGCACCCCGCCGTCCAGCCCTTCCCTGAACGAGCCGGGTGCCGGGGCCAGTGCCGACCAGTCGCGGGAGTCCGGTCCGCTGATCACATCCATCAGCAGCGCCGCGTCCGCCGCGTCCCGCGTCATCGGGCCGACGTGCGCCAGCGTGCCGAACGCGCTCGCCGGATACAGCGGCACCCTCCCGTACGTCGGCTTCAGCGCGAAGATTCCGCAGAACGCCGCCGGGATGCGGACGCTGCCCCCGCCGTCCGTCCCCAGCGCCAGCGGCCCCGCGCCCAGCGCCACGGCCGCCGCCGCGCCCCCGCTGGAGCCGCCCGCGGTACGCGCAAGGTCGTACGGGTTGCGGGTGATGCCGCTGAGCGGGGAGTCCGTCACGGCCTTCCAGCCGAACTCGGGGGTCGTCGTCTTGCCCAGGAAGACGGCGCCGTGCTCCCGCAGCCGCGCCACCGACGGCGCGTCCTCGTCCCAGGGGCCCGCCGGGTCGACGGCGCGCGAACCGCGCAGGGTGGGGGCGCCGCGCAGCAGCAGGATGTCCTTCACCGTGACCGGCACCCCGTCGAGCAGCCCGTGCGGCTCGCCGCGCCGCCACCGCGCCTCGGACGCGGCGGCCTGTTCCAGCGCCCGGTCGGGGAAGAGCCGGACGAACGCGTTCACCTCCGGCTGGATCTCCTGGGCCCGCTCCAGCGCCGCGCGGGTCACCGCCACGGGACCGAACGCGCCGGTGCGGTAGCCGTCGAGGAGCTGCACGGCGGTGAGGGACGTGAGGGCGGTGCGGTCGGTGCCTTGGGTCATCCACGCTCCCGGGAGGTCAGGGGTGCCGGGTGGGTCAGGGATCTCGGGCGGGCCGGCGGGTGCCGGGCGGGTCAGTGTCCGGGTACATACCCACGCTGCTTGTCGACCACGTTCACCAGAGGCTTGCCGGCGGCCCAGAGTTCGTACAACTCCACGAACTGGGCGCCGAGTTCGTCCCGCCACCCCAGGGTGTCCCCGCTCATGTGCGGGGACACGACCAGTCCCGGCACGTCCCACAGCGGGCTGTCCGCAGTGAGCGGCTCGGAGTCGAAGACGTCCAGGGCGGCGCCCGCGATGCGGTGCTGTTGCAGCGCCTCGGCGAGCGCGTCCTCGACGACCAGCGGTCCGCGGCCGATGTTGACGAAGTGGGCGGACGGCTGCATCAGCCCGAACCGGCGGGCGTCGAACATGCCCCGGGTCTGCCCGGTGAGCGGCGCGGCGGCGACCACCCAGTCGGCGCGGGCGATCAGCCGGTCCAGGTCCTCGGTGCCGTGCACGGCCGCGGTGCCGTCCGACCCCGCGCGCGCGGTCCGGCCGACCAGCGCGGTGGTGACGCCGAGCGCCTCGAGCGTGCCGGCGACCGCCCGCCCGATCGGCCCCGACCCGACGACGCAGGCACGGGTCCCGGCGACCCTGCGCGACTCACGGTGGAGCCAGGTCCGTTCCCGCTGGAGCGCCAGCGTCCGCGGCAGATCCTTCGCCATCGCCAGCACGAGCGCGGCGACGTACTCGGCGATCGGCCGGTCGAAGACGCCGCGCGCGTTGGTGACCACCGTGTCGGAGACGGCGAGTTCCGGACACATCAGATGGTCCACGCCCGCGCTCGCCGTGTGCACCCAGCGGGGCCTGGGGCCCTCGCCCGGCCAGGCGGCGCGCACCGCGTGCGAGGTGAAGTCCCAGACCAGCAGCACGTCGGCGGACGGCAGCCGCTCGGCGAGCGTCGAGGCGTCCGCGTGCTCGACGCGGACCCTGCCGGTCAGCCGGCCCAGCCGGGGCGGCGGATCGGCGTCCAGGACGAGCAGCGTGGGGAGGGTCATGGAAGCGGTCCTGTGTGAGGTCGAAGGGCCGGTCGCGGGCCTGTCGGTGAGCCGGTCGAGGGGGTCCTCCGGGGAGAGGTCACGGCCGCCTTTTCTCCGGACGGCCAGAAGTCTGAGATGTACGGATTGACCACGCTGGCACCCCGAACCTACCGTCGTCAACACGGGCGTTTCCACGAACCGTTGCGTGCTCGTCTCTCACCGTGAGGCCGGTGCTGACATGGACGTCTCCTTTCTCGGCGGACCGGGCCCGCAGCGCGGGGTCGGTGTGATCGCCCCCTTCGACTTCGCGCTGGACCGCGAACTGTGGCGGTGGACGCCCGACGACGTGTCCCTGCACGTCACCCGAACGCCGTACGTGCCGGTCGAGGTGAGCCTGGACCTCGCCCGCATGATCAGCGAGCACGAGACCCTCCAGAACGCCGTGAGCACCCTCACCGAGGTCACCCCCGAGGCCGTCGCGTACGCCTGTACGTCGGGCAGTTTCGTCGGCGGGGTCATGGGCGAGCACGCCATGTGCGAGGCGATGAGCAGGGCCGGCTCGGTCCCCGCGGTCACCACCTCGGGCGCGCTGCTGGAGGCGTTGGTGGAGCTGGACGTACGGCGGCTGGCGCTGGTGACGCCCTACACCGTGTCGGTGACCCGGGCGCTGGAGGAGTACGTGGCGCAGGCCGGGGTCATGGTCACCGGCTGCGCGTACATGGGCCTGACCCGGCAGATCTGGAAGGTCACCTACCGCGAGGTGGCCGACATGGCCCGGCGGGCGGCGATGCGCGGCCGGCTCGGCGCGGCGGACGCGCTGTTCCTGTCCTGCACCAACCTGCCGACCTACGACGTGATCCCCCAGCTGGAGGCGGAACTGCGCATACCGGTGATCTCGGCCAACCAGGTGACCATGTGGGCGGCGTTGCGCCGACTGGGTACCCGGGCGGTGGGACCGTATCAGGCGCTGATCGACACGTCGGCGCGCAGCGGCACCGGTACCGGTACCGGGAGCGCACTGCCGGGCCCGGCGGCCGGCACCGTGGTGCCGGCCGCCGGACCGGTGGTGCCGACCGGCTCCGTACTGCCGGAAGGGCAGGAGTCACCGGAGGTGCGGGGCGTGCACGGCGTGTCGGACGCGCAGGGTGTGCCGGGCGCGCAGGGCGTGTCCGGTGGACCGGACGAGAAGCAGCAGGAAGGCTGGACATGACCGCACTGGGATTCCTCTACCCCGGACACTCCGCCGAGGACGACTATCCGCGCATCGAGCAACTGCTGGGCAGCGACGTACGGATGGACCTGGTGCACACCGACATCGGTGAGGACGCGCACCGGGCCGACGCCCTGCTCGAGATGGGCGAGGCCGACCGGCTCGCGGCCGGCCTCCAGGAGCTGCGGCTCACCGGCGCCGACGCCGTGGTGTGGGCCTGCACCAGCGGCAGCTTCGTCCGCGGCTGGGAGGGCGCCCACGAGCAGGTGCGCGCCCTCGCCCTCACGGCGGGTATGCCCGCGTCCTCCACGTCCTTCGCCTTCGTGCACGCGGCGCGGGAGATCGGGGCCCGGCGGGTCGCCGTCGGCGCGACCTACCCGGACGACGTGGCCGCGCTCTTCGTGGAGTTCCTGGCGGCCGACGGGGTGGAGGTGACCGGAGTCACCAGCGCCGGGATCGTCACGGCGGCGGAGGTCGGCACCTGGGGCGAGGCCGAGCTGTTCGCCCTCGCCCGCGCGGCCGACCGCCCGGACGCCCAGGCCCTCCTCCTCCCCGACACGGCCCTGCACACGGCCGCCCACCTCCCGGCCCTCGAGAAGGAGCTCGGCAAACCGGTCCTCACCGCCAACCAGGTCACCGTCTGGGAGGGGCTGCGCCTGGCCGACCGCCGGGTGAACGCGCCGAGCCTGGGCGCCCTGTTCACGCGGGAACCGATCGTGCAGGTGTAGCGGCCCGCGGAACCGCGCGGAGTTCCGTGCGTCGCGCGGGATCGATCGGGGCCGCGCGGAGATCCCCGGGCGTCCCGCCAGGGAATAAGCGGAGGAGGCCTCCTGTTTCCGACGACGGCGAACGTCACCCGAAACAGGAGGCACCCCACCGTGGCCGCAGACGACACCGCAGGCGCCGAGGACCGAGGAGCGGAAGAGATCCGGGGCGTGACGCACGGCTCGGCACCCGTTCCGCTGTCCGTGCTGGACCTGGTCACGGTCGGCGCCGGCCAGACCGCCTCCGACGCGCTGCGCACCAGTGTCGAGCTCGCCCGGTTCGCCGAGGCGCGCGGCTTCCACCGCCACTGGGTCGCCGAGCACCACTCCATGCCGGGGGTGGCGTCCTCGTCCCCGGCCGTGATCCTGGCCCACCTCGCCGCGTACACCGAGCGCATCCGGCTCGGTTCGGGCGGGGTGATGCTGCCCAACCACGCCCCGCTCGTCATCGCCGAGCAGTTCGGCACGCTGGAGGCCATGGCCCCCGGCCGGATCGACCTCGGCCTCGGCCGCGCCCCCGGCACCGACGGCGCCACCGCCGCCGCCCTGCGCCGCAGTGACAGGCTGAACGAGGGCGCCGACGACTTCCCCCAGCAGCTCGCCGAGCTGATCCGCTTCCTGGACGACGACTTCCCCGACGGTCACCGCTACCGCCGGATCCACGCCGTCCCCGGCCCGGTCCAGGCGACCTCGCCGGGCGGGGTGCAGTCGCCGCACCGGCCGCCGGTCTGGCTGCTCGGTTCCTCCGGGTTCAGCGCCCGGCTGGCCGGCATGCTCGGCCTGCCCTTCGCCTTCGCCCACCACTTCTCGGCGCAGAACACGATTCCCGCGCTGGACCTCTACCGCGAGTCGTTCAGCCCGAGCGACGTCCTCGACGAGCCCTACGCCCTGATCGGCGTCTCCGCGCTCGCGAGCGAGGACGGGAACGAGGCCCGGCGCCAGGTCCTGGCCGCCGCGCTCAACATGGTCCGGCTGCGCACCGGCCGCCCCGGCCTGGTTCCCACGCCCGAGGAGGCCGAGGCGCACCCGTTCTCGCCGGTGGAGCAGGACTTCGTCGACTCGTGGAACGCCAACGTCGTGCACGGCACCCCGGACGAGGTCCGCGCCGGTCTGGACGACCTGCAGAAGCGCACCGGCGCCGACGAGCTGATGATCACGGCCAACGCGCACAGCGGTGACGTCCGCCTGCGGTCCTACGAACTCATAGCCGACGCCTACGGGTTGCCGACGACGTCCGCCTGAACCCCCGGGGTGCCCAGCAGTTCGGAGATGCGGTCCGGCGGCACCGGACGGGAGTACAGCCAGCCCTGGCCGGTGTCGCACCCGATCCGGCGCAGCCGGGTGGCCTGCGCCGAGGTCTCCACGCACTCCGCGGTGACCGTCAGCCCCAGCCGGTGGGCGAGCTGCACCATCGCCTCGACGATGGCCTCGTCCGCCGGGCTGGGCGCCGCGGCCCGGTCCTCGTACTGGAAGCCGCGGACGAAGGCACCGTCCAGTTTCAGCACCGACACCGGGAGCCGGCTGAGGTAGGCCAGGTTCGAGTAGCCGGTGCCGAAGTCGTCGATGGCGATGCGGACGCCCATCTCGCTGAGCGCGGTCAGTGCCTGGAGCGGCCGGCCCGAGGAGCCCATCACCGCGGACTCGGTCAGCTCCAGCTGGAGCAGCTCCGGCGCCAGGCCCGTCTCCTTCAGGGTCTCGGCGACGTCCGCCACCAGGTCGGAGTCCCAGACCTGACGGACCGCCACGTTCACGCTGACGAAGATCGGCGGCTCCCCGGGGTGCTCGACCTGCCAGCTTCGGGCCTGCCGGCAGGCGGTGCGCAGCACCCAGCGGCCGAGCTTGACGATCGAGCCGTCCTCCTCGGCGATGGAGATGAACCGATTCGGCGTCAGCGTGCCGAACTGCGGGTGGTTCCAGCGGACCAGGGCCTCCACCCCGTGCACCCGGTCGTCCTCCATGCCGACCAGCGGCTGGTACTCCAGCGCGAACTCGCCCCGTTCGACGGCGGGGCGGAGCGCGGAGGCGAGGGCCTGGCGGGTCATGCGGTGCGCGTTGCGCTCCGGGTCGAAGAGCGTCCAGCGGGACTTGCCGTCGGCCTTCGCCCAGTAGAGGGTCGTGTCGGCGGCCTGCATCAGCGCGGTGGGCGTGGTCCCGGCCGCGTGCCGTTCGACCACGCCGATGGACGCCGACACCGACAGCCGCTGGCCGGCCACGTCGAAGGGGTCCTGGATCGCGGCGAGCACCGACTCGGCGAGGTCGGCGAGCTGTTCGGTGCCCGTGGAGTCCTCGACCAGCAGCGCGAACTCGTCCCCGCCGAGCCGGGCCACCAGTGGGGTGCCGGTCCTGGCCCGGCCCGCCTCCTCGGCGCACAGCAGCAGCCGTTCGGCGACGGCGGCCAGCAGCCGGTCGCCGACGCGGTGGCCCAGGGCGTCGTTGATGGCCTTGAAGCCGTCGAGGTCCAGGGAGCAGAGCCCGATCCGGCCGGTGCCGCTCTGCTCGTACGACTCGGCCTCCAGGGCGGCCGTCAGCCGTTCGAAGAACAGGGTGCGGTTGGGCAGCCGGGTCACCGGGTCGTGCATCTGCAAGTGCCGCAGCCGGGCCTGGAGTTCGTGGCGGGCGCTGACGTCGGTGACCGAGAGCAGTACGCCGTGCGGGTCGTGTCCGTCGTGCGGGTCGTGTGCGTCGTACTCGCCGTGGGCGGCACCGTCGTCCGGGGGGAGCGGGGCGACCGACACCTGCACCCACAGGGAGTGCCCCTCGGGGTGCTTGAGCCGGCGCGTGCAGCGCAGCCGGCCCTGCCGGCCGCTCAGCAGGTCGCGGTAGGCGTGCCAGGCGCGGGCGTCGGAGGGGAGGTCCACCAGGTCGGCGGCGACCGCGCCGACCAGGGTGTCCGGGGCGCGTCCCAGCAGGTCGGCGAGCGTGCCGTTGGCGCTGATCACCCTGCCGTCACGGCCGACCACGGCCATGGCGAGCGGAGAGGCCGCGAAGACCGAGCGGTACGACGGAGGGGGAGGGAGGTCGGCGCGTCCGGCACGGGGTGGGGCAGTGATCTCACTCTCCGTGACGGTCGGCCGGTTGGGATCTGCTGCGGGCGTCGGCCCTTGGGACGTTCCGCTCACCGCTCGCTCCCGCCGTGCACTCGATCGCCGTCCGTGCCGGAAAGCCTCAGGAATGTCTCAGGAAAGTGTGCCGATCATAGAGGTCTCCCTGAAGCCCTTCCAGTCACTCTCCAGTGTCCAGGACGGTCCCGCATCTCTGCCAGATCGTTTCTGCTCGGAGGTGGGCGGCTTCTTCAGGCCTCCGACCAGTTGTGACGTTCCGTGAGTGGTTCGGGGTGTCACTCGTGAACGGACTGGACGCTCCCTCACCCGTCCGGTGTAGATAAACAGTGCGTATGACTGCAAACCACCACAGTCTGGGTGCGGTGTCCCGTGAACCGTCTCCCGGAGGTCCCCGTGCCGCGTCAGCTCCCTTTGAGAGGACTCGGCCGTGAGGTTCTGAGGGGGTTGGGCCGTCTGGGGGTGGCGGGGTGGCTGAGAGCGGGATTCCCGGTGCCGGACCGGCCGGGGCCGGGCGGTCCGTTGTCGCGCCCCCGGTTGCGCGGCACCACGGCCGTGTGCACCACCATGTCGGCGCTCGCGGCGACCTCCATGGTGAGCGCCCCCTCCGAGGACGGGCCGTTCTCCGCGGCGCCGTGCGCCCTGACCCGCACCGCCGCGCACCACTCGGAAGGGCTGGACACCTGGAACGCCGCCTACCCCCGCCCGGCCGGCCGGCTGAACGCGGTCATGGTGTTCCTGTCCTTCCCGGACTCGCACCCGCTGACCACCCCCGAGGAGCTGGCAGCCGACCACTTCCCCGCCACCAGCGACTTCTTCCACCGGGCCTCCTACGGCAGGTTCTCCCTGCACCCGCACGCCCTGCGCGACTGGATCCGGATGCCGCGCCCGTCCACCGCCTACGCCATACAGCGTGACTGGACCACGCGGCACCGCTCCGCCTATCTGCGCGACGCGCTCGCCGCGGCCGACCCGCGGGTCGACTTCTCGCGGTACGACGTCGTGTACTTCGTCGCCGACCCGGACGCGCCCGGTGTGGACTCCGACGCGACGAAGGTCGTCAACCTGGACACCCCGCTGCGGGCGGACGGCACCGACATCCGCCGGGTCGTCACCGTGTTCGAGGACCATCCCCCGGACCGGCTGGTCCTCGCCCACGAGACCGGCCATGTCTTCGACCTCCCCGACCTCTACCACCGGCCCGTGGACGGCAAGGGCGACTGGGACACCCACGTCGGCGACTGGGACCTGATGGGCAGCCAGTTCGCGCTCGCGCCCGACCTGTTGGGCTGGCACAAGTGGAAGCTGGGCTGGCTGGGTTCCCGGCAGGTGCGGTGCGTGCGGGGCACGGGGCCGGTACGGCTGACGCTGGAACCGCTGGGGGCGGGACCCGGGGTGCCGGTGACGGGGGCCGCCGGGGCGCCCTCCTTCGGGCTGGGCCGGGGGATCAAGCTCGCGGTGGTGCGCACCGGCCCGGACACCGTGCTCGCCTTCGAGGCGCGCAGCCCCGTCGGCGACGACGCGGGTGCCTGCCGGTCGGGGGTGCTGGTCTACCGGGTGAGCGTCACCACCCGGTCCGGGGACGGCCCGGTCCAGGTGATCGACGCCCACCCGCGCACGGAGGCCTGCTGGGGGGACTCGGTCTACCCGCCCCTCGCGGACGCCCCGGTCGCCCTCGGCGAGAGCTTCACGGTGCCGGGGGAGGGCGTACGGGTGGAGGTGGAGGGGCGTACGGCCTCGGGCGCCTGGACGGTGCAGATCAGTACCGGCCGGGACGGGGGCGGGAGTGCGGGCGGGGGCGGGCGGGACGCGTAAAAGGCCCCTTGCTGTCGCAAGAGGCCTTTCCGTGTCGTGCGCCGCCAGGGACTCGAACCCCGGACCCGCTGATTAAGAGTCAGCTGCTCTAACCAACTGAGCTAGCGGCGCCTGCTGACGTCGTAGACATTAGCACCCTGGTCGGCGGGAGGAAAAATCGATATCCGCACGGCCGCGCGGGCCGCCCGTACGGCCGCCCAGAGCAGCACCTCCGGGCCCGGCAGCCAGGGGTGACGCGTGTCCGGGGCCACCAGCCAGCGGGAGCCGGAGCGGTCCGCGCGGGCGCCGGGAGCCGGTGCCGGAACGGTCACCGCGTCTCCGGTGCCGTGGCACAGCAGCGGCGGAACCTCGCCCGTACGGCCGGCCTCCCCGGTGTCCCTGCCGCGGGCGTCCCACTCCTCCCACCCCAGCAGCGCGGGCAGCCGCTGGGCGGTGCCGGGCGCCGCGAACAGCAGCATCCGGCCGCGGAACCCGGCCACCGGACCGGAGCCCGGGCCTTCGTCCCACATCCGGTCCAGCATCCGGCGCCCGAAGGTGGAGGGCGCGCTCACCACATCGAAGACGGAGCCGCAGGGCAGCACGACCGGCGCGTCCGGCCGCTCCTCCCAGAGGGAGAGCGTGCTGCGCGGATACGTTCCTGCGGAGGCGAGCCAGGCGGCGCCGTCCGGGGTGACCCCGGTGGCATCGGTGGCGCCGGTGGCACGGCCGGCATCGGGGGCGTTGCGTGTACTGCTCATGCCGTCTGTCTACCGGCGGTGAGGGAACGGTTTCCCAGGGTTGCGGGAACCGGGGACGAGGGGGAGGGGCGGGGGGTATGGTGCCCGCCTGGCATATGCCACACCTGTTCGACCGGGCGGCTTTGGGCCGGTAGGGGGTCGGCCGTACGAGAGGCGTAGAGCCTCACGCACGTCCTACGTGGTCCCGGCGTCGTCCCCGCGCAAGAGGTCCCGGCCGAACTCGACCATCTTCTTCGCGTAGTCCTCGGTCCATTCGGCCCGCTCGGAGATGTCGGCGGTCGTCAGCCGGTCGAAGCGCCGGGGGTCGGCCAGCTGGGCCGCCGCCATCGCCTGGAACTCCATCGCCCGGTCCGCCGCCGCGCGGAACGCGAGCGTCAGTTCCGTCGCCCGCTCCAGCAGGGCGCGCGGGTCGTCGATCGACTCCAGGTCGAAGAAGTGCTCCGGATCGGCGGCCGCTGCCGTGGGCTCGAACAACAGGGGCGCGGGGCGTAGCCGCGGTTCGTCCCGACGCGGCGTGGGCTCCGCCATGTCTTCTCCTTCGTCCTTGCTCGTGCGTGCGCTTCGGCCCACTGGGGGAGCGGGCCACCTTCCATTCTCCCGCGTCCCGCAAGAGGGCCTCGGGGCCGGTGGGGTCAGGACTGCCGGGCGGCCCGGTGCCGTGCTGATCATCTGCCGGGGTCAGGTGCCGGGGCCGGGGGGTCAGGGCTGCCAGGTGATCCGGTGTCGTGCGAGGTGGGCCAGGACCGCGTGATGGGCCTCCCAGCCGTCCGGGCTGTGACCGTTGGCCGCCTCCGGCGGTGTGCCGGACTCCGTCCGGCGGGCGGCCCGGTGCCGTGCTGATCGTCTGCCGGGCGGGTGCCGGGGTCGGGGGTCAGGGCTGCCAGGTGATCCGGTGTCGTGCGAGGTGGGCCAGGACCGCGTGATTGGCCTCCCAGCCGTCCGGGAACTTCACGAGGGTGCCCAGCTGGACCGGTTCCGTCGACGGGTACGCGTCCAGCAGCTCGCCGACACCCGCCCGGCACACCACGATGCAGGCGTGCCGATGCCGGGAGGCCAGCACGCACAGCCGGCCCGTCTCCAGGTGGAAGGCGGTGGCGTCGGGGCGGCCGGACAGCGGGTGCAGCACCACCGTGACGTCGAACTCCCTCCCCTGGAGCCGGTTCGCCGTGTCGACGGTGACGTCCGCCGCCCCCAGCTCGGCCAGCGCCGCCCGTACCGCCGCCGCCTGGTCGCGGTGCGCGGTGCCGACGGCGATCCGGTCGGCGGTGAGCGGCACCGCGTCCTCGGACCGCTCCGAGACCGACGCGCCCTCCCGGTCCAGCAGCCGGCGGACCACCAGCGCCACCGCCCGCACCGCCTCCGGGTCGGTGCGCGGGGTGTGCCGGGCGGGCAGCTCCAGCAGGCCCCAGCCGGACTCGGCGGCCTCGTCGATCACATGGTCGGGCCCCGAACCGTCCGACGGAACCCCGAGCGCGAGCCGCCGGTCGCCGTGCCCGGTGCCGCTGCGGAACGGCGTGTACGGGTAGAACGCGTCCGACACCAGGGGCGCCGCCGAGGCGGGCAGCCGCCACGACACCGGCAGGCGGTGCTGCGGCAGCTCGGGATTGTGCGCGAGCAGCGTGGTCACGGCGGACGCGGACGGGTCGTACGACAGCCCCGCCCACTGCTCGCTGCCCACGATCGAGAACGGGTCCAGCTGCCCCGGATCCCCCACGAACAGCGCCCGCTCGAACAGCCCGGCCACGGCGAGCAGCGCGTCCGAACGCATCTGGTACGCCTCGTCGACGATCGCGTGCGCCCACGGCTCGACACCCTTGACGTGCGCCCACTTGGCGGCCGTCGAGATGACCACGTCGAGCCCGGCGAGGTCGGCCGCCTTCGCCGACTTGCGGACGTTGTCCAGTCCGTCGAGCGCCTTGTCGTACGGGTCGGTGTCGCTGCTGTGCAGCCGGCCGACCGGCAGCCCGGGGTTCTTCTCGGCGAGCCGCAGCACCAGGTCGTCGACCTGGGCGTTGGTCTGCGCCACCACCATCAACGGGCGTCCCGCGTCGGCCAGTTCCAGCGCCGCGCGGACCACGAGGGTGGACTTGCCGGCGCCGGGCGGGGAGTCGACGACCACACCGCGGGCGGTGCCGTGCAGGGTGTCGCGCAGGATCGCGTCGGTGGCACGGGTGGCGGCCGCGCCGGCGTCGAAGACCACCTCGGTGGATGAGCGGGTCACAGCACGTCCTCCTCGGTCACCGGGTCGGCGGGCTCCCGCGTGGCGGCCTCCGCACCGGGCGGGCCGCCGTGCGTCCACGGCGTCTCCTCCGGATCGGGCAGTTTCGCCCCGCCGCGCGGCTCGTGCTCGAACAGCGTGAAGCAGAGGCGGTCGCCCTTCTCCGGCACCGAGCCCGCCTCCGGCTCCTTGCCGCGGCCCATCTTGTCCATGATCCGCAGAACGAGCAGCCCGCCGGTGGCCGGCCCTGCCCCGGACGGCCCCTCCCCGGACGGCCCCTCCCCGGGCGGCCCCTCTTCGGTGCGGTCCCTCCCGTGCCCGTCGGTCTCGTCCTCGTACCCGACGAACTCGGCCGCCTGCGGTTTTCCGCCGAGCGAGCGGTACACCCGGGTCCGCACGGCCAGGTGCGGGCGGTCGTCCGTGCGGACGGTGACCAGCGGGCGGGGGCTCGGCCGCTTGCTCTCGCTGTACGCCATGACGACGTCGGTGACCTCGCCCGCGAAGGCCTCCCCGGACAGCCGCCGGCCCGCCATCACCAGCGGGTCGTCCAAGGCCTCCTGAGCTTCCAGCCGGGCCTGCTCCCGCTCGCGCGTGGCGAGCTTGTTGGCCGCGGTCACCGCGTCGTCGCGGCGCGGCTGCGGCGGCTCTCCGGCCAGGACCCGGTCCCGGTGGCCGGTGAACGACCAGCGGTCGCGCGTCCACCGCTCCTCGACCCGCGCGCCCTCCGGCAGCGCGCGCAGCAGGTCCAGGCCCCGCCACACCGCGTCCCAGGTGGGCCGCGTACGGCTCTCCACCAGGACGCGGATCTCCCGCTCCGCCGCCGTCAGCGCGCCGAGCCGCTCGTCGGCCTCCAGGCCGTCCTGCGCGGCGGCGAGCGCCGTACGGGCGCGGTCGTACCGTTCGATCGCCGGGGCGAGCAGCTTGTTGTCGAACGCCGGGTCGGTCGCCGGGCCCGCGGGCGGGCACCGCAACTGCCCGTCGGCGTCCCGCGCCAGCTCCGCCTCCCGCGCGGCCTCGGCACCCGAGCGGCCCGCGGGCGGGTCGATCCACGCGAGCAGCGCCCCGAGGTGCTGGTCCTCCAGGGAGGACTGCCCGGTCGCCCAGTGCCGGCCCAGCAGATCGGTCATGGCGGGCAGCAGCGACGACCCGGGCACCCGGGCCCGTTCCCCGAAGTGCGTCAGCCACCGCCCGAGCAACGGCACCCGGGGCGGCGCCGGGAAGGGCGCCTCCGGATCCTGCTCCGCCGTGCGCCTGAACCGCGTGGAACGGCCGAGGAGCCGTACGAAGTCGACACCGGCCCGGCTCGGCACGATCAACTGCGGTGCGTCCGCGCACAGTTCGACCTCGACCTTGACCCGCTTGCCGGTCTCCGGGTCGGTCTCGCTGCGCTCCGCGGCCTCCACGGCCTCGGCGCAGCCGTCGATGTAGGGCAGGACCACGTCGGCCAGTTCGGCCAGGAACGCGAACCTGAGGTCGCGGTCGCGCGGCTGCGGTACGGCCAGCAGCCGGGGCGCGTCCCGGTCGGTGCCCACCAGCGCGCCGAGCGGGGCGCCCGCCTCACCGGCGGTGGTCAGCGGCACGAACACCAGGGGCCGCTCGGACAGGTGCCGGTGCCGGACGGTGGCGGCGGGCCGGGCGCGGCCGGTGCTGACGGCCTCGAGGCGGGCGAGGGTGGTGATCAGAGACAAGGGGCCACCTCCGCGGGGGCGGTTCCCGCCACGCCGGCGAGGGCCTGCGCGCCGGTGGGCGCTTCCGCTCCGGCGAGTGCCTCCGCGCGCAGTGCCGCCGCCCTGCGCAGGGCGGCGACCGTCGGATCACCGGGGTCGCCGAGCTCACCGCGGGCCGCCGCCAGTACGTCCTCGACCGTCGCCAGGCCGCCCAGTTCGGCACGGACCGGGCGGCCCAGGGTGGTCACCGCGTCCTGCGCGCGGGAACGGTCCCGGCAGTGGAAGGCCAGTTCGCACGCGGACAGGCACTCCGGCGCGTAGCTCGCCGGGACGGACTCCACGGACGCCGTCAGCCGCTCGCGGGGCAGTTCGGGGGCGAAGCAGGTGCCTTCGGGGAGCGCGTCCGCGATGTGCTCGATGCGGGTGAGCCGGGCCAGCTGACGGGCGGTCACCGCGCGCTGCTTGCGCACGTCCACGGCGGACGCGGTCGGCAGGTTGGAGAAGTCCTTGGGGCACACCAGCAGGATCCGGTGCCGCACCCGGGGGGCCTCCCCGGGGGCGTCCGGGGCGGTGGCGAGACGGGCGGCGACCTCCTCCAGCGCGAGTACGTACACCGCCGCCTGCCGGGCCGCCGCGCCGACCTTCGCCGGATCGGCGGAACCGTCCAGCAGGGGGAAGGACTTGATCTCCACGACCGTCCAACTGCCGTCCGGGTGCACCACCACCGCGTCCGGTTCCAGGAAGGCCGGGGAGCCGGCGACGTCCAGCGCGAGCAGCGGATGGTCGAGCAGCGTCCACTCGCCCGGCGCCAGGACGGCCTCGCCCAGCGCCAGTTCCGTACGCGCCGCACGCCCCGCGTGACCCGCCGCGGACAGGTCGGGCACGCGGGCGGCGGCGGGCGGTTCGGCCGTGCGGTCCAGCTTCTCGTGGACCAGCCGCAGCAGTTCCGTACCGCCGTCGGCCTTGACCTTGGCCTCGAACGCGTTGCCCCGGACGAACGCGAACTGGGACTGGCCGAAGACCGACGGGGAGCCCAACGCGCCCGCGAGCGTGGCCTTGTCGACCCCCGCGCCGTCGAGGATCGCGCGCCGCTCGCAGCCCGGGTTGGCGGCCAGGGCGGCCAGGGCGCGCGCGTCCAGCGCCTTGGCCCGTACGTCCGGACCGCGCAGCTCAGCGAGCCGGTGCCGCAGCTGTCTCGGCGTCTTCCCCCCGGGCCGGAGGGGAGTTGCCCGGCTCGGTTCCGGAGGCGAACCGTGGCTCGAGCTGTCGCTGCCGCTGCCCTGGAAATTGCTCACCCGCGGAAGTCTGGCATCCGTCACTGACAATCGGGGAACCAGCAGAGGCGGAAGAGGCCACCGGGGCCGGTGCGAAGCGCGGCGGCACGAGGGACTTCACCCGGTCCGTGTTCCGCAGCACGACCGGCGTGAGCAGCAGTCCGGCGCCCATCACGGCGGCACCCGCGACCGCGTCGAGGAAGTAGTGGTTGGCGGTGCCCATCACCACGACGACCGTCACCAGCGGATAGATCACACCGGCGGTCTTCGCCAGGCGCGTACCGCCGTGCCGCCACAGGATCAAGCCGCACCACAGGGCCCAGCCCACGTGCAGACTCGGCATCGCCGCGTACTGGTTGGTCAGGCCGCCCAGCCCTCTGGGGGCGCTGGCCTCGCCGGCCCACCAGCCGTACGAGCTGTACTGGGCCATGGTGTCGACGAAGCCGTGGCTCGCCTCGAGCAGCCGGGGCGGGCAGGTGGGCAGCAGGGTGAAGCCGATCAGCCCGATGAACGTCGACGTCATCAGCCAGGTGCGGGCGGCCCGGAAGTGCACCGCGCGGGAGCGGAACAGCCAGACCAGGAGCGCGGGCGTCACCAGGTAGTGCAGCGACGCGTACCAGAAGTCGGCCGGTATCCCCAGCCACGGCTCGCGCGTGAAGAGACGGTTCAGCGGGTGCTCGGCGTTGAGGTACAGCGCCTGCTCGATGCGCAGGATCGCCAGGCCGTGGTTCACGGCGTCGGTGACGTCGCCCCGGACGAGCAGCCGTCCCGCCGAGTAGCAGACGTAGACGAGAAGGATCAGCGGCAGCTCGGTCCACCAGCGCAGCCGGGTCGCCGGGGCCCCTTCGGTACCCGGTGTCTCGGTGTGCGGCATCCGATCGCCCTCCCCCTCGTTCCCATACGGTTGCCCCCATGGCGGTCGGCCACTCTACGGCGTGGACGCGCCCCCGCGGAGGCGCCTCGGCCCTGATAGACGCTGGGATCGTCCCTCGGGTTGCCCGCATCCAGGGTGCGCGATGATGGAGGGGTTCCGCCTGTGATTTCTTTGGAAGGTCTCCCATGGCACCGCGCATGCTGCTGGCCCGGCACGGACAGACCGCGTGGTCGCTGTCCGGCAAGCACACCGGCAGGACCGACGTACCGCTCCTGGACGAGGGCCGGCAGGGCGCCAAGCTGCTCGGCGAGCGCCTGCACCGGCCGCCGTACGACGGGGTGCCGGACGCCGAGGTGCGCACCAGCCCGCTCTCCCGTGCGCGGGAGACCTGCGAACTCGCCGGGTTCGGCGAGCGCGCGCAGCCCTGGGACACCCTCATGGAGTGGCACTACGGCGCCTACGAGGGCCTGACCCCCGCGGAGATACAGGCGGACCGCCCCGGCTGGCTGATCTGGCGGGACGGTGTCCCCGAGGGGGAGACCCTCGCCGAGGTGACGGCCCGCGCGGACGAGGTGGTGGCCTGGGCGCGCTCCGCCGACCGTGACGTCCTGGTCTTCGCCCACGGGCACATCCTGCGCTCCATCGGCGCCCGCTGGCTGGGGCTGCCGCTCGACTTCGCGGCCCGTATCCGCCTCAACCCGACCTCCCTGTCGGTCCTGGGCTGGGCGTACGGGGAACCGGCCGTCGAGAGCTGGAACGACCTGGGGCACCTGGCGGGCTGAACGTCCCGGAGCCGCCGTTCCCGCTGTTCCCGCCGGCCACCCGCGCGGGCACCGCTCACAGCGGGCGTGGGCCGCTCACACCGCGCGGGGGAGCGAGGCGTGGCGGTCCAGGAAGGCCGAGACGCCCGAGGCGTGGCGGTGCGGGAGCAGGACGCGGGCGGTGCCCGCCAGTATCGTCCGGACCCGGGACGACTGGACCTCCGGCAGCAGGTCCAGTACCCGCATCCCCGCCGCGGCCGCCTCGTCGGGGTGTCCGCCGCGCGCCAGGTCGTCCGCCAGCTCCGCCGTGTACAGCGCGATGTTGCGGGTGAAGTGCGGGTTCTGGAGCTCCGCCGCCCGCCGCGCGTGCCGGGCCGCCCGCGGCCAGTCGCCCAGGGTGGACCAGCACTGGGCCTCCAGGCCCTCCAGTTCGGCTTTCCCGTAGAAGGTCATCCATTCGGGGTCGGCCGGCGAGGTGCCGCGGTCGAAGTAGGCCTGCGCGCGGGCCAGCGCCTGCTCGCAGCCCGCCCGGTCGGCGAGCCCCGCCCAGCCGCCCGCCTCGCGCAGTGCCAGCAGCGACATCAGCCGGGGCGAGCCGAGCGGGCGCGCGGCCCGCTGCGCGGCCTGCGCCGCCCGCACCGCCTCCCGCGGCCGGCCCGCGTCACGGGCGAGGAAGGCCGTGTTGCAGAAGGCGTGCGCCTCGAGCCCCGGGTCCCCCGTCACCCGCGCGGTCGCCAGCGCCTCCGCGTAGTGCGAGCGGGCGTCGTCGAAACGGCCCGAGTCGTGCGCCAGCCAGCCCACGGAGATGGCCAGTTCACCGGCGCCCGCGTACAGCCGGTCCGCCGTCCGCTGCCGGGTCGCGCCGGCGTCGAGCAGGGCGTACGCGGCGCGCAGCGGTGCGGAGGCCCGCCGGTAGAGGCCGTCGGCCCCGTGCCGGTCGTCGAGCAGCCGGATGCGGCGGACGGCTTCTTCCAGGGCTCCGGCGTCGCTCGCACCGGGGCGGCGCACGGCGCGCTGTGCCGCCGAGGCGTCCGGGGCGAGCGCGAGCGGGCCCAGTGAGGCGGCGGCCACCGTGGCGCCCCCGCCGGTCATGAATGCGCGACGCAGCACGTCGCTCTCCTCGTAGTCGTGGTACGTGTCGTACGGGTTCTGCGTGTCATACGGTCCGGGGGTCCCGCTGCTCTCACCCGTGACGAGCGCCGGGGTCCCGGCGGGCGCGGGGGGAGTGCCCCCGTCGTCCCGCGTCCGGCGCCCGCGGACCGACGAGCGGGGCGCGAAGCCCAGGTCGGTCAGCGTGCGGCCGGGGAACATGTGCAGGAACACCCGTTCATAGGCGTAGTTGGGGCAGCGGATCTCGCCCGCCTCCACCCGGTGCACGTACCGCGCGTCACAGCTGACCCGCTCACCGATCTCACGGGCGGCCCGGCGGACCGACGCGGCGAACTCGGCCGGCGAGCGCGGTCCGCGCAGTTGCCGGAAGACGAGATTCGGCCGCGGGGGCCGGTCGGGCTGTGACGAGGGCACCGTTGACGACGCCATGGCCGGGTCCTCTCTGCGAACCGTCGAACCATGCCGGGCCTCAGGGCGGTTCCTTGCGGTTCGTCATGGTGCGTCCATGTGCCGCGCGGCGCCGCTCTGGTACCGGCGGGCAAGAACGTACCTGCTGTGACGGAGCCGCCACGCAAAGTTTGGCAACAAACCGGATATCTCATCCGTGATCCGCCATGAACTGCCATTCTGTGCTATTGGGTTCCGCCGTAGCCGTTGACGGCCCGAGGCGTTGAACCCGGTGGACCGGGGGACGGAGAACCCGGTGGACCGGGGGACGAACCGGGAGCGCACTCGGCTCCCGGCCCCGGTCTCCGGCCCCGCCCGTCCGGACGGGGCCGCAGGAGCGTGTGTGGTGGAGGCCGGAGATGCGAAGGCCGGAAGGTGGAGGCCGGGATGACGGACAGCCGAAACAGTGATCCCCGAACGCCGCGCGGCGGGCTGCCGGACGGGTGCGACGTGGTGACGGTGCCGGCCCGCCAGGGGCTGGAGGCGGTCGACATCCTCCGGCGCGGTGAGGCGGGCGACGCGGTGGGTCCCGTCCTGCACGAGGACGGCGGGTGCACGCTCGGGTTCCTGGTGCCGCCGGGGACGGCCGCGGGGTGGGACGTGCCGGGCAGCACCTGCAGGCGGACCGACGGCCGCGGACTGCCCCTGGCCCCCGCCTCCGGGGCGCCCGCCCCCGGGCCGCCGGGGGAGGGCCCGGACTGGCTGCTGCCGCCCGAGGACACCGACCTCGCCACCGACCCCGCGGCCCTGCGGGAGGCACTGGGCCAGGCACAGCGCCTGCTCGACGTGGCGGACGGCTGCCGGTGAGGGCAGCCGCGGGAGGCCGGTGAGGAGGGCGGCCGGTGAGGAGGGCCGAGGAGGGGGCGGCCGGGGAGCGGGCGGGCGTCGGGTGACAATGGCCCCATGGGCAGGACCAGGAACTCCGGGCGCGGGCAGGCCGCCGCCGACACCGTCGTCGAGAACGTCGACGGAGGGCTCGCCCGGCTCGTCCCCGACCGGGAGCGGCCGAGGGCGTGGACGCTGCTGATCGACGACGCTCCGCAGTCGCACGTCGACCTGGACGACCCGGCGTACCTCTCGTTCGAGTACCAGCGGCGGCTCGGACACGTCGTCGACACCGTCGCACCGGCCGGCCGGCCCCTGCAGGCCGTGCATCTCGGCGGCGGCGCGTTCACTCTCGCCCGGTACGTCGCCGCCACCCGGCCCCGGTCCACCCAGCAGGTCGTCGAGCGGGACGCGAAGCTGGTGCAACTGGTCCGCCGGGAGCTGCCGGTGGACCCCAGGTCACGGATCAGGGTGCGCTCGGTGGACGCCAGGGAAGGGCTCGCGAAGATACCGGACGGATGGGCCGGCCTCGTCGTCGCCGACGTGTTCAGCGGCGCCCGCACCCCCGCCCACCTGACCTCGACCGAATTCCTGGACGACGTCCGCAGGGCCCTCGCACCCGGCGGGGTCTACGCCGCCAACCTCGCCGACGGACCGCCGCTGGCCCATCTGCGCGGCCAGATCGCCACCGCCGCCGCCCGGTTCGCCGAACTCGCACTGATCGCCGACCCGGCGGTCCTGCGCGGCAAGCGCTTCGGCAATGCCGTGCTGGTCGCCTCCGACGCGCCCCTCCCGATCGCCGAACTGACCCGCCGCGCCGCCTCCGACCCGCACCCCGGCCGCGTCCAGCACGGCCCGGAACTCAGGGACTTCACCGGCGGAGCCGCCCCGGTCACCGACCTGGCGGCGGTCGCCTCACCGGCGCCACCGGCATCGGTGTTCCGCTGAGCCCCTCGGGCCGAGCCCTCTCGGGCCGACCCCCTCAGTAGGTGCCGATCTCCACGCGCGGCGGACCGTCGTGCCAGGTGCAGAAGACCGACACCCGCTCCGCGCCCGACGTGAACTCCACCCGGATCCACGACTCCGTCTTCCACACCTGCATCGACCAGCCCGCCCCGGGCGTCGCCGACACCAAGGACGCGGACGTCTCGCCGAGGTCGAAGACCGCCCGGCCGCCGGCGGTGTCGTAGGCCTTGACCTCGCCGGAGGTGGCCGGGGCCGGGTCGCCGCCGGCCGGCGCGGGATCGGCCGGCTTCGGCTCGGGCGCAGCGGACGTCCCGCCGGGCTCCCGAGCCGGCCGCCGCGACGACGCGGAGGCCTTCGCGTCCGAATCCCCGGCGCCCTCCGCGTCCTTGCCGGTGCCCTTGTCCTTCGAGCCCCCGCCGTCCCTGCCGTCCTCGGCGTCCTTCGACGGCTCCCCGTCGGACGGGCGCCGGGTCGAGGACGAGACCGGCTTCGACTCCTGCGTCGCCGCGTCCCCGGCCGTGACGGGCAGCGCACGCGGAGGGTCGTAGGCGGTGCCCGCCATCACGGTGTGCACACCCCACCACGACAGCGTGACCGCCGCGCCCGTGGCGAGCAGCCAGGCCAACAGGTGTACGAGTCCTCTGCGCATCGCCGGTCATACTGCCTCACCCGTCCCACGGGTGTCGCGCCTCCTCCGGGATCCGGAGTTGTCCACAGGCCGCCGCCGGCCCGCCCGGCATGGCGTACGGTGCCGCCCATGGCAAGTGTTCTCGTGGTCGAGGACGACCCGTTCGTGCGCTCGGCGCTCATCCGGCAACTGACCGACGCCACGCACACCGTGCGCAGTGTGGGGACGGCGCTGGAGGCGCTGCGCGAGGTCGCCCATTTCCGTTTCGACGTCGTCGTCCTGGACCTCGGGCTGCCCGACCTCGACGGCTCCGAGGCGCTGAAGATGCTGCGCGGCATCACCGACGTGCCGGTGATCATCGCCACCGCGCGGGACGACGAGGCGGAGATCGTACGGCTGTTGAACGCGGGCGCGGACGACTACCTGACCAAGCCCTTCTCGGCGGAACACCTGTCGGCCCGCATGGCGGCCGTCCTGCGCCGGGCCCGTTCCCTCGCGGGGGAGGCCGCGCCGTCCCCGGTGATCCGGGTCGGCGGGCTGACCGTCGACCCGTTGCGCCGCCAGGCCGAACTCGACGGCGTACGGCTCGACCTGACCCGGCGCGAGTTCGACCTCCTCGCCTTCCTCGCCGGGCGGCCCGGAGTCGTCGTCGCCCGCAGGGAACTCCTCGCCGAGGTGTGGCAGCAGTCGTACGGCGACGACCAGACCATCGACGTCCACCTGTCCTGGCTGCGCCGGAAACTGGGGGAGACGGCCGCCCGGCCGCGCTATCTGCACACCCTGCGGGGCGTCGGCGTGAAACTGGAGCCGCCCGCCGCCCAGGCCCCCGGAGCGGAGCAGCCGCGATGAGGTGGGCCCTGGTGAAGGTGTCCGTGGCGGTGACCGCGATGGTCGTGGTCGCCTTCGCGGTGCCGCTGGGCCTGGTCATCCGCGAGATGGCCCGCGACCGTGCCTTCTCCAACGCCGAGCGGGAAGCCGCCGCGGTCGCCCCCGCGCTGTCCATCACCACCGACCGCGACCAGCTCGAACGCGTCGTCGCCTCCGCCGGCTCCGGCGGGTCCGACGCGGGGATGGCCGTGCACCTCCCCGCGGCGGACGGCGAGAAGCCCTTCGACATCGGACACCGGCGCGCCACCGCGGAGGACGTCGAGGCGGTACGGAACCTGGGGCGCGTCTCCACCTCCCAGGTGTCCGGCGGCTCCGCGCTGCTCCAGCCGGTCGCGCTCAGCAGCGGCGAGATCGCCGTGGTCGAGGTGTACGTCCCCGAGTCCGAGGTCACCAACGGGGTGGGCACGGCCTGGGCGGTGCTCGCGGCGGTCGGCGCCGCCCTCGTCCTCGGCTCGGTCGCGGTCGCCGACCGGCTGGGCGTACGGATGGTGCGGCCCGCGCAGCGGCTGGTCGAGGGCGCGCACGAACTGGGGGAGGGCAAGCTGGGCGCGCGGGTGCCCGAGAAGGGGCCGACCGAACTGCGGCTGGCGGCCGTGGCGTTCAACTCCATGGCCGACCAGGTCGTCCAGCTCCTCGCCAACGAGCGGGAACTGGCCGCCGACCTCTCCCACCGGCTGCGCACCCCGCTGACCGTGCTGCGGCTGAACGCCGCCTCGCTCGGCGACGGACCGGCCGCCGAACAGACCCGCGCGGCGGTGGAACAACTGGAGCGCGAGGTCGACACCATCATCCGCACCGCGCGGGACGCCAAACCGCAGACGGCCGCCGCCGGTCCCGGCGCCGGCTGCGACGCGGCCGAAGTGGTCCGGGAGCGGATGGTGTTCTGGTCGGCGCTCGCCGAGGACGAGGGCCGCAAGTGGCGGGTGGCCGGCGCGGACACCCCCGTACGCATCCCCGTGGCCCGCGCCGATCTGGCCGCCGCCCTCGACGCCCTGCTCGGCAACGTGTTCCGGCACACCCCCGAGGGCACCGCCTTCGCGGTCGACGTGCACAACGGCGAGGACGCGGTGATCGTGCTCGTCTCCGACGCGGGACCCGGCATACCCGACCCCGAGGCGGCGATGGCCCGCGGCCGGGGCTCCGGCCACGACGGCTCCACCGGGCTCGGCCTGGACATAGTGCGCCGCCTCGCGGAGACCACCGGAGGGGACGTCCGCATCGGCTCGTCGGTGCTCGGCGGAACCGAGGTACGGATCTGGATCCAGCTGGACGGACGCGAGGGCGCACCCCGCGGCCGGGGCCGCGGCCACCGCGGGACCGTACGCCGCCGTCGCCCGGGACGCCTGGTGCCGACGTTCCGGGCCTGAGGTTTCGGCCCGGCGTTCGGGGCTTGAGGTTTCGGCCCGGCGTTCGGGGCTTGAGGTTTTGGGCCCGGCGTTCCGGGCCCGGTCTTCCGTCCCGGTCTCCCGGCCTGCCCCCGGAACCTGCGTTCCGGGGGCAGGCCGGGAGAACACGCCGGTGCGCGCCCCGGCCGGCCTCCCCCGTCCGGACAGTGCGCGCACCCGTCCGGGTGTCCGTCCGGCCGGGGCGCGCATCCGCCCGGGTGTCCGCTCCGGTGCCTGTCCGGGCACCGCCCGGCAGGAAGACGGCCCCGGACACGCCCCGGACACGCCCCGGACGGGACGCGGACACCCGCGTGGGGCGCGGCGCTCCCCCTGAGACGCCGCGCCCCGTTCCCCCGCTCCCGGTTCCCCCGTGTCCGGGAGGGTCAGATGCCGTCCGGCTCCGGCAGGGCTCCCGAGCGGGCCGCCCGGCCGTACCAGAGGGCACTGGACTTCGGGGTCCGCTGCTGGGTCGTGTAGTCGACGTAGACCGCGCCGAAGCGCTTCTCGTAGCCGTACGCCCACTCGAAGTTGTCCATCAGGGACCACAGGTAGTAGCCGCGCACGTCCGCGCCGTCGGTGATGGCCCGGCGGACCGCCGACAGGTGGCCGTGCAGGTAGGAGACACGCTCCGGGTCGTGCACCGAGCCGTCGGCGCCGGGCTTGTCGTCGTAGGCCGCGCCGTTCTCGGTGACGTAGAGCGGCAGGCCGGGCGCCTCGCGGGTGTAGCGCATGATCAGGTCGTACAGGCCCGTCGGGTCGACGGACCAGCCCATCTCGGTCTGCTCGCCCGGAGACTGGTGGAAGGCGACGTCGTCCGTGGCGGGCCACGGCGTGTGCTCGCTCTCCCCGTGGCCGTCGGCCCGCGGACCCTTCGCGTCCGGGTCCGCCCCCGACACCAGGGTGGGCGTGTAGTAGTTGAGTCCCAGCGCGTCCAGCGGCTGGTGGATCAGCTCCAGGTCGCCGTCCTGGACGAACGACCAGTCGGTGAGCGAGGAGGTCGCCTCCAGCAGCGTCTTCGGGTAGGCGCCGTGCAGGATCGGGCCGTGGAAGATGCCGCCGGACAGGTCGTCGATCTTGCGCGCCGCCGCCAGGTCCGCCGGGTCGTTCGGGGAGAGGGGCCGCACCACCGAGGTGTTGAGGCTGAGCGCGACCGAGTTGCGGGCCGGCATCACCGACCGCAGCGCCTTGGCGCCCAGCCCGTGTGCCAGGTTCAGGTGGTGGGCGGCCCGCAGCGAGGCCACCGGGTCGGTACGGCCGGGCGCGTGCACGCCGGACGCGTAGCCCAGGAAGGCGCTGCACCACGGCTCGTTGAGCGTGATCCACTGCTCCACCCGGTCGCCGAGCGCCTCGCCGACGATCTGCGCGTACTCGGCGAAACGGTAGGCGGTGTCGCGCTCCGGCCAGCCGCCCGCGTCCTCCAGCTCCTGCGGCAGGTCCCAGTGGTAGAGGGTGACGGCCGGCTTGATGCCGTGCTCCAGCAGCTCGTCGACCAGCTTGCGGTAGAAGTCCAGGCCGCGCTGCACGGCCGGGCCGCGGCCGGTCGGCTGCACCCGGGGCCAGGAGACGGAGAAGCGGTAGGCGCCCAGGCCCAGGTCCGCCATCATCGCCACGTCGTCGCGGTAGCGGTGGTAGTGGTCGTTGGCGATGTCACCGGTGTCGCCGCCGGCGGTCCTGCCCGGGGTGTGGCTGAAGGTGTCCCAGATGGACGGGGTGCGTCCGTCCTCCTGCACGGCGCCCTCGATCTGGTAGGCGGAGGTCGCGGAGCCCCAGAGGAAGGCGGGGGGGAAGGCCGCCGGGGTCACCGGCGTTGCGGAGTCAGACATGGAAGCGCTCCCATAGGCGGTCGTGGAGGACCTGCGAGTCGGAGTGAGCAGGGGAAGAGTGAGCAGGGGAACCAGGAGGAAAAGGAGTGGGGGAAGGGAGGGGGGCGAGCAGGGGCCGAGGCGTCGGTGACCCGGCCCCTGGAAAGGGGCGAAGGTGGAGGGGGTGCGCGCGTCAGCCCTTGACCGCGCCCTGCATGATCCCGCCCACGATCTGCTTGCCGAAGATCGCGAAGACCAGCAGCAGCGGCAGGGTGCCCAGCAGCGCGCCCGCCATGATCAGGGACTGGTCCGGGGTGAAGCCGCGGCCGAGGCCCGCGACCGCGACCTGCACGGTCGGGTTGCCGGACTGGGTCAGGACGAGGAACGGCCACAGGAAGTCGTTCCAGGTCTGCACGAAGATCAGCATGCCCAGCACGGCCATCGCCGGCCGCGCCGCCGGGAACACCACGTGCCAGACCACGCGCCAACTGCTCGCGCCGTCGACCCTGGCAGCCTCGATGATCTCGTCCGGCAGTGCCTGGATCAGGTACTGCCGCATGAAGAACACGCCGAACGCGCTCACCAGCGACGGGAAGATGACCGCCTGCAGCTGGTCGGTCCAGTCCAGCTTGGCGACCATCATGTACAGCGGGATGATGCTGAGCTGCGGCGGCACCATCATCGTGCCGATCACGAGCAGCATCAGCGCGCCGCGACCCCTGAAGCGCAGCTTGGCGAAGGCGAACCCGGCGATCGTCGACAGGACGACGACGGTGAGCGCCGAGATGCCTGCCACGATCGTGGTGTTGAGGAAGGCCTCACCGAGGTTGGCATCGGTCCAGGCCGACTCCAGGTTCTTGAACAGGTTCGAGCCGAACCAGAAGGGCGGCGGGGTCTGCGCCAGGCGCTGGGTGTCCCGGGAGGCGGCGATCGCGGTCCACACCAGCGGGAACAGCGAGACGATCGTGAACACGATCAGGATCGCGTACGCGACGGGGCCGCCGTGCAGGGTGCCGCCGGCCCGCGCGGACTTCGGCAGACGGGAGCGCTTCTGCTCCTTGGCGGGGGTGGTCTCGGGGGGCGTCACAGTCGTCGTCACGGCCACAACTCCTTAACTGCTGGCGCGCAGCCGGCGCGAGATGACGTAGTTGATGATGCCGATGACGATCAGGATCAGGAACATCATCCAGGCGATCGCCGAGGCGCGGCCCAGGTGCTGGTTGATCCAGCCCTGTTCGTACAGGTACAGGCCGAGCGTCTGGAACTGGTGCTCCGCACCGCCGGAGGCGCCCTTGTTGGGGTCGAACAGCAGCGGCTCGCCGAAGACCTGGCTGGCGCCGATCGTGGAGACGACCACCGTGAACAGGATCGTCGGGCGCAGCGACGGCAGCGTCACGTGCAGGAACTGCTGCCAGCGGCTGGCGCCGTCCAGCGCCGCCGACTCGTACAGGTCCTGCGGGATCGCCTGCATCGCGGCCAGGTAGATCAGCGCGTTGTAACCGGTCCAGCGCCAGATGATGATCGTCGAGACGGCGAACTGCCCGGGCCACTTGTCGTCCTGCCAGGCGACCGGGTCGATCCCGACGAAGTCCAGCGCCCAGTTGATCATCCCGTAGTCACGCCCGAAGAGCAGCACGAACACCAGGGAGGCGGCGGCGATCGAGGTGGCGTACGGGGCGAGCATCGCGACCCGGTAGAAGGTCGAGGCGCGCAGTTTGTAGTTGAGGATGTGGGCGATGCCCATCGCCATCAGCAGCTGCGGGACGGTCGAGATGATGCCGATGGTCAGGGTGTTCTGCGCCGCGTTCCAGAAGAAGTCGTCGTCGAAGATCCGGGTGTAGTTGCGCAGCCCCACCCAGCTCATGTCGGTCGGGGCGGTCAGCTCCACCTGGTGCAGCGAGGCCCAGCCGGTGTAGACCAGCGGGAACAGGCCGAAGGCGAGGAACAGCAGGAAGAACGGGGAGACGAAGGCGTACGGGCTCCACCGCATGTCCCGCTGCCAGCGGCGGGACAGCTTCTGCCGCCGCCGCTCCTCCTTGCCCTCGGGCGTGGTGCTCCCGGCCGGGCGGCCCGGGGCCGCGCCCCCCTTGACGGGGGACGCGGCGGTGTCGTGGCGGGTGGACATTCGGGTCACTTGTCCAGGTTGTTGTCGATGGTCTTGACGGCCGTCTCCCAGGCTTCCTTCGGCGACTTGCCCTTGGTCACCAGAATGACGCCGTTGTCCCCCAGGCCCTGCGAGATGATCTGGTCCTTCGGGCCGATGACCTGGACCGGGATCTGCCGGGCGGCCTCGGCGAAGACCTCACCGATCGGGGCGTCGCCGGTCATGTCGTTCACCGCGCCGGTCACTTCGGGACTGTCGAAGGCGGTCTGGGCGCTCGGGAAGCTGCCCTGCACCTTGAACAGCTTCGCCTGCTGCTCGGGCGCGGTCAGCCAGGCGACGAGCTTCTTGGCCTCGTCGACGTTCTTGGCGCTCTTGGGCACGCTCAGGAAGGAGCCGCCCCAGTTGCCGGCCTTGGGGGGCAGGGCCACGTCCCACTTGCCCGCGGCGTCCGGCTGGGACTTGCCCTTGATGTAGCCGAGCATCCAGGGCGGGCAGGACATCGCGGCGAACTTGTTGTTGGCGATCGTCTGGTCCCACGCGGGCTGGAACTGCGTCTGGGCACCGACCAGACCGTTCTCGGCGGCCTTCGCGGTCATGTCGAAGGCCTTCTTGACGGCGGGGTTGGTCTTGTAGATGACCTCGCCGGAGGAGTCGTAGAACCGCTCCTTCTCACTGCTGAGAATGGCGCTCATCAGACCGCCGGGGGAGTCCATGAAGGTGGTGCCCTTGGGCGCCTTCTTCTGGTAGTCCTCACCGACCTCGATCAGCTTGGCCCAGTCGCCGGCCCACAGCTTGCCGACCTCTTCGCGGTCGGTGGGCAGGCCCGCCTTCTCGAACAGGTCCTTGCGGTAGCAGATCGCCATCGGGCCGATGTCGGTGCCGAGGCCGACGGTCTGGCCGTCCTTGGTGGTGGCCTGCTCCCACTTCCAGTCGAGCCAGTCGCTCTTGTTCACACCCTCGGCCTTGGAGAGGTCCTCGAGCTTGCCGGCCTGGGTCTCCACGATCTCGGCGATGTTGCCGACCTCGACGGCCTGGACGTCCTGCAGGCCGCTGTTGGTGGTGAGGTGGTTGAGCAGCGCCGGGTAGTAGTTCTCGTTGCGCTCGACGACGTTCTCGGCGATCTTGATGTCCGGGTTCAGCTTCTCGTACTCGGCGTAGAGACCGGCCTCCTTGAAGCCGAAGGTGCCGAACAGGCCCAGCGTGACCGTCGTCTTCCCCTTGCCGTCCGACGAGGAGTCGGAGTCACCGTCTCCACCGTCGTCGGCACAGCCGGCCAGCAGCCCCGTGCCCAGTGACACCACGGCCGCGACGGCCAGTGCCTTGCGGGTGAAGAGCTTCCCCCCGTTCGTGCGCTGCCGAGAGAGGGGGAGGGTACGTGCTCGCATTGCGTCCTCCTGTTGCCCTGACGTGCCGACCCCCCGGCCAACGGCGTTGTTGGGCCCGTTTGTTGCGTGCTGCGGCTCGGGCGGGGAACGTGCGGGTTGTGTATGTGTCAGGTACTGTGGGAGCGCTCCCACAAGTGATGTGTTGAAGGGTCGCGGGTCCTGGCGGGGGTGTCAAGGGAGCGGACGAGGAGAACTGCGTTCAGTTATCGGGCTGTTAACTGGACACCCGGACGTTGCCGATGGATGTGCCGGCCCGGACGGTACTCCTGCCGGAGGCCGCCGCCGTGTGCAGGGCTGTTAGATTCCAGGCCAGCGTGACATGCGACGGAAAGTGGGGCGTACATGGCAAGCCACGGAGCGCGGGGCCGCGGGGGCGGCCGCCCCACCCTCGAAGAGGTGGCGGCGCGCGCCGGTGTCGGCAGGGGCACGGTCTCCCGGGTGATCAACGGTTCACCCCGGGTGAGCGACGCCACCCGCGCCGCCGTGGAGGCCGCCGTCGCGGAGCTCGGTTACGTCCCGAACACGGCCGCCCGCGCGCTGGCCGCCAACCGCACCGACGCGATCGCGCTGGTCGTGCCCGAGCCGGAGACCCGGTTCTTCGCCGAACCGTACTTCTCGGACATGCTGCGCGGGGTGGGGGCGGCGCTCTCCGACACCGAGATGCAACTGCTGCTGATCTTCGCGGGCAGCGACCGGGAGCGGCAGCGCCTCGCCGACTACCTGGCCGCGCACCGGGTGGACGGTGTGCTGCTGGTCTCCGTGCACGCCGACGACCCGCTGCCCGACATGCTCGCCCGGCTGGAGATCCCGGCGGTGATCAGCGGTCCCCGGTCGGCCGCGGAGACGCTGACCTCGGTCGACTCCGACAACTACGGCGGGGCCCGGCATGCCGTCGAGCACCTCCTCGGCCGGGGCCGGCGCCGCATCGCCCACATCACCGGCCGTCTCGACGTGTACGGCGCGCAGCGGCGCGTCGACGGCTACCGCGACGCCCTGCGCGACGCGGGCCACCCCGCGGACGACCTGCTGATCGAGACCGGCGACTTCTCCGAGGAGGGCGGCCGGCGCGCGATGGCGGCGCTGCTGGAGCGCCGCCCGGACCTGGACGCGGTCTTCGCCGCCTCCGACGTGACCGCCGCCGGTGCCCGGCACGCGCTGCGGGAGGCGGGCCGCCGCATCCCCGACGACGTGGCCCTGGTCGGCTACGACGACTCCGCCATCGCCCGCCACATGGACCCGCCGCTGACCAGCGTGCGCCAGCCCATCGAGGAGATGGGCCGCAGGATGATCGACCTCCTCCTCGCCGAGGTCGCCGACCGCCGCCCGTCCGCCTCCAGGGAACTGGACCGGCGCCAGGTGGTGCTGGCCACGGAGCTGGTGGGGCGCGCTTCGTCGTAGTGCCCGGCCGCTTCGGACCGGTGCCGTGACGTACGCGGCGCCGGCGGCGGGGTGGGCCGCCGGCCGGGTGAGCGGCCGGCCCGCAACGCGAAAGAGGCCCCCTAGGGGGCCTCTTTCCTCACAGGGTGAGTGACGGGACTTGAACCCGCGGCATCCTGGACCACAACCAGGTGCTCTACCAGCTGAGCTACACCCACCATGGCGGCCATCGGAGGAGACTGGGTCTTTCCCGACCGGCCGAGAAAAAGTGTACAGGGTCCGAAGGGGTGCTCGCGCCAGGGTTTCGCGGCGCCCCCCGTACGGCCCCCGAATGCCGCTCGCCGAGCGCCCGCCGCGTGCCTACTGTGCAGGCAGGACGTACTTCGCGGCGATCTTCTTCGCGGTGTCCGAGTCGGGGCCCGGCTGCGGTACGAAGACGGCCTCGCGGTAGTAGCGCAGCTCCGCGATGGATTCGCGGATGTCGGCCAGCGCCCGGTGGTTGCCGTTCTTCTCGGGGCTGTTGAAGTACGCCCTCGGGTACCAGCGGCGCGACAGCTCCTTGACGCTGGACACGTCGACGATGCGGTAGTGCAGGTAGTCCTCGAGCGTCGGCATGTCCCGCAGCAGGAATCCGCGGTCCGTGCCGACGGAGTTGCCGCACAGGGGGGCCTTGCCGGGCTCCTTGACGTGCTCCTTCACATACGCGAGGACGCGCTGCTCGGCGTCCTCGAGCGTGGTGCCGTCCGCCAGCTCGTCGAGCAGTCCGGACGCGGTGTGCATCTGACGCACCACCTCCGGCATCGTCTCCAGTGCCCCGTCCGGCGGGCGGATGACGATGTCGACACCGTCGCCGAGCACGTTCAGCTCGGAGTCGGTGACGAGGGCGGCCACCTCGATGAGCGCGTCGTCGGACAGCGAGAGGCCGGTCATCTCGCAGTCGATCCACACCATGCGATCGTTCATATGTCTAACCTTACGGCGCGTAGGAGCGTAGGGGACCAGGCGGGGACCGGGCGTGTGGCGCAGACGGGGAGAGGGCGGGCTGCAGGGAACGCCCGGAGCGACGGCAGGGGCCGCGCGGGCAGGGCGGGGCGGGCAGCAGTACGGGCCGGAGACTTCCGCCTCCGGCCCGTGGCGCCGACTGTCGCCTGCCGCGGGCCCTGTTCGGGCCCGCCCGCCCCTCACACTCGCCTCAGCTCCGCCTCACGGCGCGCTGCGCTGGCCCGGCACGCTCGCCCGGGCCTGGAGGTAGGCCTCGCGGGCCTCGCGGCCCGGGTCGGCCGAGGACGCCGACGCCGCCAGCGACGGACCGCCCAGGGCGCTCGCGGCCGCCGTGCGCCGGGACTGGTGCGGTACCGGGCCGTCCGGATGCAGCGCGGCGGGCGCCTGACCGGGGTGGCCCGGGTGCCCGTGCTGGTGCGCCGGCCCGGACGGGACGCCTCCCGGGCCGGCCAGGAGGCCGTCGGAGCCCTGGTGCCGCTCCGCCTGGGGGCGCCGTGCGCGGTACGCGGCCCGGTAGGCGGCCGGGGACGAACCCAGCTGGCGCCGGAAGTGGCCCCGCAGCGCGACCGGTGAGCGGAAGCCGCAGCGGCCCGCGACCTCGTCCACCGAGTAGTCCGACGTCTCCAGCAGGCGCTGTGCCTGCAGCACCCGCTGCGTGATCAGCCACTGCAGCGGCGCGCTGCCGGTCAGCGAGCGGAAGCGGCGGTCGAACGTACGACGGCTCATGTACGCGCGTGCCGCCAGCGTCTCCACGTCGAACTGTTCGTGGAGGTGCTCCAGCGCCCAGGCGACGACCTCGGCGAGCGGGTCGGCGCCGATCTCTTCGGGTAAAGACCGGTCCAGATAACGTTCCTGACCACCCGTCCGGCGCGGCGGGACGACGAGCCGCCGGGCGAGTGCCCCCGCCGCCTCGTTGCCGTGATCCGTGCGCACGATGTGCAGGCACAGATCGATTCCGGCCGCCGTACCGGCGGAGGTCAGCACGTCGCCGTCGTCCACGAAGAGTTCCCGCGGGTCGACGTGCACCGACGGATAGCGTTTCGCCAGCGTCGGCGCGTACATCCAGTGGGTCGTCGCCGGACGGCCGTCCAGCAGGCCGGCCGCCGCGAGCACGAAGGCGCCGGTGCACAGCCCGACGATGCGGGCGCCCTCCTCATGGGCCCGGCGCAGCGCCTCGAGCGCCTCGTCCGGTGGTGGCGAGGTGATCGAACGCCAGGCGGGCACGACAACGGTGCCCGCCCGCGCGATCGCCTCCAGGCCGTGCGGCGCGGTGAGTTCGAGACCCCCCGTGGTCCGCAGCGGGCCTTCTTCACCTGCACTCACCAGCAGGCGGTAGCGCGGTACGCCGGCGTCCTGGCGGTCGATGCCGAACACCGACAACGGTATGGAACTCTCGAAGATGGGGCCGCCGCTGAACAGCAGCACCGCGACGATCTCCTTGCGGCGTCGCCCGGTGAGTTTCCGGGCCGCGATGTCCGGCGCGGCAGTGGAGTCGTGGCTCATACTGCTAAGCCCCCCTCGGTGGTCGCGGCTCCTCGGTTGTGTCGCACCTGCACGTTTCCCCTCGGTCCTGCACGAGTCCCCCGCCGTAAGACAGTCAAGATCGAATCTACTGCGTCCCGTCGTGCCCGGGTGGCCAGTTCGGCCCCCGGCGGATTGTCGACTTGGCAACTTGGCGTGAAGCATTCGATCACGAAGGGTTGCACTCGTGGGGCGTACAGGGAAGTGCGCCTTGTCGCGGTGGCCAATCCCCGTAGGGTGCGCGGGGTCCCCCGGAGCCTTTCCGTGCAGGTCGAACGGGGGTTGGGGGGTGGTCGCACCAGTCGATGCACAGGTTACGGAAGTTGGCTGAAAACATGCGGCCGCGTGCGCGGAAACCGGTCAGGCGACCGGTGTCTCTCCGCCGGGTCGCGGACCGGTCCGGCAAGTCCGTCACGAGGTCCGTTCCCGGCCGGGAGGTGAGGGCGGGGCGGTCGGCGCGGCGGGCCCGCTCCGACTCCGCTCCGCGTCCGCTCCGGGTCCGGTCGGGATCCGGTCGGGATCCGGTCGGGCCCCCTCCCGGACCGGGCGCGGTAAGTGCTTCGTGCGGTGCGGCGCACAGGAGGTTCAACGCGCGGGCGGGGCGTCGGTCACCGCGCCTGCGGAGCCGGCACCCCCGGCACGCCCCACTCTCGCGGCTGGGCCCGCCCCGTGCAAACCGCCTGTACAACGCAGCGACCATTGCGTGAGGGGTGTCCCCTCGGGCATGCTCCGGGATACCCGTCGGCCAGCGTGGACGGGATCTGCGCGAAGGAGGCGTGCCGCCGTACCCTTGAGGGTATGGGGTTGGGAAGATGATTCCCGGACACAGCTCCGACGCAGCCTGTCGTCCCTCATAACAAGGATCACAACGCCGAGACAGCCATGGCCGGTCACGAATTCTTCGAACCCGCGGACCGCAAGCGACCCCTCGCCGACCCCACGACCGCCGAGCCGGCGGGGGCCGAGCCCCTGGGCGCGGCTCAGTCGCGCCAGCCGTGCGATCCGGCGTTCCGGCACGGCGTCGTCGTCGGCTTCGACGGCTCCACCTCCAGTGAGCGCGCCCTCGCGTACGCGATCGGCATGGCCCGGCGCTTCGGCTCCGCGCTGATCATCGTCCACGTCGCCAACCGGCTCCCGACCACGGTGTGGGCGGGCTGCGAGCCCCCGGTCTTCGTCGACGTCCCGGACCATCGCACCGAGGTCCTCGGCCTCGAACTGGCCTGCGCGGACTACCTCACCGAGGTGCCCTGGATCCTGGTCGAGCGCGGCGGCGACATCTGCCACGAACTCGAGGAGGTCGGCCGGGAGTACGAGGCCGACGCGATCGTCGTCGGCTCCACCCACGGCCTCGTCGGCCGGCTCTTCGGCTCCGTCGCGGGCCGGCTCGCCAAGCGGGCCCAGCGCCCGGTCGTGGTCATTCCCTGACGCGTCGGCCGGATGGCCGACCGCTCGGCAGCCGGGCGGCGGCCGGCCGGGGACGGCATGCACCGCGCGTGGGCGGGGCGGACTGGGTGTCCGCCCCGCCCACGCGGGTGCCCGGATGCCTTCGGGGGCGAGTGCCGCCTACTCGACGGTGACCGACTTGGCGAGGTTGCGGGGCTTGTCGATGTCCCGGCCCAGGGCCAACGCCGTGTGGTAGGCGAGGAGCTGGAGCGGAATGCCCATGAGGATGGGGTCCAGCTCGTTCTCGTTCTTCGGGACGACGATGGTGTGGTCGGCCTTCTCCTGCTCCCGGTGGGCGACGGCCATGATCGGGCCGCTGCGGGCCTTGATCTCCTCCAGCGCCGCGCGGTTCTTCTCCAGCAGGTCGTCGTCGGGGACGATCGCGACCGTGGGCAGCGCGGGCTCGATCAGGGCCAGCGGGCCGTGCTTGAGCTCGGACGCCGGGTAGGCCTCCGCGTGGATGTAGGAGACCTCCTTCAGCTTCAGCGACGCCTCGCGGGCCACCGGGTAACCCCGGACGCGGCCGATGAAGAGCATCGAGCGGGCCTCGGCGTACTCCAGCGCCAGCTTCCTGATCTCCTCCTCCTGCTCCAGGATCTCGGTGATCTGTCCCGGAAGCCTGCGCAGCCCCTCGATGATCCGCTTGCCGTCGCTCACGGACAGGTCGCGGGTGCGGCCCAGGTGCAGGGCGAGGAGGGCGAAGGCGACCGTGGTGTTGGTGAAGCACTTGGTGGACACCACGCACACCTCGGGCCCGGCGTGCACGTACATGCCGCCGTCGGCCTCGCGGGCGATCGCCGAACCGACGACGTTCACCACGCCCAGCACCCGGGCGCCCTTGCGCTTCAGCTCCTGCACCGCCGCCAGCACGTCGTACGTCTCACCGGACTGGGACACCGCGACGTACAGCGTGTCGGGGTCGACGACCGCGTTGCGGTAACGGAACTCGGAGGCCGGCTCGGCGTCGGCGGGGATGCGGGCCAGCTCCTCGATCATCTGGGCGCCGATCATGCCCGCGTGGTACGAGGTGCCGCAGCCGAGGATCTTCACCCGGCGGATCTGGCGGGCCTCCCGCGCGTCCAGGTTCAGGCCGCCGAGGCGCACGGTGGAGAACCGGTCGTCGATCCGGCCCCGCAGCACCCGGTCCACGGCCTCGGCCTGCTCGTGGATCTCCTTGTGCATGTACGTGTCGTGGCCGCCCATGTCGTACGAGGCCGCCTCCCACTCCACGGTGGTCGGCTCGGCCGTCGTGCGGGTGCCCTCGGTGGTGTACGTACGGAAGTCGTCGGCCTTGAGGGTGGCCATCTCGCCGTCGTCGAGGGTGACGATCTGGCGGGTGTGGGTGACCAGGGCGGCTATGTCCGAGGCGACGAACATCTCCTTCTCGCCGATGCCGAGCACCACGGGCGAGCCGTTGCGGGCCACCACGATGCGGTCCGGGAAGTCGGCGTGCAGCACGGCGATGCCGTAGGTGCCCTCGATGATCCGCACCGTCTCGCGGACCTTGTCCTCCAGCTTCTCGGCCTGCGAGCGGGCGATCAGGTGGGTGAGGACCTCGGTGTCCGTCTCGGAGAGGAACGCGACGCCTTCCGCCTCCAGCTTGCGGCGCAGCTCACCGGCGTTGTCGATGATGCCGTTGTGGACGACCGCGACCTTGCCCTCGGCGTCCAGGTGCGGGTGCGCGTTCACGTCGGACGGGGCGCCGTGGGTGGCCCAGCGGGTGTGGGCGATGCCCGTGGTGCCCTTGAAGCGCGCCGGGACCTTCGCCTCCAGGTCGCGCACCCGGCCCTTGGCCTTGACCGTCCGCAGACCGGCCGCCTTCGGCGACGTGACGGCGATGCCCGCCGAGTCGTAGCCCCGGTACTCCAGGCGCTGCAGGCCCTCGAGCAGCAGAGGGGCGACCTCACGCCTGCCGATGTATCCGACGATTCCGCACATGTGTGATGTTTTCCTAGCCGTAGACGATGCGCCGCAGCTGCCGGAGCGAGAGCTCGGGCGGGGCCACGGCGCGGTATCTGAGGTCCGCCTCGATCCGTTCGAAGATCGTCGCGTTCACCAGGCCCTGGGCCTGGAGTTCGCGGTGGCGGCGACGGACGAAGTCCTCGGTCGTCTCGTCGAAGTAGGCGAGCACGTCCTGGACCACACGCAGCGCCTCGCCCCGGCTGAGGGGCGAGGACCGCGTCAGGTGATCAACAAGTTCGTCGTGCACTCGACGATCCTGGGGTAAGGGAGGGGTTCACGCAAGAATCCTGCCCGATTTCGGGCAGGGTTGCGAGGGTGCGGGGGCGTGAAGGCCGCCGGGCGGGTGTGCGGCCGGGTATGCGGTCGAGTGTGCGGTGGGGTGCCCGGTCGGCCTACATGCGTTTCAGGACCGCCTGCTTGGCCCGAGTGAACTCCTCGTCCGTCAGGACCCCGGCGCGGTGCAGTTCGCCCAGCTCGCGCAGCCGGCGCAGCAGCGCGTCGTGGTCGTCCTCGCGGGCGGGGGCGGTGCCCGCGCCCGGGGCCCCCGGCAGGGCCGGGTGGTCGTTCCCGGAGAGGGCCGGGGCCGAGGTGGAGGGATGGGGCAGACGGGCCTGGACGGCGGCGGCGACGAGCGCCATCAGGGGGTCCTTCTTAAAGCCCCACAGCTCCACCGAGTTGGGGTCGTACTTCGCCGGGGTCTTGGCGGGCGCGTGGCGCACGACGAAACGCAGATGGCCGTTCTCCAGCCCGGCCGCCGGCTGCCAGTCGACGGCGGTGATCTCGGCCAGCGCGAGGACGCGGGCGCCGGCGGCGGACTTGGCGTCCTCCGTCTTCCAGTTCCACTCCAGGCGGACCTGCTCCCCGTCGAAACTCGCCGACCCGTCCCCGGCGGCGACCGACAGCGGCACGGACGGGCCGGGCAGCAGATACCCGGGGACCGGGTCGGAGGGCACCTGGTCCAGCAGCAGGGCGTTGCGCACCTCGTCCGTGAAGTACTCGGCGACGCCGTACCGGTCGGACTCCACGATCAGCTGGTACGGGTCGTGCGGCTCGGTGAGCCGGCCGCCGGTCGCCTGGAGCAGCGGGTCGGCGCCCTCGCGCAGCCGCAGCCTGAGCCGCCCCGCCTTGCGGCCCTGCTCGAAGGAGATGCCCGCCAACGCCTGCAGGGGCACGGTCAGTTCGCCCAGGGTCCGGCGGAGCAGCCCGACGTTCTTGTCCCGGCCGGGTGTCAGCCGCAGGGTGCCGCCGTCGAAGACCCAGGTTCCGTCCTTCTGGATGATTTCCGCCATGGGGTGATTGTTTCACCGGATCTGCGGGAGAGTGGTCTGTACCTTGTCGGTTCCCTTGCGGAGCCGTGGAGTTGAGAGCTGACGAGAGGGGAGCGCGTGTGAGACGGCAACGACGGCACCACGGAACGACTCCCCGTACGACCCGGCTGCTCGGGTCCCTGCTGCTGGTCATGGCGGCCGGGGCCACCACCCTGGGCGCGGCCCCGGGCGACCGGGGCGGGGCGTCGCCGGTCCCGCTCGACCGGGTGATCCCGGCCCCCGCCTCGGTGGAACCGGGCGGATCCCCGTACCGCATCACCGAACGCACCCGGATCCGGGTCGGTGACTCCCGCGCGGCGCGCGAGGCCGGCGACTACCACCGGTCCCCGCAGGTGCCCTGGCCCGCAGGCGGATGAGCCGCTGACCGGATGAGCGACGGGCACCCCGCAGGACCGTACTGCGGGGTGCCCGTCCGTGCGGGGGTCAGAACCCGGCGAGGGGGTTCTCCAGGGTGCCGACCAGCTGGAGCGCGCCGGACGGGTCCGTGAGGTCGACCATCTGCCGGTTGTCGCGCAGCTGGAGCCGGTTGAGGCAGGACAGCGCGAACTCGGGGGCGAACATGTCGTACTGGGCGAACTTGTCGCCGAGTTCGGGCACCGACGCCTGGTACTCGCGGGTGATCTCCGCGACCGTCCGCCAGAAGTCGTCCTCGGTGAGGACGCCCCCGGTGGCGAGGTCGGCGGCCAGGAAGCGGAAGAAGCAGTCGAAGACGTCCGTGAGGATGGACAGCAGTTTCTTGTCCTCCGGCACCTCCACGCGGATGCGGGAGACCTCCGGCGGCAGCACCGCGTCCGGGTCCATCACCGCGATCTCCTCGGCGATGTCCTTGTAGACCGCGCGCCGCACCACCCCGTCCTCCAGGACGAGGATCACGTTCTCGCCGTGCGGCATGTACACCAGGTCATAGGCGTAGAAACTGTGCAGCAGCGGCGTGTAGTAGGCGCGCAGGTAGTGCCGCAGCCACCCCACCGGTGTCAGGCCGGACCGCTCGATCAGCGCGCCCGCGAAGGACGTCCCCTCGTGGTCCACATGGAGCAGCGAGGCCATCGTGACGAGGGACTCGCCCTCCCGCAGCGACGCCACCGGACTCTCCCGCCACAGCGCGGCCAGCATCTTGCGGTACGGCGAGTAGCGGTCGGTGGCCTTCTCGTACTCCAGGTGCCGGTAGCCGACCGCGGCCCGTTCCCGGATGACCGTCAGCCCGGTCGACCGCAGCACCGGGTCGTTCTCGATCAGCTGGGCCAGCCAGTCGTTGATCGCCGGGGTGGCCTCCATGTACGCGGCCGAGAGCCCGCGCATGAAGCCCATGTTGAGGACGGACAGGGCCGTCTTCACATAGTGCTTCCGCGGGTCGGACCGGTTGAAGAAGGTACGGATGGACTGCTGGGCCAGGTACTCGTCGTCGCCCTCGCCCAGGCACACCAGGTGACGGCGGGCGACCTCGGCGGCGAAGGTGACGGCGAGCTTGTTCCACCACTGCCAGGGGTGGACGGGGACGAACAGGTAGTCGGCCGGGTCGAGTCCCTGTTCGGTGAGGGTCCGGTGGAAGCGCTCGACGGTGTCCCCGCCCAGTTCCTGCCGCAGGAACGACTCGTACTCGATGCCGACGCCGGCGGTGAACGCGGCCCGGGAGCGGTGCGCGGCCAGCCACACCAGCCGCACCGGGTTCGCCGTCTCCGGCGCGTAGGCCCGGTACTCGTGGATGCCGAAGCCGAGGCGCCCGTTGTTGGCGACGAAGCAGGGGTGGCCCTCGGTCATGCCGGTCTCGACGGCCTGGAAACCGGCGTCCACCAGCTCGGCCGAGGTGACGGCGGGTTTGGCCAGCTTGTAGCAGGTGCCGGAGAGGGTGGAGGAGATCTCCTCCAGGTACACCGGCAGGACCTCGTCGCTCAGCCCCAGCGACTTCTGCAGCTCGATGAAGAAGTCCAGCGCGGCGAGCGGGAGTTCGCTGCCGCCGCGGTGCCGGGTGACGGATTCGGCGGCGACCTGCCAGTGGTCCAGGGCGCGGCGGACGGCGGTGAAGCGGTACTCGGTCAGCCCGTCGTCGCTGCGCACGACGTACCCGTCCGCCTGGTGCGGGGCGGGCTCCGGCGTGATCAGCCGCTCGTGGGCGAACTCGGCGAGCGCCTTGCGGAGCAGCAGACGGTTGGCCCTCTCCCAGTGCTCGGGGGTCAGGTGGTCCACGGCGGCGGCGAGGCCCGCGCCGGCGGGGCCCCTGTCGGTGAGGCTCATATGGTCACCCCCGTGGCCGCGGCGAACTGTTCACGGGTGCAGAAGCTCAGCAACGCCTTCTTCTCCGGTTTGTCGATCTCGCGTACGGGAACGAAGCCCACGGCCTCGTTCAGGGCCTGGACCGCCTTGTTGGACACGTCCGGTTCGACGACGACCCGCAGGGCCGCCGGGTCGTCGAAGATGTGCGCGAGGACGGCGGTGATCACGGCCCGGGTGAAGCCGTGCAGCGGGGTGCCGGTCGGCGCGACCAGGAAGTGCATGCCGACGTCCCCGGGCTCCGGCTCGTACAGCCCGGTCAGCTCGCGGTGGACGGGGTCGTACGTCTCCATCAGGAAGGCGGGGACGCCGTCGTGCAGGCCCAGCAGGGCGTGGTGGTGCTCGTCGGCCGCGATCCGCAGGTACTCGCGCTCGACGTCCTCCGGTTTCGCGTCCTGCATCATCCAGAAGGCCGCCTTGGGATGGGTGACCCAGGAGTGCAGCAGTTCGGCGTCCTTCAGCGGGTCGAGCGGGCGGACACCGAAGGTGCCCAGCGCGGTCCGCAGGCCGGTGCCGGTGGTGCTCATACGGTGAACTCCTGGAAGGCGATGGACTTCTCGACGGGGTAGTACTCGGTGCCGAGCAGCTCGCGGATGATGCAGCTGTTGCGGTACGGGCCCATGCCCAGGTCGGGGCTGGTGACGCTGTGCGTGTGGACGCCCGCGTTCTGCAGGAACACGCCCCGGCCGGTCACGTCGATGGAGTAGTTGCGGGCCACGTCGAACCGGCCGTGGCCGTCGAAGCGGATACGGCCGCGGACCGGGTCGAGGAAGGCCGGCGGCTCGTAGTGGTAGCCGGTGGCCAGCACCAGGCCCTCGGTGCGGATCTCGTAGTCCTTGTCCTGCTCGTCCTGGTGGAAGCCGAGCGTGTACGCGCCGCCCTCGTGACGCGCCCCGGTCAGCGTGGAGTTGCCGATCAGCCGGGTGGGGACGGGACGGCCGCCGCTGCTGACGTTCTTCTGGTACAGCAGGTCGAAGATCGCGTCGATCAGCTCCGAGTTGATGCCCTTGAACAGGCCCTTCTGCTCCTTCTCCAGCCGGTAGCGGGTCTCCTCGGGCAGCGCCCGGAAGTAGTCGATGTAGTCCGGGGACGTCATCTCCAGGGTCAGCTTGGTGTACTCCAGCGGGAAGAACCGCGGGGAGCGCGTGACCCAGTTGAGCTGGTAGCCGTGGGCGTCGATCTCGGAGAGCAGTTCGTGGTAGATCTCGGCGGCGCTCTGCCCGCTGCCGACGATCGTGACCGACTCCTTCTCCTGCAGCTCCGCCTTGCGGTGCATGTACTGCGAGGTGTGGAACAGGCCGCCGTCCAGGCCCCGGCACACCTCGGGCACGAACGGCACGGTCCCGGTGCCGAGCACCAGCCGCCGGGCGCGGTAGGTGACGCCCTCCCGCGTCCGTACGGCGTACAGTTCCTCCGCCTCGTCGTACGTCACCTCGGTGACGGTGGTGGAGAAGCGGATGCTGCTCAGCCGCGCGGCGGCCCAGCGGCAGTAGTCGTCGTACTCGACGCGCAGCGGGTAGAAGTTCTCGCGGATGTAGAACGGGTACAGCCGGCCCTTCTCCTTCAGGTAGTTGAGGAAGGAGTACGGGGACGTCGGGTCGGCGAGGGTGACCAGGTCCGACATGAACGGCGTCTGGAGGTGGGCGCCGTCGAGGAACATCCCGGCGTGCCACTCGAAGTCCGGCTTGGACTCCAGGAAGACGCCGCTGAGTTCACCGATGGGCTCGGTGAGGCAGGCGAGGCCGAGGTTGAAGGGGCCCAGCCCGATACCGACGAAGTCGTAGGTGGTGTCCGGGGCTTCAGGATGCGCGCTCAAGGGACTCTCCCAGGTACTGCTCGGCGTGGCCGGCGATCAGGTCGAGGACGGCGGTGATGTCGGCCGTCGTGGTTTCGGGGTTCAGCAGGGTGAACTTCAGGTAGTGGCGCCCCGCGACCTTCGTGCCCGCGACGACCGCGTCACCGGAGGCGAACAGGGCCTTGCGGGCGTAGAGGTTGGCGCGGTCGATGCTCGCGGGGTCGGTGACCGCGGCCGGGATGTACCGGAAGACGAGCGTGGACAGCGACGGCTCGACGACCACGTCGAAGCGCGGGTCGGCGGCGAGCAGCTGCCAGCCGTCCCGGGCCAGGTCGCAGACCTCGTCGAAGAGCCGGCCGATGCCGTCGGCACCCATCACGCGCAGCGTCATCCACAGTTTCAGCGCGTCGAAACGGCGGGTGGTCTGCAGGGACTTGTCCACCTGGTTGGGGATGCGCTCGGTCACCATGCGGCGCGGGTTGAGGTACTCCGCGTAGTAGGTGGCGTGCCGCAGCGTGGCCGCGTCCCGGACCAGTACGGCGGACGAACTCACCGGCTGGAAGAAGGACTTGTGGTAGTCGACGGTGACCGAGTCCGCGTGCTCGATGCCGTTGATGCGGTCCCGGTGCTTCAGCGAGGCGAGGAGCCCGCAGCCGTAGGCGGCGTCCACGTGCATCCAGACGCCGTACTGCGCGCACAGTTCGGCGATCTCGGGCAGCGGGTCGATGGAGCCGAAGTCGGTGCTGCCGGCGGTGGCGACGACGGCCATGGGGACCCGGCCGTCCTCGGCGCAGCGCGCCAGTTCGCGGGCGAGGGCCACGGTCTGCATCCGCTGGTCGTGGTCGACGGGGATCGACACCACGGCGTCCGGTCCGAGGCCGAGCAGTTTCGCGGACTTCTGCACGCTGAAGTGGCTGACCTCGGAGGTGAAGATGCGCAGGCCCGCGAGATCGCGGGTCTTCGCCTCCTCGCGGGCCAGCAGCAGCGCCTGGAGGTTGGACTGGGTCCCGCCGGAGGTGAACACCCCGTCGGCGGCGCCGCCGAGACCGATCCGGGCGGCGGTCCAGTCGATCAGTTTGCGCTCGATGAGGGTGCCGCCGGCCGACTGGTCCCAGGTGTCCAGGGAGGAGTTGACGGCGGAGAGCACGGCCTCGCCGAGCAGGGCCGGGATGACGACCGGGCAGTTGAGATGGGCGAGGTAGCGGGGGTGGTGGAAGTAGACCGCGTCCCGGAGGTAGACGTCCTCCAGTTCGTCCAGCACCGCGGTGGTGTCGTGCAGCGGCCGGTCGAGATCGATCCGCTCGATGACGGGGGCGAGGGCATCGACCGTGACGCCGGTGAACGGACGTTCTGTGGTGGCGAGTTTGGCTGCCACCCGCTCGACTCCTTCGGTCACGGAGCGGCGATAGTGCTCCGCGGTGGTGTCGTTGAGCAGGTGCGAGCGCATGTGGGGGCCTCCGGTGGGGACGGTCCGGTGCGGGGAGGGAGCGGGCGCGCCGCGGTGCGGCCCGTTTTTACTTAGGCGAGCCTAACCTAATCATCTGCGTTTCATTCCTGTTGCCGCCGTGACCGTCCTCACTCCCTCACGAGGTGTGAAACGAGCCCAAGTGGCGTTGCTGCCAACGCTGTTCGGGCAGCCGCACCTCCGCCGGACCGCTGCGGCGGCACCCCGCGAAGGCGACGCGCCGGCGGCCGGGACCGCACTCGCCGGCGAAGCGCCACCGCAGCTGCTTCACGCGGCCGGACTCGCCCGGGAGCCACGCGTACGGCCGCTCGGCAGGCGGGGGGTGGGGTGAGGGCGGCGACGGTCACCGGCAGCGCGGTTTCGTCGGCCCGGTGCAGGACGAGGTCCGTGTCCTGGGGCGGCCGGTAACGGGCCGCCCGGTCGCCGGCGGCGGCGCGGGGGCCCGGCGGGAGGAGGGGCCGGCCGCCGCCCCGCCGGCCCCCGGAACGACGCCGTGCGGCACGAAGCCGATGCCGTCCTCGGTGGTGCGGCCCTCGGCGTCCGTGCGCAGGCCCCGCGGGATGTACGACCGCATCACCGCGCGCACGTCGTCGGGGGGTTCACGTCGGCCCTGCCACCACGACCCTCCATGCCCGGCTTCACCCGAGCGGGGGGACCCCCCTCCGGGCCCGGCCGGCACGACCGGCTCGTGCTGTCCCGGGTCAGGGACGGGCCGAGCCGCCTCGTTCCGGCGGCCTGGAGGGAGGAGGAGCGGAACGGGGCGGCTACGGCAGTGGTCACGGACGGCTCCGGTGACGGGGGAGGGCGGGAAGGGTCAGCTGACCTTCTTGGCCTTCTCGATGGCCTCGGCGAGGGCCTCGATCTGCGGGACGCACTTGTCGTAGGACAGGATCGGCTCGGCGGAACGCCCGATGACCTGGCCGGCCTTGACCGCGGGCAGCTTCTTCCAGGTCGCCTCGGTGATGTCGGCGGGCTGCATGGCCGAGGAGCGGTCGTCCATGATGATGACGTCGGCCTTGTGCTTGTCGACGTTCTCCCAGCTCAGGCTCTCGAACCAGCCGCCGGTGGGCTCCTTGGCCTTCTCCGTCGGCTCGACGAAGTTCACCCCGAGGGCCTTGTAGTACTCCAGGTCGACCGAGAGGTTGGTGCCGGAGACGTAGAACAGCTCCGGGCTCGCGGAGCCGGCCATCACCTTGATGTCGGGGTTGGCCTTCGCGGCCTTGCGCAGCCGCTCGGAGGCCTCCTCGAAGCGCTTCTTCGCGTCGGTGACCCTGGCGGCCTTCATGTCGCCGCCCAGCGACTCGGCCAGCTCCCACATGCGCTCCAGCGACGCGGTCAGCTGGCGGTCGTAGACGGAGACGGCGACGCTCGGGGCGAGCTTGGCGATCTTCTCCTTGGACGTCTCGGGGACGAACCAGAGGGTGCCCGCGTCGTCGAACGTGGTCGAGACGAGGACCTCGGGGGCGAGCGTCGCGTACTTCTCGACGTTGAACTGGTCCCAGACGTTGCCCAGGATCGTCACCTTGCTGATGTCCAGGTCGCCGGCCTGGACGTCGGCCTTGCCGTCCTTGGTCTTCGTCGGACCGAAGACGCCCTTGACCTGGACGCCGTAGTCGTGGAGCGCGGCGGCGACACCGGTGAACGCCACGATGTTCGCGGGCACCTTGTCCAGCTTCACCGTCGTGCCGCGGTCGTCCTTGAAGGACCAGGGACCGGACTTCCCGGCAGCCGCCGACGAGTCCGAGCCGCCGCTCTTGGCGTCGCCGTCCCCGCAGGCCGCGAGCACGGCACCGAGTCCGAGGGCGCCACCGGCGGCGAGGATGCCGCGACGGGAGAAGCGGGCGGTTCTGGCGTTCGACATGGGCGGGTCTGCTTTCGTGCGTACGGAGCCGTGGGATGCGGGCCTGCGGAGCCTCGGACCCGAGGCAGGGCTTAGGGTAGCCTAACCTCACGGTATGTCCAGAGGGGGCTTGGATTTCCTCCCCGCCGGAACGACGGCGACGCCCGTTCCCTAGGGTGATTCCCCTCAAGGACAAGGGGATTGGGCATGCGACAGCTCAGACGATGGGGCGCTCCGCTGGCCGTCAACCTGGTCCTCGGGGTCGTGGCCGTGGTGCCGCTGTGGCTGTCGATGATGTTCGTGGTGAGTTACCCCCTGGCGGGACTGGGCCTCGTCTCCAGGGAGCCCACGGACAACGACGGCATGCTCCCCTGGGTGATGCTCCTGGTTTTGGTGTGGGCGGTCTTCCTCGCCCTGTGGATCCCGCTGAACCAGCTGGTCCGCCCGGCGTCGTGCCCCCGGCCGGGGCGCTACTGGGCGACGAGCGCGGGACTCGTCCCGGTGCCGATGGTGCTGCTGGCGGTCCTGTCCGTCCTGTTCGACGGGTGAGGCGGCGGGGGGGGGGGGGGGGCCCCCCCCCCCCCCCCCCCCCCCCGGACCCCCCCCCCCCCCCCCCCCCCCCCCCCCCCCCCCCCCCCCCCCCCGCCAACCCCCCCCCCCCCCCCCGGGCACCCCCCCCCCCCCCCCCCCA